>NC_006156.1:0-904246 GCF_000196215.1 Borreliella bavariensis PBi | reverse complement strand
AAAAGGGAAGGGCCTCTTCACTCATTCCGGTTACAGTTCCCCCAATTGAAAAAATAAACATTAGCAAAGAAATAAGTAATTTATCTTTATGGCCCAACTTCTTGATTAAACAATAAATTCCTGCATCTATTGCTCCTGTTTTCATAATAACCCCATAAGCGCCTCCAACAATTAAAACAAAAATAATAACTTCAGCTGCATGCTCCATCCCTTTTGACATTGCAGTTAAAATAGTAATAATAGGATGTAAAAATCCCCTGGGGCCTCGATCTACAAGTTGATAAGTTCCAGCAACGACTATCTCTCGTTTAGATCCATCACTTATTTGCTTAAATTCTTTATCAAACTTGCCAGCAGGAATTACATATGTTAAGATGGTAACAAATATAATTAAAGAGAATATTATTGTAAAACTACTTGGCATTTTAATCATACCATTCACTCCTCCTAAATAATTTTTTCATATAAAAATAAATTGCTGTTATCCTAAAGTCGCTACCACAATAGCTTTAATGGTATGTACTCTATTTTCAGCAATATCAAAAACAACTGAATTTTTACTTTCAAAAATTTCTTCTGTAACTTCGATTCCATTAATTCCATATTTATCAAAAATATCTTTACCGACTACAGTATTTAAATCGTGAAAAGCAGGTAAACAATGCATAAATATTGCGCTATCTTTTGCCATATCCATAATCTCTTTATTGACCTGATAAAACCTTAGAAGATTTATTCTATCTTCCCAATTATTTTCGCCCATAGATACCCACACATCCGTATACACAACATCAGCGCATTTTACAGCCTCTTCTTTAGAATCTGTAATTGTAATTTTACCTCCACTATCTAGGGCTAAAGACTTAGCCTTAAGCGTCAAATTCGAGTCTGGAAAAAGCTCTTTAGGAGCAAAAATTCTAAAATCAAGCCCCATAATAGCACAGCCTTTCAATAAAGAATTGGCAACATTCCCCCTACCGTCGCCACAAAATACTATTTTAACCCCTTTTAAACTTCCTTTATGCTCTTCTATTGGCATTAAATCGGCTAGTATTTGGGTTGGATGAGCAGTATCTGTCAGTCCATTGTAAACAGGAACATTGGAATAATTCGCCAAACATTCAACAGTCTGTTGAGAAAACCCTCTAAACCCGATGGCATCATACATACGCCCCAGAACTCTAGCGGTATCCATCATAGACTCTTTTACGCCTATTTGATTACCCCTAGAACCTAAATACGTAATATTTGCCCCTTGATCATACGCTGCAATCTCAAAAGCACACCGAGTTCTTGTTGAATCTTTCTCAAAAATTATAGCCATATTTTTACCTTTAAGTTTCTGCACTTCAATTCCTGCATATTTTGATTTTTTTAAATCAATCGATAAATCAAGTAAATATCTAATATCTTTGCTTGTAAAATCTAAAAGATTTAAAAAGCTCCTATTTCGTAAATTATACATAATAACCCCTAACATTTACAATTGGTTTATAAAGCCTTTATTTAGCTTATTTAGCTTATTTAGCTCAAATATTAAATATCCTCTCTTACTAAAGGCATAGACATACATCTTGGACCACCACGACCTCTTGAAAGCTCGCTAGACGGAATTCTATAAACTTTAATGCCATTTTCTTCAAACAACTTATTAGTTACATGATTTCTAGAATAAGCAATTACTTCTCCCGGAGCTATAGCCAAAATATTGGCACCATCATTCCATTGTTCTCTTGCACCATGTATTAAGTCTCCACCTGCACATTTTATTATGTCAATCTTCCTGCCAAGATAAAAGCTTAAAACATCTCTAAGTCTAGCTTTTTCTTCTTTAACATGAATTTTACTAGAACTTGAATTATAAGTTAAAGCATAAATTGAGAAATACATATCATCACTCGTAAAGCTTGTAAAAACACTATAATCAATTTGAGTAAAAACTGTATCTAAATGCATATAAGCCCTATTTTTTGGAATTTTAAAAGCCAAAATTGTGTTAAATGAAGTCTTATTTTTAAAAAGGCTAATAGCCAATTTTTCTACAGACTCTGCTTCTGTTCTTTCGGAAATTCCAATAACTAAAATATCTTTGCTTAACACAAACTCATCTCCACCTTCCAAAGAAGATTCTTCCCATCTATTAAACCAAATTGGAACATTTTTTTTATAAATAGGATGGTATTTAAAAATATACTCTGCAAATATTGTCTCTCTATGTCTAACCTTATTAGACATTTTATTTATTGTAATCCCATTACCAATGCTAGCAAAAGGATCTCTGGTAAATAAAACATTAGGCATAGGATCAATAATAAAAAGACTTGCACTGTTAACTAAATCATCAAGAGAAGATACATAATTTTTAAGCTCTTTACTTACAATACCCGAAATCATTTTAGAGACCATATTATCAATAGTCAAATTAGAAAAATAATCTTTTAAAATATTAATTGTACTATCTGTTTTTATTTCTGCCTCCAGAATAAATTGAGATATGAATTTATCTTTAAGCGCTACAGAAGAAGCAAGAACCTCGCTAACAAGATCCTCAACATACTCAATTTCAACTGAATTATTTTTTAAAGTACTTGCAAAAACTTCATGCTCTTGTCTTGCGACTTCAAGGTAAGGAATGTCATCAAATAAAAATTTTTTCATAATAAAAGGTGTCAAATTTTCTAATTCTTCTCCTGGTCTATGAAGCAAAACTTTTTTCAAACGACCTATTTCAGAAAATATATTTATTGGATTTAAATATCCTTCCATCGATTTCCCCTTTATAAAAATTGCCATATATTAAAATATTATAGTTTATATTAAAAAATATCAATTATTTATTAAAGTTTTTAAAAAATTATTATAAATGTAAAAAAATTACTAAAAACAAAAAAGAAATTTTAAAATAGACATTTAAAACATTTACAAGAATTATGCTAAAATACTACCATGAAGAAAATTAATAGATTAATATTAATATTGACTATGCACATCTTACTATTCTCTTGTTCCTTGGCTACAAATAATAAGCCAAAAAATCCAAACACATCAGAAATCATATTAACACAAAAAACACCACTAGAAAGCTCTTTAATAAAGAATACTTCTGGTACAGAATATCGAATACCAATATCTAGTATCCAAGAAATTTTAAACAATAGCAATAATTCCTTTTTAATAAAACAAACAGCAGTAAAAATCAAAATAAGCCCACAAAAACTAGAAGAAATAAAAAACTATTTAAATGCTTATAAAAATTATTTAAATAATGAGGCAGAATGGATAAAGTTCATAGATCAAAGCAGCGTCAATGGTAATCTAATAATTAAAATTGATACTGCTTTTGAAAAAAAAATAAATTTTAATTATACAAATTCAGATAATGAAAATTTGACAGAATTAATAGAATTACAAATGCATTTAGAAAAAGAAATTTTAAACTTAATTGAGCAAACATTTCATGATAAAAATTTAGGATACATACAATTAAGCCATATTAATTCATTCTTTCCTCAAGAAAATATAAACTCAATCACAAAAGAAATAATAGATGGGGAAGAATATGTTGCGCCTCATATAATAGCTAATCAATTATTAAAAATAAAAGATAAAAAATATTTTGAACAATTTATGCACTTTTTAAAAATTGAAAACAGCATAATAAAAACAATAATTGAAAAACAAAAAATTGCAGATCTTCATAATGAACTATATTATTCAAAACAACCATCTCAAAGTAGAAGTAGAAGGAGAAAAAGATCAACTGTTGAATCCGACAATAGCAATCAATATGATCTAATACCAAAAATAATAGACCCAAATACAGGCATTGAAATAACTCCTAAAAATTTAAGATCTCTTTTATCAAATGGCGACATAATACTAATAAAACCCAAAATAGATTGGACAGAGTTTTTTTATTTTTGGCAACATGTAGGAATATTTGATGAAGAAAAATACGAAGCTACTAAAAAAATTGCATTCGATGGAAATGACAGTTTTGATATAAAATCAATAATTACAAGCAATCAAATCAAATTCGATACAGCATCCACTCAAGGATCAGGATATGAAAAACTTTCAACATATGTACAATCAAGAATATTAAAAATATTTTCGCCAATAACAGATACAAGAACAATTCAAAAAGCTATTAATTTTGGAAGAAGTAGATATATTGACAATAACTTTGGATATATGATTCCATTAATCTCCTCTAATTTATGGACAGATTCATTTAATCTTGAAGAAATTCATAATAAAACCTATTGTTCTTTAGTAGTTGATAGAATATATAAAATAGCAGGACTTAATGTATCAAGAAATTACGAAATTTCAGGAATAATTACTCCTGGAGAAATAAATGCAGCCGCTTACAATTTTTACATGTCTTATACAATTGCAGGAATACTTCCAAGCGCACTTCCAAAAAGGCTCATTAAACCAAGCTTAAAAGAAAAATTCATTGGTTACAACAAAGAAATAGTAGATTCGGTGGAATTGAAAAAATCGAAAGAAAAAATTTTTGGAAGAGCTTGCAATATAACAAACCTCTGGTGCTCGGGAAGTTAATACTATTATATGGACAAATATTATGCGTGCATTTTAATAGATAGTAATGAAAAAATTATTTTCAAATCTTGGGAAGAATGCAAATCTACTATTAAAGGGAAAAATAATAAAATAAAAAGTTTTAAAACAATAGAACAAGCTCAAAATTGGCTATTGGACAATGGAAATAAAATTATTCATCAACGTCCTGGAATATATTTTGATTCTGGAACAGGAAGAGGAAAGGGTGTAGAAATTAGGGTTGTAAACGAAAAAAGAATTTCAATATTGGACAAAATCCTAGATCAATCCTTGATTAATGAATATGGAAATCATTATGTCAAAAATTTTCAAGGAATTAGCAATAATTTTGGAGAACTGCTTGCCCTATATGCAGCACTTAAAATAGCGTTAAAAGAGAATATAATAAACATATTCGGTGACAGCAAATTAATAATTGACTATTGGTCAAAAGGAATCTATAATAGCAAAAAATTAAAACAAATTACTATTAATTTAATCAAAAAAACAGTTAAACTGAGGAAAAAATTTGAAGAACAAGGTGGAAAAATTTCTTTTATTCCAGGAAATGAAAATATTGCAGATCTTGGTTTTCATAAAACTAAGTAAAAATATTGCCAAAAAATACATAAAAACAATATTTCTGATTTCAATGGCTTATTTTTATTGTTGTGCAACAATAAAAATAAGCCCCAGTCCCGATTATGAAACTAATTTCAAAGTTTTAGAATCTCCATTTAAATACATTGACATAGAGGCAATTAAAGCCACAAATGAATATATCTATATTCAAATTACAAACAATAGTTTAGATGTAGTAAAAATAAATTGGCAAAACACTAGCATTAACAAAAATAAAATTGTCTTAAAAAAAGAAGATCTTACAATAGACAATGAAACAATGTATAAAAATAAATATAGAGAGTTTTTTATTGGTCCTAAAACTTCATTTAAATTTAAAGCATATCCACTAAAAATTTCCTCTAAAAACAAAAATAGCGATGTTTTAAGCTCAGCTATTGAATATCCCTCTATCTTCAAGCTCAACATAACAAAAATAGGGATTGAAACAAAAAAAACAATAAACATTTTAATAACAAGAACTATAAAAATCAATGCTAATAATACATAAAGCCTTTATTATTTTTTTGTTTTTCTATTAATAATAAGCTCATGGTTTGTATCTTTATTGTTTTCAAATGATGCTTTTAAAGGAGCAAAAAAATTCCAAGAAATATAAATTGTGAAATTATTTCTCCAAATAGGAGAATAAATCCCATCAGATCCTTTTAGCAAATCTGGCTCTAAATTATATTCGCCAACAAATTTCCAATCATAAAAATTGAATTTAAAGCCTGATGAGAATTTTTTAATTTTAAAAAGTGAATTTTTTCTGTCTTGGGAATTAAAGAAATTGAAAGATTTTAACAAATCAGTAAAGATATTGACGGTCTCAAGACCAATTTGATCCATATATCCTTTGAAGTATCTAAAAGTCTTGGTATTGACAGAAAAAGTAGAAAAGTAAATTTCTAAAAATTCTGTATATATAAATTTAAAAGTCAATGCAGACCAAAGTTCATTATCCGTAAATTTCTGCAAATTGATTTTCCAGCCAGCATCTATCCCTAAAGTAAAAGAAAGCTTCTTGTCAAACAAATTTAAAACATGAAACTCCTTCTTGTAACTAGAATCTAAAGAATATGGAACAAGTTTAGTTGTAATTCCGACCTTAGAAAAATCTCCTTTTAAAGGATCATAATTATATTCAAAGTCATCTTTCATCGCAAATAAAACTTGAAAATCAAAACCATTAAGCTTAAAAGAAAGTTCAGAAACTCTATTTATCAAAGGATCATAAGCAGCTAAAAAACTAAATTTAAAATAATTTAAATATCTTGGCTCAATTTTATAATACAAAGCAGGAGACATTTCTAAATTTTTATAAGGTGATGATGGTTTTTGAGGCTCTGAAGGATTCAATAAAGATTGAACAGTAGAAATTCCAGGGTTTTTAATAGCATCTTCTTTAAACTTTTTATAATATTTAATTCCAATTCCAGCTTCTTGTAATAAATAAGGAAAATCTAAAGAAAGTTTAAGCTCAGAAGAAGCTTTAATATCTTCAAAACTATTTTTTAATTCACCTGAAAGCTCAGCGTTAAAATAATTATAATCATAAATCAAAGAAGCTGTTAAATGTTGATAAAAAGTTTCCGGATCAGAGAAAAAAATACTACTATTCTTAGTAACTAAAGATTTTAAATCAGTATCATATTTTTTATTAAATGAATACAAAGTAGACTTATTCTCAAATTTTAAAATACTTCTAGAGAATAGGGGATACCTAATAAAAGGAAGCAAGTTTAAATTTATTTGATTAATAATAGAATGCTCACTTTTTTTATCTTTATCTTCAACTTTAAAATCTTTATTTAAAGGATTATACTCAATAGTATTAAGATATAATAAATTTTCAAAAGTAATTAAACGATTATAAAAGTCAGCATGGATTTTTATATCCGTTTTATTCTTTATATCAAATAAATAATTTTTTATTTCATAATTAAAGTCCTTTGGACTTGTGATGCTATAATTATTAAAAAAAACATTATTTCTTAAGTAAGGATTAATACCAAATCTAATAAAAAAAGAATCAAATTGATCAATACTTTTTAAAGTGATGGGTTCTGGAGAAATATATAAATCTTTATTTAAATCTTTTATTTTTTGGATCTTTTTTTCCTTAACGTTCTTTTTATCATTATCTTTATCTTCTAGATTTTTAATTTCTGGGCGCATTATCATTTCTTTAGTATCAGCTGAAAATGTCCATTGATTATTGTAAAGGTCTTTTTGAAAATTTAAATCGATATATGGGACATAAATTCTCTCCAAATAAAACCATTTTCTTGTAGGATCATTAATCTCTTTTGGTTTTTCTAAAGGAGATTTAACAT
Source organism: Borreliella bavariensis PBi (assembly GCF_000196215.1). Classification (NCBI taxonomy): domain Bacteria; kingdom Pseudomonadati; phylum Spirochaetota; class Spirochaetia; order Spirochaetales; family Borreliaceae; genus Borreliella; species Borreliella bavariensis. The sequence goes on along the minus strand of NC_006156.1, from coordinate 896,717 downwards.
AAAGATTCTCATAGCCCGATAATTTAAAACTTAATCCTAAATTATTTAATTTGTAATCTAAAATTGAATTATCATCAAACTTCCGACTATAAAAAGAAGACAAATTCCAATCAAAAGTGTTAATACTAGCTTGCTCTTTAGCCGAATCTTTATCTAAATTTAAAAGAGAAAAAAATGTAGAACTCTCTATTCTATCTCTAAAATCAATATTAACATATGGATCGGAATAGTGCTCTAAAAAAACTGAAAAAAGTGCATCTCTTAAAAGAAATTCTGTTTTAAATTTAAGTAAATATCTAAAAGGAACTTCAAATCCAAATATATCTCCCTTGTTAAGATTAGAAAAACTAAAAAGAGATTGTTTTAAAGTTCTATTATTAAAAGGATAATATCCTCCATCGTAACTATAAACATTCCTGGTAAAACCTAATCCAAAATTTCCTTCCAAGGCTTTAAAATGCCCTAAGGTATTGCTCAAATCAAAATCAATCCCAGAATAAAATCCCAGATTAGCATAAATGTCAAAAATCAACTTAACATAATCTTTACTAAGACTAGATGCTAAATTTTCTGCAAAAAAATAAGTTAAATATCCATTTCTTATATAAGGTTTTTTACCTGAATTATAAACAGAATTGAAATCAAAATCCAAAAAAGAAGAATCTTCGCTTGAAGATTTATTGCCAAAAAGATAAATAGTATTAAAAACAGAAAAACCTTTTCGTGGATTCAAGCTTAAAGATGGATTAAAAAATAAACTATCTCCTGGCCTAAAGAAAAAAGGAATATAAAATACTGGAACTCTTCCCATATAAAATATAGCATGTAAAAACCCAAAATCCCCTGAGGGTAATACCCATATTTTAGAAGCTTTGATCGAATAGTAAGGCTCTGGAATTTTACTAGTTGTTGCAAAAGCTTGCTCCACAATAGTAACATCATTGTCTATCTTTTTTAAAACCTTTCCTCCAAACGAAAGAATATGATCTATTTGATTTTTTTGCATTTTTTTTTGAAGAATGCCATCTTTTAATAGAAAATTTTGAGAATCAAAATCGACAAAAAATTCATTACCATAAAAATAAAGCTTTTCATTGGCATCCATATCAAGAATATATTCAACATTCCCAATAGAATAAAGTTTTTTAGAGTTTCTATTAAGAACTATTCTATCGCCCTTAATATTGTGCTTTTTATTCTCCTTAGTATCCTCAACTAAAATATTAACTCTTCCTTGAAAAACAATACTTTCATCCTTAGTAAGTCCATAAGTGAAATTTTCAAGATTGTCTGTAGTTTCAATTATTATTTTATATCTACCAGATCCAGCAAGTCCTTTTCCTTTGACAAAAAGCTCAGGATCTATTCCAAATTTTTTTAAAAGCAATTCTCGTATTTTTAAAACATCCGTTTCTTTTAGGCCTTCTTGCAAGGCCCATTTTTTCAAATCTTCATCAGTCGAAAGCTCAAGTTCTCTTAAATAAGATCTTTGACTTAAAGTTAGCTTACTTCTTTTTTTTGAATTTTCGTCATTTGCAGTCTGAGCAAAAATTATATTAGAAAATGTAAAAAAAAATAACAATATTACAAAAGATTTTTTAAAAACATTCCCGTATAGGAATTCTCGCATTTTGCAACCTCTTCGGGAACACCAGAAACAACGATATTCCCCCCTGCCAATCCACCATCGGGACCCAAATCTATTATATAATCTGCTTGTTTAATTACATCTAAATTATGCTCTATGAGTACAACTGTATTACCATTAGAAACTAACCGCTGCAAAACTTCTAACAATTTCTTTATGTCATCAAAATGCAATCCGGTTGTTGGTTCATCGACGATGTAAAAGGTTTTACCTGTGCTCTTCTTACTTAGCTCAAAAGCCAACTTAATACGTTGAGCTTCGCCTCCTGATAAAGTTGTTGCAGATTGTCCCAATTTGATGTATTCAAGCCCAACTTCAATTAAAAATTTCAAATAATGACTAACTTTGGGAACATTCTCAAAAAAATTTTTAGCTTCAAATACACTCATCTCTAAAACATCATGTATATTTTTTCCTTTATACCTAACCTCTAAAGTTTCTTCATTAAATTTTTTACCCTTGCATAAATCACAAGGAACAAAAACATCTGGTAAAAAATGCATTTGAATGTTGAGATACCCATCTCCTTGGCATTTCTCACATCTTCCGCCTTTAACATTAAAAGAAAATCTACCGGCTTTAAAGCCTCTTGACTTTGCATCTGGAAGCTTAGCAAAAAGCTCCCTAATTTCTGTAAAAAATCCAACATAAGTTGCTGGGTTTGATCTTGAAGTTCTTCCTATTGGTTTTTGATTTATTTGAATAATTTTATCTATTTTTTCGTGTCCAATAATGTCTTTAAACCCATCACAATACTTTTCATTAAGCTTTAATCTGCTATCAAGAGCTGGATATAAAACTTCGTTAAGCAAAGTACTTTTTCCACTACCAGAAACACCTGTTATTACAGTAAAAACTCCCAAAGGGATACTTACATCTATATTTTTAAGATTGTTTTTACTAGAGCCTAAAAGCAAAATTTCTCCCTTATCTGTTTTTCTTCTAGAGCTTGGAACATCTATTTTAAACTTGCCACTCAAATACTGACCAGTTAAACTATTTTTGCTATTTAAAATATCAATTAAGGCTCCCTTTGCAACTATTTCTCCCCCAAGAATTCCAGCACCAGGGCCCATATCAATAATATAGTCTGCAGTACGCAAAGTTTGCTCATCGTGCTCAACAACAATTACAGTATTGCCAAGATTTTTAAGATTAACAAGAGTAGAGATTAATTTTTCGTTATCTCTTTGATGAAGACCAATACTTGGCTCATCAAGAACATAAATAACACCTGAAAGCGCTGATCCTATTTGAGTAGCAAGCCTAATACGCTGAGCCTCACCCCCAGATAAACTGCCCGATATTCTATTTAAATACAAATAAGAAAGACCAACATCAATTAAAAATTTAAGCCTACTTTTAATTTCCTTTAAAATTTCTTTAGATATTTTTTCATCCACCGCATCAAGCTGTAAGTTTTCAAAAAACATATAAGAATCAAATACAGATAAATTGCTAAGATCTTGAATATCTCTCCCATTGATTTTCACAGCTAAAGCTTCAGTGCATAACCGCTTCCCCTTACATGAATTACAGATTTTTTTAGACATCAAATTTTCGTAAAAAATTTTAGTACTCTCTGATTCTGTTGTAAGATATCGTCTTTTTAAAAGAGGTAAAAGCCCTTCAAACTTTTTGGAATAATGGAATCCTCCACCCATCTCCTTTGCTTCCATTTCTTTGGACTGATAAATAAAATCTATTTTTGCATTTACTCCGTATAAAATCTGTTTAAGAACTTTGCTTGGAATGTCTTTTACAGGGGTACTTAATTCAAAATTATAATGCTTAGCAAGTCCTTTAAAAATAGCCACGGACCAAGATGAGCTTGCCTTAAAGGTAATAAAAGCATCATCATTAAAAGAAAGACTTGTATCAGGACAAATACTCTCAAAATCAAATTCAAGTGTAACACCAAGACCAGAGCACTCACTGCAAGCACCAAATGGACTATTAAATGAAAAAAGCCTGGGCTCTATAAAAGGAAGCGAAAATCCACATAAAGGACAACTATTATGCTCTGTAAAAAGCTTATCTATTTTTTCTAAATCATTCTCAATCTCCACTCGTAAATATCCATTAGAAACAGCAAGAGAAGTTTCAATAGATTCTGCAAGTCTAACTCGAACATTATTACCAAGCTTGATTCTATCAACTATAATTTCAATGGTATGTTTTTTATTTTTATGTAAATTTAAATTAAGTGCATCTTCTATTAAATAATCTTCAGAATTTATTCTGACTCTATTGAACCCTTGATTTAATATTTTTTCTAAAACCTTTTTATGAAAACCTTTAGAACCCCTTACAATTGGTGCAAAAAGTATAACTTTAGATCCTTCGGCATAACTTAAAATAGTATTAACTATTTTATCTAAAGATTGCTCTTCTATTAATCTACCATCATTTGGACAATATGCTTTACCTATTTTAGCAAATATTAGTCTATAATAATCATAAATTTCAGTAATTGTTCCAACAGTAGAGCGAGGATTATTGCTTATTGTTTTCTGCTCAATAGCTATAGAAGGAGAAAGTCCATCTATATAATCAACATTGGGTTTTTTCATTACACCCAAAAATTGCCTTGCATAAGCTGAAACAGACTCCATATACCTTCTTTGCCCTTCTGCAAAAATAGTATCAAAAGCTAGAGAAGATTTACCAGAGCCGCTCTTGCCAGATATTACAACTAAACCATCTTTTGGAATATCTATATCAATATTTTTTAAATTATGTTCTTTTGCTCCCCTGACGATAATTTTTTTTCCCAAATTTTTTACCAAAGATTATACCTCTCTTTTATTTATTGCGAGCCACACTAATTTTACTACTAAGCTCTTTTATTTTATCTCTTAAAACAATTGCATCTTCAAACCTTTCATCATTAACAGCTTCTTCTAGCTCAAATTTAAGCTTATTAATAAGCTTTTTTTTAGACAATCTCTCGCCTGAAATAATTTTTTCAAGGTCATAGTTAATATTTTTATTTTTATTATTAAGTTCTTTTTCTAAAATATTTTGAATTTTCTTAACAATTGTCTTAGGAGTAATATTATTTTTTTTATTATAATCAACCTGAATTTGACGTCTTCTATTAGTTTCCTCAATTGCCTCCCGCATAGCTACACTTATTGTGTCGTAATACATTATTACAAGTCCGTTAGAATTTCTAGCAGCCCTACCAATTGTTTGTATTAATGAAGTAGTAGATCTTAAAAACCCTACTTTATCAGCATCTAATATTGCAACAAGAGATACTTCTGGGATATCTAAGCCTTCTCTAAGTAAGTTAATGCCAACAATAACATCAATTTCAGATTTTCTAAGCAACGAAATAACCTCTACTCTTTCAAGAGTGTCAAGTTCTGAATGTAAATATTTTGCCCTTACTCCAAGACTTACCAAATATTCAGTCAAATCTTCAGACATTTTCTTTGTCAAAGTAGTAATTAAAACCCGTTCCTTAAGAGCTACTCTTTTTTGAATCTCGCTATAAAGATCTTCCATTTGACCATCAGAATGCCTGGTAATAATCTCTGGATCAACAAGACCTGTGGGACGAATTATTTGATCGACAACCACTCTACTCTTCAAATTCTCTTCAAGACCTGGAGTTGCAGATACAAACACAACCTGATTAATTAATGCGTCAAATTCATCATATTTAAGAGGCCTGTTTTCAAGCGCTGCAGGAAGTCTGAATCCAAAGTTAACAAGATTTAATTTTCTAGAATAATCTCCATTATACATTCCCCTAAATTGCGGCAATGTAACATGAGATTCGTCTACAAACAATAAGTAATCTTTCGGAAAAAAATCAAAAAGACAATAAGGTCTTTCCATTTCACTTCCACTCAAATATTTAGAATAATTTTCAATGCCCGAACAAAATCCTGTCTCTCTAAGCATTTCCAAATCATACTCTACTCTCTGCTTAAGCCTCTCAGCTTCTACAAGCTTGCCATTATCTTTAAAATATTGACATTGAAGATTTAAATCATAAGATATTTTAGGTATCGCTTCTAACACGTTTTTATAAGGAATTACAAAATAAGATTTAGCAAAAAGAGTAAAACTATTTGTGGTTCCTAAATTTTTTTTAGAAAATGAACTAATCCTATATATTTCAACAATTTCATCAAAATCTAAACAAATTCGATAAGCAAACTCTCCGTGCTCACTGCTAGGCCAAATTTCAATAATATTTCCTTTAATTGAAAATTTATCTCTCTCTAGATTCATTAAAGTTCTCTCATAATAAAGTTCTACAAAAATATCTGATATTTCTTTAATAGAAATTTTTTGACCTACAGAAAATTCTCGTGCTGATTTTTTGAAAAAATCTGGAGATCCAAGAGCATAAATTGAAGATACAGTTGCAACAACAATGACATCTCGCCTTTTAGCAAGGGAAGTTACAGTCCTTATTCGCTTGATTTCTATCTCAGTATTAATAGTAGCTTCTTTTTCAATAAATAAATCTTTTGAAGGCACATAGGATTCTGGCTGATAATAATCATAATAAGAAACAAAATATTCAACAGCATTGTTTGGAAAAAAATCTTTAAATTCCCTATAAAGTTGCGCTGCCAATGTTTTATTATGACTGACAACTAAAGCTGGCCTGTTTAGATCTTTAATTATATTCGCAATTGTAAAAGTCTTTCCACTTCCTGTAACACCTTTTAATGTTTGATACTTATTCCCAAGCAAAATAGAATTTTCAATCTCTTTTATTGCTTTAGGTTGATCACCAGCAGGAAGATATTCTGAATTCAAAAAAAAATCTATCATTAATTTAACGACCAAAATTTAATATACATTCTTATAAATTATCTAATAATAAATACTATATCAAGTATATAATTCATTATAAATCAATATAATTTAATTAATCTTTGTTTAAGTAAAATAAAGTAAAATAAAAATAAAAGGAATAATTGATGCAACAAGTCACAGCCAAAAGAAAATTAAAAAATTATATTCTTCTTGAAAAAGATACATATTTTAAAGAAGAAGCAATAAAAATTCAAAAAACAAATAATGAGACAGAAATCCTAAACAGATTTTATAAAGATCTAGAATTTGGCACTGCTGGAATGAGAGGGATCATTGGGGCTGGAACATGCTACATAAACACTTATAATGTAAAAAAAATAAGCCAAGGAATATGCAACTATGTACTTAAAATAAATAAAAACCCCAAAGTTGCAATAAGTTATGATTCAAGATATTTTTCAAAAGAATTTGCTTACAATACTGCTCAAATTTTTGCCTCAAATAATTTTGAAACATATATATATAAAAGCTTAAGACCCACTCCCCAGCTATCTTATACAATAAGAAAATTTGATTGTGATGTTGGTGTTATGATAACAGCAAGTCATAATCCAAAAGAATACAATGGCTATAAAGCATACTGGAAAGGTGGAATACAAATAATGCCGCCTCATGACACACTAATAACCAATGAAATCAAAAAAGTAAAAAACATAATAAATAAAATTACCATAAAAGAAGGTATTGAAAAAAAGATTATCAAAGAACTAAATAATGAGATAGACAAAGAGTATGTACAAACAATAAACAAAGAATTCCCTGATTTTGAGAAGAATAGCAAAAAAACAAACTTAAAAGTAGCTTACACAGCACTACATGGTACTGGTGGAACCATAATAAAAAAACTCTTTACAAATAGCAAAATACAGCTTTTTTTAGAAAAAAGTGAAATAGTACCAAACCCGGAATTTCCAACAATAACCTATCCTAATCCAGAAAAAAAAACATCAATGCTTAAAGTAATAGAGCTTGCGAAAAAAGAAGATTGTGACATTGCCCTTGCAACAGATCCAGATGCTGATAGAATAGGAGTTGCATTTAAAGATCAAAACGAATGGATATTTTTAAACGGAAATCAAATATCATGCATTTTAATGAACTATATACTCTCAAAAGAAATAAATCCTAAAAATACATTTGTAATATCATCATTTGTAACAACACAAATGTTAGAAAAAATTGCAAAAAAATATGGTTCTCAAATTTTTAGAACTTACACAGGATTTAAATGGATAGGAAGCTTAATTGATGAAATGGAAAAAAATGAACCGAATAAAAAATTTGCTTTTGCATGCGAAGAGAGTCATGGATATCTAATAGGAAAAAAAGTTAGAGATAAGGATGCATTTTCAGCCATAAAAGGGATTTGTTCTTTAGCGCTTTATTTAAAAGCTAAGAAACAAACAATTAAGAATTATCTTGAAAAGATATACAAAGAATTTGGATATTATGAAGAACTTAATGTAGAAAAAAACTTTGAGGGGGCTAATGGAGAAATTCAAAGAGAAGCACTAATGTCAAAGCTAAGAAAAGAACAAAAAATGCAATTCGCAGGAATCAAAATAATTGAAAAATTAGACTATAAAACTCTTAAAAAAATTAACTTCAAAAAAGAAATTTCAGAAATAAAAGAATATAAATATCCTATAAACGCAATAAAATTTATACTTGAAAACGAAATTGTAATAACCGTAAGACCCTCTGGAACAGAGCCAAAAATTAAATTTTACATATCTGTAAAGCTCGAGTATAAGGAAAAACATAAAATATTTGGTATAATAAATGCAATAAAGATGGAGATAAAAAAATATTAACATAACAGAAAATTTAATAAATTTGGTAGAAATAGATTCAAAAGAAATTGCAAGAAAAAATAAAAATAAAGAAGTTTCAATTTGGCACCTATTAATGTCTATAATTATCACTCCTAAAAAATCTGAAATAAAATTTATAGATACAAAAACTCTAAAAAGCATTAAACAAGAAGTTATATGCGAAATAGATAAATTAGAGAAAATTTTAATAGAAAAAAATGAGATAATTATTCCAAAAATCAATAAAGAAATCTTTACTCTCATAAAAGAAGCTAAAAAGGAGTTTAAATCTAAACCCCTAATAGGATCAAAAGAAATTTTTTATCAAATATTAAAAAATAAAAAGCTTCTAAAAAAGTACAAACTAAGCAAATCTAGCTTCGACTTTAAAGATCAAAATATATTAGAATACATGGAAAAAAATAAAATAAGATTAATTGAAACCTACAAAGAATTTGATGAAGAAATACGACTTGAAAATGAACAATTCGAAATTGGAAAGTATGTCAAAAATTTAACAGCGCTTGCAAAAGATAAAAAATTAGATCCCTTGATTGGAAGAGAAGTAGAGATTAAAGCTCTTACCAATATACTCTTGAGAAGAAATAAAAATAGCGCAATGCTAATAGGTGAGCCTGGAGTAGGGAAAACAGCAATAGTTGAGGGACTTGCATCAAACATAGTACAAAAAAAAATAAGTAGCAAACTACAAGACAAAACAATTTTAATGCTTAAGGTTTCAAACTTGGTATCGGGAACAAAATATAGAGGTGAGTTTGAAGACCGTTTAAATAATATAATTAAGTATATTGAAAAAAATAAAAATACAATAATATTTATTGATGAAATACACACTTTAATAGGAGCTGGAAACTCCGAAGGAGCTCTTGATGCATCAAATATATTAAAGCCATCACTTTCTAGGGCAGAAATACAAATTATTGGAGCAACTACTTATAATGAATACCGAAAATATATTTCAAAAGACAAAGCATTCGCTAGAAGATTTCAAACAATTACTGTAAGAGAGCCTGATGAAAAAGATACGCTAAAAATAATCAAAAATATTGCAAAAAATTTCGAAGACTATCATGGAGTGATCTATGAAAAAAATGCGCTTATAAATATAGTAAAACTTTCATCCAAATATCTAATAAATAAAAGATTTCCAGATAAAGCAATAGATCTAATAGACATTGCCGGCGCAATTAAAAAGGAAGAACCTACAAAAGACAATATCATAACATCGGATGATATACAAAAAGCAATAAGTGAAATATTATCTATTAAAACAACAAATAGCATAAAAGAAGAAATTTTAGAATTAAAAGAAGTAGAGAGCAAAATCAATCAAAAAGTAATAGGACAAAAACATGCAGTAAGCGAGCTTATCAAAGAAATTATTAAAGTCAAACTTGGACTAAATGACGATTCTAAGCCTTTAACTTCAATATTGTTAATAGGATCAAATGGATGCGGAAAAACCACTTTAACTGATGAACTGTCTAAAAAATTTATTAAGGATCAAAATTCAGTATTAAAACTAGATATGTCAGATTATAGAGAAGAAAACTCTATTTCAAAATTAATCGGCACAAATCCAGGATATGTGGGCTACTCTGATGGAGGCATTCTGACAAACAAATTAAAACATTCATTTGAAACTTTAATATTGCTTGAAAACATTGAAAATGCCCACAACTCCATATTAAACTTAATAAGTCAAATGCTTGAAAATGGAGAACTTATTGATAGCAAAGAAGATAAAATACTATTTAAAAATACAATTATAATAATGACTACAAATATTGGATCTAGAATGCTTCTTGGAGAGAATAATATTGGATTCAATAAAAATCAACAAAAAAGCGCAGAAACAAAAAACTTTAAAGAAGAAATAAAACAAGATCTTGAAAAAAGATTTAAGTTATCCCTTTTAGACAGAATTCAAAAAAAAATCATCCTAAATGTTCTTACAAGGGACAATGTAGAAGAAATTTGTAAAAAATACTTAAATACCCTTAAAACAAAATTTTATTCTAAAGGAATTGAAATAGAAATAAAAAAAGATGTTGACAAATTCATAACTACAAAATACTATAAAAAAAATTCAGGAGCAAGAAGCGTAATTGCTGCAATAAAGGAAAAAATAGAAGAAGATATTATAACCAAAATAGCTGAAAATCAAAACATAAATAAAATAACAATTTATTTAGAAGAAGAAAAAATAATAATAGAATAAAGGAGAATTATAATATGTTTAAAAAAGTAGAAAACAAGGCAAATTTTCCTAAAATAGAAGAAAAAATATTAAAATTTTGGAATGACAACAAGATCTTTGAAAAATCAATGGAACAAAGAGAAGGATGTGAAGAATTTACATTTTACGACGGACCACCTTTTGCAACAGGACTTCCTCATTTTGGACATTTTGTTCCAAACACAATAAAAGACATAATTCCAAGATATCAAACAATGAAAGGTAAATATGTTAAAAGAAATTTTGGGTGGGATACTCACGGACTACCTGTTGAATACGAAGTAGAAAAAAAATTGGGAATTTCTGGCAAATACGAAATAGAAAATTATGGCATTGAAAATTTTAACAAAGAATGCAAAAAAATAGTACTTAGATATACAGAAGAATGGAAAAATATAATCTTGAGGCTTGGAAGATGGGTAGATTTTGAAAAAGGCTACAAAACTATGGATATAAGCTTCATGGAATCTGTGTGGTGGGTATTTAAAAATCTTTATAACAAAGGGTTAATCTACGAAAGTTATTATGTACTCCCCTATTCTCCAAAGCTTGCAACTCCACTTTCAAACTTCGAAGTGAATCTTGGAGAATATAAAGAAGTAAATGACCCTTCATTAACAATAAAATTTAAAATAAAAGATAAAAACGAATACCTACTAGCATGGACAACCACCCCTTGGACATTGCCCTCAAACCTTGGAATTGCGGTAGGAAAAGAAATAGAGTATTCTAAAATTTTTGACAAAAAAAAAGAAGAGATTTTAATACTTGGATCAAAAAAGATTAATAGCTATTTTGATGATGAAAATGCATATACTATTATAGAAAAATTCAAAGGAAGCCAGCTTCAAGGCATAGAATATGAACCTATTTTTAACTACTTTTTAGAACAAAAAGATAAAGGGGCTTTCAAAGTCCACACGGCCGATTATATTACAACTGACGATGGAACAGGAATTGTTCATATTGCGCCCTTTGGAGAAGAAGACTACAGGGTACTTAAAAAACACACAAATGTCGATATAATAGATCCCTTAGATGCTGAATGTAAATTTACAAATAGGGTAAAAGATTTTAAAGGACTTTTTGTAAAAGATGCTGACAAAAAAATAATAGAAAACCTAAAATTACGCAATTTTTTATTCAAAAGAGAAAACTATCTTCACAGATATCCATTTTGTTACAGAACAAACTACCCGATTATTTATAGACCAATAAGCTCATGGTTTGTAAATGTAGAAAAAATAAAAACCCAACTCTTAGAAGTCAATGAAAAAATTAATTGGATGCCAGCTCATCTAAAAAAAGGAAGATTTGGAAAATGGCTAGAAAATGCAAAGGATTGGGCAATAAGCAGAAACAGATTTTGGGGAAATCCAATTCCAATTTGGATATGCTCAAAAACAGGAAAAAAAATTTGCGTTGGATCAAGAAAAGAGCTTGAGGAACTATCTGGTCAAAAAATCGAAGACTTACATAAAGACAAAATAGATAAAATAACCTGGCCAAGCAAAGACGGTGGCACATTTATCAGAACAAGCGAAGTTCTAGATTGCTGGTTTGAATCTGGAGCAATGCCTTACGCAAGCAATCATTATCCATTTGCAAATGAAAGTAATTTTAAAAACATATTTCCTGCCGACTTCATTGCAGAGGGCCTAGATCAAACAAGAGGATGGTTTTATACTCTTACAATCCTAGGAACTTCTCTTTTTGAAAACACAGCATTCAAAAACGTCATTGTAAATGGACTTGTGCTTTCAAGCGATGGAAGAAAAATGTCAAAATCCTTTAAAAATTATACAGATCCAATGGAAGTAATAAACACCTTCGGTGCAGATGCCTTAAGGCTTTATTTAATAATGAGCCCTGTAGTCAAAGCTGATGATTTAAAATATAGCGACAATGGAGTAAGAGATGTTCTTAAAAACATAATAATACCCATTTGGAACGCTTATTCCTTTTTTACAACTTATGCAATAATTGATAAATTTAAACCTACAAAAAATCTCAGTTTAGTCAAAAGTAATAACCTTGACAAATGGATCATAAGCGAACTTGAAAGCCTAAAAAAAATACTAAATAAAGAAATAGACAAATATAATTTAACAAAATCAATAGAATCTTTACTTGAATTTATAGATAAATTAAATAATTGGTATATAAGAAGATCTAGAAGAAGATTTTGGAAATCAGAAAATGATAAAGACAAAAATGATGCCTACGAAACATTATATTATGCAATCAAAACTTTAATGATTTTGCTTGCGCCCTTTATTCCATTTATAACAGAAGAGATTTATCAAAATTTAAAAACCGATGAAGACAAACAATCAATACACCTTAACGATTATCCAAAAGCAAATGAAAATTTCATCGACAAAACAATTGAAGAGAAAATAAATCTCGCAAGAAAAATAACTTCAATGGCAAGATCACTCAGATCATTGCACAATATAAAAATACGCATGCCTATTAGCACAATATACGTTGTCACAAAAAATCAAAATGAACAAAATATGCTAATAGAGATGCAAGAAATAATATTGGATGAAATAAATGTAAAAGAAATGAAAATAAAATCTAACGAAGAGGAGCTTATAACTTACAAAGCAAAAGCAAACTTTAAAGAACTTGGGAAAAAGCTTGGAAAAGATATGAAAACGGTATCTATTGAAATTAGCAAGCTAAAAAATGAAGACATAATAAAAATAATAAATGGAATATCTCATGAAATAAAAGTAGATAATGCAAAGTATTACTTATCATTAAATGATATAATATTAGAAAGAGACGAAAAAGATAACTTAAAAGTAATCAATGAAGAATCTATTACAATAGGAATAGATTCACTAATAACACAAGAATTATACTTAGAAGGACTTACAAGAGAATTTGTAAGACAAATACAAAATTTAAGAAAAGAAAAAAATTTTGATGTTAGTGATAGAATAAATTTATACATAGAAAATAATGCAACATTGGAAGAAATACTAAATAAATTTGAAAAATATATTAAAACTGAAACATTGGCCTTAAATATCATATTAAACAAAAGTAAACTAGAAAAAAAAATAAACCTAGACAATGACATATTTACAATAATAGGAATTGAAAAATGTTAAAAATATTAACAAAAATAATTGCCATTTCGTGCCTCATGGTAGGATGCACCAGTCTGTCTTACAGCCCTCCAAAACAAAATTTAAATTACTTAATGGAACTTTTGCCCGATGCGAATTTATATGCCCATGTAAATTTAATTAAAAACAGATCTATTTACAACTCTTTAAGTCCTAAATATAAATCCATTCTAGGGCTTATAAGCGATTTATACTTTAGCTATAAAAAAGAAAATAACGACTTTGCTCTACTAATAATGGGTAATTTCCCAAAAGATATTTTCTGGGGAATTCATAAAAATAGAAATATAGAATCAATAGGGAATATATTTACAAGTCCAAAATGGAAACTTAAAAATTTAAACATATATATTACCCCAAACAAAGCTAGAACCAGTATTACAATAAACCAAAAAGATAAAACCTTAAAAGAAAACAATATACTAACAACAAAATACATTAAGGAAGTAGAAAAAAATGAAATGTTTTTTTGGATTCAAGATTCAATATTGTTGCTTCCAAACCAAATAGCAAGTAGCAAAAACTTAATCCCTTTTAGCAGTGGAACTCTGTCCATAAACAGCCTAAATCAAAAAGAATATATTTTAAAATCTTTGCTCACAACAAATAACCCATCAATACTAAAAATATTGTCAAAAAAGCTAATTCCAACTATCTTAACAAGCACTACTAATCTCACAATATCAAGCCACATAAAGGCTACAATAAAAGACCAAAACACAGTAGAAATAGAATTTAATATTCAAAAATCTAGCGTTGAAAACTTTATAGCAAAACTAGCTTCAAATATTCAAACCTAAAAAAAATTTTTATCAACTCCTAAACAGAGTCATTATTTTGCTTTTTGCAGGTAAAATAATGATACAAAGCTCCAATTTTACCAGATTCATTATTAAATTTAGTAGGCTCAAGAGTTACAAGATTTTTTATATCATTATTATTAATAAAAGCCATTTCTAAAGACCATAAATTTTCCAATTTTTCATATATTCTATCTATTAAATCAGGCCTTGCACTTATTCCTCCTCCAATCAAAATTTTTTCAGGATTTAAAATAAAAGTTAAATTAAAAATACCAAATGATAAATTCTCAAAAAATCTGTCAACTTCATTTTTGGCATGAACATTTCCATTCTCAGCAAGATTAAAAACATACTCTCCTGAAATCTCTTTTAAAGGCTTCTCTAAGCGCATAGCAACTCTTTTCCTTAGAGCTAAAACAGAAGAAATGGCTTCCCATCTACAATTAAAAGGAATATTATTGCTAATGCCTCTAGTAATCATAAATCCAACCTCTCCGGACATAAAAGAATTCCCTCTTAAAAGTTTGCCATTTGTAAAAATTCCAGCACCAATTCCTGTACCAAGAGTTATAGCAATAAAATCATTAGAATCAATAGCATTGCCCTTAAATTTTTCTGCTAAGGCTACACAATTAGCATCATTTTCAATCTCTATACTTACTCCAGTTAAAAATTCTAACTTCTCTTTTAAAGGATAATTAACAAAGCCAGAAATAGCATTTACTCTAATTACATTCCCCTTAAGATCAACAAATCCAGGAATACAAATTGCAACCCCCGCTATATCATTTGATTTTTTGTAAGAATCAATAAGCTTAACTAAAATATTTAATTGTTCATCAGAAGTAGCACCTGTACTTATTTCATTTTTATCAAAAAAAACACCACTTGAATCTGCAAGCGAATATTTAGTACTAGTTCCACCAATATCAATTGCCAAATAACGTTTCATATTTATCCTCAAAGCCTAATTGTACATAAATGATCATAAATTTTCCATATCAATATAAGAAATTTTAGAAATCTTATTTATAACTATTTGTGCTTTAATCATCTCCTTCAAATAAGAAACATGGGAAATTATACCGATTTGTCGTCCGGTCATCATTTGAAACTTAGAAAGCTTAGGCATAACTTGAGCCAAAGTATCTTCATCAAGATTTCCAAACCCTTCATCTAGGAAAAAAGCTTCTATTTTTAACTCACTATCTCTTATTTTATCAGATAAAGCTAAAGACAAGGCTAAAGATACAAGAAATTTCTCGCCTCCAGATAAAGTTTTTACCGTTCTTATTTTATTAACATCTTTTTTGTCTTCAATTAAAAAATCAAACTCCTTGCTCTCTTTGTTAGTTTTAAGCTCAAAATCAGGAAAAATCCACCTTAAATACTTTTCATTTGCCAGCCTTAAAATATCATTAATTAAAAAAGTTTGAACATAATATTTCAATCCAGAAGATCTAATAACCACCTTCCTTAAAACATCTAGCTTATCTTTCCTTTCTTTGGCAAGATTTAATTCTCCTCTTAGTGCGTCTAAATTAATTTTTTGTTGATTAATCTTTTTTTTAAGAGCTTCAAAATTTAAAAGCTTTATTTTATACTTTTCGATATCTCTAGATAAAAATTCAAGCTTAGAGCTAATTGATAAACTTAATTTTTGTAAGAAATAAAGACTATTCTTATTAATTTGTTCCAAAACAGTTTCTGATTCAAAAGAAAATGAACTGAAAAAAACGTTTTTTAAATTTGAGACTATGTTAATAAAACTATTTTTCTCTTCGTTTAATCTCGCTTTTAAAGTCAATATAGATTCCTTTATAAATTTAATTTGGGTTTCAGTTTTAATTTTTAAATCTTCTAAATCTTTAAGATTTAAAACAAGCTCATTCCATTCATTTTCTATACTTTTCTGCCTAGCCAAAATAACATTAAATTCTCTTTCTAAAGAAGAATAGTCACTAAAACTTAAATTTAAATTAAGTTTTAATAATAAACTTTTAATCTTTAAAAGATTTTGATCAAACTTTTGATTTTTTAAGGAAATCTCAATTTTTAAATCTTTTTCCCTAACCTTAAATTGTTCAAGCTTTTCTAATTTATTTTCAAATGCTAAAATTTTTTCTCTGTCAGAATAATCTATGTATTTATCAAATAATTTTTTTCCAATCAATCTTAAAATTTCAGCATTATTCTTTTTAAATTCCAAAGCATTAATCTCTTGTTTAGAGATTTCTTCTTGTCTGCAAGATAGCTGATATTTAAGCTCATCAATTTGATTTTGTATTAAATGAAGTTTTGAATTTAAAATGTAAAGCTCTTTCAAACTACAAACCGACAATTTATCTTTATGCTGATAATTTTTATATTCAATCTCAATATATTTTAGTCTCTCTTTATCACTCTCAATAGAAAAATTTTTATCATCAAGATATTTTAACAACTCTTTATACAAATTAATCTTAATAATATTTTTTTCCTTATTGTTATTACAATCTTCTTTGTCAGTAGATTGTAATAACAATTCCAACCTATCTCTATATTTTGAAATAAGCTCATCGTTAAAAGTTTGGAATAATTTCAATGCTTCATAGTAAACATATTTATCAAAATCGAAATTAGATTTTTCAGAAGAAATACTTTTAATCTCATCATTTTTTTTACTTTGAGACTTCAATAATGATTTTTTTTTATTTTCAAGACTATTTTTCCTTAAAAGCAAACTTTGATAATCATTCTTAACAGATCTCAAATTTAAAATATTACAATTTTTATTATAAAGTTCTTTAATATAATTAAAATTAAAATTATTACTATCCAAATCTTTAATTTCTTTTAAATTGTTTATCACTTTTGAAAGCTCTAAATCAAGCAATTTGCTATCATTAAATAATTCGCCTTGCATAGCAATAAGATTTTTCAAATTCCAAAAATCTGAACACAAATAAATTTTTTGATCCAAGTCCAAATTTTCTTTTAATTTCTTTTGAAGAAAATAGTCCATCTCTAAAGAATCTTGATATTCAATCTGAGAAGATAATTGATCCTCTAAAGAAGACATTTCAATTTCTAAACCTAAATATCTCTCATTGGAAGCTATTGCCTGATTACACAAAGAAATAGCTCTTCTAATATTTTCAAGATCAATTTCTAATCGACCAATATCAACTAAATCTAAATAATCCTTAAGAGATTTATATTCCCTCTCATCATAATCAAGGATTGATTTTGCATAAGATTCAGAATTTAATAATCTATCTATACTAAACTTTGTAAGCTCAAAATCACTTTTTAAATAAAATTCCAAATTATCATATTTTTTTAAATTAAAAATATTATCAATTATTGCGGTTTTCTCTTTAGGAGTTGATGTTAAAAATTCTTGAAAATTACCTTGTGGTAAAATTACAGTTTGGCAAAACTGATTAAAGTCTAATCGACAAAGACTTTTAATATGCTCTAAAACATCAGTTCGACCCTCAATAATCCTATCATCAAAAAAACAACTAAGCAACATATTCTTAGGAGTCTCTATATTTTTTACATTAAGCTCAATAAAAGATTCATAAATCTTACCAGAAATAGTAAATGTTAATTTAACATAAGCACTAGTCTCCCCTTTTGATATAATATCTACAATTTTTTTTCCAAGCCTATAAACACGAGCATATAGCGCCAAAGTTATGCAATCTAAAATAGTACTTTTGCCTGATCCAGTATTACCAGAAATTAAAAAAATACCTGATTGCCTTAAAAGAAGAGTATCGAAATTTAACTCATGCTCACCTTTATAAGAAGCAATATTTCTAAATATGAGCTTATTTATCCTCATATTCGCCTAAATATCCTTTAGCTAAAACCTCGTTAAAAAGAGAAATAAGCTCTTCTTCCTTAAATTTAATATCCTTAATAACACCATTCTCAAAATCTCGTCTCAATTTTTTTTCAAAAAAATATTTTTCATCCATTTCAAGCACTTCGAGTTCTCCAATAAAGCTGGAATCGTCTTGTAAATCCTGACTTGAGGGTAAAGAATAGGAAATAGAAACTAAATTTATAAAATTAAGCTTTGCTAGATCATAAATAGTCTCCTCAGCACTAGTATCAACCGCCTCATTAAGTTCGATTTTCAAATAAATAGTAAAAGACTCTTCTTTTTTAAAATTATTAAAAAAGTCAAGAACTTCATTCAAAGAACCTTTAACAAAGATTAATTTATTGAAAATCGGCACAGGAAATGCTTCTTGCAAGATTAATTTATTGTGATTAAAATGCAAAACATTTATATATTTATCATGAGTCTCATTAAATGAATATTGCATAGGAGATCCTGAATAAACAATATTATCCTTTAGTTTCATGAATTTATGAATATGCCCAAGAGCAACATAAGAAAAACCATTTCCAAAAACATTAAAAGGAATAATATAACTACCCCCCAAAGTATCAATCTTTTTACTGCTGCCAAAAAAAGAATGCGCCATTAATATTTTAGGAATTCTTTTATACTTGTTTTCTAAAAAATTAGATAAACTTGATATCTTTTCTCTGTAAGCATTTTCTAAATTTTCAAGAAATAGTTTACTGGAAGACGGATCTTCTAATCCAAAAATATTGTCAAAATTTTGCCCCAAAATAAGCCTTTCATTTATGTGTGGAAGGCAAACAACAATAAACTTAAGATTTTCATTATCTTTTAAGAAAACTATTTGCTCATCAGAATCATATTCTGTTATTAAAAAAAAATTAAAACGTGAGAGAAGTTTTTTATTAATACTTAAATAATCTTTTTTGTCATGATTTCCAGAAATAACCACACACCATTTACAAGGAGTAAAAGAAAGCTCGTAAAAAAAATTATTCACCAATTTTTGCTCTTCAAATCCGGGCCTCTTGGAATCATAAACATCTCCAGCAACAAGTAAAAGATCTATCTTTTCTTTTTTAATAAATTCTAAAAGGAAAGAGAGAAATTTTTTTTGTTCCTTAAGTATTGAAAAATTTTCAATTTTTTTTCCAATATGCCAATCTGAAGTATGCAGAATTTTATAATTGCTCACAAAATACTCTCACTTTTTTTAATTCTTAAATTATGTTTATATATTATAATACAATATATAAACATAAGGAATTTATGCAAAATAAAAAATTGATAATAGTTGAATCACCAACAAAAGCTAAAACAATAAAAAAGTTTCTTGATGACTCGTTCTTAGTAGAAGCATGCATTGGACATATAGTAGATCTGCCAAACAATGCAAAAGAAGTTCCCAAAGAATATAAAAAATACGAATGGGCAAATATTTCTATAGATTATAACAATGGATTTAATCCAATTTACATTATTCCTAGCAATAAAAAACCAATTGTATCAAAACTAAAAAAATTGGTAAAAACAATCAATGAAATATATCTTGCAACCGACCAAGACAGAGAAGGAGAAACCATAGCATTTCACTTAAAAGAAGTATTAAAAATTAAAAATTATAAACGGATGATATTTCACGAAATCACAGAAACTGCAATAACCGAATCACTAAAAAATACTAGAAATATAGATATAAACCTTGTTAATGCTGGTGAAACTCGAAGAATATTAGACCGACTATACGGATATACCATCTCTCCGTTACTTTGGAAAAAAGTAGCTTATGGACTTTCTGCTGGGCGAGTACAATCTGTTGGATTAAAATTGTTAATAGAAAAAGAAAAAACTAGAATAAATTTTAAAAAGGCCAATTATTATTCAATTTCACTTCAATGTAAACACGAAAAAAAAGACTTACTACTTGAAACAAAATTAGAAGAAATTGACGATAAGAATATAGCAGAGAGTAAAGACTTTATAAACGAAACTGGAAAACTTAAAAATAGCGATAAGGCAATAATAATAACCCAAGATTTAATGATCGAGCTTGAAAAAGAATTGAAAAATGGACAAAAAATTGAATTAATTTCAATAGAAACTAAAAAAATAAAAATATCTCCTCCAAAGCCATTTACTACATCCACACTTCAGCAAGAAATAAATAAGCGCCTTAAAATTGGAACAAAGCAGATTATGCAACACGCTCAAAAACTTTACGAACACGGATACATTACCTATATGAGAACAGACTCTCATAATATTGCTAAAATTGCAAGAGACAAAATAATAAAAATAATAAAAAACAAATACGGAAAAGAATATGTAGAGGGAAAAGATAGAATTTATGAAAAAGAAAAAATGACTCAAAATGCACATGAGGCAATAAGGCCTTCTGAAATGTTTATTCCAAACGAAAACATAGAAATAGAAGGGAAAACCGCTAAAGAAATTTACAAAATAATATGGGATAGAACCATTATTTCTGGAATGAAAGATGCAATAAAAGAAAATATAAAACTGACTTTTAAGTATAAAAACTTAATTTTCAAATCAAGTTTTACAAAAGTAATTTTTGATGGATTTCTTAAACATACTAAAGAAAAAGATGAATATCCTAACATAAATTTTGACTTAATGAAAAAGGGAGATATATTTTATATAGTTAAAATGAAAACAAGCGAGCACGAAACAAAAGCTCCATTTAGATATACAGAAGCATCTCTTGTACAAAAAATGGAAAAAGAAGGAATAGGTCGTCCTTCAACCTATTCTACAATTATATCAACACTTTTGGAAAGAGAATATGCATTCAAACTCAACAACACATTAATACCAACCGTAAAAGGGGCTGCTGTAATAAATCTTCTTGAGAAATATTTCCCAGTACTAATTGAGCTAAATTTCACCTCTAATATGGAAGAAAAATTAGATAAAATAGCAATAGGAAAGCTAGATAAAATAAAATATCTAAGCAAATTCTATAATGGAAAAAAAGGGCTAAAAGATACAGTAATGCAACTAGAGCCTAAAATTAATTCCTCTGAATTTAGAACTGTTATTCAAAGTCAAAACGTAGAAAATAAAGATAATAACATTAATTATACAATAAACATTGGAAAATATGGGCCTTATTTAATATTCAAAGGACATAATTACTCAATCAACACAACAACTCCATTAGAAAATTTGTACAAAAAAGATGAAATAGAAAAAATAATAAATGAAAAAGAACTAAAACCAAATATACTTGGTGTTGATCCTTTAACAGGACTTAATGTAATCTTCAAAAATACAATTTATGGAAACATTGTACAACTTGGAGAAGATACTTATGCTCCTCAAGAATATACAAAAAAGGGAAAACCTAAAAAATTAAAAATAATAAAAGCAAAAAAAGCATCAACTAAAAAAATTGATCCTGAAAACATAACATTAGAGCTTGCTTTAAAATTGCTCTCACTACCAAAACCAATCGGCAAGCATCCTCAAAGTAATGAACAAATCATTGCTGCAACTGGCGTTTTTGGAGATTATATTAAAACTGAAAGCGGAAGTATTGCTTGCTCGCTAAAAAAAGATGTAAAAGCATATGACATAACACTAGACAGGGCTATCAGCTTACTCAACGAAAGAGTTAATAAAGTCGGCATAATCGTTAAAACGATCACATTTTCTAAAAACAAAATTGGCAACAAAATATATATTTACAAAAAAAACGACAAATTTTATGCTAAAATTAAGAGAAAGAAAATTGATTTACCTGATAACATTAATCTTGACGAAATAAATGAGAAGTATGTATTCAGTTTGTTATAAATATGAATGATTTCAAACTCCCAATTTATAAATACAAAGATGAATTAATTAAAGTATTAAAAAAAAATAATGTTTTAATTATTGAAAGTCCAACAGGCAGTGGAAAAACCACTCAACTGCCAAGAATAATATATGAAGCGGGTTTTGCAAAATTAGGAAAAATTGGAGTAACTCAACCAAGAAGAATAGCCACAATATCAATAGCTGAATATATTGCCAAGCATATTGGTGTAAACCTTGGAGAAGAAGTTGGTTACAAAATAAGGTTTGAAGAAATTACAAGTCCAAAAACCAAAATCAAATTAATGACTGATGGAGTGTTACTGCAAGAGTTAAAAAAAGATACATTGCTTTATGAATATGACGTAATCATAATAGACGAAGCACACGAACGAAGTTTAAACATCGATTTTATATTAGGTCTTATTAAAGACATTTCAAGAAAAAGAGACGATTTTAAAATCATCATTTCATCTGCTACAATAAACACAAAAATATTTTCAAAATATTTCAACAATGCACCAGTTGTTAGCATTGAAACTATTGCGTACCCAGTACAAATAATATACAATCCTCCTCTTTTAAACACATCAAAAGGAATGATATTAAAAATAAAAGAAATTGTCTCAAACGTAATAAAAGAAAAAAAACCAGGAGATATTCTTATATTTTTATCTGGAGAGAAAGAAATAAAAGAAACTATAAAAGAACTACAAGAATTAAACTCAAAAAAAAAATTAATAATATGCCCTTTATACGGTCGAATGCCTAAAGAAGCTCAAGAGCAAATATTTGTAGCTACTCCTAAAAATAAAAGAAAAATAATAGTGTCAACAAACATTGCAGAAACTTCAATCACAATTGAAAATATTAAAATAGTAATCGATAGCGGAAAAGTTAAAACAAATAAATTCCAAACAAAAACTCATACCTATTCGCTTCAAGAAGTTCCAATTTCAAAATCATCAGCAACTCAAAGAGCCGGTCGAGCAGGAAGACTTTCAAAAGGAACTTGCTACAGACTTTATAAAAGAGAAGATTATCAACTAAGAGAAGATTATCAAAAAGAAGAAATATATAGAACAGACCTATCTGAGGTAATACTAAGAATGGCAGATATTGGAATCAGAGATTTTACTCACTTTGATTTTATATCAAAACCATCAAAGCATTCGATTCAAACCGCAAGCAAAATATTGAAATCTCTAGATGCCATAAACAATAAAAACGAACTTACAGAAATTGGAAAATATATGATACTATTCCCATTAGTGCCAGCACATTCAAGAGCATTAGTTGAAGCAATGATAAATTACCCACAGGCAATCTATCAAACTACAATAGGTCTGTCATTTTTGTCTACAAGTGGTATTTTTTTACTACCCCAAAATGAAGAGATGGAAGCCAGACAAGCTCACTTAAAATATAAAAATCCAATGGGAGATTTAATTGGGTTTATTAATATCTTTGAAGATTTTAAAAAAGCTGCAAATAAAGAGGCTTTCACCAAGGAAAATTATTTAGATCTAAAAGGACTTGAAGAAATAGTAAATGTGCAAATGCAACTTGAAAACATTGTTAGCAAATTAAATATACCAATAATACAAAAAGGTGCTCTTGATAACGAAGGATATTTAAAATCAATAATGCGGGGAATGAGAGATTATATTTGCTTTAAAACTTCAAAAAAGAAATATAAAACCATCAAAGCCCAAAACGTAATAATTCATCCCGGATCACTTATTAGTACCGATTCTGTTAAATATTTTGTTGCAGGAGAAATTATAGAAACTACAAAAATGTATGCAAGATCCATTGGCGTCTTAAAAAAAGAATGGATTGATGATCTTAGCCTTAATGAAGAGTTTCAACATAAAACCATGCACGACAACAAAGAGAGCCAAATAACAAATGCCAAACAAACAAAAATTATCAATGAAATCAAAATAGGGAAAAAAATTTTCAAAGCAGAGTTCAAAAATAACATCTATGTAATAAAAATTAGCCTAGAAGCACTAAAAGAAATGATTTCAAAAAACGAATTAAATACTCAAAATAATGAAGATTTGAAAAAAATTAAAATACAATTGATACATAAAAATGTAACAGTTTTCAGTAATAAAAAATTTTTAGAAACTATAGAAATAATAAAAGGCATGGGAAAAAATTGGCATTGTATAAAAAAATATGAAACAAACGATGTAAGCATTGACGAACCTGAAAAGATGAAAAATCTTTTAGAGAGCACAATGCAGTTTATAAGCTCTCCCTCAAAAAAAGTTGCTCTTTTTTTATCATTGGAAACAGATCACTTGGGAAATTTTAGACTAAAGCCCAAACAAAATTTTATAATGGCAATAGAAGAATCTATGGAAAGCATAAAAAGTCTGATAGAAAACGAAGAATACATACAAAAGCTACATTTTATAAAGAAATTAATAAATAAAGTTTACAAAAAATTAAATTACTTTTTTTAAAACCTAGCCCTTGAAAGTCTTATTATAATAGAAAAGATAATAATCAAATATTATTAAAAGTTAGCAGTAATGCTAATAATAATTTTAAATTATTTTCATTATTCTCAAAACAAAGTTTATAATAAATTATGGAATGGCTATCCTTTTTTTATGTTTTATTATTTTTAGTAATTGCTCCTTTTGAATTACATAGTAATAATAAGGAAAATACGGAAAATTTATTAAAGCTATATATGCTTTATGATTTAACTAACAACTTGTCAAAAGAATTAGAAATAATAAATAAAATTAAAAATTTTGACTTAGAACAATATTACCTGCTAATTACAAAATACTACCTAAAAATAAAAAAATATAAAGAAGCTAATAATTTTTTAAACAAAATAAACAAAAAAAAGATTAAAAATCAAAAAATAAAAAACGAAATCATTTCACTAAAATTAAGAATAAATGAAGATAATATTAATGAAGAAGAAATTAAAAAAATTTTAAATAATGAAAAAAATATAGATGTAAAAATAATTTATCAAATATTTAGTCTTATAAAATTTAAAAATAAAAAATTAGCAACAGAAATCAAAAACCTAATACTAAAAAACTATCCCAAAAGTATTTATTCTTATAAAATAAAAAGAAATGAATAAAAAAATATTAATACTGCCAATATTAATTTTAAGTATTTTGTCAGGACTAATGTTGTCCCCATCAATCACTAAAAAAGCCAAATACAAAATTATTAGGGGTTATTTCATAAATAGCAATTATGTTCTAGTGAAGATTGAAAATAAAGATCTTAAATTCACTATATCAAAACCTATTTACGACAAAAAGCTAAATAATTACTACTTTAAAGGCCAGACAACAAGCAGCTTCTTAATTTCCAACAATGTTGACATTGCTATTAACACAAGTCCATACGAAGTTAAACAAAACATGTTTGTCCCAAAAGGACTATACATATATAATAACAAAATGATTTCAAAACAAATAACTAACTATGGAGAGATTGTAATAAAACACAATAAAATTATATTAAATCCCAAAAAAGATGAAATAAAAACCTCCGATTACGGATTTAGCGGATTTTTTGTTTTAATTAACAATGGAAATTATAAAAAAAACTTCAAAGAAACAAGACATCCAAGAACAATAATAGGAACTGATAAAAATAACAAGTATTTATTTCTTGCTACAATAGAAGGAAGGGGCGTCAACAATAGCAAAGGAGCTTCTCTTAATGAGGCTATTGATTTTGCATTAAGCCATGGCATGACTAACGCCATTAATCTAGATGGAGGGGGCTCAAGCACTCTTGTTGTAAAATCAAATAACACTCCTCACAAATTAAACTTCACTGCAAACATCTTTGGACAGGAAAGATATGTCCCATTTCATTTAGGAATAAAACTTCCTAATTAGAAAATCTCCAACCAATATTAAATCCAAGCATAATCTCAGTTGTTAACCCAGAAAAATTTTTATAATTAGAAAATGGAGAAATAGAAAGCATAAACAAAGGCCTAATATACAAACCCTCAAAATCAGGGATAAAAAGATCGGCAGCAAGTCCCATGCTTAAAAAAAAGAGATTGTAGTTATTAGAACTCAAATCAAAGGTATATTTAAACCCAATTAATGGAAAAAGTATTCTAACCTGTTCTTTAAAAATCATTGGATATGTTCCATAAAGCCCAAACGAGAAATATCTTCCATTATTAGTAGTAACAAAAGCCTCTTTATAAGACATTTCAAAAAGAACATAATTTGCATCAAAAAATAAATTAAAATTAATCCCATGATCTGACCTAGTAAAATTTGGAGCAAATTTAGTGGAGCTTGTTTTATCAGTATAATTAGTAAATTGATAAGAAAAACCTCCGCCAAAAGAAAGTGGATAAGAAACAATAAAATTATTAGAAGATATGAGAAATAAAATAAAAAAAAGATATTTCTTCATTAACAATCCTTAAAAATTCTAAAAAATACTATATTATTATAGTAGTACACTAAAGTAGTATATAAAAAATCAAGGAAATTATGAATACAAAAACATTATATTTAATAGCCTTAATTCTTTTAGCTTGCAATAAAAATAATAAAATTCCTCTCATTCAAAAATTAAACTTGCCAAAAAGTAGCATCCTTGGCTTTAGCAATAAAACGGGCATAATAATAAAAGATTATGCTTTTCTTAGTAAAAGCACTAAGAAAAATAGCGAATTAGATTACGATTACGCAATTCTACTTAGAAAAGATGAAGTCGTAAAAATTGAAAAAACACTAGAAAAAACAGAACGCTATGGAATTGAAGGGAACTGGATCCAAGTAAATTACAAGGGAACTAAAAGCTACATCTTTAGCAAAGACATAAATATAGTCAACAATCTAATAATTGAACATTCTAAATAGCTCCACTACATAACTAGAAAAAAGTCCGATCAATACAAAAAATTACTTATTTTTTTTCTTATGTCTATTTTTCCTTCTTTTTTTCTTCCTTTTATGAGTAGAAATTTTTTTTAACTTTCTTTTTCTTCCGCAAGGCACTCCCTAAATCTCCTTATCAACGTTAAAAATTAAATTCAAAATGCTAACTAAATCATCCTCTGGATGAAACCATAAAACATTAGAAATTTTGGCAAAAAAGGTCATTTGCCTTTTTGCATATAAAAACGAATTTTTATTTATCAAACTTATTATATCATTTAAACTATAACAAGGTCTACTTTTCCATAATAAAAACTCATTATAGCCTATCCCTTTAAAAGCCGGCGTATTTTCATTATAACCTTTACTAAACAAGCCTTTAATCTCGGAAAGTAGGCCGCTATTGAGCATTTCATTAATTCTTATTGATATTCTAGTTTTCAAATCTTCAAAAGATCTTTTAAGACCTATAATCAGAATATTTTTAAATTCGCTATTCTGTTTTTTTTCAAATTGGCTAATAGGAATTCCTGTTTGGTAATAAACTTCAAGCGATCTTTTAATACGATAAATATCATTCTTATTTAACATATTAAATCTGATGGGATCTACATTTTTTAATTCTTTTAAAAGATAGGATTTGCCTTTAAGATATAAAAGATTATTAACATAAATTCTTATTTCAGAAGTAACCAAAGGTGTCGAAGGAAATCCATCCTTTAAATGTTTAAAATAAAAAGCAGTGCCCCCTACAAATATAGGAATTTTTTTTTTCTGTCTTATTTCTTTTACTATTCTTAAAGCTTGCTCGTAAAAAATTCCAAGAGTATACTCTTTTTCGGGATCTAAAAAATCTACTAAATGGTGCTTTATGTGTTTCATTAAATTTTTACTTGGCTTTGAAGAAGCTATATTGAACTCTTTATATACTTGAATAGAGTCAACATTAATAATTTCCGCCTTATTTTTTGGAAAATGAAACAAAATATTGCTTTTGCCCACAGCTGTAGGGCCAAAAATAAAAACTATTCTATCTTCCTTCAATTGAATAGCTAAATTTACCAGTCAAAACGTCATTAAAAGCTTGTCCTAATATTTTATCATCAAAAACAGCATGTTCTGCTAAAGAAATATTGTCTATGATTTGCTCTGTGCGTATTATAGTCGCAACAACAAGTTCATAAAAATTTCCATCAAAATCTTGGATTTTTTTTAAAGGCACTTTAGTCATTTAATCTCCTTATAAACTAAAATTATTTAATATGTTTAGCTAATTTTTTAAGTTTCTTTTATCAATTTCATCTCGAATTAATTCAAAAACTTCATTTGAATTAATATTTGTAACATCAATCACTAAATCGGTCTTTGAAGAATAATCATCAATATCTATATTGTAAATAGATAAATATCTTTTTTTATCATTTTCATCCCTATTAAAAGTACTGCTTAAAACATCAGAATACATCCCCCCCTCTCTAGTCATTATTCTCTCGGCTCTGACTTCCATTTTAGCATAAAGATATATTTTTAAATCAGCGCTCTTAGAAATCCAAATAGCAAGACGAGAAGCAAGCACTGTATTGTTTTTTTTAGAAAGTAAAGACAATCTCTTATCAAGATACATATCCCAATAATAATCATCTCTTCCTATTATCTCTTTCTCATAAAACTCTGAAAAAGGAATATTACGCTCTCTTGCAATATCATGAAAAGTGTAATTAATAAACTCAAGACCATAATGTTTTGCAATCATGCTACTTACAGTAGTGTTACCACAACCACTCTTACCAGAAAGTGCTATTTTCATTCAACATTCCTTATTTGCTCTTTTATTTTTTCTAAATTTAACTTCATATTTAAAATCAAATTTTTAATATCAAGATCAACCGCCTTATTACTCATAGTTGTTATTTCTCTATGCATTTCTTGAGAAATAAATTCAAGAACTTTGCCACATATTTCATATTCAAGATTTTTATAAAAAACTTCTATATGAGAATCTAAGCGTATGATCTCTTCATTGATGTCTAGGCGAATTGCCATTTTAGCTGCCTCTTCTGCAATGTTTAAATCTCTAAATTCATCCATTAATTTAGAGATATTTTCTTTAATGCTTGCAAATAATCTAACATTTATATCATTACAAGCATTCTTAACAATTTTAAGATCCCGCTCTATTAGCGCAAGGGTTGACACTATATCTGATTTAGTATTTTCTCCTTCAAAACTTCTGGCATTATTATAATGAAATAAGGTTTCCTCTAAAACACCTTTAAATAGACCATAAATCTCTTCTTGATGCTCAGTATCTTCATCAACAATTATCAAAGCTCCTTTTAACGATAAAAAATCGCCTAAACTTAGTTCGTTTTTAATATTAAGATCGGTATGTGCCAAAGAATCTCTAAGTCTAGAAATAGCCTCAATGTAATTAGGATTAACTGTAAAATTCATACTAGGAACCAATTCTTTATATCCTACATTTAAAAAAACATTTCCTCTGCTAATATATTTTGAAATCAAATTTCTTATATCAAGATCATAACTAGTAAAAATTTCTGGTAGTCTAAGTTTAAATTCTAAAAATTTTCCATTATAAGACTTTAAATTAACACTAAACATATAGTTGCCAATTATCTTTTCCAAATGAAAAAATCCCGTCATGCTTTTCACTATAATACCCTTACAAAAAATCGTGTAAAATAAAATTATTGCCAGCACCCATTGTAATAAACAAATCTCCAGATATTAGTAAACTCTTTATAAAGTTAATAGAATCTTTAACATCTTTAAAAAAATAAGTATTTTTATTTATTTTTTTAATATTTAAAAACAATTTAAAAGAAAGTTCATCTGGATTAAAATTCTCCCTGTTAGAAAGATATATATTGTGCAAAATTAATACATCAGCAATATTAAGAACTTCAACAAAATCATCAAAAAATTCTTTTGTTCTTGTGAAAGTATGGGGCATGAAATCCAAAATTATACGTTTGTTCTTATAGAAATTTTTAATACCAAAAAGAGTAGCTCTAATCTCCCTAGGATGATGAGCATAATCATCCATGTAAATTACTCCCTTTTTCTCTTTAATAAGTTCAGACCTTCTTTTTATACCACTATAATTTTTTGCAACTCTCTTTACTACTTCTTCAAAATCAAAAATTGATTTTCCATTACTTTCTAAAAAAAGATTTAAAGCTAAAAGCGCTGCTGAAAAATTTAATATATTATGAAATAAGACAGTCCTAAGTTCAATATTGTATAAGCCTAAAAAAGAAAAACAAAAATATTCATTCTTAACTACAATGTTACTTATTTGAAAATTGGACAAATCTCTAGATCCAAAGCTAAAAATATTTATATCTTCTCTATTGATTTGACTTTTAATTTTAAGCAAATTCTTATCATCAGAATTAATTATTAATATTCCATTTTTCTTCAAATTATTAATATATTGTAAAAAAGCATCTTCAAGGGCCTCATAATTTTTAAAAAAATCAACATGCTCATAGTCAACATTGGTTAAAATGAGCATATTAGGACTAAAATATAAAAAATGTTTTTTATACTCACAAGTCTCAACAATAAAAATATCGCTAATGCCGGCTATTGCAGAATTATCTCCAAAATCTTTAACACTTGATCCCACAATAACATTAGGATTTAATCCTAATTTATCAAAAAGAATACCTAAAAATGCCGTAGTGGTAGTTTTACCGTGAGAACCTGCAATTCCAATACTATAGTGCTTTCTAGAAAGCTCACCAAGAACCTCAGAATAAGATAAAATAGGTATATTCAATTCTTTTGCTTCAAGCAAAACTTGCAAACCGTCCTTATCATAAGCTGAAGAATATACTATTAAATCAAAAGATCTATCAAGCTCTTTTAATGAAAACTCATAAATATTTTCATAATAAGATATTTCATTATTATTTAAAATATCATCAGTATAAAATTTATCAGGAACATCTACTCCTTCTACAAAATATCCTTTTGAATTTAAAAAACAAGCCAGAGAACAAACTCCGCTTCCCTTTATTCCTACAAAAAAAATATTATTCAAACTGTCAAAATCAACCTTCATAACTCTCTTCTAAATAATCTTTTTTGTCATAAAATTTATGTATAACTATATCAATAGATGATATATTAATTATTGTATACTTAAGCACGTTAGTAATAATATAAGTTCTAAGCATTTCTGTGTTATTAAGTAAGTTGTTCCCAAGAGGAATGTTTAAAAACAGCTTAAAAAGGTAATTGCTTCCATCTTTTTTGATTTTAAGATCATAAACAATATAACTTCTATCATACTCAGAAACACAATGTTCAATAATTTGCCTTACAGCTCTCTTAGAAATAGATAAAACCCCTTCTTCATAAAAATGAGGCCTTACAACAGATCGAATATAATTTTTTTTCTTAGCAAAGAACCAGCGGCTTTTAAAAAAAACTTTAATTGGGTTTAATAGCAAATTAGGTCTAACAGACTTTATTTCAAAAGCTGCTGCTGGTACAACATGCTCCCCCATTTGCCTTGAAATCCTTGCTTTTTCTATTTCCTGCCTGGTTGAAACATCTGTTATGTAAATGATCTTAAAAACATTTGGCAATAAAAGTCTTGAAATTATTTTATCTATCATTTTAAGACTTGTTCCTAATATTAATATTTTACTAAATTCTTCTTTTCCAAGAACTTCAAGCATTTCGCTGCAATGAGCATCATCTTCAAATACAGATCGCTTTACTGCCCTAAAAACATTATCTTCAAACTTAGCAGAACTCCCAGCAATAATTTTCATGTTTTTAATTAACACACCATCATCAATTATTAAAGGTATTGAATACTTATCTGCTACCAAATGTGATCTAAAGCTCTTACCAGTTCCAGCAGATCCTACCAACGCATACACCTTAACCCTAACAAACTTATGCTTAATACTAGTTGCAAAGTTTTTAAACTTGCTTAATATTTTTTTTAAAAAAATATTACTTGAAAAATTCTGAAAATTCATAAACGCCAAAAATATCTTTTGCTTGCTTTAGAAATTCTAAACTAGGCTTAGCATAAAATTCATTCTTTTTAAAGAATGCTTCATTAAATTTTACCAAAAAAGCATGTAAAAAGTAATCACTTTTCTTGAATTTATCATGGTATTTCTTGTCATTAATCAAAGGATGATCGTTAAACGAACACTGAGACCTTATTTGATGAGTAAAACCCGTTTCAATAACAATCTCCGCAAGAGTAGCTCTCTTAGAAGACAATATCGGATTAACCTTTGTAATTGCATTAATGAAATCTTTATCCTCTAAAACAAAAGTTTTTTTCAGTCTTTGATTTCTAAATAAATGATTTTTATAAAGAACAGTTGACTTAACCTCACCCAAAAGTATTGCAAAATATTTTTTAGTTACAGAACCGCTACTAAATGCTGTACTTAGCTTTCTTGCAGCATTTATATTTTTTGCAAAAATAATAATACCAGAAGTATTCCTGTCAAGTCTGTGAACTGCCGAAGGCTTAAAGCTTAGAGATCTTAGATCTTCCCTTAAAAGATAAGAATTCACTAAAAAATCAAGAGAATTTTTGCCTCCATGAACTAAAATGCCTCTTTGCTTATCCATAACAAGTAAGTCACTGTCCTCATAAATTATTCTTTTTCGAATACATTGAAAATCAATATTGCTTTTATAACATTCACCCATAGCTAAGTTCAAACTTTGAACTAAAGATTTATACAAATAAATTTTATCACCTTTACAAACTCTATATGAAAAATGTGGTTTTAGACCATTAAGTCTAATATCACCTTTTCTAATATGTTTTATTATTCTAACTTTAGAAAAATTTAAAATTTTAATTAAAATTGAATCTAATCGCTTGCCATTATCATTAGCAAGAACTTCTAAAAAAATATACTTATCTAAACGCAAAAAATAATCATCCTAATAAACTTTGCTATATTTTTTACAAAAAAAATTAACTATTAAAAATGTAAATATAGAGACAAAAAATGATGGAAAAACAGGGTGAAAAAACCAAATATTAAAACCAAAGCATAAAATACACAAATAAAATATCAAACCTAAAAACATAGAAGTAAATGCTGCTATTTTGCTTGCAAAATTTAAATAAAGTCCAAAAACAATGATGGGAAAAAATGAAACTTCTAAAGCTCCAAAAGCAAAAATATTAACAAAGAATAAAAAATTGGGAGGAAGGAAAGAAAATACAAGTATTATTAAAATAAAAAAAACATTGGAAATCATTATCACTCTACCAACCTTTAAATCTTCTTTTAAATCTTTTTTATAAATAAATATTGACTTTATTAAAACAGATGTTATTAATAATAAATTTGAATCTACTGTGGACATTATTGCAGATAAAAGTCCCATAAAAAAAATAAAACAAGAAAAAGGATTTAAAACTTTTAAAGCTACATTTAAAACAACTTTATCATTTGGATTTAAATCTGGAAAAAGAATAATCGCAAAAAACCCTATTAAATGCATCAAAACAATTAAAAAGCTGATAATAAAAGTAGAAATGGGAAGCGATAATTTTATAGCATTCCCATCTTTAAATGCTATAAAATTATTAATAATCTGAGGTTGTCCTAATATTCCTATCCCTATTAATATCCAAAAAGAAATTATATATTGTGGTTTTATATCAATATTCGAAGGTAGTAATAGGTTTTTATCTAAACTAGACGCTGCTGTCTTGAACAAATTATTAATACCACCTCCCAAATCCAACATTTTGGAAAACAAAATAACAGATGAAACGAGCATTAAAAATCCTTGAATCAAGTCCGTATAAGCTACTGCCTTAAATCCACCAAAAAATACATAAATAAAAACTAATAGGGCAAAAAGTAAAAGACCAACTGCATAATTAATATCCCAAAAAACTTCTATAAGCTTGGCACCACCTATTAATTGGGCAGAAATCAAAAACATTAAAAAAAAAATTAATACACATCCACTTATTAACGCCAAAAAATCACTTTCATATCTATATCTAATATAATCAATAATATTTATTGCATTAATTTTTTTCGATTCACGATTTAATCTCTCACCAACAATAATAAAAGCAATTAAAGTTGTAGGAATTTGTATAACAGCTAATAATATAAAAGATAGCCCATACTTATAAACAGCAGAAGGACCAGAAATAAAACTACTAGCACTAATATAGTTGGAAGAAAATAGCAAGGCCATAACAATAAAATTAATATTTCGATTTGCAAGAAAGTATTTATTTAATAACAAGAAATTACCTCTATTTCTTTTTTAAAAATATAAAAATAAAAAATTATTAATAATGTATCAAGTCTTGCTAATTACTAAAATAAAAAAACAAACCAAAAAAAAATTTATGCTGGGAAACAAAATTCCTGATAAAAAAAACCATAAAGGAATATTAAATATAGTAGCTGATGTATTTATAAAATAGGCACAACAACACCATAAGAAAAACATACAAATATACAATAATATAGCGTACAGAATCCTATTTCTCATCTAAAACAACCTTAGCAAAAGAATATCAAAATTTATACATTCAAATATAATGTATATTATATAATATACATTATATGCATAAAAATAAACATATATTAATTGGTATATGTGGGGGCATAGCCTCTTACAAGTCAGTTTACATAGTTTCTAGTTTGGTCAAATTAGGATACAGCGTCAAAGTTGTAATGACAAAAAATGCAACTAAATTTATTACTCCATTAACTTTAGAGACCATTTCTAAGAACAAAATAATTACTAATTTATGGGATTTAGACCATAATGAGGTTGAACATATAAAAATTGCAAAATGGGCTCACCTAATTCTTATTATTCCTGCTACTTACAATACAATATCTAAAATTGCATCAGGAATTGCTAATGATGCATTAACTACAATAATATCTGCAAGCACAGCTCCTACTTATTTTGCAATAGCAATGAATAGCGCAATGTATTCAAACCCTATTTTAAAAGAAAATATAAAAAAGCTTAAAAATTATCATTATAAATTCATTGAGCCTGATAAAGGATTTTTGGCTTGCTCATCAAATGCTTTAGGGCGCCTTAAAAATGAAGCCAAAATTATAAAACCAATATTGAACGAATTTAATCAAAAAGATTACCTAAAAAACAAAAAAATACTTATAACAGCATCCAGAACTGAAGAATTAATAGACCCAATTCGCTATTTTTCAAATACATCAACAGGGAAAATGGGATTTTGTTTGGCAAAAGAGGCTATAAAGCTAGGAGCTTGGGTTACAATTATTACAGGGCCAACTAATGAAAATGGACCTGAAGGGGCCAATATTATAAAAATACAAACTGCAATGGAAATGTATAGAGAGGTTCTAAAAATATACAATAAATTTGAAATAATAATTGGAACTGCAGCTGTTGCCGATTTTAGGCCTAAACACATTTTTAATAGTAAAATTAAAAAAAGCAAAAAAAACAGATTGTATGTAGAATTAGTAAAAAATCCTGACATAATCCAACACATAGGACATAATAAGCTTAAAAACCAAATTGTTATTGGATTTTGCGCTGATGATTCTAAAAATTTAATTCAAAAAGCCAAAGAAAAATTAAAAAAGAAAAATTTAGACTTTATTGTTGCAAATGAACTTAAATATTTTGGTTCAAGCTTAAACAAAGTCTATATAATAAACAAACAAAGCACAAAAGAGTTACCAGAAATGAAAAAATCAGAAGTAGCTAAAGAAATTTTAAAAATTTTGTACTAAGACTGTTTTAGCAGTTTATTAATAATCAATAATCTTTTAAAAGCATTTTAATATATTCAGAGTTCGTTTCACTTTTAATTTTTTTAAGTTTATCAGAAAGTGATGAAGATTTATTATAAATAGCTCCTTTTAATGCAAAATGCCTTAAATCAATATTTTTACTGTCAATGATTTTAGAATAAAAATTATCAAAATTACCCTTTTTACCAGCCAACATTGAAGCAATACCTTTTAAAACATTTGAAGGTCTATTAACATTTTCTTTGTTAACAATTTCTAAAGCAATTGACAATGCTTTTAGAGGATCCTTATCTAAAAGGTAGATAAACATTGAGATTTTAAAACTATTATCAATCTTGAAATCAAACATGATGTTTTTAATTTCAATATCCCCAAGATCCATATCAATTAAAGCCTTAGCAGAAGCCTCCCTAACTTTAAGAGATGGATCGCTTTTAACCTTATAAATCAAAATATCCCTTGCTGAAGAATCCTTATGTCCTTTAATTGCATTAATAGCTTTAAATCTAATATTATCATCAGAATCTCTTAAAAATCCTTGTAAAATCTCTTTGGACTTCAAAGAAGGATCTTTAGATAAAGAAGCAATAATAGCTAATTTAACATTTAAATTATTGTTATTACTCTGAAGATATAAATCAGCATTTATAGTCACTTTATCCGGAGAAAGATATGATAACGCTTCGATAGCAGCAGCCTTAATTGATGGACTCTCATAACTATCTAACGAAATTTCATAAATTCTATTCTGATAATCAACAGCAGCCATTTTCCCAAGAGCAATAAGTATTTCTCTTCTAGCACCATCATTTCCAGAATATTTTTCAAAAACATCTATCATATTTTTAGAATACTCAAGAGAATTAAGCTCCCCTAGATAATAAGCCGCAATAGATACCACATTGCCCTCTTTATTTTCAAGAATCTCAATAAGAGTTTTTTTTAATTTTTCCTTATCATCAAACTCCTTAAGATACGAAATTGCTAAGCCAAATAAAGCATTTGAATATCTTTTGCTCTCATAATTCTCAAGAATATAATTTGCTGTATCAATGCCTCCTGAATACTTAAGAGAAATAAACAATTCAAGTATTTCCTTTTTAATATCGGCATTAAAGGTTTTCTCAAGTCTTTTTTTAAGAGGAGAATTATATTGACTGTCGCTTGATTTTTTAAGAGCTTTTATAATGCTTATAACCTGGCTATCAAGTCCATAAAGAATTGTATCATTAACATACTTGGAATCTAAACCAACATTAGAATAATTCTCACCCTTAGAGGAATTTTCTATCTCAAGCCTATTTCCTGTAATTTCGGGCAACAAAGGGGGATTGGGGGGAGTTAGAGAGTTGACATTTTGAGCATACACATTTAAAATAAGAAAAAAAAATAAAAAATTTAAGTATTTCATAAAACATCCCTCCTAATAAACCTAAAAAGTTTATTTATTCCTAAAACAGAATAACAAATAAATAAAGTTAAAATACTAACAATTCCTGCCGTAATTAAAAAATAAAGATTTTTAAAACTAAAACCCACATTCCACTGAAACTTTTCAAAAAAGAAATAAATTAAATACAAAGGGAAAAGTGTAATAATTGACTTTAGAAGAACAAATAAAATTTCAATTAAATCAATTTTAACTCCACTTTTCAATATTATAAAATAAAAAACAATTACACAAATCATAAAAGAAATAGATTGAGCCAATGCCAAAGCATTCAAACCATAATGCTTAATACCAAAAACAGAAAGTAAAATATCAAGAATAGAAAATAAAACACTCAAATAAAATGGTGTTTTTGCATCACGAATAGAAAAATAATATTTTTGAAAAAAACTAAACATAGAATAAAAAAGTAAACCTAAAAGAAAACATTTCAAAACACCCGCTGTTTTTTGAGTATCATAAATAGAAAACTTACCTCCCATAAGAAGTAAATTTAAAATATAATCAGACCAAATAAACATCAAAAAAGACACCGGAATAAAAATTAACAATAAAATTTTAATTCCATCCACTAAAAGGGTATTTAATTTTATATTATTTCCCAAAACAGCATACTCTGCCATTTTAGGAAAAATTACCGTTGCAATAGAAATATAAAAAATTCCTATAGGAAGCTGATAATAAACTATAGCATTACTAAGAATAGAAACACTTCCTATGTCAAGGGTAGATGCTAATGCAAATGAAATCTGCTGAGTAATAATTGAAATAGAAAATCCAAAAATCATACGAACCCATCTACTTAAAAAATTTAAAAATACCTTTTCTCTAAAATAAAATGTTGGCTTAAAGACAAAACCAATCATAAGACAATTTACAAACGGAATTAGAAATTGTAAAAACCCCCCAAAAATTACGCCAATAACAGCACTATATATTCCAAAACGGCCATAAAATAAAAATATGCTCAATATTATTCCAAAAGAAAACATAATAGGTGAAAATGAAGGAATAAAAAAAATTTTATATGAATTTAGAACAGATATGAAGATTGATGATAAACTTATTAGTAAAATATATAATACCAAATAACTAAATACAGAACTTGCAAAAATTAAGTTTTCTCCCCTATAATAAGACAGAAAATACATAATAGGCTTTGCAAAAATAATCATGACTAATACAATTAAACCAATAGCAATAACATTAAAAGTTATAACGGTTCTAAAAAAAGAAACAGCTTTTTCGTGCGATTTATTTTTTTCACATGTAAATTCAGGCAAAAAAGCTGAAGTCATTGCGCCCTCTGAAAGAATTTTGCGCAAATTGTTAGGAATATTGAAAACATAGTTAAAAATATCAGCATCAAGATTTGCTCCAAAATAATAAGAGAAAATCTTTACCTTTATAAACCCCATTATTCTTGAAAAAAAGGTAGAAATCATGACCAAAACTGTAGAAATAACATATTTATTCATCGAAATTTTCCTCTTCATACTTTTTTAAATATGAAGTTCTAAAGTTTAAAAAATTATCATTTAGAATTGCGGTTCTGATCTTTGAAATCAATCGGAACATATAGTAAATATTATGCTCACTTGCCAAAATTATTCCAAAAAGCTCTTTAGATTTTATCAAATGCCTTAAATATCCTCTTGAATATCTTGTACATAAAGTACAGCCACAATTCTTTTCTACCTGGGAAGTATCATCTTTATACTCTTTTCTACTAATGCGCATTATTCCATTATCTGTTAAAAGAGACCCGTGCCTAGCAATTCTTGCAGGATTAACACAATCAAAAATATCAATGCCATGGTATATGGCATCAAGTATGTAATGGGGAGTACCAATACCCATTACATATCTTGGTTTTTCTTTTGGCATTAACAAAGAACTATACTCAAGAATTTCTAAATATTTTTCTCTTGGTTCTCCAACAGAAATGCCCCCAATAGCAATACCTGGACTGTCTAATTCTAATATATCATTGATGCTTCTTTTTCTTAAATCTTTAAAAAAGTTTCCCTGAGTTATTAAAAATAAAAGCCCGTTGTATCCCTCTTTTCTGTTTTTATAAGCCTTAAATGTGCTACGAGCCCAATTGGTTGTAATATTTGTATACAAATTGGCTTCATTATAATCAATACCATAAGAACTACAAATATCAAGTGGCATAATAATATCGCTGCCAAAAATTTCTTGCATAGCAAATACTCCCTCAGGAGTAAAATAATGATAAGATCCATCTAGATGAGATTTAAAACGCACACCTTTTAGATCAATTTTTCTTAGACTAGAAAGAGAAAACACCTGAAATCCACCAGAATCGGTTAAAAAATTTTTATTCCAAGTTGTAAAATTATGAAGACCACCATATTTTTCAATAGTTTTAATGCCCGGTCTTAAATATAAATGATACGTATTTGCAAGCATTAAATTACATTTTAACTTCTCAAGAACAGAATGCTTTAAGCCTTTCATTGCTCCTAAAGTACCAACTGGCATAAAGCAAGGAGTATCTACTCTGCCATGAGGAAGATTTAGAAATCCAACCCTTGCATTAGAATGTTTGTCATTCTTAATTACGCTAAACATATAAATATCCTAAACAATTATTATATATATTATTTCCTAACAATCCTATAAACAAAAAAATTGATAATCAAAAAAAATATAGTTGTAAAAGAGCTTGCCACATATATATGCAAATAACCAAGATCTGCTAAAAAATTAAAAATTACAATAGAAATGACATAAACAACAGCAAATGCAATGCTATTTAATAAACTGAGTATAAAAATATTTTTTTTAAGAGCAAGAGCAATAAACCCAACAGTAAAGCTAAGAAGGATTAATCTAAATGAAAAGAATACTCTATTTAACAAATCAAACAATGCATCAGAATAATTTAAATGTTCACTTTTGAGAAAACTTATCCAATTAATAAGTTTAGTAAAATTTAATGCCTTTGATGACAGCATCACAGTTCTTATGTAATCAGGCTCTAGCTTAATAATCCCTGTCCCATCAAGAATATCATAGGCATTCTCCTTGATTTTTCTACCAACCTTAACAAACTCTCTAATGCCATAAAGCCTCCATTTATTATCTTTCCATTCAGCTTTATCTATATCATACCTTGTTTGAAACTCATCTTTACTGTCTTTAATTATAATCATTAAGTTGGAAAAAGCATTCTCATTAATATCGTAAGACTTAATATTATAAATTTCTCTAGCAAGATCTCTAATTATTATAGTTTTATCACTAGATCTACTATTACCAATGCTATTCTTAATAAGAAGATCTCTTCTTGCTACAGTATCTATTACTAAATAATTATCAAAAAAGAAAAGAACAAATGAAATAAATAAACTAATCAAAATGATTGGTCTTAATATTCTGGTAAGTGAAACTCCGCAACTAAAAAGACCTATTATTTCATTTCTCATAGAGAGATTACCAATAAGATTGGAAATAGCAAAAAGAAAAGATAAAGCCACTCCATCTGAGAAAGCTTTTGGCAAATACAAATAATAAATATAAAGAATATCTTTAAAGCCAATATTCTTTTCAAGATAACTGAGAAGATTAACAAATAAATCGCCAAGTATAATTAAAATCATGAAAAGCAAGTTCATGGATAAAAAAGTAAGAATGATGCTTTTTACAAAGAGCATATCTATTTTCATTTTTTTAATAATCTCAAAAAGAGAATTGCTCCTGCAATAATTAAAATCAAATTAGGCAAAATGGTAATAATAATGGGATTTGGTGCATACTGAACAGTATAAACTTTTCCACCAATAAACATTACCCAATAAAAAACACAAATAATAATTGAAATTACAAGCTCAAGAATAATAGAATATTTCCTATTAGAATACATTCCCATTGAAAAAGCTAAAAAAATGAAAAATAAAACTGAAAGTGGCAAACTAATTTTTTGATAAAATTCAAGATTAAACAAAGCTAAATTTTGGTTCATGCTTTTATCTTGATAGGGTTTAAAATTTAAATTTAAATTATATATGTAGTCTAAATTTTCAAAGACATAAGACTCATCAATATAATAGTTTTGATTGTATAAATGATTTAAATAAAGATTTGAAAAATTTAAACTTAAAAAGTCCCCTTCTAGATTATTTCTTATATTTGAATCTGCAATTAAATTATTTTGCTTTCTAATTAATTTTATAACATCTCTCATGCTCATTTGCGAAGGAGTTACATAATTTAATAAAAAACTATCACTAAATGTAACCTGATCGATTGAATATTTCATCTTATCTGCATAAAAATAATCATAAAATCCACTCTCGCTATCTGTTAAAGCAATAGATATAACATCATTTAAAATAAAATAAACTTGAAAATTTTCTTTTTTAATATCAAGATTTTTTGCCATAAATATTCTATCAAATCCCTTAAGCCTAGTGTTATCAAAAAAAGTTACATTTTTATAACCATTTTCCGATTTCTCACCAGAAACAAAAATTAAATCTCCATATTGTTTACTTGAATAGGGTTTTAATACCAAATGGGGAACTTCTTCTTTTATTTCATTAAAAATTTTTAACCTACCAATAGATCCAAGTGGAAGTAAAATATCATTAGATATAAAAGATATAAAAACAATAACTATTCCTAATTTAAAAAATGGGAAAATCAAATCAAAAATTGATATCCCAATTGAACGAAAAGCTAAAATTTCATTATTAATCTTAAATTTATGAATAGTAAGAATTACTGAAATCAAAGAAGCAAAAGGAGGAGAAAGCGCAATTACCATAGGAAGAGAATATATGATAAAAATAAAAGCTTTTAAAAAGGGAACATAATTTTGAAGAAGTATTCTCATAAAGAATAAAATTTGATTTATAAAAAATACGAAAAAGAAAAATAAAAAAGTAATTAAAAAATATTTAAAAAATTCAGAAATTATGTAAGACTCATAACTGTTTTTTAATATTTTCATCTACAAAAACCAAACCGTTATTAAGAGTACCCAGTATAACATAATTTTCAAACCTAGAAACTTTTATTAAATTCAAATTAAGAAGTCCATTATTAGGTCCAAAATAATCCCAATTCTCATTTTCAGAGTCATAAATCAATAACCCATGATCAAAGGTTGCAAATAGCAACTTTTTATCTTTAATCTCCATGTCCATAAAATAATTAACATCAATATTGTTGGCAATAACGTGCTTTTTATAGCTATTTTTATTTAAATTTAATTCGAAAAGACCCCCGCCATATGTTCCAATAAAATAACTGTCTTTATATCTTTTTATAAAATTAATATTTTTTTCATTATCATTTTTGCTAAAAAAATCTAAATGTTCTATCTTCTTTAAATTATCAACATTGATGCTATAAATAGCCTTGTCAACCGTTCCAACTAACAATAAATTTTTTAAATTGTCAAAGCATATTGAAGAAATTTTATTAGATCCAAGCGGTATATTTTTCCACTTTTTTAAATCATAAAACCATAACCCAGAATTTAAAGTACCAACAAATATTCCATTTTTAACACCAAGCAAAACTTGCACATTGCTAAAATCAGCATTATTAGGAACATTTATTTGCTTTAAATCGCCATCAATATCATCTATATAATAAATAACATTTTTTCCCCCAATATAAATTGTTCCATTATAATCTGAAAAACCCTTAATACCATTTAAAAAAATGCTTTTTTTATCTTTAAGATAGACTCTACAGTCATTTTTTTTAATATTATACCTTAAAAGCCCACCCAATATATTAGTTACAAATATATTCCCATTAAAAACAAATATATCAAAAACGCTATTGTCAAGAAATCCTAAAGATTCTAAGTTTAAATGACTTACCCCAAGCTTATTGCTTAAAAAAGCATAAATCTCTTTATCATAACCTGAGATAGAAAATTCATCAATCTCTTTAAATACAGAAATTGCATCTGATTTTTCTTTAATAAGATATTTCAATTCAGCTAATCTTAAACTAGCGTGAGAATATTTATAATCTTTTAAGAAGAAGTCAAAATTATATTCAGAAAGATCATAAAAACCATTCTCATAATTCACATATCCAAAAAACAAATTTGCCTTAGCTAATAATTCCCTGCCATGCTGATTTTCATTAGCTACTATTTTATTTAAATAATAATTAGTCAAACCAATATTTTTCTTGGCATAACTTTCCCTAGCTTTTTTAAAATAAAAATTATTTTCCTTTAAAAAAGCATTGCTAAGAAAAAAAGATTCATTGTCTTTTAATCCCATTAAATAGTCTCTTTTAAAGGAGCTTTCATTAGTAACACTGCCATCACCAACAATGACTACTTCTTTTTTTTTCTCTCCAAGATCACTAATATGAGAATCTTGAATAGATTTATTTGTAGTAAGACAGGAAAAAAATAAGACAAAGCATATAAGACAACCTCTAAATAAATTACTCAAAACAAATTTCATATTAATTTTAATAATCTTTATCTCTAACAACTTCAAGATCAATTTTTCCAAATTTATCTATATCAATTATTTTAACTTTAATTTGCTGACCTTCTTCTAATTTTGGAGGGCGAACCAACCCTACATTACCTCTTATATTATCTCCACCACCAAATCTGGGATATCTATTACCAGTCCCAAATCTTCCAGAACCATACTTATTGTCTCTAGATTTCAAACGAGTACTTAAAAATCCTTCCTTTGTAGGAGTAAGTTCAATAAAAGCTCCAAAGCTATTAATCTTTTTAACGATTCCTTCATAAATTTCACCTACCTTTGGTTCCCTTACAATACTCTCTATTCTTTCTTTAGCCTTTTGCATCTTAAAATCATCATCACCGAAAAGAATAATTTTCCCATTTTGCTCAATTTGAACCTTAACTTCAAATTCATCTGTTATAGCCTTAACAGTTTTTCCAGTAGATCCTATTACAAGAGATATCTTGTCAATATCAATTTGCAATTGAACAATTTTGGGAGCATACTTGGATATACCAACTCTTGAATCCGAAATTACAGTATCCATAACAGACAGTATGTGCATCCTACCTATTCTTGCCTGCTCAAGAGCATCCCTCATTAAATGCTTAGTAACATTTTCAATTTTAATATCCATTTGAAATCCAGTGATTCCATTTTTTGTACCAGCCACTTTAAAGTCCATATCACCTAAATGATCCTCTTCTCCAAGAATATCACTCAAAACTACATATTTATCCCCTTCACTAATAAGCCCCATGGCTATTCCTGCAACTTGTCTTTTAACAGGAACTCCTGCAGACATTAAAGACATGCTTCCAGCACAAACAGTAGCCATTGAAGAAGATCCGTTAGACTCCAAAATTTCAGAAACTACCCTAATAGTATACGGAAAATCGTTTTTTCCAGGAACCATTGATTCTAAAGCTCTTTGGGCTAAATGACCATGACCAATCTCACGCCTACCAGTCATGAGCCTACCGGTCTCACCAACTGAAAATGGGGGAAAATTGTAATGAAGCATAAAATTAAGACGCTTGTCGCCATCAATATCATCCATTATTTGCTCATCAATGCTTGTGCCAAGAGTAGTTACTGCTAAAGCCTGTGTCTCTCCTCTTGTAAAAAGC
Source organism: Borreliella bavariensis PBi (assembly GCF_000196215.1). Classification (NCBI taxonomy): domain Bacteria; kingdom Pseudomonadati; phylum Spirochaetota; class Spirochaetia; order Spirochaetales; family Borreliaceae; genus Borreliella; species Borreliella bavariensis. Next base: position 851,741 of record NC_006156.1, on the reverse strand, counting down.
GCAGATCCATGCGTTCTACTCAAAATATCAACTTCTGCAATAATATCTCTTATCTCATTAGGAGTTCGACCATCTGTTCTAATTTTATCGTTAAGAATAGAATTTCTAACAATCTCTCTCTCAAAATCATCAAAAGCTTTATAAAAAAGAGACTCATTACTATCAGTCAATTTCTCAAGAGAAGAAAAATGCTCATAAGATTTATTTCGCAGTAAAGTTATAGCCTTATCTCTATTAAGCTTTCCCTTAACAAAACAAGCCTCTTTAAGATCAGTATAAATAAAATCCTTAAGCTCCTCCTTAAATTCAAATATTTTTTCTTCAAAAGCTAAAGGAAGTTTTTCCTTCTCCCCTACAATATCTAAAAATTCTTTTTGAGCATTGCAAATTTGTTTAATATATTCATGTGCACCGTCTATTGCTGACAGTAAAATATCCTCACTAACCTCATTAGCACCACCTTCTACCATTGTAATTCCATTTAAACTTCCAGCAACAACAATATCAAGATCAGAATCATGAATCTCTTCAAAAGAAGGATTTACTATAAACTTACCATTTAAATAAACCATCCTAACAGCTGCAATTGGACCATTAAACGGAATATCTGATAAAAAAACTGCTGTAAAAGCAGCATTCATTCCAACAATATCAGGAGGATTGAGCTGATCTGTAGCTAAAGTCGTAGGAATTACTTGAATCTCTCGACCAAATCTTTTATCAAAAAGGGGTCTCATTGGCCTATCTATTAACCTAGAAACAAGTATTTCTTTATCCTTTGGCTTTCCTTCTCTTTTAATAAATCCTCCTGGAATCTTACCGGCTGCATAATATTTCTCATTATATTCAACAGAAAGTGGAACAAAATCTAAATCTTCTCTAACATTGTTTGAACAACAAACAGTCGCAAGAACTGAAGATCCTCCATAAGTTGCAAGAACTGATCCATTAGCCTGTTTAGCCATAAATCCCGTCTCAAACACTAACTCGTCTCTACCTATTTTCAACTTTAATATTTTCCTCAAAATTCAACCTCTTTTTATTTTCTAAGACCAAGTTTAGATATCAATATTCTATAAGCTTCTAAATCTTTCTTCTGGTAATAGCGCAATAAACTTCTCCTTTGCCCTACCAGCTTTAACAAGCCCCTTTTTGAACTATGATCTTTTTTATTTGTCTTTAAATGTTCAGTTAAATACTTTATTCTACCTGTAATAAGTGCAATCTGAACCCCAACAGAACCAGTATCACTTTCATTTTTCCCAAATTCAGAAACTATTTTTTGCTTTTGCTTTTTATCTATCATAAAGCAACTCCTATACCATTATAGCGAAGCTCTAACAAACCTCTTGCTATAATTTAAACTAACTACTATGATAGATTATAATATTTTTTCTTAAAAATCACAAAAACAATTTACCTTTCTAGGTTATTTTTAATAATAAATTATTAAATTTTTTAAAAAAAGTATAAAATTAAAATATAATAACATATTTATATTTATTAAAACCTATTCCTTCAATGACCGCTAATATTTCCCCTTCTCTGGATTTTAAAATCTTAAATTCATTAATATTGATTTGAACTTCAACGTAAGCCCCATTTTTAACAAGATTTACTTTACTAGAATCAATATAAACCTTTTTAAAACTGCTTAAAGATTCTAAACTAATTAAGGAAGATTTACTCAAATTTTTACACAATGTAGAATCTTTTAATCTAAACATACCTATTTTGGTTCTTTTTAAATTACTAACATATGCGCAAGAATTTAAAGAATAAGCCAAATCTCTTGCAATACTCCTAATATAAGTACCTTTTGAACAAGTAATTTTCAAACTAAGCGAAGAAGAACTAAAATCGTAGCTTAATCTTTGGATATCATAGACATTTACTCTTCGTTTTTTAATTTCAAAAAACTTTCCATTTAAAGCAAGTTTATAAGCCCTGATACCATCAATATGAATAGAAGAAAATCTAGGAGGGCTTTGATAAATCTCACCCACAAAGTCTTTAAGCTTTAAATCTATATCCTCTACACTAGGGATATAATCCGCTTTATTAACTATTCTTCCATTTGAATCAAGAGTATCTGTTTCTAATCCAAATCTAAATTCTGCTACATACTCTTTATCCAAAGAAATAAAATAGCCTGCAAGCTTCGTATATTTCCCTACAAGAGCAATTAAAATTCCACTCGCAAATTTATCAAGTGTACCAGCATGCCCAACATGATTTGTATTAAAATATTTTTTTATAGGAAAAAGAGTTTCAAAAGAAGTTTTGCCTTGTTCTTTGTTAATTAAAAGGAATCCATTTTCCAAATTTAATTCTCTCTTGTAGTATTTAATCCTTCAATGATTTTATTAACATAAAATGATTTAGAAAGAGAATCATCCTTAACAAATAATAATTTAGGAGTACTTCTAACTTTAATTCGCTTAATAATTTGACTTTGAATAAATCCCTTAGCATTATTTAAAGCTTTAACTGCATTATCCAAAGAAGCGCCTTCCTTAATCGAACCCATAAACACTTTAGCATTTATTAAATCTTTTGAAAATTCTACTTTAACCACGGTTAAAAATGAATGAATTCTGGGATCTTTAATTCCTCTACTCACTATTAAATTGCCAATTTCTTGAGCAATAAAACTCTCAAGTTTAAACTTTTTTATATTCTTATACATAAACACATATAAATAAAGCAATACTAAGTTTTAAAAGTTTTTTTTATCTTTTTTACCTCAAATGCTTCAATTATATCTCCTTCCTTAATATTAGCATAGTTATCAATCATAATACCACACTCATATTGCTCAGCAACTTCTTTAACATCATCTTTAAATCGCTTTAAAGATGAAATTTTACCAGAATGAATCTGCAAACCGTCTCTCATCACATTAGTAATCGCATCTCGTTTTATTATTCCCCGAGAAACATAGCAACCAGCTATTACCCCAACTTTAGGGACATTGATTACAGCCCTTACTTCAGCAAAACCAATAAATTGCTGCTCAACATCTGGTTCAAGCATCCCCTCAAGAACTGACTTAACATCACTTATAGCATCATAAATAACATTATACTTTCTAATCTCAACTTTTTCCTGATCTGCAAGTATCTGGGCTTTTGAAGTAGGTCTTACATGAAATCCAATAACAATAGCATCGCTTGCTGAAGCAAAGCTAATATCTGTTTCGGTTATTACGCCTGCTGATGAATGAACAACTCTTACTCGAACCTCATCATTTGTTAATTTTTCAAGAGAATTTTTTAAAGCTTCAACTGAGCCTTGAACATCTGCTTTTAAAATTATTTTAAGCTCTTTAAGTGCTCCTTCCTTGATTGAATCATAAAGATTTAACATAGTAACTTTCTTTACATTTTTAGAAGATTCATATTTTTTAAGATCCTGTCTTTTTGAACTGATCAATTTTGCTTCTTTTTCAGTTTTAGTTACTTGAAAAGGATCCCCAGCCTGAGGCATTGAAGAAAATCCTAAAACACTAATAGCTTTAGCGGGGCCAACGCTCTTAACAGAAACACCCTTGTCACTAATTAATGCCTTAACTTTACCATAGCACACTCCACCTACAAAGGAATCCCCTATATAAAGGGTTCCATCCTCAATAATAACAGAACAAACTATTCCGCGCCCCAAATCAATCTTGGCATCAAGTACTTTCCCAATAGCTCTTTTAGATGGGTTTGCCTTTAATAACATCATATCTGACTGCAAAAGAATCATATCAAGAAGTTCAGAAATTCCTATATTTTTAAGAGCAGAAATCAACACAAAAATAGTATCTCCTCCCCAATCCTCAGGTACCAAGTCGTATTCTGAAAGCTGGTGCTTAACCTTATCAGGATTTGAATCTGGTAAATCAATCTTATTTATAGCAACAATAATCGGAACATTTGCTTCTTTCGCATGATTAATAGCCTCAATAGTTTGAGGCATAACACCATCAATTGCCGACACAACAAGAACAACAATATCTGTAACTTGAGCCCCACGACTTCTCATCATAGTAAAAGCTTCATGACCAGGAGTATCTAAAAATGTTATTTCTCGACCATTATAAACAATAGTATAAGCTCCAATATGTTGAGTAATACCACCGGACTCTGTTTGATTTATGTCTATATTTTGAAGCACAGAAAGTAGCTTTGTTTTACCATGATCAACATGACCCATTATTGTAATAACAGGGGGCTTTTCAATTCTTTTGCTCTGATCCTCCACTTCTTCTTCTATAAACGTTTCGTCATAAATAGAAACAACATTGACTTTTGAACCATATTCTTCAACTAAAATAGTTGCCGTATCAGAATCTATCTTTTCATTAATAGTCACCATTACGCCCAAAGCCATTAATTTGGCAATCAAATCAGAAGATTTTAAATTCATCTTTCTTGCAAGATCAGAAACAGTAATGCTACCCATAATGTCAATTGATTTTGGAATAGGATTGGCTAAATTTTCTCTTTTCTTTTTTTGAAGTTGTTCAAAAACCTTTTGCTCAATTGTTTTGCTCTCAGTTTCTGCTTTTTTCCTCTTATAGCTTTTTTGACTTTCTTGCTGTTGTTTTTTCTTCTCACCAAGCTTACGATTTAACTCTTTGATATTCTCAGAATCTACTGACGATGCGCTGCTAACAATAGAGGGAACTTTGGCTTTTATAACTCTTCTAAAAGACATGGGAGTAGTAGTATATTTATTTTGAGAAGTATTTTTGCCAACATATGTTTTCTTTGTCGACACTTGATATTGAGAGGGAAAACTGTCTCTATTTTGTGAATACCCACCAGTTCTATTATCTCTATTTTGTGAATACCCACCAGTTCTATTATCTCTATTTTGTGAATACCCACCAGTTCTATTATCTCTATTTTGTGAATACCCACCAGTTCTATTATCTCTATTTTGTGAATACCCACCAGTTCTATTGTCCCTGTTTTGTGAATACCCACCAGTTCTATTGTCCCTGTTTTGTGAATACCCACCAGTTCTATTATCTCTATTTTGTGAATACCCACCAGTTCTATTATCTCTATTTTGTGAATACCCACCAGTTCTATTATCTCTATTTTGTGAATACCCACCAGTTCTATTATCCCTGTTTTGTGAATACCCACCAGTTCTATTATCTCTATTTTGTGAATACCCACCAGCTCTATTGTCTCTATTTTGCGAATATTCAACTTTATTGTTATGCTTATCTAAATTAATAGAACTATTTGAATTATTTTTACCGTTTAAATCGTTATGCGTTACGATCTTTACTACCTTCTTTCTCAGCTTAATAATCTTAATCTTTTTGCTATCTTCATTTTTAATATCATCAATATTTTCCGACAAACTTACTCCTCCTCAAACTCAAAGCTAAGCCCTATTTTACACCCCGGACAGGAGGTCATATTTTCATTAATAACAACGCCACATTCAGGACAAAGAAGTTCTTGATCTTCTTCTACCTTTTCCATAGACTCATCATTTTCATTAGCAATTATTATCATTCCCTCTTTTAATATTTTGTTAATTTCTTCTTGCTTTTCATAGCTTACTCCAAGATTAAAAAGCACTTCCTCATCTGCCTGTAAAAAATTGTTAATATCATCAAGTCCCTCTTTTGATAAATTAGAAATCACAGAAGAATCAAGTAATTTAAGATCACTTATTTTGCTGATATCCTCAAATTGTTCCTCTTCAACAACATCTTGCATAACTTTATCAAACATTTCGAGTGTTTCTTGCTTAAACTCCGAATTAGCTTTCATTTCTGCAAATTGACTGCTAGTTTTAACATCAATAGCCCAGTCAAGAAGTCTATTAGCAAGTCTGACATTTTGCCCCATTTTACCTATAGCAAGGGAAAGTTGATCATCGCTAACAACTACTAAAGCCTTATGTAAATCCTCGTCAAGAATATAGACATGATCTATTTTAGCAGGAGTCAAAGAATCCTTTATGAATTCTTTAATGTCTTTACTGTAAGGGATAATATCAATTTTTTCTCCTTCAAGTTCCTTAATTATAGATTGAATTCTAACTCCTTTTTGTCCTATACAAGGACCAACAGGATCAATCTCTTCTTTTTCAGAATAAACAGCAACTTTAATTCTGTACCCCGGATCACGAACTATTTTATGAATTTTAATAATACCTTCTTCAATTTCAGGAATTTCAAGTGCTAAAAGCTCTTCAATAAACTTTGGATGAGTCCTAGAAAGAATAACTTCAATACCATTTTTACCCTTTTTGACATTATAAACCAAAACTCTAATCTTATCATTAAGGCTATAAACCTCTCTTGGCGACTGATACTTCTTAGGTATTATGCCATCCGTATTGCCAAGATTGACATAAAGATCGCCATTTCTATTTTGTTGAACATATCCAATAACAACCTTATTTAACTTACTTTTAAATTCTGATAAAATCTCATTATCCTCAATTCCTTGCAAATCATTTTTGGTTCTTTGTTTTGCAACCTGAATAGAAAGCCTATCAAAAACCTTGGGATTAATTTCAATATAAGCATAATCACCTTCTACAATATTTTCCTTTGAGATATCTTTTTCTAATATTTCAAGTAAAGAATCTTTCACCTCTTCTACAATTTTCTTTTTTGCATAAACAACTAAATCTCCCGTATTATCATCAAACTTAACAAAAGCATTCTCATTGCTTCCAAAGTACTTTTTATAAGCTATCAAAACTGATTCTTTAATTGTTTTTCTAATAGACTCTATACTCATACTGCGATCATTTGCAATACTTACAATCATATGTCCCGTGCCCTTTATCATCCAAAGTTCCTCCTTAAACTAATCTGGCCTTCTTAACATCGCTATAAGAAACATTTAATTCTTTGCTTTCTGTTTTAAAAATAAAACTTTTTGATTTCGATTCTAATATAAAACCCTCTTCAAATTCATTGTCTAACATTAACTTAATCTTTTTACCTTCAAAAATTTGGAACTCTCTATCACTTTTTATTCTTCTGTCTATTCCTGGTGTAGAAAGTTCCAAAGTAAAACTATATTCAAGACTTGCTTCCAAAATTAATAAAATCATCTTATGTAAATCAGTCAGCAAATCAATACCTAAAGAAAAATCTTTACTATAAAGAACTATTTGAATTTTTCCACCATTTTTATTTCTAAAAATATTAACTTCTAATATTTCAATATTTAAACGTTCTGTTAAATTTTTTATCAAATTATAAACTTCATTATTTTTGTCAAAACATTTAATCAAATACATTCCTAAAAATAATAAGGTTCTTTTAAAAGAACCTTATTAAATACATAACTAAACCTTAAATCAAGGTTAACACTTAGAAAAAATAATGTCAACATTAAACCAAATCATAAGATTTAGCCAAAAAAAGCCTTATAACTTTATGAGCTCCAAATTGTATAATAAAGTCTTAACAAATACGCATAGATGTTCCTGTGGTAACAATATCATCAAGTAAAACAATCTTTTTAAATTCAAAATTTTTATACTTTAATCTTAATTTAATTTTATTTTCAAGATTTCTAAATCTAAAGGTACCTCTCATTAACTTCTGGCTTTTCCCATATTTTCTTGAAAAAATATTTACATAATTAAAACCTAAGCGGTTTAATAAAATACCAATACATTCTATGTGATCAAAACCATAAAATAATTTTCTTTTAAAGCTACAAGGAACAGTTACTATTTGATCAAAATCAATATTGCTTAAACATTTAGCAATTCCACTTGCTAAAAATCTACCAATTGATTTTTGACCATCTCTCTTATAAGACAAAATTAGAGATTTATAATGCTCTTTATATTCAAAAAAATAAATTAAATTCTCATCACATTTAATTTTAAAATTAAAAAGTGACTTACATTGGTCACAAAGAGCATTAGAAGATACATATCTTTTCCTACAAAAAACACAAAAAGGCAAAATACACTCTTTAGAACATTTAAATAGCTCATACTAACTGGACTGAGAGATAACTTTTAAAACAATTTGATTTAATAGCTCAATTGATTGAAAAGGAGTAATATTATTAATATCTATATTAGAAATAAAATTTTTTAACTCTAAATACTCATTTAATTTAACATTAACATCAGTATCATTTTTCAAGGCCTCTTTATCATTGCTGTCAGAAGAAATATAAGGAAGAAATTCTAAAAAAGAACTACCCTTTCGACTTAACAAACTTTCTAGAATAGCATTAGCTCTATCTATTACTTTTAAAGGAAGTCCTGCTATTCGAGCAACATAAATCCCATAAGAATTAAGAGATGGTTTTTCTTCAATTTCTCTTAAGAAAACAAGATCATTGCCTTGCTTTTCAATTTTCATTGAAAGATTAATAAAAGCTTTATGATTAATAGCCGACAGTTCATGAAAATGTGTGGCAAACAAACTTCTAGCTTTAATATACTCTAAAATATATTCTATAATAGAATAAGCAATAGCAAGCCCATCATTTGTACTAGTACCTCTTCCAACTTCATCCATAATTATCAAACTCTTTTCCGTTGCATTTCTCAAAATATTAGCTGTTTCGTTCATTTCAACCAAAAAAGTGGATTCCCCTTTAGCAAGATTATCACTTGCTCCAATTCTGCAAAAAATTTTATCTGTAATTCCTATTAAAGCCTTAGAAGCTGGGACAAAAGAACCTATATGTGCCATCAAAGTAATTAAAGCCACTTGACGCAAATAAGTTGATTTGCCTGCCATATTAGGACCAGTAATTAAGCAAAAATGCCTTTCCTTATTAATCCTTACAAAATTTTCAGTAAAGATTTCGGCATTTTTCACGTAATGTTCAACAACAGGATGTCGAGACTTGTCAAGAAAAATTTCTTTATCACTTGTCAACACGGGTCTTTTATATTCATTTTTTTTTGCTAAATAACCAAAATTAACAACTAAATCAATATATGCAAAAAATTCTGCAACCTTCTTAAGAACTTTATTGTGCTTAACAACATTTGCTGCTATTTCATCAAAAATTTCCTGCTCAAAAGCAACCACACTGTCTTCAGCATTATTAATATCCACTTCAAGAGAAATAAGTTTTTCTGTTTTATATCTTTTTGAAGAACTTAAGGTTTGACTTTCCATAAAATGCGATGGCACTTGAGAATAATTACTCTTTGTAACCTCAAAAAACAATCCCCTATTATTAGTTTTTCTAATCTTTAGATTATTGATTTTGCTAAGTATTCTCTCTGATTCAAGATATTCATCAATATATTTATTTGCATTAATCTTCAAATCTTTTAAATTATCAAGCTTTAAATCATAACCTCTTTTAATAAGCTCATCAGATGAATCTGAAATTGCACTATTTATCAAAAAATAAACTTTAGAAACACTGTCCTCTTCAAACTTATCAAAATTCCAATAATCAAAATTATGCTTGTCAAATAACTTTTTTACCAAAAAAAATACAGAAAGGGCTTTTTCAATAAATAAAAAATCTTTTTTAATATATCTTTTCATCTGAATTCTAGATATTATTCTCTCAATATCCCATATATTAATAAAAGCTTCTCTTAAGGTCATAGTTAAGCTAATATTTTTGTAAAAAAATTCAACATGATCTAATCTAGTATTAATTTCAGAAATATTTAAAATTGGATTTAAAATAAATTCTCGCAAAAGCCTCTTTCCCATTGCAGTTTTGCAATCATTTAAAACAGAATATAATGAATATTGAGAAGAAAAATCATTATTATTTTTTACAAGTTCAAGATTCACTTGAGTTACATCATCAAGAAACATATAAGAAGAATCATTATTAATATCTATTTTATCAATATTACTTAATAAATTTTTTAAATTATTTTTTATATGATTTATAATGAGAAAAATTGAAATGTAGTAAGGTTTCTCCTCATCAAATCCAAGAGAACTTAATCCAAGTATGTTAAAATGCTCCTTTATTGTTTTTATTGCAATATCCTTATCAAGATGCCAAGCAGGAACCCTGTTAATTAAAAACCGACTAAGATTAAGCTTATGCAAGTATTGATAATAAAAGTTTTCAGAAACTATTATCTCTTTAGGGGAGTATTTCTCAAGATCCCTTTTAAGTTTTTCAAAAAAGCTATTCTCATAAAACATTACTCCAAGACTAGAAGTAGATAAATCTATATAAGAAAACGAATAATAATTTTTATAATCACTAATAGCAACTAAATAGTTATTAACATCATCATTTAAAAAATCTTCATCAACAATGACACCTGGGGTTATTACCTCAACAACTTCTCTTTCTAAAGGCCCCGTGGAAGTAAGATTAGACGCTTGCTCACAAATTGCAACTTTTTTATCAAATAAAATTAATTTTCTTATATACTCCTTACTAGTATGGTAAGGTACTCCACACATTGGAACATTTTCTCTTTTTGTCAATGTTAAATTAAGAAGCTTACTTGCCTCAATTGCATCGTCAAAAAACATTTCATAAAAACTTCCTACTCTGAAAAAAATGATAGCATCTTTATATTTTTTTTTGATATCTAAGTACTGCCTCATCATTGGGGTAATATTTTTTTCCATATGCTTCCTAAATAATATTGAATTATAATTGATATTATAAAATAAATATAATTCAATTAAAAAGAAAGAATATAAAATGAGAAAAAGACTATAAAAGTAATATTTTTATGCAATTATACATAATCTAGTTAAAAAATTTTTTAATCTAATTGCAGCTTGAAAAAAAAGCAACACTTTAAAAGGGAAGTCTTAAGGATTTTTATTATCCTTTTCCAAAAGATACTTAACAACACTATCAGTTATATCAACCGTGCTGTTATGATAAAGAATATATGGATTATTTTTTTTCATAATTAAAGAAAATCCATTAATCTCTGCAACATATTGAATACCATGAAGTATTTTACTTAAAGATTCACTATTATTGTTTAAACTATTAATATTAGCCAATCTTTGCTGTTCTAAATTATTCTTTGCCAAACTAGACAATCTTTTTAGCTCATCAACTTTCAAATTATACTGGTTTCCAAAAGATCTTGCATTGTCTAAATCATTATCAGCAATCGATTTATCATACAACTGTCTCAAATTCTTAAGCTCTAAATTTAATGTATTTATTTGTTCTTGATAGCGATTTTTTATTTGATCAAGATTAGCTTTCAATTGAGGATTTAAAACTTCAATCACAATTCTATCAAAATCAACAATGCCTATTTTAATAACATCTATCGAAAAAACATTAAAAGATAATAAAAAAAACAATGGTAAAATCAAAAAAAACACAAATTTCTCCATAGTATTATATCAATATCTCATCTCAATTCCTAAGAAAAATTTAAATCCAGAAAAATATTTGTAATAACTGTTAACTGTATCATTATCAAAATAAAAAGGATAAGCTATTACAAAAGACAGTGGTAACTGAGGCAAAAGACTTCTGATTCCAGTTCCCCAGCTAAAAGCAAAACTACTAAAAGGTCTAAATAAAGAATTTTCTTGCCCTTCTAAAGAATAGGAAGCAAAATCTATAAAAAAAACATCCCAAACTAAAATATTTTTTAACAAAGGAATAGATATTTGCACAGTATTTACAAAGGAACTGTAAATATTTTTCAAAATCCCCCAACCTCTAGCCTGCATAAAATTTTCACTAAGGACTATGTGATGATGGGGTTGAATTTCAATTTCAAAACCATTACCAAGAGGAGGAAGTATATTTGAATAGACGCTCCTTAGGGTTAAAATAATATCAAAATAAGGAGTAAACACGTCCTCATACCCTAAGAGAGAAAAATATCTCTCAAAGGTTGTAGCAGATTTAACAAAATGACTCTGGCCAAATAAAAATCCGCCGAAAAAATCAAACTGCTGTTTAAGCAAAAATCCATTATTAGATAAAGAAGTAGAATTTCTTGTATCCCAAGCTGCGCTCAAACTAAGAGAATTTTCAAATCTCAAAGTTTTGTAATTATCTCTTAAATAATAATTTGAAGGTCTGTTAACCTCATTATCATAAAAAACATATTTTAAAGCGGTTTGCAAAGTGCCAAGAATAGTTTGTTTGCCAAGATAATTAGAAAAAGTATACCCTGTAAACCCTCCAAAACTAAGTTTAAGCAAAGAATAATTCATCGCATTAAAATCGGAAAAGCTTTTAGCATCTCGATATTCTTCCCAACTTGTAAATGGATCAGGAACTTCCCTTTTACCAGAAAAAATAGGCCCATTAATATCTTGATAAGCAGTATTAACAGAATGTGAAAAGTCTACAAATCCACCCACAGTCCATCTTTTTTGAAAAAACCAATTATCTCTAAATGTCAAACTAAGACTTTGCTCTAAAAAAGATAAATTTAACCTTGCAGCAAAATAATATCCTTCGCTCAAAAAATTAGAAAGCTCCCATTGCCCAAATATTGAGAATGGAAAGGAAGAATTTGAATTGCCTCCAAAATTCATACCAAATCCAAAATTACTTGTTGCTCGCTCCTCAATGTTTAAATTTATTTTCATAAGCCCTTCCGTATTACTTGGAACAATATCGGGGATTACGTTTGAAAAATAACCAAGCTGCTGTAAATTAACCATGCCGATCTTAAACTTATCCAAACTAAAAACATCTCCCTCTTGAAGAGGAATCTCCCTAAGTATTACATGCGAAGCTGTATTTTTATTTTTAGAAACAGTAATAGATTCAATATGAGCTTTATCCTTTTCTGAAATTTTAATTAAAAAATCAACAAACTCCCCTCTTATCTTTTGTGAAGGAATAATTTCTGTAAAAATATACCCTTCCTTAAAGTAACTTTCCTTAATTTTGGTAAAATCCTGCTCAAATTTAGAATTATTAAAAATATCACCTTCCCTAAAGGTAATAAAACTTTTTAATTCTTCTAAGCTAAAAACCGAATTGCCAAAAATTTCAAGCTTTCCAAATTTAAAAACATTGCCTTCTGAAATAAAATATTTCAAAAAAACTTCCTTTTCTAACCTTTGAGAATCTTTAAGAGAATCTTTAATATCAACAGTGCTATTTATAATCTTAATATCAATATACCCATTATTTTTATAAAAAGACTCTAATTGCCGCTTATCCTTATCAATATTACTTTTTAAATATTTACCATCTGAGAAAAGAGATACTACTCTTGATGCTAAAGATTTTCTCAAAGTGCTACTTTTAAAGCTTAAATTTCCCTCAAAATCAATTCCTTTAATAATATATTTAGGTCCGGCTGCTATATTAAAAATAATATCAACTAAATTTCCTTCTTCTTTAATTTCAAAATTTGCAGAAACCTCAAAATATCCCATATTTTTATACATCTCTTCAAGCTTGTCAATACCTTTATTAACACTTGCAAGATTAAAAGGCTCATTAGTCTTAATATTTACCTTTTCGACAAGTTCACTATTCCAAAAAACTCTACTACTATCAGAAAAAACAACAGAATTAACTAAAGATTTTTCTTTTACAATAAATGTGATAAAAAGATCCTCACCATCTATTTTAAATATAGGCTTAATAAGCCCAGAAAAATAATCAAGAGAATAAAGATCAATTTGCAATTTATCAAAAATTTCATTAGAATATGCCATACCAATATAAGGTTTCAAAATATTAATAAAATCCATCTCTTTCTTATTCTTAAGGCCTTCAAAATTAATAGCCTTTATTACTTTCCCTTTGTAATTTTCAACTTGACCAAAACTAAAAACCGCAAAAACCATTAAAAAACTTATAAAAACCAAACCTCTAATTGAACCCATCTTAACCTCTTAACAATTTAATATTTAAATTTCCAAGAAATACCTATATTATTTCCTATCCCATCTAAACCTTTTTTCATAAAATTGTAATCAAACTCATAATTAACCAAGAAAAATGGAGAATCAAACTCAATGCCCAAATTAATAACAAAATTTAAATCCTTTGAAAAAGGAGTCATTTGCTCTTTTAGAAAACCAAAGCCCCCACTAATAAAAACACCCTCAACAAGATATTTCCCAACCTTAACACTTGTATTGTCAAGAACATCAACAAAAGTAGGATTCCCAATTTTAAAAAAATTACTATTAATAGAATTCTTTAATATATCTGTCTTTATACTCAACAAATCTAAGTTTAATACAGAACGCATATAATCTTCAATGGGTTGAATTAAAAAATCAAGAGCAATGTCACTTACTATCCCAATTGCCATTTCGGCAGCATTAGTCCCTGCCGATCGCAATCCCCCCTCAGCCTCACCCATTGTTGAGCCTGAGAGTAAATATTTAATCTCCTGTTCAGTTCTAGAAGGATAAGACATAAACTCGATTTTCCATAAACTTAAAGGACTATCAATACTTATTGTAACAAGCAGTTTATCATTTCTATCTTTAATAGTATTTGTAGCCTCAGCCTTTATCCATGGATCAAATTTAGCTCTGCTCTCATTAAAAGATATATAAGCGCCACTTTTAAAGATAAATTTTTTATTATTATAATTAACGAAACCACTTGCAATGTTCAAATCTCCTTTAAGAATAAAATCATCGGTTTTTGTATCAGATTTTATTAAAAGCTTATCCCCTCTTGAAATAGTAGCTTGTAAAAACGAAATATTACTATCTGGCCAATGAAAAGTAACACCGCTGTCAAAATTTATTTCAAGATCAGTCAAAATATCAAAATCCCTGACATTAACATCAACTGTTTGCACTCTTTTTGTTTGCTTAAAGGGATTTACTAATAAATTAACAATAGAACCTTCAAGAGAATAAACCCAAGCATTTGAAATATTTAAAATTCCTTTAAACATAATTTCATCGGCATTCCCTTCAATTGAAAAATTGCCTAAAGCATAACCTGTAAAGCTTAAAGCAATTTTGTCAAACTTAATAGGAACTCCTGTTCTGCCAGTCACACTAATATCTATTTTGTAATAATCAATAATAGTATCACTTAAAAAATTTAAATTTAAGCTAGTAGAAACAAAAACTTTAGAGTATCTATCTAGGTTAAACTCATTACTAAAAATGATTTTATTATCCTGAATTTCAACTGGCATATCAAATATTTCTAAAGCCCTATCACCACCAAACTTTCTAGAAGCTCTTAAATACTCAGTACTTACTAACCCTTTTTGAATATTTAAAATTCCATTAATATTAGGATTATATAAATCCCCATCAATATCAAATTCACCATTTAAAACAAGATCATAAAGAATAAAATGATTGTCAATATTAAATAAAGAATGTGAGTCTAAAAAATCTTTAGTGATTATTTTTGAATCAAATTTAATATCTCTGACATTCCCAAGAATTTTATTCTTAATTATTTTGCCTGACGAATTAAAACTAAGAGGTAAATAATCTTTTAAAATAAAGCTATATTCTCCACTGCTATAATGGTATAAAACATTAATAAGATCATAATCAATTGAAGTCATGTTAAATTTTTCAAAATCATTACTAAATTCAACAGTAAGATTGGATAAAAACTCATCTTTATATTTAATATCTCTAAAGGAGAATTCACCTTCTATTTTGGTTTTCAAAACTCCAAATCGCTCTTCATCTCTACTTTCAAAGTTTCTAAAATTTGCATTAAACTTATAAGAAAACAAGTTGCTACTAAAAACCATATTAGATACACCTATAGAACTGCTTAAATCATACCTTAGACTACCAGTGAGAAACTCTTTTTTATTGCGCTTGGCTTTTATGTCATATATGTTAAGTTTATTATCTAATAATCCCAAATTTAAAGAAAGCTGTACAGGTATGCCCAATAAAGTTAACTTATCGGCCTCAAGATATCCACTCAAAGAATAATTTTTTAAATCATTCTTTTTAAAATTTAGCAAAAAATTACCATTAACCTTTCCCTCTAAAAGGGACAAAGAATTAAAATTGTAAAAATCTAAGTCTTGGAATTTAAGCAAAAAATAACTACCATATTCATCGGAATTAATACCTAAAAAATATCGTTCTGAATTTAAGCTGGAAAATAGATTCAAACTTCCATTAAGATTATCTTTTAAATTAAATTGTCCATATCCTTGCAAATTTGAAAGCTTGTTTACAAGCCTAACATCGAAAATGTGCAATTTATCATATTCATATAAACCCTTAAAGCCAAAATTAAAATTATAAGAGGGTATTTTAGAGGCTTTTACTATATTAAACTTATCTATTTTAAATTTTAAATCATCATTAAGACCTAAATAGCTCCCATTAAAATTTATATTTATCAAAAGATCAGAAGTTTTATTGCAAACCTTAAAACCATTAACATTAAGGGCATAAATTATTTTAGGATCAAAATAATTTAAATTGAATTTGATGCCAAGAGGAGATTCGGCAATAATAAGCTTGTTTTTAAGATTGACATTAAAATGTAAAGGATAATTTTTATCCAAATAAGAAAAATTCGTGCTAATATTAAATCCACTTTCAAATAGCTCAATAAACAAACTGGAATGCAAATTGTGATCATTGTACTGCAACTCAAAGTTGTTTGATTTGTAAAAATTTTTTTCTCCACTAGCATCAAATATAAAATTGAAATTATCTAACTTTGAAAATACCATGAAATTGAATGTTTTTAATCTATTTTTATGATAATCAAATTTATTTAAATTAAAATCAGAAACTAAATTTAAATATTTGCCCGACAATAAAGTCCTGGGAAAAAAATTTATTAAGTAAGAACTAGGAATAACTTCTTTTAAAAAAAGCAAAGGAAGCTCTTTAATACCTAAATTAAAAGCAAATTCCTCATCTTTAAGATCGCCTTTTAAAGAAATTTGAGAATTTTTATTTTCCAAATAAATCAAATAGTCAATAAAAATTTTATCCTTTAGAAAATAAGTTTTTAAACTTAAATTTTGAAAATTAAGATTCCCAAGACTAAAATTATCAGAATTAACTGAAAAAATATTTTTATCTTTCTTGAAATCTAAATATCCATTTAGGTCATTAAAGTTTAAAATTTTTGAAGACTTAAAGTTAAGACGCCCTATTGGAAGCAAGTCTTTTAAAGAATAATAACCTTTATAGGTTACAACTCCCCTTTTAAGCTTTAAAATAGCATTCTTAACACTTACAATGCTATCATCCCCTTTGATTTCAAGTTGTAAGCCTTGAATTTCTTTGCCTATAGTATCTACATTTAAAGAAGAATCTATTATTCCTGCATATCTTAAATCTTTATCTTTAAAATCATAAGAAAATGCCAACTGACCATTTAAACTTATATCAAAATAATCTTTATAAACTTCAAAGTCTTCATTTAAGTTAATCCAATCTAAAAGATTAACATTAAAAAATAAAGCATCTAATCGAATAAAACCATTGGCTTTGTCATAACTTAAATTAAAATCAAAATTCTCTCTTCGTAAATTAAAAATTTTTAAATTTCCTTTTGAATAATTTATTTGGAATCCTTGCTCAAGCAAAGAAAAATATTTTGTTTTAAACTCAAAAAAACTAAAATTAACATAACCATCCTCAAAGCCTTTTTTGAATTTCCCCTCAAAATAGAAAGTTGAATCTAAAATTCCATCATCAACTCTTTCAGACGGTAAATTAATTTCTAAATTTTTAACAGCACTAAAATCAACTACAGAGCTAAATAAAAAATCTTCATCTACGGTGCTTAAGGAAAAATTTTTAACTTTAAAATTCAACCAACTATTATTCTTATTAAGCTTAATATTAATATTGATATTTTCTAAATTAATATTTAATCTGTAAAGATAGTTTATAATTTTATTTAAAATTACATTTTCATTGTCGTAGGCACTGCTAGAATTTAAATCATTCGATATACTAAAATCGTTTATATCAAAATTTAAATTACTACCTTTAACATAAACATTTAAAATAATATTTTCATCGCCTAAAATTAATTTAAACAGATTTAAATCTACCCTAACAACATCCATTAAGATTTTATCTTTTCCATATAAGCTTAGTTCCAAACCATCTATTTTAATGGATGATAAAAAATACGGTGAAATTTTATCATATTTAATCCTAAAGCCAAATTTGGATTCAAGATATTTTACAACAAAAAACTTTGCAGAATAAATTTGAATTTGAACAAATAGATTAATGGAAAAAATTATTAAAACAAAAACAAAAAATGGTAGAGTAAACAATAAAAATGTCTTATTTCTCAAAAACCCCAAATTCATACACTTATATACACTTATATACACTTATATATTGATAATTATTATTATATAATAATTATCAATAACCTAATTATTGGCATCAAAAGAAAGGAAGAAAAAATATTTGTGATCAAAATATTAAAAAACTTTTATTGCATAGAAGGAATTGATGGAAGCGGAAAAACAAGTATTTCTAATAAACTAAAAACTCTTTGCAACGATGAATCAAGGTATTATTTCACAAAAGAGCCGTCAAACGGAATAATTGGAAAAATGATAAAAGAGCAACTAATGAATTTTAAAAATCCTTTAAAAGAATCTACATTTGCATATCTTTATGCAGCAGATCGACACGATCATTTATATAAAAAAGGTGGAATACTAGAAATTTTAAACACAAAAACCAAAAAAATAATAACTGATCGCTATTTATTCTCATCAATCGCCTATCAAGGAAATTTGGGATATGAATTAAATAAAAATTTTCCATTACCTGAAAAAGTATTTTTTATTAAAACAGATCCAAACATAGCTTATGAAAGGATTCAAAAAAATAGAACACAAAGTGATCTTTTTGAACTTGAAAAATATAAAACTTTTGAACAAATTGCTCTTAAGTATTTAAAAATATTTAAAGAACTAGAAAAAAAAATTAATGTGATTTACATTAACAATTCAATAAAAGATAATTTAGATGAAACCGCAAAAAAAATTTTTAATCTAATAAAATTCTAATATAATTAATCATATGCTTAATTATATTTTTAAAAGTGTCACTTTCAAAATAAATTTAGTTTTACTTCTTTTGATATCAGTTGCAAAAATAAATGCATCGTCCAAATTTTATTATGCAGAACAATGGTATGTAATCTTTAATGCTCAAATGAAAAAAAAACCTGAAAACTACAAAAAAAATATATTTTTTCTTCAAAAAGCCTTGAAATATCCATTTGGAAATCCAAAATACTCACTAACTAAAATAGAAACAAAAGAGCAGTGGGAAAAATATAAACTTCTTTTCAAAATGCATGTAAATCTGCTCCTAGTTAAGCAAAATTTATATTTGGGAGATTTATTTGATACAAGAAATTTATATTTTTTCAAAACTCCAGAAAAAAATGGAATTATTCTCAATCTAGAAAAATCAAAAAAATTATATAAAATGGCTATTAACTACTACAATGAGGCGCTAAAATATCATAAAAAACTTGAAAATTACAAATCTGTTAAACTAGAAAACGATGGAATAACAAACTGGGAAAACGAATATAATAAAATTTCTCTTAAAGAGTTTGATTACTATGACATTATTAAAAAAGAATTGCTGAGAATTGACGAAACCAAAGCATTTTTTGAAAAAAGTTCAAACTATTATTAAAAAAATTCTTTACCTTCTTTGGAAAAAAAAATTTTATTTATATAATCCTTATTTAAAGAAAACTTAAAAACAAGATCTTTAAAATTATCTTTACTCAAGATACTATATTCTGAGAAAAGAGTTATTAACGCTCTTTCCGCTAAAAAGGGTAATTCTAAAATATTTCTTAAAATTTCAGCTCTTAATTCACATGCTTTTTCATTATCTAAAGAATTTACAAAATTAGAATTTTCAACATCAGTGCTTAAAGCTACAATTTCATTTTCAAGGAATTTCTTATCTCCTTGTGAATACAACAAGGCAAATGGCTTTAAAAAAGAAAAAAAATATTCTTTACCCACAAGATAATGGTGCATTGAACATCTTGTAGCATAATTTGGATAAACAGCAGATTCAATCCCTTTATCACCACCAACAATAAACAAAGGATCAAAATAAGGAGCTGGGATTTCTTTGTTGTTGTAAAAATAATACCTATACGAAAAAAAAGATTCTTCCATGCAATCAATGTGCTCACAATAAGCTCCGAGCTTATAAATTTTATCTGAATATTCTACCAAAAGTCTAGCAGTATCATTAAAAGATTCCTTTCTAAAATTATAAAGCAATGTGGGTAATATAAATAAAATATTCTCATTTAACGAAATTTTATTTAAAACAAAAATTAAACGCTCATCATAAAAACACGCCTCATCAATAATAAAAGTACCACAACTAGGATTAGAGGCTATTAAGTTTTCAATATCAAAAGAGTTGCTGGCAAAACCAATCTCATCAATTTTATCTTTTCCACCACCTCTATATGGTATTACATTTTCTGGATAATCCTGAAACCTCCTCTTGTCAAAAAAATTTCTAATAAAAAATACATTAACCCTACTCCTATTTCCTTTAATAACATTACCCAACACCTTGAAAGATTTTTTTCTTACAATAAGCGAATCTTTATAGATTTTTGCCGCATATTCTGTTTTCCCACTTCCCATAGGTCCAACTACAAGAATTAAATTTATTTTTACTTTAAAATCAAAATGGCTAATAGACACAATGTTACTTAATTTAGCATCTTCTTTATTAGCAAAGTCTAAACAAAAGCCCAAAAATCCTCCCTGAAGTAAATTCAAATTCAATTATACAAATAAAGAATAGCAAAAAACATTAACATTAAAAACCTAAAAATTAATAATTGAGGATTCTATTAAAGCCATCATTCAAAAGAATGATAACTTTCAAAACAATCATCATCTAATAAAGCTTTCTTTATTTTTAATTTATCCTGCTCATAAATCTCAATATAATTAAATTTTTTAGAACCATTAACTTTTCTATAAATTGAAACCAAACTTCCAACTATATAATTTTTAATTTCTACTAAATTAAATCCAAAATATTTTTTTTTACTTATTAAGCTTGATCTAATATCTAAAACAGAAATTTTTTCAAAAAATAAATTTAAAGCAGTAGGTAGAAAAAAATCTTTGATGTTAATCAAGAACAACTCCTTGATCCCAAGACTATTAAAATTGTAACCCAAATTGTTTAAAAGATTACACTTAAAAGAATGTGGAGCGAAAGTATAAACATCCCTTTTATCAGGATATTGAACCTCAATCATATCAACGTAAGGGTAAACAGAATAATTTATTTTATAGCCAAGCAAGCCATTCTCATAATAAACTGGAGACTTGTCTTTAAAATAAATTTTATTAAAATAGCTGTTATTTAAACTAAATTTGTTACCAGAATCTAATATTCCTGAAAAAATACCTACTAAAACTCCATCTTTTAGTATGGCAATATTATTTTTATTATCAATACAATAAATTCCTGACAACCTTTTATAATCCTCTAAAAATTTAATCTTCATGTCAGGATCCTCTAAAAGATCATAAAACATTTTATATTCATTTATTGTCTTAGGAGGAAATTTTTTAAAAACCATATAGGCTTCAACGGGATCTAAAAGCTTGTATTTTAAAAAATAAATGCCATGAATTCCATTAAATTCTTTAATTTTACCCTTAAGGAAAGAAAATAAAGAAACAGAATTGTCATAATTAAAATCTGAATTTCTAAATATATAATTAATATTTTCGGTTGTAAAGAAAAAATCTTCTTTTGATCTAATGGTATTAAAAATGCTAAAAAAAAACTTATCTTCTTTTAAAAACCACTTAAAAAATAAAAAATCATTACCATATAAGGAAAAAGCTTTAAATAAAATTTTTTTAAAATCATCTCCAAAACTTTCAAGTCTTCCAGAAGCTTCAAGTCTCATGCAAATTAAATCTTTATCTATTTGTAATTCTTCATTTAAGTTCCCATACAAAGTAATAATTTCTTTATACATATTTTTATTATTATTTTGCCTTAAAATCAACGCAAAATAATAAGTGTATATTTCTTTAGGAGTCGCCACTTTAAAGTTATTAATATTAATTGCTTCTTTTAATAAATAAATTTTATCTATTAAGGCAATATCCTCTTTTAATGCAAGCTCATAAAGAGAGTCTGAAGATAGCAAGTTGAAATCGAGGGATCCATAAATTAAATCTTTTCCTTTTTGAAAATTAGAAAAATTTTTAGACTCATTGAAAAGAATACTTGAAATATCTTCATCTTCTTTAATTAAAACTGCACATAGGTTTATAGAAATAAAAAGTATTAAGCCCATCTTTAAATAAAACATAAGCGTTTACCCCTAACCTTTTTTATCTTCCCCCTCTACTTCTTTTGCAATAGACTCTACTACAAATAAATCGCATTCATCTTTACTAACTTCAAAACCTAAAAGTTCTCTCACTTCTTTGTCTGTCAAAGTTTCCTTCAAAACAAGTTCTTTTGCAAGCTTAACAAGTTGATCCTTATGCTTTACAAGAATATCTGATGCCTCTTTTAAACATTCTTCAAGTATTCTTTTTACCTCTCTGTCAACTTTATCGGCAGTGTTCTCAGAATAAGCCTTAGCCTTTGAAAACTCTTTTGGAAGAAAAATGGGTGCTTCATCATCTACTAGAAATATTGGCCCAACTTCTTCACCCATACCCCACTCTGTAACCATTTTTTTAGCTAAGCTAGTAGCTTGCATTAAATCATTTTGAACGCCCGCTGTTGTAACACCTAAATTTATTTGCTCACTAGCATAACCACCATAACATATCTTTATTTTATCAAGAATTTGGTGCTTATTTATTGAAAGCCTATCTTCCCTTGGAAGCGAAAATGCAACGCCAAGTGCTCTGCCTCTTGGAATAATGGTAACCTTATGAAGTGGATCGGCGTGTTTAAGATAATAGTGAAGCAAAGCATGACCTGCCTCATGATACGCCGTCTCAAGCTTTTGCCTATCAGTAATAGTCATAGATTTTTTTGCAACTCCCATCAATATTTTATCTCTAGCCTCTTCCATATCCTTCATTAAAATTTCATCTTGATTATTCCTTGCAGCTATTAAGGCTCCTTCATTAATTAAATTTGCAAGATCAGCGCCACTAGCCCCAGGAGTAGCTCTTGCTATTACCTGTAAATTAATATCTTTTGAAAGCTTTGTTTTTGAAGAATGAATATTTAATATCGCCTCTCTTTCCTTAATATCAGGCAAAGAAACTGTTACTTGCCTATCAAATCGTCCAGGCCTAAGCAAAGCAGAGTCAAGAACATCAGGACGATTTGTAGCAGCCATAACGATTACATTAACATGCGTTCCAAATCCATCCATTTCAACCAATAGTTGATTAAGAGTTTGTTCTCTTTCGTCATGCCCGCCACCAAGCCCTGCTCCACGACTTCGACCAACAGCATCAAGCTCATCAATAAAAATAATGCATGGAGAATTTTTCCTAGCATTATCAAATAAATCTCTAACACGACTTGCTCCAACTCCAACAAACATTTCAACAAAATCTGAACCTGACATGTGAAAAAAACTAACCCCAGCCTCTCCAGCAACGGCTTTGGCAAGCAAAGTCTTACCAGTGCCCGGAGAGCCAACTAAAAGCACTCCTTTGGGAATTTTTGCACCTATTTTTTCAAATTTTTTGGGATTTTTAAGAAATTCAACAACTTCACGAAGCTCTTGCTTAACCTCTTCTTGGCCGGCAACATCTTTAAAGGTGATTTTATTCTTTCCAGCCTCATACTTTTGAGCATTGCTCTTCCCAAAGGTAAAAACTTTTCCACCACCACCTTGGGTTTGACGAAATATAAAGAAAAAGAAAATAAAAAATAAAATCCATGGTAAAGTTTGTAATAAAACCCCAATCAAAGAAGCTTGACTTTTCCCTGAGCTAAGCTCAACTTTTTTATTTTTTAATTCTGCAAGCAGATTTATATCAAGATAAGGGATACTGGTAGAAAAATAAGATTTTGCAAAGTTAGAACCCTTAACAACGAATTGAATCAAATTTTTATCAATTATTACTACAGACTCAACTAGGCCATTGTCCAAATAATTCTGAAAAGTGCTATAAGGAACATTTTTATAGCTTTCCCCTCCCCTTATAAAATATGACATAAATATTGCTGAAATTAAAAAAATAACAACAAATCCTAAAATCCAATTTTTATTCTTCTTTTTATTATTAGATTTGCCATTATTATTCATATTATTATTGCCATTCATTCCTTTAAAAGCCCTCCAATCAAAGATATACTAATTTTTTTAAGAATGCTTTTTTCACTCCATACTAAGTTTAAAGTATTTAAATCAATAATTCCAATTAACCTATTATCTAATGCCAATAACATTAAATAAATCGGATTACACCTTATAAACTTAGAAAAAAATTTTTTTGCTTTAAACCTATCCTTAAAAAATTTATATCTAAACTCATAAGAACAACATTTTAACCTTGATACAGAAGATGTATTGCACTCTAAACATTTTAGCAAAATCTTACCTAAAGATAAACTATGCCATTTACCAACTTCTAAAATAAAATCAAAAGGTTTATAAAATTTTTCATCCCTTTTAAAAATTAAATTAATTTTATTATGCCTCTTTTCTAAAAAAAAATCATTGGTTTTTAATAAAACATTATTTTTCTTTCTATTAATCTCTACTTTAAATGCTTCATTAAGAGCTTTATAGGAAACTTTAGCTACAATTCCCTCTGAATTTAAAATTTTAAAAATTAATCTAAACACCAAATATTTGGGAAAATTTAAAAAAGTTTTCAAATCAAAAGAATAATAGTATTTACCTTTCTCAACGGGGAAAAATTCATCTTTTTCAAAATAATCTACAAATTCCTTTGAAAATTCAGATATTCTTTTAAGACATTTTTGATACCCTTTAAAAATCTTCTCTATAGAAGGTAGTAAATTATTTCTAACCCTATTTCTTAGATATAAATCTTGAGCATTTGTACTATCAACAAAAAAACTAATATTATTTAAAGATAAAAAATTTTCAATTTCTAGTCTTGAAACCTCGAGCAAAGGTCTTATAATATTTTTATTGACACCAGGAATACCTGAAAGACCATCCAAAAAAGATCCTTGAAAAAATCTCATAATTATTGTCTCAATTTGATCGTTCTCGTTATGAGCAAGCGCAATATAATTTGCATCATTTTCTTTAAGAGCATTTTCTAAAGCATTATATCTACATTTCCTTGCAAGTTCTTCAATAGATACTCCTAACCTAACTGACTCACTTTTTATATCTATATCACATTTTTTTACTTGTAAAGCAATATTGTAAAGATCACAAAACCCCTTTACATGCTCTATCTCTTTATTTTGCTCATTGTCAGTTCTAATAAAATGAGCAAAATAAAATGCAACAATATTATTGCTCAAATAATACTTTAAGTTCAATAATAAGGTTGTGGAATCGGCCCCTCCAGAAAAAGCAACAATAACCCGATTTTTATTTAAAGAATTTTTTTTATAAAATTTATCTATTTTAATTTGTATATTATCGTCTAAAAAATGCATTAAAAATTACTAGAATTGATTTTTTGAACCTTATTTTTAAAATTTGCCTCGCTAATATCAATTAACTCATCACTTAAAAAATCATATAATTTCTCAAGCCTATCTATTT
Organism: Borreliella bavariensis PBi; assembly: GCF_000196215.1. Taxonomy (NCBI): domain Bacteria; kingdom Pseudomonadati; phylum Spirochaetota; class Spirochaetia; order Spirochaetales; family Borreliaceae; genus Borreliella; species Borreliella bavariensis. The sequence continues at coordinate 826,134 of NC_006156.1, read as the reverse complement.
CGTCCTTGCAAAATCTAGAAAGAACAAAACTCTTTATATCTCGCATAACATTGCTTCCAACTCCAATATAAAGCCTACTGTAATTAGAGCTTCCAAGAATACTTGAAATTGACTTAAGGCCATTATGAGTAGATGCACCACCTCGCTCTTTAAGCCTGCATTTCCCCAAGGGAAGATCAACATTGTCGAGAACCACTAATAAATTCTTTATACACATATAAAAATCTGAAAATATTGAAGGAAATAAAGATCCGCTTAGATTCATATAAGTCAATGGCTTAACCAAAATTACTCTTCCAGAAATCATTCTCATCTCTGAATATTCATATTTTTTTTTTCTCTTTAAAAAAAGGCCATTCTTAGAAATAATTCTATCTAAAAGAGAAAAGCCGACATTATGCCTAGTTAAAGAAAATTCTAATCCAGGGTTTCCTAATCCAAGTATCAACAACCCCATAAAATCACTTTATAGTAACAACTTCCAAATTCTCATCATTTTCTGCAAGCCTAACATTAGAAGGCAACACAAGATCTTTAAGGAAAACACTATCCCCTTTGTTAACAGGGGTTAAATCAAGCTCTATAAATTCTGGCAAATCCAAAGGCAAAGATTTTACCCTAACCTGCTCTTTTAAGACAGTCAAAATTCCACCCTCTTTAACCCCAACAGAAGCTCCAATAAGCTTAATAGGAACATATTTTTCAAGCTCAACGCGCCTATCTACTTCGTAAAAATCAATATGATAAATAAGCTTGCTTGCAATATTTTCAGAAACATCTTTAATAAAAACACATCTTTCAAGCTTACCGTCATCTAATATTAAGACAGTATTATCTGTAAACTTTGCAAATTTCTTATTAAACTCATTGCTCTTAATTTTCAAGTGTAAAACATCATTGCCCTGTCCGTAAACAACAGCCGGTATTTCATCTTTAGATCTTATTCTGCGAGCATTGGAAGACCCAAAGCTTGTTCTATATTTACAACTTAAAATCCTGCTATTTTCCACCAAAAAACTCCTAATGTAAAATACTGGGACGGAAGGATTCGAACCCTCGAATGACTGGACCAAAACCAGTTGACTTACCGCTTGTCGACGTCCCAAATACCTTAATACTTACAATTGACAAGCATACAAGATACAACACGCTTTGTCAATAATTATTTAAAAATCTAATTCAAGCTCAAGATCGGCTGGATTTTCTCTTATATATTCCTTAAAAATAGAAGTTTGCAAAGTTTTCCTAAAATCCTGACTAATAGGATGTACAATGTCTTTATACTCACCAACTCTAGTCCTTCTGTTAGGCATAGCAATAAATACTCCCTTTTGCCCTTTAATAACTCTAATATTGTGAAGAACTAAGCAATTATCAAAAGTAACTGCAACATATGCTAATAATTTAGAACCAGAATTTTTACTTTCAACTTTCTTAATCCTTATGTCTGTAATATCCACTTATAAGCCTCCCGCAAAAAGTACATAACTTAAATCTAAAATATTTTCTATTTTTTGTAAACATATTTTTATGATATTTTTAGTTTTTTTAATTAAACAGCGATTAAGGATAAATAATAATTCCTTTGGACCATATTTTTTCAAGTTCATAGTATTCTCTAGACTTTTCGCTCATTAAATGAATTACTAAATTTCCACCCGAAACAACAGTCCAGTCATAAACCAATCCTTTTCCTTGAACGTTAAGATTAATTTTTCTTTCTTTAAAAAATTTAACTATCTTATCATGATACAAAGCTTCCATTTGTTTAAATGATACAAAAGTAGCTATTATAAAAAAATCAGTCCAATTGCAAATATTGCTAACATTAATACCTATAACGTCAATTCCATTAAAATCGGTTATTATTTTACATAAAGTATTAATATCATTTACTTTTAACATATCTTCCATTAAAATCATCTCCTAAAACAACTATTACATCAGGATTAATATCAAGATTATCAAGCTCTAATAATCTTTTAGTTTGAACTTCAGAAATTGGCTTAATATTTGTAGCTTTAATTACCTCGCCAACTCTAACAGCCATTTCTAAATTATCCGAATTATTAATAATCAAGGTATTTTTATAAGAATTTTTATCTGCATTGTCAAAATTTAAAACTTTAAATTTTAAAGAATTAAAAATATTTGCTGTTTTTTTTGCAAGTCCAGCAACTTTTGTTCCATTTAAAACGACAATCTTTACTATCTCTTCTGGGCCTTCATTAACCAACTCTTTATTCAATTTATCCACCGATTCTTTTAAAATAGCGCCCCCATATTCTGGAAGAACAACTTTTATCAAATTATTATGATTATCCTTAAAAATCTCTTCTTGCCCTTTAATATTAATAGAAATAATTTTATCATTATTGATTTTATAATTTTTAAAAATATACTTAAAAACAACCTCTGAAAGATTAGTATCTATCATGGAATATATTTTGAAAAAATTGTCATTTTCAATACCAAAATCTGAAATTTGAAAAAGAAGTTTTTTAAAAAACTCTTTAAAAAACTCAACTCTCTCTTCAAACTGATTAACATCATTAAAATATCTTAAATAATCATAAGCTTTATCACCATCAAAATTAGAAGTACCAGAGGGTATTAAAATAGAATCCTCAAAACTATAAACTTTTACTGGATTTTTAACAAGAAGTCTAACACCTCCCAAGTAATCAATAAGTTTAACAAAATTTTCTTTTTGAAAACGAATATAATAATCTGATTCATGAGATAATTGCGTATGAATTTTAGACAAAAACTTAGTAAAAGAATTCTTTTTATAAAGATCTTTAAACCAAGATATATTGCCTTTTAAATCTTCATATCCAGTATGGATTGGAATATCTAAAAAACCAAGATTTCCTGTTTTTATATTAATAAAAATTTCTTGCATGCTTACAAGGTTTTTATTAAGATCTTCTACTAAAAACAAAAAACTAATATTGTTCTTTGTATTAAGCTCGAAGTAAACTAGCTCTTTTTTAGAGCTTCTAATAAAAAAAATTACTACACTCGCTATTATTAAAACGATTAAAACTAAAAAAATTAAATCCTTTCGCAAATATTTACCTTTTTAACATATAAATTATTATCTTTAATGTATTTTAACACACTACAGGGTAGTAAATAGCTAACAGGAAGTCCATTTGCAATTCTATTTCTAATCTCTGATGAGGAGATTGGTATTATTTTATTATCTATATAAATATGCTTAAAAGAGCTTTTTAGCCTCTCTTTGTAGATCCTGTGAGCAACAACAAGATCAACAGAACTTACAATACTTTGGGGATCTTTCCATGAATCAAAATTTTGAAAAAGATCATCGCCAATGACCAAAAAAAGTTTATCGTTTTTATATTTTTTTTTAACACAGGAAATAGTATCAACGGTATAAGTTATGCCACCATTTATTATATCACAATCATCTATTAATATTTTATTTTCATTCTCTAATGCAAGCTTTAGCATATCTATTCTATTTTGAACAGTAACATCCTCACTAATCAATTTATGAGCAGGATTACAAGTGGGAATAAATATTACCTTATCAATATTTAATAAAAACTCTATCTCTTTGGCCAAAAAAATATGTCCAATATGAATTGGATTATAAGTGCCCCCTAATATTGCAATTCTCATGAATTATTTTTCCCTAAATTAAATGAATTTGACATCCAAAAACCAAATCTTAAAAACAAAAAAACCCACAATAAAAATCAATTTTATTAAAAAGCTTTAGCCAAAATAAAAAATTCTTTAATAAGTTCATCAATCCCTCTATTCTCATAAATAGAGATGCCGATAATCTTTTCTTCTTTTCCTAAGGCCTTTATCAAGCAATTAAAATTTTTCTCAGAACTGTCCAAATCGAGCTTATTGGCAATAATAATTTTTTTTTTATTAAAAAGCTTATAGCTATAAGATTTTAATTCATTCAAAAGAATGTTATATGATTCTAAAAAATTTGCTTCAGAAATATCAATCACTAAGGCTAAAATTTTAGTTTTAGTAATATGTTTTAAAAATTTAGTCCCAAGCCCTACTCCAAAGCTAGCACCTTTAATTATTCCCGGAATATCTGCAATGATTAAATCATCATAAGAATATCTAAGTACACCAAGATGGGGAATCTTTGTTGTAAAAGGATAATTTGCGACCCTAGATTTTGCTGAAGTTATTCTATTAAGAAGAGAAGATTTGCCGGCATTAGGAGGTCCAACAAGCCCAATGTCCGCCACCAAAAAAAGTTCAAGACGAACATTTAAGCTATTGCCTGATTCTCCGGGTTGAGCAAACCTTGGCGCCCTTCTAATTGAAGTTTTAAAATTCCAATTACCAAGACCACCTCTACCACCTTTTAAAATAACAAATTCGTCATTTAATTTTTCAAGCCTACACAAAAGAGCTTCATCGTTTTCATTATAAATGTCCGTATTTGGAGGAACAAAAAGAATTAAATCTTTGCCATTAGCTCCGCTTCTCTTAAAACTCATTCCAGGTCTACCATTTTTGGCACAAAGCACATGGCCATTTTTATAAGAAGATAAAGTGCGAAGATTTTCTTTCACCTTGAAAATTACACTCCCACCGCTCCCGCCATTTCCGCCATCCGGACCACCCTTTGCATTAAACTTTTCTCGCAAAAAAGAAACGCACCCAGAACCACCATTGCCCGAAATTACCGTTATACTTACAGAGTCTTTAAAGTTATACAAACTTTCTCCAATTTTTCAATTAAAGCCAAAATATTATTTATATGCTAAATAATATTTACATATTTTTTTCCCTTTAAAGTTTTAAACTCTACCTTGCCAGATGAAAGCGCAAATAATGTATAGTCTCTTCCAAGGCCGACGTTTCTACCCTTATGAAATTTTGTACCTCTTTGTCTAACAATTATTTCTTCAGCCTTAACAAACTGACCACCACTTCTTTTAACTCCAAGTCGTTTAGATATAGAATCTCGTCCATTTTTTGAACTACCACCACTTTTACTTGTTGCCATTAATTTTCCTCCAAAACTAATTTAATATCATTAGGATATTCAAAGCACAAATCATTTATGCCTCTAATTAAAAATCTACTATAATAAAAAAGACTTTCTCTGCTCAAATCCTTAAAAAAGGGCTTAAATTCTAAATAACCTCTTTTTGAATTTTTTACAATAAAAACCTCGCCCTCAAGATCAAGAACGCTGAAAAAGGTTCTCAAAATAAAAGAAAAAGAAGAGCAGACAACATTAACATTATTCTTACTTATAGCATGACCATTAGCTAAAAGATAAATGATTACATCGTCTTTTACTTTTACTAAAACATTAATCAATAAACTTAAAAAACTATTTCATCAACCAAAATATAAGAATAGGTTTGTCTGTGTCCAACTTTTCGCTCACTTGATTTTCTTCTTCTATATCTGTAAGAAACAACCTTTTTATCTTTTTTATCTTCTTTATAGGTACATCTAATAAGAGAATTTGCAACATAGGGCTTTCCTATTTTAATCTCTCCATCTTTATTAATAAGCAAAACACTATTAAATTCCAGCTTATCTTTTTCAATAGGAGAAATTTTGTCTATTTTTAAAAATTCACCCTCAATAGCCTTATATTGCTTTCCATTTATTTCTACCAATGCATACATTACATTACCTCAACTAAACATTGTAAATTTAATAAAAAAGAAAAGTCAAGCATTAAGTTAATTGTACCTTACAAGAGAATTAACATCATAGTCTTCAAGAATGCGTCTACCATTAATACCACAAAGCTCAATAAAACAAAAAATATCCTTAACCCTGCCCCCAGCTCTCTCTAGCAAAATTGCAGACGACTTTAAAGTTCCACCGGTAGCCAATATATCATCTATTAAAAGAATATTGGAATACATCCTAACATCATCTTTGTGTACTTCTATTTTCCCAAAGCCATATTCAAGCTCATACTCTTCGCCAAAAACCTCTCTGGGCAATTTACCCTCTTTTCGAATTAAAACAAGAGGAAGTTGCATTTTTAAAGACAAAGGAGCACCTATTAAATACCCCCGGGACTCAACAACAGCAATGCAATCAATCTTTTTAAGATTATAAAAAGAATATGCCTCATTTATTAATGAAGTATAAACTTCCGGTTTTAACAAAACACTAGTAATATCGTAAAAAAGAACACCCTTTTTAGGGAAATCGGGTACTTTTGCAATAAACTGATCATAATACTCTGTTTTATTTTTCATAACCTACTTATCCCATCATATGTTTATGTATTTTTCAAAATAGTAAAACCAAAAGCCAAATTTACTCTTTTAAAGGAGGCGATGGAACAAGATTAAGCAAGTCTACTTTTGGTATTTCATCAACTTCAGCTCTTGTCCAAATTTTACTTCTGCCAAAAATCCAAACTTTCCCCTTGGTGATAAGATTCCCAGTTTTAATGTCAACGCTCATCTCAGAATTATAAATTTTACCGTTTTTAGGGTCTATTATTTTACCTCTATCCCATTTTTTAGAAGAAGGAGAATACTTAAGGCCCCACATAAAATCAAGACCCTCTATTGCAAGATTTTCAAACCCAACCACAGTATCTCCTGAGGGATTTTCAGCATTATATTTTTTGCCATCTTTTATTACGGTTAAAATTCGCCCATAAACTTCTCCATTATATTTATAAATACAAATAATAGAATTTTTTATATTGCTCACATCATTATAACCAACCCAATACCCTAAAACTTCGTTTCCAGAATCAAGGTTTTCAGCCTTATTAATAATTTCCTTTTCATTTGTATTTTCTGAATTTGCAAATAAAAACATTGCAAAACAAAAAAAAAGAAAAAACTTTGACAAAATCTTATTCATCAAATCTCCTTAAAACTAATAATTCTAAATTATAGCTCTTTTTTTAAATTACTCATTTAAGATGGCTAATTTAAAAATTAGTCACAAACATCATTATACAACTTATTCTATAATTTTGATTATCAAGATTAAAACCTAAACAAAAACTAGATAAAAAAATATAAAATTAAGCAAAAAACAATAGGTCAATTAATTGTTATATAAGATAATTAATGCTAGTATTAATAAAGTTAATTGTCTTTAAGGATTTGATCGTGGTAAGAGGAATTTATACAGCTGCTAGCGGAATGATGGCAGAAAGACACAAGCTTGACGTGGTGTCAAATAATTTGGCAAATATAGATCTTATTGGATACAAAAAAGATTTATCCATTCAAAAAGCATTTCCAGAAATGCTAATAAGAAGACTAAACGATGATGGCCTTTATAAATTTCCCAAAGGACATCTTGAAACAGCTCCTATTGTAGGCAAACTGGGAACAGGGGTTGAAGAAAATGAAATATATACACTATTTGAACAAGGTCCATTAAAAACTACTAGCAACCCATTAGATTTGGCACTAACTGATCAAGGATTTTTTGTAATACAAACTTCAGATGGAGAGAGATATACAAGAAATGGTTCTTTTACTATTGGGAAAGAGGGAATCCTTGTTACAAAAAGCGGATTTCCCGTTCTAGGAGAAAAAGGATATATATATCTTAAAAAAAATAATTTTAAAATAACACCTCAAGGACAAATCTTCCACAATTCAAGCTTTGAATCAAACCCTAAAAGACTTGTTAGCGAGCATGAAAATTCTTGGGAAAATTACGAACTTCTTGATACCATCAGAATTGTAAATTTTGAAAATCCCAGATTTCTCAAAAAACAGGGAAATTCTTTATGGGTTGATACAAAAACATCTGGCAAGGCACAAGAAATTGATATATCATTAAGGCCTAAAATAGAAACAGGAGCACTTGAGGCTTCCAATGTTAATGCCGTCAAAGAAATGGTTTTAATGATTGAAATCAACAGAGCTTACGAAGCTAATCAAAAAACAATACAAACTGAAGATAGCCTTTTAGGGAAGTTAATAAATGAAATTGGAAAATATTAAGGAGTATGTTTTATGATGAGAGCATTATGGACAGCAGCAAGTGGGATGACTGCACAACAATATAATGTAGACACAATTGCCAATAATCTTTCAAATGTGAATACTACAGGATTTAAAAAAATAAGAGCAGAATTTGAGGATTTGATTTATCAAACCCAAAACAGAGCAGGAACTCCTGCAACTGAAAATACTTTAAGACCGCTCGGAAATCAAGTTGGCCACGGAACAAAAATTGCTGCTACTCAGAGAATATTTGAACAAGGTAAAATGCAATCCACCAATTTGCTCACTGATGTTGCTATTGAAGGAGATGGATTTTACAAAATTCTTCTGCCTGATGGAAGTTATGCATATACTAGAGATGGATCATTCAAAATCGATTCTAATCGAGAGCTTGTAACAAGCCAAGGATACAAGGTATTGCCTAATATATTCTTCCCAGAAGAATATATCCAAAACTCAATTACAATATCTGAACAAGGAATAGTATCGGTAAAAATTGATAACAGCAACGAACCAATAGAACTTGGACAAATTGAAATATCAAGATTTGTTAATCCTGCGGGCCTAAGTGCCATTGGTAGCAATTTATTCAAAGAAACAGCCGGATCAGGCCAAGAAATAGCAGGAATACCGGGAAGTGAAGGCATGGGGATACTAAGACAAAGTATTCTTGAAATGTCAAATGTATCTATTGCTGAAGAAATGGTAACAATGATAGTAGCTCAAAGGGCTTATGAAATAAACTCAAAGGCTATTCAAACTTCTGACAATATGCTAGGAATTGCAAATAATTTAAAAAGGCAATAAAATTAAAAAAAAAATATTTTTTGTTATTTTATTTTTCACAACAAGCTCAATTATAAGCGCTGCTTATGATTTGTGCTTCAATATTACTCCTAGTAAAGCATATTTCTTTTCGAAAAAGTATTCAAAAATATGCAACAATCAAAGCTTATCAAAAATATATATCCCGCCACATTTAACTAAAAAATCAATAATTTTTAAAATGATTTATTACATAACAAAAAATTTATCAAATGAAAATATCTATATACTTCAATTCAACTTTGATGAATCTGAAATAAACATAGACGACAAATTTTTCAAAAAAATAAAATTCAAAGTAAAAAGCAATAATTCATACAAAAATATTCCAATTCAAAAAACTCTGGTTTATTATGCAAAAAACTTTGAAAGTTACAAAAGACACAATTACATTAATATGTATATTGATATAATTGAGCCCATTGTATTTGCAAAAGAAAATCTAAAAAAAAATGAAATCCTTAATGAACAAAACATCTACTTTAAATATAAAATTAACACAACAAGGATAAATGATGTTTTAAGTCTAAATGAATTAAACGACAGTAAATATAAAGTTATACGCAAAACAAGCAAAAATGAAGAGATAAGATTAAATAAGGTACAAAAAGAATAATGTTTTTTATCGCCCTCAATCTAAAAATTATTAATTTTAATCTGTCTTAATAAAAACAATATTTAACAAATCAAGGATTAATTGGCGATTTACCTAAAAAAGTTTCATTAATTGCAATAATTGATATAAAATAATAAATATTAAGGAAATAAAATAAATAGAGTAAAGAATGAACAAACTAATGTTAATTGCATTTGCAACAACAAATCTATTGGCCCAGACAAACAAAGCTTCAACAGACCTAAAAGCAGAACAATCATTTAACGATAAGTTGTCTGAAAGCGTAAAATTAAAAGAAATTGCAAATATTTGTCCCACAAATACAAATTTTTTAACAGGCATTGGAATAGTAGTAGGTCTTGCTGGAAAAGGAGACTCTTTAAAACAAAAAGACCTTATAAGTAAAATTTTAAAAGAAAACAATACAATAGATGAAATAAGCCCTAATAGCATAGAAAGCAAAAATATTGCGCTAGTAAGTGTAAGCCTCCAAGTAAAAGGAAATGCCATTAAGGGCTCAAAACATAAAGCTTGTATTGCATCAATATTAGACTCAAAAGATTTAACAAATGGAATACTTTTAAAAACAAATCTTAAAAATAAAGAGGGAGAAATAATAGCAATTGCATCAGGAATTATAAAGACCAATGGCAAATTAAAAGGATCTGAATACACCTTGGATAGTATAATAATAAATGAAAATCAAAATGCCAGCTACAGTTATAATATAATTCTTGAAAAAGGAAATTATACATTAATAAATAGAATTCATAAAATATTAACCTCTAAAAAAATCAACAACAAAATTAAATCAGATAACATAATAGAAATAGAAGCAAAAAACATGGGCCTATTAGAAGAGATTGAGAATATTAAAATAGAAACTAATCCTAAGGTACTAATAGACAAAAAAAATGGTATTATCCTAGCAAGTGAAAATGCAAAAATAGGAACTTTTACATTTTCTATTGAACAAGACGATCAAACTATTTTAAACAGCAAAACTAAAACAACAATTCAAGTAAACTCAATGAAATTAAACGAATTCATATTAAAAAATTCTAATAATCTTAGCAATAAAGAATTAATTCAAATAATTCAAGCTGCAAAAAAAATCAATAAATTAGATGGAGAACTTATCTTGGAGGAAATTAATGGAAGCTAAAATTAATTCACAAAATCTAAAATTTAAAAATCAAATAAATAGTTTTAAAAATCCCGTAGAAATAAAAAAATCTTTTAAAAAAAACGAAGAACTTCAAAAAGCTTCTTTAGAATTTGAGGCTATATTTATCAAGCAAATGCTTGAAAGCATGAAAAAAACTCTTAACAAAAATCAAAATCTGCTAAGCGGTGGCCAAATAGAAGAAATTTTTGAAGATATGCTTTACGAACAAAGGGCAAAAGAAATGGCACAATCTCAAAGCTTTGGAATTGCCAATTTGATTTACAATCAATTACAAAAAGATAAATAATTCTAAAACACCTCCCCAAACTTAAAATTATATCCAATTTAATTTTAAGACAGTCTTAAACTAAATTGGCACAATTTTTGCATGGAGGTTAAGTAGTAAAAAGTTAATCACAATATTCAAGAAAGGGGAGAAAAATATACTACTATGAATATATTTAGCAATGAGGATTTAAACATATATTTAAAATCGGTAAGAGAACACAAGCTGATTACTCACGAAGAAGAAATTAAACTTGCAAGCCAAATACAAAGAGGTAACGCACAGGCAAAAAACAAGATGATAAACGCAAATTTGCGACTTGTTTTAAAAATAATAAAAAGATATGCCGGCAAAGGACTAAAAATTGAAGACTTAATACAAGAAGGCAACTTGGGATTAATAAGAGCTGCTGAAAAATATGATCCGAATAAAAACACTAAATTTTCAACTTATGCATCATTTTGGATCAAGCAATCACTACAAAGAGCATTAAATACTAAAACTAGATTGGTAAAAGTCCCATACAGAAAAGAAAATCTAATACTACAAATAAACAAATATTTAACAGAAGAAGAAAAATCGCCTAAAAAAGAAGAAATAATGAAAAGATTTAATCTATCTCCTGCTCAGTATATAAAAATTATTCCTTATCTTGAAAAAGAATATTCTCTGGATAAAGAAATAGAGGGATCTGAAAATTCAACACTCTTGAATCTATACGAGGATAATTCGTTTAACCCTGAAATTACTCTTGAACAAGACTCAACTATAAAACATTTGAATTATGTACTTGAAACAAAATTAAATGAAAAGGAAAGATATATAATCAAAAAAAGATACAATCTAGACAATAATCCTAAAAAAAGCACCTTAAAAGACATTTCAACAGAACTCGGGATATCATCAGAAACTGTAAGACAAATTGAAAAAAGAGTTCTTAAAAAACTAAAAGAAGAGATAAATTAACATTGACATTCATGACATGTTCTGATCTACTTGTAAATCAGTGGTCATGAATGTTTATATTTTATATTAAAAAAAACAAATTTATTATTGTAATTTCTATTGCTATTGCAATAACTCAAGCATTTGCAAGTTTTTTATATTTTAACGACAATTTAAAGGTTGCAAATGCACTACTTAAGGATAGGTTTCAAAAAACACAAAAAGACAGCTTAATAATAAATAACAAAGAAAATAAAAAATCCAGAATAAAGCCTAAGTTTTACTTAATCATCGATGACGTAGGTTATGATGAATTTATGTTAGAACAATTTATAAAACTTAATTTTGAAATAAATTATGCCATTATTCCATTTCTACCAAAATCAATGAATTTATACAAAAAGCTAAAAAATAATAACAAAACAATAATAATACATTTCCCAATGCAATCAAAACATAGAAATTCAATCGAAAAATTTCATATAAACATAAAAGATAAAAAGGAAGAAATATACAAAAAAATCGAAAAAACATTTAAAATGTACCCCGATGCAAAAATAATGAATAATCACATGGGTAGCTTAATCACTTCAAATAAAGATTTGATGAAAATCATTTTGATAAAGCTTAAAGAGATTGATAGATATTTTTTCGACAGCGTAACTATTGCAGGAAGCGTACCAGAAATAATAGGCAAAGAAATTGGAGTTAGAGTAGAAAAAAGAGATGTATTTCTTGATAACAAAGATACAGAAGAATCCGTACTCAAGGAACTTGAAAAAGCAAAAAATATTGCCAGAAAACATGGAATAGTAAAAGTAATCGGGCATATTTGGTCTAAAAGCACGCTAAAAGTCCTCGAAAAAGAAGGACCTAATTTAAACCAGGAATTTGAATTTGACAACTTATTAAATCTGTACGAGGAAACAATCAGATGAAAGTACTTGGAATAGAAACCTCTTGTGACGACTGTTGCATAGCTGTAGTAGAAAACGGCATTCATATTTTAAGCAATATAAAATTAAATCAAAAAGAACATAAAAAATATTACGGAGTAGTACCCGAAATTGCCTCAAGACTTCATACTGAAGCTATTATGTCTGTTTGTATAAAAGCACTAAAAAAGGCAAATACTAAAATATCTGAAATTGACTTAATAGCTGTAACATCTAGACCCGGACTTATTGGATCTTTAATAGTTGGATTAAACTTTGCCAAAGGTTTGGCAATTTCATTAAAAAAACCTATTATTTGCATTGACCACATCTTAGCCCATCTTTACGCTCCTTTAATGAGCTCAAAAATAGAATATCCATTTATATCATTATTATTAAGCGGTGGACATACATTGATTGCTAAACAAAAAAATTTTGATGATGTTGAAATACTTGGAAAAACTCTAGATGATTCTTGTGGGGAAGCTTTCGACAAAGTAGCAAAGCATTATAATATGGGATTTCCAGGAGGTCCAAACATCGAACAAATATCTAAAAATGGAGATGAAAACACATTTAAATTTCCAGTTACCACCTTTAGAAAAAAAGAAAACTGGTATGATTTTTCATACTCTGGGCTAAAAACGGCCTGCATACATCAACTCGAAAAATTCAAAAGCAAAGATAATCCAACAACAAAAAATAATATAGCTGCAAGCTTCCAAAAAGCTGCCTTTGAAAATTTAATCACCCCGCTAAGAAGAGCAATCAAAGATACTCAAATCAACAAATTGGTAATAGCAGGCGGTGTTGCAAGCAATTTATACTTAAGAGAAAAAATAAATAAATTAAAAATACAAACTTACTATCCTCCTCTTGATCTTTGCACAGATAATGGAGCAATGATTGCGGGACTTGGATTTAATATGTATTTAAAATATGGAGAAAGTCCAATCGAAACCGATGTAAATTCAAGAATAGAAAATTATAAGAACCAATACAGGAGAAGAAAATAGTGAAAAGAATTTTAGCAATGCACGATATTTCAAGTATGGGAAGAACATCTCTAACAATATGTATACCAGTAATATCTTCGTTTAATATGCAAGTATGCCCTTTTGTAACAGCTGTCCTTTCTGCTTCCACAGCTTATAAAAAATTTGAAATAGTCGATTTAACTGATCATTTGGAAAAATTTATCAAGATATGGAAAGAGCAAAATGAACATTTTGACATACTCTATACGGGATTTCTAGGAAGCGAAACACAACAAATAACAATAGAAAAAATAATTAAATTAATAAAATTTGAAAAAATTGTCATTGACCCTGTATTTGTTGACAATGGGAAAATTTACTCTATATTTGATAATAAAATAATTAGTGGCTTTAAAAAAATCATAAAGTATGCAAACATAATAACACCCAATATCACAGAACTTGAAATGCTAAGTAGAAGCTCACAACTTAACAACAAAGATGATATCATAAAAGCAATATTAAATCTTGATACAAAAGGAGTAGTAGTTGTTACAAGCGTCAAAAAAGGAGATCTTTTGGGAAACATTTGCTACAATCCTAAAAACAAAGAATACTCAGAGTTTTTTTTAGAAAAATTAGAACAAAATTTCAGTGGAACAGGAGATTTATTTACTAGTTTGCTTATAGGATACTTAGAAAAATTCGAAATAGAACAGGCCCTAGAAAAAACAACAAAAGCTATTCACTTAATAATAAAAGATTCAATTAAAGACAATGCTTTAAAAAAAGAAGGGGTTCGGATTGAAAAATTTTTAAAAAATACATTTTGAATTTAAATTTCATTAAATTCAATTTTAAAGATTGAATCGATTTTTTAGTACAGAGGCAATATTTGAATTGCAATATATTTTTAAAACAAAATGTACAAAGAATCTATTAGAAAGCAAGTGCTTTATTGTTTTTATGGGTAAATAAATAATATATGTCAAATAAAAAAAGAATATTTTTTACAGGGGGAGGGACTGGAGGCCACGTATTTCCAGGTATATCTATAATACAAAAATTAAAAGAATTGGACAACGAAATTGAATTTTTTTGGATAGGCAAAAAAAATTCTATAGAAGAAAAATTGATAAAAGAACAAAATAATATTAAATTTATTTGGGTTCCATGCGGGAAACTTAGACGCTATTTTTCTTTTCAAAATTTTACTGACTTTTTTAAAGTAATACTTGGAATAATAAAAAGCTTCTACGTTTTAAAAAAATATAAACCTCAGATTGTCTATGCAACCGGAGGATTTGTCTCAACTCCTACAATTATTGCATCTAGTTTGTTAAAAATAAAAAGAATAACCCATGAAATGGATTTGGATCCTGGACTTGCAACAAAAATTAATTCTAAATTCGCAAATAAAATATACACAAGCTTCAAAGAAAGTGAAAAATACTTTAAAAACCATAAAAACATTATTTACACAGGATCTCCCATAAGAAAAGAATTCTTAACTCCAAATCCCAAAATCATCAAACAATTAACTCAAAACACTAACAAACCAATTGTTAGCGTACTTGGAGGATCTCTTGGTGCTAATGCTTTAAACAACCTTGCACTCTTTATTAAAAAGTATGCTGAAATCTACTTCATCCATCAATCAGGAAAAAACTTAAATGACCTGAGAGAAGACAATTACCTAAGAAGACAATTTTTTAACGCAGAAGAAATGGCAAGCATAGAAAAATTTTCTAATATAATAATAAGCAGAGCTGGAGCTGGAGCAATAAAGGAATTTGCAAATGCTTGCACATGTGTAATTTTGATTCCATTTAAAAAAGGCTCTAGAGGAGATCAAATTAAAAATGCAAAATTACTAAAAAATCAAAATGCTTGCATTTACATAGATGAAGATGAAATATTAAATACAAATATTTTGAAAGTGATAAAAGAAACTTTAAACGATAGAGAAAAAATCAACTCTCTAAAAGAAAATATCAAGAAATTTAATAATAAGCATTCTTCAACTTTAATAGCTAAATTACTAATAGAAGATATTAAGGAGACAAAATCTAAATGATAGTAAACGATCCTGTAAAAATAACCGGAATAGTGGACATACTAATAATAATAATTTTCACATCTTTAGGATTTAGAGGATTTTTAAGAGGATTTATTAAAGAAATTAGCGGGTTTGCCGAGGTTTTTGTTTTAATAATACTGCTTTACAAAAAAACTGAAGAGTTTAGAATATTAGTTAAACCTATTGTTGAGCTGTCCTACATCCAAGCACTTCTTGTATTTTTTCTGCTCATACATATAGGATTTTTAATACTACAATCCTTAATAGAATCAATAATGAGCCAACTTAAATTAGTATTCTTCAATAGAATGCTAGGCTTAGTGCTCGGTCTACTTGAAGCTTTTGGAATAATTGCAATTGTGGTTTACATAATACACTCACAACAAATATTTAAGCCTGAATATTTCCTAAAAGAAAGCAAGCTCCTTGATTATTTAAACCCTGGAATAAGCTATCTCTTTAAAATCTCAAAAACAAAATAAGGAATCAATAATGACAATACTTCCAAAGATTGCCAAAGACATAATAAAAGCATATGATCAAAAAATATTGCCAAATGCAATTCTTTTACTAGGAGAAAAGTTTTCATCAAAAAAGACCAGCGCAATTGAGATTGCAAAAAAAATATTAAACGAAAAAAACTTAACAAACCCTAATTTGCTCATTTTTGCAAATCTCGATACAATAGAAGCAAAAGCACATCTTTCTACGAATTCGTATAAGATAATAAATAAATACCTAGAATACATTAAAACTGTAATTTTTACCAAATGTTATTTCAGTAATGAAAAAAATTTAAAAAAAATAGAAAAAAATATCAACTACATTAATTCTGTTTATTATAAAAAAGAATATAATATAAACATAAAAAATGAGTTTATAAAAAATATAGAAAATATAAACAAAGAACTAAATCGTAGTATTACTGTTTATGATGTAAAAAAAATTCAAACTTGGATTTTTTCTGAAAAAGAAAAACCAAAGGTAATTTACATAAACGAAATCGAAAATTTATCATTTAATGTACACAACTCACTTTTAAAAATACTAGAAGGGCCTCCTTCAAATATTTACTTTATCTTAGCAGCAAGAAATAAAAACAAAATACCAAAAACAATACTTTCAAGACTTAGAGTCTATAATTTCACAAAACCAGAAAAAAGATTGGGAATTCAAATATTCAAAGAAAGCTTTCTAACAAACAAAGACATAACAATTGAGGAGTATTTCGCCTCATTTTACGAAGAAGAAAGCAAAAAAATAAAAAAAGAATTAATAAAAATTTTAAATATAATAAAGGAAAAAAAATCCATATTTAATCTTGAAGAAATCGACTTTATAAAAGATGATCAAAGCTTTAAAATATTTTTAAACGAACTTACAATTAACATTAGAAAAGATTTTTTAGAAAACAAGATAGATATTAATCAATATCTCAAATACACAGAACATTTAAAAAATATTTATAAATATCGCCCTTATAATCAAAATAAAAAATTAATAATAGAAAACTTGATGCTAAATTACGAGGAGATATGAATAATTTTTTTAAAAAAGCTTTAACAAAACTAAACAAATTATCTAATGAACAAAAAACTAAATTTATTGAACAAATTTACAAAAAAATAGAAATATATGACGGAATATTCGCATCAATTAATGAAGGAATCATTGTCCTTGACAAACAAAACAACATAATCTATTCAAATAAAATTTTATACCAAATTTTAGCTTTAACAGCTAAATCAAAAATAGAAATTCTTGATGATATTCAAATTCCAATCTTAATAAATTTAATAAAAGAACTAGTTAGAACAGAAGATAAAATAATAGGATTAGAAGTCCCAATCTCAAACAATATATATATTAAAATTTCATTTATGCCTTATGTAAAAAGAAAAAAACTTGAAGGCAACATTATTTTGATCGAAGACATTAAAGAGAAAAAAAAGAAAGAGGAAATGTTTAGAAGAGTTGAGGCTTTGGCCTCTTTTACAAGGCATGCAAGAAATATTGCTCATGAAATCAAAAACCCACTTGGAGCAATCGATATAAATTTACAACTGCTAAAAAAGGAAATTAAAAAACAAAAAATAAAAAATGGTAAAGCTGAAAATTATTTCAAAGTAATAAAAGAAGAAATAAACAGAGTAGATAAAATAGTAACAGAATTTTTATTAACTGTAAGACCAATAAAAATTAACTTACAAGAAAAAGATATTAAACAAGTAATAAACAGTGTATATGAATTGTTAAATCCTGAATTAGAAAACAAAAACATAAAACTATTACTTAATTTAAATAAAATAAGCAATATCCTTGTTGATGAGAAACTATTAAAACAAGTTATTATAAATATCGTTAAAAATGCAGAAGAAGCACTGCTTGAAACAAAAAAAGAAATAAAAAAAATAGAAATTTTTCTTTTAGAAAAAGACAATAAAATACATATCAACATAAAAGATAATGGAATCGGAATAAAAGATGAAGTAAAAGAGGAAATATTTAAACCTCAATTTAGCACAAAAGAAAAAGGGAGTGGAATAGGACTTACTATTTCTTATAAAATAATAAAAGAGCTTGGAGGTGAAATTTTTGCAGAAAGCAAAGAAGATAAAGGTACTATTTTTACAATTACACTTCCTAAACTAAATAAAAAAAATATTTTAATTGAAGGGTATTGAAAATGAGCAAAATACTTGTAGCTGATGATGAAAAGAATATTAGAGAAGGAATTGCTACCTATCTTGAGGATGAAGGATATTTTGTTTTCACGGCTAGCGACGGAGAGGAAGCTCTTGAAACAATTGAAAATGAAAATCTTGATGTAATAATATCTGACCTTAGAATGCCTCAGATATCAGGAGAAAAATTGCTCAAAATAGTTAAAGAAAAAAACTTAAAAATACCTTTTATTATTTTAACGGCTCACGGAACAGTTGATTCTGCTGTAGACGCCATGAGAGAAGGCGCTTACGATTTCTTAACAAAACCCTTAGACCTTGAAAGACTCTTGCTAATAATAAAAAGATCATTAAATAAAAAAGAAAATAACAATGAAGAAAATGTCAATTTAGAAAATATTCTAATAAGAAAAGATTTAAAATACTATGAAAAAATCATGGGAAAATCGCTGTTAATGCAAAAGATTTTTGAACTTGTAATAAAAATAGCAAAATCAAACGCATCTGTTCTTATAACGGGCGAAAGCGGCGTTGGAAAAGAGATAATAGCCGATGCTATTTTTGATCTTTCAAATAGAAATGACAAACCATTTATAAAAGTAAATTGCGCTGCACTTTCTGAAAGCATCCTTGAAAGCGAGCTTTTTGGGCATGAAAAAGGAGCATTCACTGGCGCAATTTCCAAAAAAAAGGGCAGATTTGAACTTGCTAACAAGGGTACAATTTTTCTTGATGAGATAGCAGAAATTTCACCTGAAATTCAAGTGAAACTTTTAAGAGTACTGCAAAACAAAACCTTTGAACGCGTTGGGGGCGAAACTACAATTAAAGTTGACATTAGGCTTCTGGCTGCAACAAACAAGAACCTTGAAGAAGAAATTAAAAAAGGAAAATTTAGAGAAGATTTATTTTATAGATTAAATATCATTAATATAAACATACCGCCTTTAAGAGAGAGAAAAGATGATATATCTAATTTAACAAGCATACTAATAAGAGACGTCGCAAAGGAAAATAATAGACAAGAAAAAACTCTTTCTAATGATGCAATTAAAGCTCTTTATTATTACGATTGGCCAGGAAATATTAGAGAATTAAAAAATGTACTTGAAAGCGCATTAATATTATCAAAAGGAAAGCAAATCACTAAAGAAGATTTACCCGCAAAAATCAAAAATAATGAAAATCTTATATTTAAAATCACACTACCAATAGGAATTAGCCTAAAAGAAGCTGAAAAAGAAATAATAAAACAAACGCTTTTTCATTCCAAAAACAATAAAAGTAAATGCGCCGAAATATTAAAAATAGGAAGAAAAACTTTACATAATAAAATAATCGAATATCAAATTGATCAATAAGATTTATTTCAAATTATTAAATAATAATCAATACAAAAAAATAACATTGTTATAAATTGAATGTATAATTTTGAACCCAAAAAATTTTTTAATGTCAATATTTATATTAAAATGAAACACTTTCTTTCAAAATCCTGGTGCAAAGGTGTAAAAATATTTTTACCAAACAATTAATTATACATTATTATTTATTAATAATCAATACAATTTAATAATATTATATTTAGCTACCTGCAACCCAGGTTTACTTCAAAAGCTTTAAAGGGTTAATAGGAATATTTTTTTTTAATATTTCAAAGTGTAAATGGGGTCCTGTTGAGCGCCCCGTTTGTCCTACCATTCCAAGCAATTCGCCTGATTTAATCGGGTCTCCTATCTTTACAGAATATGAATTTAAATGCCCATAAAGAGATTTAATATTATTTTTGTGACCAACTACAACAAAATTACCATAAAGATCATTGTATCCAACTTCAATGACTATTCCAGAAGAAGAGGAATACACTTCCGTATTCATTGGAGCTGCAAGATCTATTCCCGTATGAAAACTTTTATTACCAGTGAAAGGATCATTTCTGAATCCAAAATCAGAACTAACAATAAATTTTTTTAAAGGAAAAATAAAGTTGGCATTTAAAAAAAAAAGTAACTCTGTACCTGAAAAAAGTCCAAAATCTGGATTCTTTACAAAATCAAAAAAATAAAACTCATAAACTCTGTCGTTCCTTTTAATTTTTACTTTTTCAGCTTTAGTAAGATCTCTTGTTGCTAAGAGCAAATTATTAAACCTATAATCTTTGCTATCAAAAACAAAAACTCCTTTTTTACTAGGAATAAGAATCTCTTGCCCAACACTCACAAGAGGAGAGTCTAATAAATTAACGGTAGCAATGCCAGACTGCCATCCATTTATTTTATTAGCAATTTTAAAAAAAGTATCCCCCTTTTTAACTTTATATAAGTAAAAAAACAGGGGAATATGCTGTTTTTTATTATATTTTAAAACTTTGACTTTAAGATCAGAAAAAATAGGATCTTTTCTTGAAAAATTTTTTATTTCTGGATAAGAAAAAACACAAATTACTTTTAAAAAAAAGAAAACTACTTTAAATAAAAAAATTTTACTCACACTGCAAATTCTTTCACCCTTAATTAATCAAAATATAATAAAAAAAATAAAAAAAATAAATCGTGTTTAGACTTGCAAATAATAACAAACTGTAATAAACTTTCTCTCAACATGAAGCTAAACGAATACCAAGAAAAAGCAAAAAAAACTGCTAAATACAAAAATAAAAAAGAAGAATTAATTTTAACAACACTTGGTCTTGCTGGAGAAACTGGAGAAGTTGTTGAAAAAATAAAAAAATTAGGAAGAGATAAAAATTACATTATTGATGATGAGTACTTAATATCAATTAAAAAAGAGCTTGGGGATGTTTTATGGTACTTATCAACTTTAAGTAATAATCTAGGCATTACACTTGAAGATGTTGCCCTAACGAACCTAAAAAAAATACAAAAGCGTCATGAGAATGGAACAATAAATGGTGAAGGTGACGACAGATAAAGCATTGAGATCAAAAATACTTAAAGTCTAAAAATACAAATGCTTAATGTTTATATCAAGGGAATTTTACTTGGAATTGCAAACATAATCCCAGGGATTTCTGGGGGAACACTGGCTTTAATATTAAAAATTTATTATAAAATAATAAACTCTATTTCAGAAATCTTAAAGCTCACAGAAATTAAAAAAAATTTAATGTTTTTAACCATTTTGGCAACAGGAATGTTAACCTCAATATTATTAACTGCAAAAATATTCAAAGCTTATGCCTTTGACAATGGAATAATAGAAGCATTGCTAATAGTATTTTTCATAGGATTAACATTTGGGAGTATGCTAACACTAAAACCAGAAATATCAAAAGAAACAAATAGTAATAAAAAAATATTAAAGTATTTGTTGTTTTTGATTGGCATGGCCATTATTGTCCTTTTCTTAATAATCAAAGAATCTAATATACAATTGCAAAGTACAATACCTAAAGACAAAAACTCAATAAAATATTACTTATTATTAATATCCTCTGGAACAATAAGCGGAGCATCAATGATCTTGCCCGGAATCTCGGGATCTGGAATGCTTTTACTACTTGGTTTTTATAAAGAAATAATACTCATTATATCCAAATTTAACATTGTTCTTATTACAATCTTTGCAATAGCTGTAATAATAGGAATAGTTATATCAATATTAATAATAAAAAAAATAATAGATAATCACTTAAATAATTTTATTTATTTATCAAGAGGCCTAATTTTTGGCTCCATTCTACAAATGATATTAATCATTTTAAAATTTAATTTTAAAATCAGCTTTACATCTTTTACACTTCTGGGAACATCATTTATATTGGGAATGTTTATAAACAAGAAAATAGCTAAAAAATGTAAATAAAAATCTTAAAAATACCGAAGACCGGACTTGAACCGGTACGGAGCTTCCTCCTCAGGATTTTAAGTCCTGTGTGTCTACCACTTCCACCACTTCGGCATAGAATAATATAATAAATAATAATAATTGCGATGTCAAGTTAAACAAGAATACAAATCCAAAAACTCAGCTGATAACTATTTTTTGAGGAAAATTCTCAATAACATAATGACTATGCAAATAATCTACAATTACAAACATAAATGAATATAAAGAAACTCTAGCAAAAAAATTAGAAAAAACTCTAAAGTTAATTTTATTTGCCAACATTGAAATATTGTTTGAATTATTTATTAAGCTAAAAAATCCATTTTTGATTAATAAATCAAAAATAATAAATTCGGATTCATCTAAAATAAACATTAATTTATCTATTTGGGCTTTTAAATATAAAATTTGCTCATTAATTTGCAAACTAGTAGGATTTTAATAAAATCATTACTTAAATTATAAATAACAATACCATAACGATTATCCTTGAATTTAAAATCAACAAGCAATCCTAATTTTAAATCGCCATAATCTTGCATTGCGCTTAAAACTTTAATATTTATTTTACGCTTAGAAAGAATACTAACAGAAAGCCCTTTCCCTTGATCAATAAAATAAGCATTCTTAAAAGTTCCAAATAAAACTCTATTGTTGATTAAATCAAGAATATTTTTATTCTCAAGGTTCTTAATGATTATTAAATCAAAACTTTGATTTAGAATATTATAAGCAGAATCTAATAATTCTTGATTCTTGAAAAGAATTATCACTTAAACCAAGGTTTGCAACCTTAAGCTCCAAAATACTAAAATCTATATCTACAAAATTACAGGAAAAAAATAAAACACTAAGCAGAAATAAACTCTTCAAGTTGACACTTTGTCTCAACAACTTCAAATACAAGTCCATACTTTTTTGCAGCACTACTGTCTAACCAAAAATCCCTATCAGTGTCCTTTTCTATTGTAGAAATCTCTTGACCTGTTTCTTTTGAAATAATATTATTAAGCTCTTTTTTAACTTTATTTAACTCATTAGTATAAATCTCAATGTCTGTGGCAACTCCTTTAAATCCGCTCAAAGGTTGATGCAATAAATACCTGGCAAAAGGCAATGAAAATCTATTTTCTAATTTTGCAGCCAAAAAAATTAAAGCGGCAGCGCTAGCAACAAGCCCTACTCCAACTGTAAAAACTTTAGGCTTAACAAAACGAATCATATTGAAAATAGCAAATCCAGCATCAATATCGCCTCCTTCTGAATCAATGTACACAAATATAGGCTTTTTAAAATCTAAGGTCTCTAACAATAATATTTTTTCCTGAAAAAGTCGAGAAACATCCTTAGTAATCTCACCAGCAATCACTATTGATCTACTCTTTAAAATTAATTCCAATGATTTATCATGCAAAACACAAATATTATCATCTTCTTTACCGGTCATAAAACATCCCTTATACAAAAACATAATGATATATTATAATTTAAAACAAAAGGTTTTTAAATTATAAAAAAGTATAAAAACTAAACAATTGCAAATAATTTCTTAAAAGCAAAAGGCTAATGGATCTTTAATTAACTTAATTATAGTCAAACAATACTCTAAATTTATATATAAGAAAAATCTAAAAAGGAGTTTATAATGCATTATGAATTTGCAGTTATCGGCGGAGGAATAGCAGGAAGCACCGTTACTTACGAACTACTTAAAAGACATAAAAAAGTAATTCTTTTCGATGATGAAGATACAAAAGCAACAATAATAGCTGGCGGACTTATTAATCCTATTATGGGTAGAAAAATGAACATTGCCTGGAAAGAATCGCATATTTTTGAATTTGCAAAAAACTACTATCAAGAAATTGAAAAAACCATTAAATCCAACTTTTTCATAGAAAAAAATATCTTTAGACCCTTTACTACCGAAAATCAAAAAAATGAACTGGTTGATAAACTTGAAAACGATAAAAACATTAAAAACTTTATTTTGAAAATAAAAGGTGGAAAAATTTATAATTTCTCAAACGACTCTAACGGCGGAATGATAATAAAAGGCGCTAGGATTAATACAAAAATCTATATAAAAAATATTAAAAAATATTTAATCAAAAAAAAGTCATACATAAACAAAAATATCGACGAAAATAAAATTAAACTCGGAGAAAGTTTTTTTAAAATAGAAGATTTCAAGTTTGAAAAATTAATATTTGCAAAAGGATATAAAGAAAAACTCAAAGGATTTTTTTCTTACCTACCATTTGAACCTGCAAAAGGTGAAATCATTATATTAGAATGCAAAAAATTAAATTTTAAAGAAGTTTACAATAGGCATGTATCTTTAATTCACTTAAAAGACAATAAATTTTACCTTGGGGGTACTTACGAATGGAACACTTGGAATACACTTACAAATGAATGGGCAAAATTAGAATTATTAAAAAAATTCCAAAAAATAACAAATCTAAAATGCAAGGTCATTGATCAAAAAGCACACATAAGGCCCTCAACTCTTGACAGAGAGCCTTTCTTAGGAGAACACCCTAAGCATAAAAATATCTTCATATTAAATGGTTTTGGAACAAGAGGTATATCAATGGCACCATACTTATCCAATTTATTGGTTAATAATATTGAAAAAATTGACAAAATTCCAAATCATTATAATATTAAAAGATACGCAAAATATTACAATATTTTAAATCATTCTTAAAATCAAAATTTTTATATCCATACTGACAAGCAATTACATATCTTAATATTTCTAAATTTATGGAAAAATAATATAATGTTTAAGTTAAGCTAAAATAATTATTGTCAAAAGAGAAGCTAAAAGTGAATCAAGATTTAACAAAGCAATTAAAATTAATCAAAACTTTTAAAACAAACCAGGAGCATAATCTTTGGGATTCAACATTAACATTATAGGAACTGGGGGAACAAGGCCACTCCACAACAGATATTTGTCATCAGTGCTAATCGAATACAATGGAGACAATTTTTTATTCGATTGTGGAGAAGGAACTCAAATGTCTTTAAGAAAACAAAAAATATCTTGGCAAAAAATAAAAATGATTTGTATTACACACTTACATGCTGATCACATTACAGGACTACTTGGAATAGTAATGCTAATGTCACAAAGTGGAGAAACAAGAAAAGAGCCATTAATAATCGCTGGACCTGTTGGAATAAAAAACTATACAAAAACTAATATAGATATTCTTAAAATATATAAAAACTATGAAATAATTTATAAAGAAATAATCATAGACAAAACAGAAAAAATAATATATGAAGATAAAACAAAAAAAATTGAATACACCAGGCTAAAGCATTCAATAGAATGTGTTGGATATTTATTCATAGAAAAAGATAAACCTGGCAAATTTAATACAGAAAAAGCAGAAGAGTTAAATATCCCCAAAGGGCCTATTAGAAAAACTCTGCAAGATGGGAAAGAAATACTAATAGACGGAAAAATTATAAAGCCATCAGAAATACTTGGAGAATCTAAAAAAGGATTGAAAGTTGCATACATTACAGATACTGGTTATTTTAAAGAGCTTATACAGCAAATCAAAAATTTCAACCTTGTAATAATTGAGAGCACATTTAAAAATGAGCTTAAAAAGGAAGCGGATAAAAAACTTCATTTAACAGCTGGTGGGGCTGCAAATATTGTTAAGCAAGCAAAAGTTTTAAAAACAGGCCTTATTCATTTTAGCGAAAGATATACATTAAGAAAAGATCTTGAAAACTTACTAAAGGAGGCAAAATTGGAATATCCAGATGGAGAAATTTTTTTAACAAAAGACGGAATGAGACTTGAAGCAAACAAGAATAATTTTATTATTAAATAGGAGGGTATATGATAAATGTAGAAAAAGTTACCAAAATGTATGGCTCATTTACAGCGCTACTTAATATTAACTTTAAGGTGGAAGAAGGCGAAGTGCTTGGCATACTTGGCCCAAACGGAGCCGGAAAGTCCACATTAATCAAAATCTTAACATCATTTCATTATCCAAGTAAAGGTAATGTAAAAATTTTTGGAAAAGACATTGTAGAGCATTCAAAAGAAATATTACAACAAATAGGATATGTTCCTGAAAAACTAGCTCTTTATCCAGAACTTTCTGTTAAAGAATATTTAAAGTTCATATCAGAAATAAAAGGTGTTAAAAAAATAAAAAAAGAAATTGACAAGGTAATAAGCATATTTAAATTAAAAGAAGTTGAAGATAAGCTGATTTCTCAACTTTCAAAAGGATTTAAGCAAAGAGTAGGAATAGCTGGTGCTTTAATAAATAATCCTAAGCTTGTAATACTTGATGAACCAACAAATGGTCTTGACCCAAATCAAATAATTGAATTTAAAGAATTCTTAAGAGAACTCACAAAAGAAAGTACAATATTATTCTCTTCACACATACTAAGCGAAGTAGAATCTATTTGTAAAAGAATAATTATTGTCAACAACGGAGTAATTGTTGCTGATGACACAAAAGAAAATATTATTAAAAATAAACTTAAAGAGATCGAAATAGAATTAATAGTTTTAAAAAAATCTGAAAATGAAAAAAAAATTTTCAATAGTAAAAACGATATTTTTACATTAATACAACTTGAAGAACACGAGAAGGACTTAAATATTTCATTAAAACTATCTCAAGGCAAAACAGAAGAAGATCTCTTTAGCTACATAGTAAAAAATAATATAATCTTAAAAGCAATGATCCCAAAACATGAAAGTCTTGAAACGATATTTAGCAAATTAACCAAGGAGAGATAAAAATGAAAATAGATTTAAAGCAATCTTTAGCTCTTTCTAAAAAAGAACTAAAAATATTATTCGGAACTCCAACTGCATACGTTGTGATGCTATTTTTTTTAACATTTATAAACTTTTCATTTATTTTTTTATCAGGATTTTTTATTAAAGACAATGCATCTCTTACCTCTTATTTCTCTTCAATGCCTATTATTTTAATGTTAGTACTGCCAGCACTTAGTATGGGAGTGTTCTCAGAAGAACATAAAACAGGAAGCATTGAACTACTTTATGCTCTACCGCTAAGACCTCAAGAGATAGTCTTAGGTAAATTTATTACACTCAAAATATTTACCTTAATACTATTCTCACTTACCTTACCTCTTACAATAATGACAATTTTCATGGGCGAATTTGATCTTGGAATAATATTGCTTCAATATCTGGGGATAATTCTTTATTCTCTCTCAGTGCTAAGCATGGGAACATTTATCTCCTCTATTACAAAAAGTCAAATAGTCTCTTACATAATAACCGTATTTACACTGATATTAATACTATTTTCTGGGAAATTGGTTATGATCTTTGGAAAAGAAAATATAATAGGAGAAATGCTTAATTTTATTTCAATAACTAATCACTTTAGCTATTTTAATATGGGAATACTAAACTTATCAGACTTTATTTATTTTATTACATTCACAATCACATTTCTAATACTAAGCACACACAGCATAACGCTAAAAAAATGGAGATAAAATTATGAAAAATAAAGAAAACGAAGTTTTAAACCTAACTTTAAACCTTACAATAATCTTTTTGATTTTTTGCAATATATCTATTTTCATTTTTAAAATAGACTTTACAAAGCACAAAGCTTTTACAATATCTAAAGTTACAAAAAATTTGTTTTCAAGTGCAAATGAAACAATATATATAACATATTACAATTCAGGAAGCCTTGAAAACTATTTTGCTTTTCCAAATCAAATAAAAAATTTTTTAATAAGTTTTTCTGATGCTTCAAAAGGCAAAGTAATTTATAAAGAACTTGATGCTGATAAAATTTCAACACCATTAGAACACATTGGCATTCCTTCTCAGCAAATCGACTTAAGAGATATTAATCAACTCTCAATACTCAAAATATATTCAGGAATTGAAATTATTTATGAAGGTAAAAGAGAAATAATACCAGTTGTAACAGAAATCAGCAATTTAGAATATGACCTAGCAAATGGACTTGACAAGCTAATAAACAATACCAAAAAAGTTTTAGGACTTGCTTTTGGAGACATTACTTTAAAAGAAGCACACAAAAACTTTTCTGAAATAATGAAAAAAGCATTTGGTATTGAAATAAAAGAAATAGATTTAAAAACTGAGAAATTAGAAGACATAAGAAAAGAAATCAATGGATTATTCATTATTGGTGCTAAAGAAATTGATGAAGAGATTGCAAAAAAAATTGACGATTTTATTGTTAATGATGGAAAAATATTTGTTGCAACAAGCACAATTGACTACAATCCTCAAAATCCATATGGCATAACTCCTATTAAATCTAAACTATTTGATCTATTTGAAAGTTATGGTATAAAATACAACGACAATATTATTCTTGATAAAAGAGCACCTACAATCTTTTTAGGTGGTAATTTCCAAACTTACTATCCATGGGTCTTAATAGACAAAAGTAATATTGTAAAAAAAGACATACCACTACTTAAAAATTTTTATGCTGCTACAATTCCTTGGAGCAGTTCATTAGAACTTGTAAAAAAAGATGCAGCAGAAGTAAAATTTTTGCCTCTATTTGCAAGCTCCAAACAATCATGGCAAGTTAAAGAGCCTAATCTTTCAAACATATCTTTGAATGCATTCGAAGTTCCAAATAAATTTGAAGAAAATGAACTCAAAATGCTAGGATATGCAATTGAAGGAAAAATTAAAAGTCTATATAAAGAACAATATTCCAAAAATTCTAAAATAATTCTAACAGGATCAAGCATGATATTTAGTGATTATATGTACAACGGTTCTCCATCAAACTTTGAACTATCAGGAAGAATTTCGGATTATTTAATGCAAAAGGAAGAATTTTTTAATATTAAGTCCAGAGAAGTACGAGCTAAATTAAAATTTACAAGTTCTTCAAACGAAATGGTCAATGCAAAGTTTTCATTAATAATTGTTAACTTAATTATTCTTCCAACAATAATATTAATATTTGGACTTGTTAGATTTACTAGAAAAAGAAAAGCAAATTAAGAATAAAGGAGTATTTATGACAAAACCAAAAATATCCTCAATCAATAAAGAAAAAATAAAAATATTGACAATATTAGTGTTAACATCTACATTCTTATTAGGAATAATTTTTTCAAATGAAAATAAAGTAGCAAGAATCCTGGAAGAAAAATTTTTCGATTTTGACTTAAATTTAATTTCTAAAATCGAAACAGAACTTGAAGGAACACTGACAAAACTTGGTAAAGATTGGATGCTAACATACAACAAACAAAATATTCCCGTTGACAATAAAAAAGTTAATGCTCTAATCAGAGCATTAGACGAACTTCAAAAAAATAAACTTGTAAGTAGAGATCAAAAAAAACACAAAGAATTGGGAATTGGAGAAAATCCAAGCTTCAAATTATTTGACAATAATAACAAACTATTGACAGAAATTTTTGTTGGAAAACCAGGAGAAGGCGATTCAAGATTGGCATACATTAAAGGTAGTAGCGAAAATGTTTACTTAACAAAAAATATTTTCTTATCATATAAAGGGAATTCTTATAATACATTTTCAGATACTACACTATTTCAAGAAAAAAACACAAAATTAGAAAATTTATCATTCAAAATAATAAGAAAATTAAACAAAGAAAATGAAAATAACATAAATAATAACTATGAGATTACCACGAAAGATGGTCTTTATTTTTTAAATAACCAAAAAATGTTAAAAGAAAGACCTTTAAATATTATTGCTGAATTTAAAGCCGATGGACTTGAAATTGATAAATCTAAAATAAATGGCTATAACCTTCAATACAAGATTGAAGTCAAATGGAGCAATAAAAGTGTTAACAATATTGAAGTTTACTTTAATAAAAACGAAGAAAATGACAAAGACATATTAATCAAAAAAGATAAAGATGAATATTACTACATGACTAGCAAATGGACTTTTTTTGATGTATTTAACTTAGAAAAAAAAATAATAGAAAAAGATAATATTTCTAGCAATGATAATCAAGAAGATGAGCATGAACACCACAACAATGCAGATTAATCTTGCTATGGATTAAAAAGAATAAAAAGCAAAACATATAAAAATAAATATAATCAAAATATAACCATGAAAATAGACAGCATCTTATCAAAAGATAAGATGCTGTCTCGCTTTAATGATAAATTAGTTAATCTTTTAAATTAAAAAAATATATTAGATAAAGCAAAAAAATTGTTCAGCTATCAAAAATTAAGTTAAAAATTTTTATATAAAAATGAAATAGAATTTAAACTGAATAGATTCTTTAACCTTTAGTAAGTAAAAATTTAACTTTTTTTAAAACTTCATATTCTTGTTTAACTTTAAAAATATTTCTATTAGGATTTAACTCAAGCTCACTTTCTACCCTATCAATGAAATTTATTAATACGGTTTTTTCATCGCTATTTAGCACAACATTACTTAAAGATTCTTCAGCATTAAATTTGCTCACAACCTTTTCAACATCATGAAAATTGAAATGAGAAGAAGAATGATCCTCAGTTATATTTTGAGAACTAAGCTTTTCACAATTAGCAATATTATTACTTTGGTCTTGACCTGCTACATCTCTTAAACTATCACGCAAATTTTTCTCTCCATCATTAGAAAAAGAACCTTCAATCATTTGAGAATCTAGGTCCTTTTTTAAAATGCTTTCAAAGTCATCAAATTCTTTTAACTCAAGAGGTTCACCAGAACTCTTAAAAACCGTACAATTAGCACTATCCTCATGCTCAATATTTCCATTATCATACATTAAATCTAAATGTTGTTTATTATCTACAAAACTCTCCAATTTTTCATTATGATCGTTATTATTATTTAACTCCATATTTTCTAAAGACACATTATCGCTACCAACGTAAATACCTTCTTTTTTAATCAAATTATTCGAAATATTCGAAAAATTATCAGCCGTATGTAAATTGCTAGTTAAATCAAAATCTTTATCTTTATTAAATTTAACATCATGCTGAACTACTTCACTTTCTTTTGGGGCATAATTAATACCCTCAAGTAGCGCATCTAATTCTTCTTGACCAATAGAAATATTAGGCAAATTATCTTCTTTTTTAGAATTAGAAAATGAATCGTCAATCTCAGGCGACTTTTTTTCAAAATCTTTAGAATCAGAAGTAATAAAATCTCTTTGAACAAGCTTAAGCCCATTATCAATCATTTCTTTTTCAACTCTTTCAACACGAAGCTCAACATCCTTTAAACAATTAATCAACTCACCATGTCTTTCTTTTAATATATTATCGAGTTTTAATAGCTTTTCATCTAAAAAAAATTTAAGATTATCTGAAGCTGTAGAAACAACATCAACAGACTCATTTCTTAAAAATACTTTTTCCATATCAAAATCAACTTCCTTGGGACCTTCTTTGATAAAAAAAACACTTTTCTTCATGCTAAACTTGCTCTCCAAAACTACTCAATATAACTACAATCTAAATCAACCTTAACTACTTGTAAATATAGTATATTAAGAATATAATTACAAGCTATATGATCATTTATAAAAAAATTGCGATGTCTTTTTACTCAGGAATACTAAGCTACTTTATAATAGCTCCCATATTTGGAGAGAGAGGATTTGTTAATTATCAAAAATTAGATAATAACTTAACATTAATAAAAAATCACATCGGAAAATTAAAAGAAATTCAAAAAGAATTAAAAGCAAGATATATTAATTTACAAGTATCTAAATCCGAAATTCTAAAAGAAGCCAACAAGTTGGGCTACTACCCAAAAAACTCAATAGTAATAAAAACCAATAACAATAAAGATCAATATAGCCAAGGGCAAATATTAACACTACAAAATCCCCTTTCTAAGAATCAAAATTTTTACTTTATATCAATAGCAATAGGTTTAATTTATTATTTTTTATCAAGTTGTATTATCCAAACCAAAAAAATCACAAAAAGCAATAAACTTGCTTCCAATAGCTCTAAGGATTAGCTTTATTGAAAATATTTATTTTAAAAAATGTAATATATTTATTAATTAATTTAATTTGTGCATCATTTTTTTGTGTATCGTTAGTAAGTTTTTTTTCAAATGAACACCAGTATACTCCTTTTGTTAAAATAAATATCCTAAAAAAATACTTGCAGTACATTGGAATATGTAAAAGTATAGAAAGATATGCTTTGATACATAACTTTAACCCCAAATCAAAATTAGAAAAAAATTACTTTTTAAAACATATAGCTGGTAATTCATATATAATATACAAAACAAAAAACAAAGGAATACTATGGGGTGATTATCGATACTCACTACTGAGTCAAGGAAAGCCAACTACTAAAATAATTTTCGAAAAAATATTCAATACTTTAAAAGTCTCAATTCCAGGAGCCCTGCTCTCTTATATTGCAGCAATAGCCCTTATTATAATTTGGAAACTTTACATAAAAAACAACCTAATAAATAATTTTTTAGAATATTTAATGCTATTACTCCACTCAATGCCAAGAAACTTAACAGTATTTTTAATATTGTCTTTAATATATTACTTAAATTTAAATCCAAAAAATTTAATAATAGGTGGATTCGCATGGTTTTTTTCATTCTTTATATTTAATTCTGTAATTTTCAAACAATCTCTTGACAAAACTTTATCAGAATTTTACATAAAAGCTGCAAAATCAAGAGGAATAAATAAATTACAAATAATCTTAAAACATGCATTAATTCCATCGATAACACCATTACTTACTAACATGAGACCTATTCTCACAACTGCCTTTTTTGGAGCATCAATGATTGAATCAATGTTTAAAATTGATGGAGTTGGAGCCTTATATTTAAATGCTTTAAAATTCAACGATTATGCTATTTCTAAAGATTTAATTTTTATTGGTGTTTTCATTATGCTTATTCCAAATATAATAACAGATATATTAATTTACAAAATCAACCCATACAAGGACACGCTAAGCTAATGAAACCAGGTACAATAATAAAAAAAATTTATATCTTACTATTTAGCATATTTATTATATTATTAATCATTGCTCCAAAACTAGTTAATGAAAATTCAAAAATTGCAATCTACAAAAAAGATCCAAATAAAATTTATTTAAAATCTATCCAAAAAATACCTATGCCACCCACAAAAGACAATCCACTAGGAATCGACAAAATGGGAAGAGATATTATGGCAAGATTAATAATTGCAACTAGAAATTCTATTCTACTTTCACTAAGCTATGCAACAATTTCCGCAATAATCGGAATCTTCATTGGGACAATAATTGGCATGTTTAGTTTTGAAATTTGCATGCTAATTTCAAAACTAATCGAAGCATTACAAACATTACCCTTTTTTTATGTTGTGTCTTTAGTTTTTTACTACTTTTTAAAACAAAAAACTTACAATATGCTTCAAACAGCAACACTATTCGCATTGATTCATGGATGGATTAGGTTTGCTTTTATTGCAAGAAACAACACGCTAATAATAAAAAATTTAGATTATGTTAAAGCCGGTGAAGCTATGGGAGCAAGCAAAATTCGAATAATATTAAGTCATATTTTTCCAGAAGTATTCTCATCAATATCATCCATAATTCCATTACAAATGGCAAGAAGTCTTACTACTTTTGAAGTAGTAAGCTTTTTACAAAAAAAAGATAAAAATCTATATCCTAGCCTTGGAGAACTGCTCAACTATATGGAAACGGGTAATAAATATTCATGGATATGGATCAATCCCCTACTCATATTAATAGGTATAAACATAATACTAGCAATAATAAATTTACAACTGAGAAAAAAAATGAAACATTTAATATCATCTTAACTAAAAAAATTAAAAAACTCTTGGAGAAAATTTTTCTAAAAAACAATTCTCGCAACTTACATTTCTAGCAGTGCAAACTTCTCTTCCATGCTTATTAATAGCCATAGAAAATCTATACTGTTTACAAGACTCTATTCTTCTTTTTAGATCCAGTTCAATCTTAATAGGAGAATTTTCCAAAGAAATAGCATGCCTTTTAATAACTCTGATAAAATGAGTATCTACAATAATTGCAGGCTTATTGTAAACAGCACCAAGAATAACATTTGCTGTTTTTCGACCTACTCCGGGTAGCTTAACAAGATCAAAAATATTATTTGGAATAACACCATTAAATTTTTCCAAAATATCAATAGAACAATTTACAATATTATTAGCTTTCCTTGAATAAAAACCAGTCTTATAAATTAATTTTTCAACATCTCTCATATTTGCTCTTGATAAACTTTCAAAATTCCCATACCTTTCAAAAAGATATGGAGAAATTTTATTTACCAAATTATCTGTTGTTCTTGCACTTAAAATCGCCATTATTAAAAGTTCATAATTATTCTTATAATTTAGAAAGGGTTTAACATCGGGATATCTAAACAAAGTCTCATCAACAATCAAATCAAGATTAATCATAAAAAAATTATAAAACATAAAATATACAAATTAAAGGTATCTAGACCTTATTGACAAGGATTTTTCAAAATGATATACTCATCATTAGCATTTAAAATGCATCAATAGCTCAATTGGATAGAGCAACAGACTTCTAATCTGTAGGTTTTAGGTTCGAGTCCTAATTGGTGCGCTTCATTCGGGATGTGGCCTAGTGGCTAAGGCACCTGCTTTGGGAGCAGGGGATCGTGAGTTCGAATCCCACCATCCCGAAAAAAATTCAAAAAGCTAAAAACTGTGTTTTTAGCTTTTTGATAATTTATAAACATTTAATCAAACCTTAAAATTATTCAACTTTCTTTAAAGTATTTAAATCTAAAGTAATAAGACTTTTAAACTCATCTTGCAAATAAATAAAATTCTTTCTCACAGAAAAGCTAGTAAAAGGCAAAATTTTATTCTCTGAAAGAATAAACTCATCTAAATTTTTAGGAGAAAATTTAGCCAATCTCCAAACATTACCACTATCTTTCACAGCTACTAAAATCATTTTAGAGTCAACATAAAGAGATGAATTTTTATTAATCTCAAAATTAGACTCTGATATCACTTTTAAATTCTCAAGTTTATTAAGTATTTGAAGCTTAGCTTTTCCTGAATCCATTTTAATAACAACTAAATCTTTTTCACGTTCATAAATTCCATAACGCTGAATGCCTTGCTGAGTGCTTTCTTTAAGTCTAACACCAGTATTTAAATCAATAAGTTGAAGCATTCCTAAATTTGTAATAGGATCAATAACCTCTAAAAATACAGGATTACTAGAATCTATAGACATAGTAATCAAATCTTGATTTAAAGAAGTAGATTGACTTTTAGCTTGAGGCTTGGTTTCTTGCAAATTAACATCTTTATTATCTACAACCTCTTTTGAATCGATATCACTATAAGAAGGCTTATCTAATGGTGATGATTTGCTAACCTCATTGTTGTTAGACTTTGAAATTTCATTTACTCTCTCAATCTCAGAAACAGGTTTTAAATTTTTTTTACTATCTAATTTTTTATCCTCAGATAATTTTTGATCTTCCGGCGTCATAAGGGTTTCGTCATTATCCAAATCACCTAAACTTACCTTTGATTTCTCTTTGACTATTTCTTTTTCTTTGCCTTTAATTTTTTCTTTACTAGAAGCTTTAGAATTTAAATCTCGATTAAGATCTAATGCTTTAGGATCTTTGCTTTTTAAAAGTTCTTCATCACTTTTTTTGATTTCAATTTGCTTTTCAATTTCTCTTTTTTGATTTTCATCGCTAGTTTCTTTAAGCTGCTCCTGCAAGTCTTCTAGACTCTCTTTTATTTGTAGCTGCTTATCAACTTTAGGAGAACTTACATCACCAGGTTTTGGTAAATTCTTTTCCTTATTAATCTCGTTAATATCCTCTTGAATCTTCTCTCTAACAGTATCCCTTTGAATATCTAAATTATCTTCAGAAAAATCTAATTTTTGTTGGGCTTTATCAAGATCGATTGCCTTTTTATCTAGTTCTTCTTTTTGTTTCTTTTTAGCATCAACTTGACTTTCAATCTCTTTTCTATGCTCTTCATCTGTAGCCTTTTCAAGCTGATCTCTTAAATTCTCAATAGTTTCTGTTATATTGGAATCACTTTCATGAACATTATCTAATTCAATATCAATTTTATCTTGATCTGCTTTATGAGTTTCTCCTTGAATATCTGTAATATCCCTTGCAAAGTTAACACCTGCTTCATTTTCGCTTAAAAGAGCTGCCACAACCTTATCTGTAACCAAACTATCAATATCAATGTCAGACTCAATTTTTCCAGATAAAATATTCTTTTTAAGAGGAATAAATATTTGTGTCTTTCCAGCCCATTGACTGTACACTCTAGAAAGACCTGCATTTTCTTTAGTTAAAGACTTTAAAGCAGACTCAATATAAAACTCTTTATAATAATTTAAATCACCTCTATAAACAGCATTATGTATTGTAATAACCTTGGCAATTAATTCAGCACTAGATCTTTCATAATCAAAAGACTTTATCAAATACCCTGTAAGAATTCTTCTTAAATTCAATATACTGTCAAGCTGTGACTTACTACTAATAGAAAAAACATCAACGCTTGCTTTTTTATCTTGATCGTCAATAAATCTATTAATAAAATATTTACCATAATAACTTGAGTTGCTATTGAAATTAATCAATGGTCTTGCTAAAAACTCACCAATACCTACTATTTGTTCATATGTATTTGTAGAATCATAAGGACCTTTATAGTTTACAAACTCAAGATCCATATTAACAAAGTCCTTTAATTTTTCCTTATCAACTTCCCTTGCATTAAGGGGAAATCCATTCAAAGAAATAAGAAAAAAACTAAAGATTAGTAACATTTTTTTCATAAAAGAAATTCTCCTATAAACTTAATTATAATCTACCTTGCCAACTAAATTCACTAATTTAAACTTAATTTTAACATAATCAGATTTATATACAAAACAGCTATTTCAATCTTGAATGATTGAAATAATTTCATTAATGTGCTTGTTAATATTTTCAGAAAAATTTTGCCGCCTCATAAACATTAATAAATTTAGATACTTATGCTTACAAAGCGTAAGAAGCTTGTCTGTTGAATTTAAAATTATATTTCTCAAATTTAAAATTACAGAATAAGCTATTTCTAAATTACCTTGATAATTTAACACTATATGCTGGATGTAATTATATATAATACAATCTTGCCCATAATAACTTTCAAATTTGGTAATGGTTTTCACTATGGCAATTATATTATTAATATCTCTTTCTCTAATTGCCAAATCAATAAAGCTCTTAATTGCAAATTCATCATTAACATATATAAAATATCTATAAAGCTTGCCCCTTGAAATAATTCTATCAAGTCCCTTTTCTGGCAAAAGCCAAACATTAAAAGCCTTTTTATATAAATTTAAATATTTTTTGGGGAAATTTCCATCTTTAGTTGCAAGAAAATCTAAAATACCTAAAAATTTATCATAAGCAGAATGACTATAACTAGAATTAAGAATCTCATCAAGAAGTAAATAATTTTCATCATAATCTACAGAGCCTTTCTCTTTTAAATCTATTCTACCTTGATTGTATTTATTACCTCTAAAATGGTTCCACACGCTAACATCAAACTCTTTGTCGTACTCATAATAATAAGTACTAAGAACCCAATCACTACCCCCTAAGACAATAATACCTGAATTAGCACTAAGTCCCAACAAATCCTTAAGTTTAGAATCTGTGAAAGATATATCAAAATCTTCTTCAAAAGACAAAAGTCCATTTGATTTAGTTGAAATTAAAAGATTTCTATTGTTATAAAGAACAGCTTTCTCAGGCTTAAAGTTCATTTTTTTTTTAAATTTAAGCTTAAAGTTTCTACTTAAATTAAAAAACATACCAACACTTGAAATTGCGACATATTCACCATTAAACTTTTCAAACAAAAAATTAATAGGAAAGTCTAATTTAATAGAGTTAACAACTTCCCCAAAATCTCTCCCATAAGCAACAATATGACCTGACTTATGTCCAACAACTACCTCTTTTTTTGTATTTATCATTAACAAAAAAGGGAAAGCAACCAGCCTTGAAAACCATTTCTTATTACCCAAAAAATCAAACAAAAATATTTCATCATTTTCGCTTGCGATGCAAAAATCACCATTATCAAAAACTACAGGAGAAGTAGCGGGTTTGCCACCTATGTCAACTTCAAATATCTTTTTTCCACTCTTTAAATCAATAGAAACAACCCTCTCATTAATAAGGGGAATTAAAATGCTAACATTCCCTATGGCAGGATCGCCTAAAGGTGAAAAATCAAGCTTATGCTTCCAAACAAGCTTTCCTCTTTCAATCTTTTGAACTTCATTTTTAGCTGTAATAACATAATAACCATTATCAAAATCTTTTAAAAGAAAAGGATATGGAATTCTATTCAATCTATAAGAATATTTCTTCTCAAATGACATTGTATAAGTAATCAACCATCTATCTTTTGTTAAAACCGTAATAGTATCACGTTTTTCATCAATAATTGGATTGCCTACAACTTTACCAGTTAATGCTTTTTGAAAATATAAATTAATGCTAGAATAAAGCCTTAAAAAAGAAGCTGAAAACAAAAATATAAAAAGTAAGCCTCTCAAAACAAAAAACCTTTTGAGCTTTTAAAAAACTACCACTAAAGCCTAAACCCAGCATTATCACCATAAAGGTTATTTCTCAGATCCCTAATCTTAGTATCATCAACATACTCAGAAAAAGTCATATATCGATCAATTATTCCGTTGGGAGTAAACTCGATAATTCTATTGGCAACAGTATCTATAAATTGATGATCATGCGATGTAAAAAGAACAACTCCTTTAAATTCTTTAAGCCCAGCATTTAAAGATGTAATTGCTTCAAGATCTAAGTGGTTTGTAGGCTGATCCAGTATTAAAACATTTGCTCCGCTAAGCATAGCCTTAGCAAGCATGCATCTTACTTTTTCTCCTCCTGAGAGGACATTTACCTTCTTTAAAGCTTCATCTTGGCTGAAAAGCATTCGACCTAAAAATCCTCTAATATAAGTTTCATCTTGTTCTTTTGAATACTGACGCAACCAATTAACTAAATTTAAATCCAAATCAAAATATTTCCCATTATCCTTATTAAAATATGAAAAATTAACAGTAGATCCCCATTCATAATGACCTTTATAATTTTTATCTTCATTTGTAATAATATCAAACAAAAAAGTTGCAGACATGGGATTTCCCAAAAAAACAATCTTTTGTTGGGGTTCAATAATACTGCTAAATTTATTTAAAATTAAATTCCCTTCAAATTCTTTTGTCAAATTTTTAATTGTAAGAACATTTTTACCAAGTTCTCTTTCGCTTTTGAAATTAACATAAGGAAACTTCCTTGAAGAAGGCTTCAAATCTTCAACCTTTATTTTTTCAATCAACTTTTTCCTTGATGTTGCTTGCCTAGACTTAGATGCATTACTAGAAAATCTTTGAATAAATGTCTTAAGTTCAGCAATTTTATCTTCAGATCGCTTTTTAGCATCTTTTAGCTGCTTGTTTAAAATCTGGCTTGTTTCATACCAAAAGTCATAATTTCCAAGATACACTTGAATCTTTCCGTAATCAATGTCAACAATATGGGTACAAACTTGATTTAAAAAATGTCTATCATGAGATACAACAATAACTGTATTTTCGAAATTAATTAAAAACTCTTCCAACCATTTAATAGATTGTAGATCAAGATTATTGGTAGGCTCATCAAGAAGCAATATATCAGGTTCACCAAAAAGCGCTTGCGCCAAAAGAACTCGAACCTTTAAAGACCCTTCAATGTCACCCATTAAATTATTATGAATTGACTCATCTATTCCAAGACCCTTAAGAAGAACTGCCGCACTAGATTCAGCCTCGTATCCTCCAAGTTCTGAAAATTCTGCTTCAAGCTCCCCGGCTCTAATCCCATCCTCATCACTAAAATCAAGTTTATTATAAATTTCATCTTTTTCTTTTTGAATAGAATAAAGCCTTTTGTGACCCATAATAACAGTATCGATAACCTTATATGCATCATAAGCAAATTGATCTTGCTCAAGAGCCGCTACTCTTTGATTTTTTGGAATAAATATTTCACCCTTAGTAGATTCAATCATTCCACCTAGCACTTTTAAAAAAGTGCTTTTTCCTGCTCCATTAGCACCAATTATTCCATAACAATTTCCAGAAGAAAATTTAATATTTACATCTTTAAATAAAACTCGCTCTCCAAATGCAACTTCCAAATTATTTACAGTTATCAAACCATTACCCTGCCTAAAATTAATATTCTAATAACAAAATTATCTTGAAAATTAATTTAATTTTCAAGCACTATATAAATATATTGACTCAACTCTCAATTTTTTCGTATATTTAATATTATTAACACAAGGAGATGTTTGAAATGAAAAATATTAAGCCTTTAGCTGATAGAGTTTTGATAAAAATCAAAGAAGCTGAGAGTAAAACAATCTCAGGACTTTACATACCAGAAAATGCAAAAGAAAAAACAAATATTGGGACGGTTATAGCCATCGGTTCTAACAAAGAAGAGATCACTGTAAAAGTTGGCGACACTGTACTTTATGAAAAGTATGCAGGAGCTGCTGTAAAAATCGAGAATAAAGAGCATTTAATACTAAAAGCAAAAGAAATAGTTGCAATAATAGAAGAGTAAAAAGCTAAGTAGCTAAACTTAGCTTTTATCTTTATAAAAAATATTTTATAAAGATAAAGATTATTAAAAAATAAGGCTATGGTTTTAATATGAATAAAAAAATGACCATAACTTAAAGAGATAGTAGGAATGGTAGGAAGTTTTATATTCCTAAAAAAATACTAAACTTTACAAATACTTATAAGTTAAAATTTTTTATTAAAATTTGCAGTCTTTTAATAAAGATTACAAGTTTATCATAAAAACTTATTATTCTGATCAATCAAATTAAAAATTTCAAGCTTACAAAATTCTGTAAGCTTGAAAAAGTGAAATTAAATGACAAATCTAATTTTTAAAGAGAATACCATATATTCAAGCAAATTCGATGACATCTATTACAATCCAAAGTATGGAATTGAAGAGAGTTTTTATACATTTATTAAAGGCTGCAATCTGGATTTAGAATTAAAAACAAAAGAAAATATTTTAATAGCAGAGTTAGGATTTGGAACAGGATTAAACTT
Source organism: Borreliella bavariensis PBi (assembly GCF_000196215.1). NCBI lineage: Bacteria > Pseudomonadati > Spirochaetota > Spirochaetia > Spirochaetales > Borreliaceae > Borreliella > Borreliella bavariensis. The sequence continues at coordinate 784,517 of NC_006156.1, read as the reverse complement.
TATATGTCTTTTAAAATTCATAAAAGAAAACAATATAACCTCAAAGATTAATTATTATTCTATAGAAAAATTTCCACTCAAAAAAAAGACAATAATGCAAATTTCAAAGTTCTTCGTTAAAGAAACCGCTTATTTCAAATTAATGCTAAAACATTATCCTAAAATTCCAAAAAAAAATTTAAAACTAAAAATAACAGAAAATGTTAATTTAAAAATTTTAATTGGAAACGCTAAAATAAAAATCAAAGAAATTCCAAAAAATGTAGAATATTGGTTTTTAGATGGATTTAGCCCTAAAAAAAATCCTGAAATGTGGAACAATGAAATATTTAATTTAATTTCTCAAAAAAGCAGTCCGGGATGCAAGCTTTCAACATTTTCTTCTGCAAGAATTGTAAAAGATGGCTTAAAGCTTGCCAATTTCAAATACATTCACATAGAAAAAGGATTTGGAAATAAAAGACATATGATAAGGGCCCAAAAAAATTAAAAATTACTTTTAAAATAAGCTATTAAAAAAACAATGCCAATCAAATATGATATACTATCAAGGAAAGGAGAATTTTAATGACAAGAAAAATATTTACTACAGTCTTAATTTTTTTAATATCTAATAATTATATTTTTGCAAAAGACACAATCAAGGATTTGTTCTTTATACAAGATATATTAATAAAAAAAGAAAAATATTCTGACGTTCTAAATAATGCAAGCCTTGAAGGCATTATTGAAATTGAACATAAAGGATCATACATTAAAGATAACGATTCAGAAGTTAAGCTTATCCTAAAAGAAAATGGATATAGAAGAAATTTTAGCTTTTTTAATCTTTTAAATACTAGCAATATAATCAAAAGTCTAAGCTTATTTGATGACAGACCAAAAAGCATCAAAGAAAACGAAATCGTATTATTAGGCACAAAAATGATTAAAGAAAATCCTAATAAACGATACAAAGACAATGATGATTTTGAATTAAAACTGAGCGTAACTCGTAAGAGTAATCAAATTTATTTAATTCTTGATTTTGAGTTTCTCTTTGATCAAAGAAAAACGTTTCCATCAATTTACATCAAAGAAGAAGATGTATCAACAATAATAAACAGCTTCATGAAACTACAAGATTCAAACTTTTTATCTCCTCAAGCATTTCTTAGCAATTAATAGCACAAAATATGCTATTTCTAATAGAAAGCAAGCATTTTGCTGAAAAGCTAACCATAGCAAATTCAATTACATAATAATTTTTCAACTTTTTTACAGATTTTTTAAATTAATAATATAACTATTTATCTTATTAATCAAAGAAGAAAATTCTACAAATTTTAATTTTTCAGATTCAATAATTTCCTTAGGAGCATTCATTAAGAAATTTTCATTTTCAAGTTTCTTTGAAACAGAAATCTTAAGCATTTTATACTTTTCAAGCTGCTTTTCAAGCCTTATTAACTCCTTGGTTTTATCTATCAATAACTTAACATCTGCATAAATTTCAAAACCAACTACAGCTAAACCAAGCATACCATCACAATTTTCATTATAAAATATATTTTTAAAATTAATCATTCTTTTTGAAATGCTCTCATTAGCCTTAAAGTATCCTTCATATTTAAAGTCAGAATCAAACTTCAAAGCAACATCAATCTCAATGCTAGAAGATATATTGAATTCACTCTTAAGTGTTCTAACGGCCACAATGAAAGTTTTAAATACTTTAAAACTTTCAAATTCTTCTTTAAAATTGCTAGAAATATCAAAACTTGGATATTCATTTAAAGCTAAAATATCTCCTTTTTCTGAAAATTCAGAATAAATTTTTTCTGTAACAAAAGGAATGAACGGGTGTAAAATTAACAATGCTTTTTTAAGAAAAAATAGCAACTTAGAAATAGCCATATTTTGAATATCAACATTTTCACTATTAAGATCAATTTTACTAATTTCAATATACCAATCACAAAAATCATTCCAAAAAAACTCATAAACAAATTTTGAGGCTTCATTATATTTATAATTTGCAAAAGAAGACTCTACGCCAAGAATGGTTGAATTTAAGCTTGTAAGCAACCATTTGTCAATGTCGTTAAATTTCAAATTATTGAATATTTCTCTATTTTCTAAATTTAAAAGAATAAATTTGGAAGCATTAAAAACCTTGTTTGCAAACTTGGCTCCAAGCATAAAATCCTTAGCATCAATATTTAAATCTTGGCCTTGAACAGACAAAAAGGATAAAGTAAATCGCAAAGAATCACTTCCATACTCATGAATAATATCAAGAGGATCAATTCCATTACCTAAGGACTTTGACATTTTTTTACCCTGTTTATCACGCAAAAGAGGCGTAATATAAACATCTCTAAAAGGAGTTTGTCCTGTAAATTCTAATCCCGCCATTACCATTCTTGCAACCCAAAAAAATATTATATCGTAAGCTGTAATTAAGGTCTTTGTTGGATAATAATTTTCAAAATCAACAGTAATATTAGGCCATCCAAGCGAAGAAAAAGGCCATAACCAAGAAGAAAACCAAGTATCAAGAACATCTGGATCTTGAACAAACCTCTTCCCCACGTTCTTTTCATCTAAAGAAGGATCAGTATCACTAATAATAAGTTCTGATGTATCAATATTGTACCAAGCCGGTATTCTATGTCCCCAAACAAGCTGCCTTGATATACACCAATCTTTAATATTTGACAACCAGTATTTATATGTATTTTCCCACTTTTTAGGGTAAAATCTTAATTCGCCACTCTCTAAAGCCTTTAAGGCTTTCTCTGCCAAAGGTTTCATGCTCACAAACCACTGAGTAGATAAATAAGGTTCAATAACCTCCCCTGATCGATAACAATGCCCAACCTGTTGCCTATGTTTTTTAACACCTTTTAAAAACCCTTTTTCCATTAATTCTATCTCTATTTTAAATCTTGCATCCTTAATGCTTAATCCTTGATATTGTAAAGGAACATTTTCATTAAGTTTTCCATCTTGAGTTAAAATATTGACCTTGGGAATATTATGCCTTTTTGAAATTTCAAAATCATTAGGATCATGTGCAGGAGTAATTTTTAAAGCCCCAGTACCAAAAGCACTATCAACATGAAAATCTGCAATAATTTTTATCTTTTTAGTTGTCAAAGGAATTGTGACCTCTTTCCCAACTAAAGATTTATATCTCTCATCATTGGGATTAACAGCAATAGCAGTATCCCCAAACATCGTCTCAGGCCTAGTTGTCGCAATCTCAATAAAAGAAGAATCATCGATAAAATACTTAACAAAATAAAGCTTGCCATCAACTTCTTTATATTCAATCTCTTCGTCACTAACAACACTCCCAGATCCAGGATCAAGATTAACAAGATACTCACCTCTATAAATCAACCCCTTGGAATATAAATCCTTAAAAACCTTGTTAACAGCCTTACAAAGACTCTCATCAAGAGTAAACCTTTCTCTTGAGTGATCATAAGACGCGCCGAGTTTTTTTATCTGATTAACAATTACACCTCTATGCTTATCTTTTAATTTAAAAATTTCTTTAACAAACTCTTCTCTCTCAAAATCATTCTTACTTTTGCCAATATTTTTAAGATTCCTTTCAAAAACAGTCTGCGTTGCTATTCCTGCATGATCTGTGCCAAAAAGCCATAAAGTATTATGCTTTTTCATTCTTTTATACCTTACAAGAATATCTTGCAAAACAAAATTAAGAGCATGCCCCATGTGCAATACACCAGTAACATTAGGAGGCGGCGCAACCATACTAAATTTTTCAAATAAAGAATTATTTGGCAAAAAAACATTATTTTTAAGCCATTTGTTGTAAATTTCATCTTCAAATGCCTTGGGATCATATTTTTCAAGAAGTCTAAAATTCATTGTTTTAAAAATCTCCTACCATGTCAATAACGTTTAAATTTTCAAAAAGCTCTTCGTAAGTTTTTGAATTTATAAGATTTGAGAAATATTTACTCTGTCTTTCCTTCTCAGTAAAATATATCTTAAAATATTTTTTAAGTTTATTAAAATCTTTTTCAAGTCCCCAAGTAGCATGAAAATCCTTTATATGGAATTTTAATATATTTAATCTAAAATTTAAATTACTATCCAAAAAATGTTTTGAAGATAATTTAAATAAATTTAAATTCTTAAAAATTCCACGACCAAACATAATCCCATCAATTAAATATTTATCAACGTAATATCTAGCATCCTTAAGACTTAAAACATCTCCATTGCCAATAATCAGAGTAGAAGGACTAAGATTATTCCGCAATTTAACAAGTTCATAAAAAATATCAAAATTAACAGGGCCTTCGCTCTGATTAACAGCAAGTCTTGGATAAACCGTTAACATATCAATTCCAAAGCCCAATAAAAATCCCAGCCAATCATTAACTTCTGGATATGAAAATCCATGCCTGGTCTTAACGCTAAGAGGTAAATTAAATCTCGCACAAGCTTCTTTGCTTGCAAGAATTATTTCTTTGGCTAAAGATTTATTATTAATTAAAGCCGAGCAAACCCCTTTTTTAATTATTTTATTCTTAGGACAACCCATATTAATATCAATTCCCCAAAATCCCATGCCCCCTAATATTTCTATTGCTCTATAAAATTGCTCAGGATCATTACCCCAAATTTGAGCAATTAAAGGCCTATTAAGTTCATTGGGTTTTAAAAAAACATGTTGAATAGACTGTTTTGACTCATTTAAAATTCCCTTTACAGAAATAAATTCAGTAAAATAAATATGGGGTTCTCCTTCTTTAGATCCTATTAAATGAATTAAATTTCTAAAAACAGTATCAGTAACGTCTTCCATTGGAGCCAAAATCATAATTGGAAGAGGAATATCAAATAAAAACTTCATCAATTAACTATATAACAATAAAACATATCTATTAATCAAAACAGTTGCTTTGCTTAATAGATTCAAATTTTTAAAAATAACATTATAATTTTTAGAATAAAAAACCACCACAAAAGGATTGGTAACAAATAAAATAATCATAAAACTTTAAAAAGTCAATAAATAATTTTGATAAAAAAATAATTTAAAAAATTAATCCATAATAAGACTCTCTCCTGGAACCTTGGTTTTTCTTACTAAAGTATCTTTATATCCAGCAGATTTAATCAGTTCTATATTTCTTTGAATATTATCAGCATTAGTAGGAATAAAAACAGTATAAAAAGGCCCATGAGAATTTACTACAACAAAAAGGCCTGCTTTTTTTAATATTCGATAGGCCCTATCAGCATAATCTTTTTTTCTATAAGATCCAACTTGTATGTAAAAATCTGTTTCTTTGTCGGCAGAAATTGAATAATCTGCTAATAAATTTGAAGATTTATTTTCAATAAAAACATTCTCTTCTGATTGCTTGGTTTTCCTTTCTTCTTTAATCTCAGGAGTATTAAATGCTTTTTTAAAATCATTAGATCTTGATACAGAAGGTCTTTTTTCATTTACACTTTCAATTACTTCAATTTTTACAGGAGCAACTCCTATCCCTAAAAAATCAAGCTTTTCAGCAGCATGTTTTGATAAATCTATTATTCTATCCTTCCTAAAAGGCCCTCTATCATTAATTCTTACAACAACTGATCTATTATTTAAAAGATTTGTAACCCTTACAGCAGTATTAAAAGGCAATTCTTTGTGAGCAGCAGTAAGAGCCATCATATCAAATTTTTCGCCATTAGCAGTAATTTTGCCGTGGAAAGCTTCACCATACCATGAAGCAAGGCCTACTGTAGCAGAATTTAAATGAGAAGCAATAAAAAAAAACACAAAGAGAAAAACAAAATTTCTATTATCTTTTGCGAGGGCATCAATTAAATTTCTCATAATGTTTATTATAATATAAAAACATATTTCAATAAACAATCAAGCTCACAAATTGCTTATTCACATTTTTTTTGATTTAATTATAAATAAAAAGAAAAAAGACTAAAAAATGATATCGACAGAAATAATTAGAAGTAACCAAATACAAAAAGCAGCAAAATTTATCAAAACAGGCGAGCTTGTTGTATTTCCAACAGAAACAGTCTATGGAATTGGTGCAAATGCTTATAATGAAGATGCCGTAAAAATGATTTTTTTAGTTAAAAAAAGATCTATTCAAAACCCCTTAATAGTACACGTTGACACAGTAAAAAAAATAAAAGAATTAACGGAATATATTCCTAAAAGTGCTCTAATGCTAATCAAAAGGTTTAGTCCAGGCCCTTTAACTTATGTTCTTAAGAAATCAATAAAAATATCCAGATTTGTTAGTGGAAATCTAGACACAGTGGCAATAAGAATTCCTGCAAATAAAATAGCTTTAAACCTAATTAAAGCATCTAAAGTCCCCATAGCGGCACCGTCTGCAAATATATCAAAAAGACCAAGCGCAACAAACTTCGAAATGGCTTTAAAAGAATTAAATGGGCTTGTAAGGGGAATAATAAAACTAGAAGAAAATAAAGACTTTAATATCGGAATCGAATCAACTGTAATTGGATTTGACCTAAAAGATAACGTAATAATATTAAGACCGGGTGCAATAACAAAAAAAATGATAGAAAAAGAGCTTAAAGGAAGATATACAGTGAATTACGCAGAAACAAAAATAGAGTTAGAAAAATCACCAGGGAATATAATAGAACATTATAAACCAAAAATTCCCGTCTATTTATTTAAAAGTCAAGACAACATAAGAAGATATTTAAACAAAGATACAAAAATACTTATTACAAAACCTACTCTAAACTCCTACTTATTTAATTTTTTGTGGGATAAAAAAAATATTACAGTATTTAACACTCTTGAAGAATATGCGCAAAATCTTTACAAAGAGCTAATCAAGTCTGAGAATAACTACAAACAAATCCTTAGTGAATTCGTAAAAGACGAAGAACTTGGGTACTCAATAAACAATAGAATCAGAAAAGCCAGTTCAAATACATTTATTAATTTAAAATAATGCTGAATTATTATTTTAAAAGCTAAAAAGCATAAATATAATTACTCATTAGTAAAACAATACTAAATCTACAGGTAAACGTCTAAGCCCATAGTACAACAAGCTGCCTCACCCTAATCCCAATAAAGCCAAAAAATAAAATAAAGAAAAACTTAAACTAAGTATTACGAGCAAATTTTCACATAAGAATTATTTTAATCTTTTGATTAATTAAAATAATCATGGATTAACATAGTATACTCAAGTGGTATTTTGTCTTCATCAAAAGCAATGCCAAGCGCAAAAACCTTTCCATTAGGCGTCTGAATAACACTTAAACTTTTTGATTTACCCTCAATAAAAATCTCTTTATCCATGAATTCAAAACTAAAAATCAAATCAATTGAATCTTCTTTGAAATCTCCATAATCAAAAGAAGAAATTACTAAAGCACCCCCATAAGATAAATCTTTTATTAAGCATTTATGTTTTGATCCATTAAACTTGATAAAAGCTTTATCAGAATCAATTTTTAGTTTTCTAATAGAATCTTTATCAACAATAATCCTCTCGTGAATTCTCTGATTTTGCCCAAGTTTTAAATCAAGAAGTTTCCCAACTTTAATAGCAATCTCTTCTGGCATAGGAGATAAAAATTCCAATGTTAATAAGTTGTATTCTTTATTTTGAGAAGAATAGGCAGAAGCACTTAAAAGTTTAACAGACAAAAAGGGGGAAAAAGCCACGTTATTATTAGGATCTGAATTCTTCTTAAGTTGAAGAGAGCCTAAATTTTTATTTTTAGCCAAAGCAGGCAATACTGTATCTTCTTGAAAAATAAGCTTAAGAGAATCCATAGAAATAGAATAAATTACTCCAAGCACAGAATAAGCGCCTATTCTCATCTCAATAGTATTGCGAAGATTTAAAAAACTATTTATCTCTGTACTCATTTTAATTTCTTTGCCCCTATACTTAGCTCCATAATCTCTTATTTTTCTAGATAAAAGCATAAACCTCTCCTTTCTCCTTTTTTTGAATATAAAAATAAAAATACTAAACAAAATTGAAAGCTATTTAAAACAGCTTTCAAACAATCAAGTTATAAACAAGCTTAATCAATAATCAATAAATCTGCTCTTAAAATCAAAGACATACCATCACCCCACCCTTACAGCATCCGTTTAATTTAAAAAACTTTAAAATACTGTATACATAGTGTAAAATTATAACAATAATTTTACACTATAACAATCAACTTATAACATTATTAATTCTTATGCACTTATAGTATACTTTAGTAAAAAGTATGAAATTAAATAGTCTTAGTTTGAAAAAAATAAATAAGCATAAGCTACTTATTTATTTAACATATTTCACAGTTAGCTTTTCTATTATTGCACTCTCATTGGCAATATCTAAGACTATAAACATACAAAAAGATAAAAACTTTGGATATGTAAACCCAGCAATTCCTTCAAGGCTTTTAGATATTAATGGAAAACAAATAACTCAATTTATATCTGATGAGAATAGAGAATTAATGCCATTGAGAAAAATGCCTGACAATCTAATTAATACACTTCTTATCGAAAAAGATATTGGCTTTTTTTCTCATCGAGGTTTTTCCTTAATAGGAATATTTAGAGCCGCATTTAATATTGTTCTTGGCAGATATTTTTCAGGCGGCAGCACATTAACCCAACAGCTTGCAAAGCTCCTATATACAAATCAAGCAAGAAGATCTATCTTAAGGAAATTACATGAAATATGGTGGGCAATCCAACTTGAAAAAAAACTCTCAAAATACGAAATACTAGAAAAGTACCTTAATAAGGTTTATTTTGGAAACGGCAACTATGGAATAGTTGCCGCATCAAAATTCTTTTTTGGTAAAAGCGTAAATAAAATAAATACAGCAGAATCTGTGATGATGATAATCCAACTCCCAAATGCAAAACTTTATTCACCTCTTTACAATCCAGAATTTTCAAAAAAAATTCAACGCGCGGTTTTAAACCAAGTTGTATCAAATGGAATAGTAAAAGCCGAAATTGCTGAAAAAGAATTTAATGAATATTGGCGAAATTATGATTGGACTAGAATGGCTGATACATCCGCAATTTCAAACAAAAAAGACCAAGCTCCTTATTTCTCTGAATACATAAGGCAAAAAATACTAAAATATTTACCAGATGGTGCAAACATATATAAAGATGGATACTCAATATACTCAACTCTTGACCTTGAAGCACAAAAATATGCAGATAAAGTTACAAACGATATGATTAATAAAGCAAGAACAATGCATAATTTAAATAGATCATCTGAAACAATGATTATTAATTCAGAAATTGTCCCCGTAGTAGATGCAATATCAGATTTATTAGGAATTAAAAATTTAAGAATAAATGGACGGCAATATAAAAAACTTAGAAAAAGAAAATTTTACGAAGACAATATTGATCTAATTGCAAGCTTTGGAGCTATACTTGGAATTGATAAAATAGATAAGGCAACAAAAGAATACATTATCAAAAATAAGTTAACACCAAAACTCATTGCACAGCCCGAAGGAGCAATGATAGCAATAGACACAGCAAGCGGAGCAATAAAAGCCATGGTTGGGGGTAGCGGACATGCTAAAGACAATGAATTTAATCGCGCCACACAAGCAAAAGTCCAGCCTGGAAGTGCATTTAAAGCATTATATTTTGCAGCCGCAATTGATCTGAAAAAAATAACAGCTGCCACAATGTTTTCAGACTCTCCGGTAGCATTTCTAGATAAAAAAGGAGAGGTTTATGCTCCAGGAAATTATGGTGGCAAATGGAGAGGCAACGTTTTAACACGCCAGGCATTGGCTTTGTCTTTAAATATTCCAGCATTAAGAATATTGGACAAGTTGGGTTTTGACTCTGCAATTAGCTACTCCTCAAAACTACTAGGAATAACAGATCCAAAAGAAATAGAAAAAACGTTTCCAAAAGTTTATCCGCTAGCACTTGGTGTAATATCGGTTTCTCCAATACAAATGGCAAGAGCCTTTGCAATTTTGGGGAATAGTGGTAACGAAATCGAACCTTATGGAATAAGATACATTGAAGACAGAACTGGAAGAATAATAGCAAATGAAGAAGCAAAGATATTGGCTAAAATAAAAAGCCAAGAATATCAAACTCAAATAGTGTCTCCTCAAGCTGCTTATATCATAACAGATATGATGAAATCAACAATTCAATATGGAACCTTAGCAAATCAAAGATATACAAATCTCAAAAATTTTAAATCTGACATTGCTGGAAAATCGGGAACAACGCAAAATTGGGCAGACGGATGGGCAATAGGATATTCTCCTTATATAACAACAGCATTTTGGGTTGGATTTGATAAAAAAGGATATTCACTGGGAATATCCGGAACAGGAACAGGATTGGTAGGACCTAGTTGGGGGGAATTCATGGCAGAATATCACAAAAACTTGCCTAAAAAAGTTTTTGTAAAACCTGCAGGAATAATTAGTATCCCGGTGCAAGCAGAAACAGGGCTATTACCAGAAGAGATTGCTGACGAAAAAATAATAAATGAACTATTTATTTCCGGCACCCAACCAATTGAAAAATCAAAATACTATAAAAATAAACTAGAATTTAAAAATACAATAGAATTTAACATATATGGAATTGATGAGATTAATAATAACGATGAAATAAATTTTGACACTCCTGAATTTGAATATCTTGATAATAACCTTGAAAGCCTAAACAATAATAACAATGATTTTGAAAACAAAAATAATAACAATGATCTTGAGAGCATTAACAATGATGAAAATAAAAATGAAGATGGAATAGAAATAAATATTAAAGAACCCTTAAATGAAATAGAAAATAAAAACCCACAACAAGATTTAATAAATAACGACAACAATAACGAAGAAATGTTTATTAAAAATACAAAAGAAATTAAAGACGAAGTCATTGTTAATGAAACAAACACAGAAGTACAAAACATAAAAGAATTAAATTCAAATAACAATGAAAATGAAAAAATTAACAATAAAGACGTCAACGGAGAAGATATCCAATTGGATTAAAGCAGTATGTTAATAGATATCGATCAAATAAAAATAAAAAAAAGAATTAGAAAAAATGTAGGTGACATTGAAACCCTTAAAAACAGCATTATAAAACATGGATTAATTTATCCAATAATAATCGATAAAAATAAGAATTTGATTGCAGGATTTAGAAGATACCAAGCCTTAAAAGAAATCGGCTATAAAGAAGCTGAAGTAAAGGTAATCTCAATTGAAAACAAAAAAACTTTACTTGAAATTGAAATTGATGAGAATAATGTTAGAAAATCATTTACAAAAAGTGAAGCAAACGAAGGTGAAGCTTATTTGAAGATTTATTCTGAAAGTAATGTAATAATAAGATTTATTAAATTTATTATCTTGAAAATTAAAAACATGTGGAAAAGAAAAAATAGAAAAATTTAAGCCATAACAAAGGGGTATGTTTATGATAAATTACAAAAATCTTAATGAACTTGAAAATTTTAAAATCCTTGAAGGAATTGCTCCAGAGGTGCTAAAAACTGCATTGACTGGGAAAAGGATAAAAGAGTACGACATTACAATAGAAGGAGATAGTGTACATTATAATTATGCTTCAAAGCAAATTAATGAAAATCACCTTAAAATTTTTCAAAATTTAAGCGATGAAGCAAATTTAATAGAAAAATATAAAGAAGTACTTAATGGGGAAAAAATCAATATTAGTGAAAACAGAAAAGTCCTACATCACCTTACAAGAGGGCAAATTGGTAAGGACGTAATAGAAGACAATAAAGAAAATATGAGAGAGTTTTTCCAATCAGAACTTGAAAAAATATATAATTTTGCAAAGCAAGTACATTCTGGAAATATTAAAAGTGTAAATGGTAAAAAGTTTAAAAATGTAGTTCAAATAGGAATTGGCGGATCCAGTCTAGGACCAAAAGCTCTTTATAGCTCAATAAAAAATTATGCAAAAAAACACAATCTAGCCTTAATGAATGGCTATTTTATTTCAAACATTGATCCAGACGAATCAGAAGAAGTATTAAATAGCATTAATCTTGATGAAACGCTTTTTATTATTGTCTCAAAAAGTGGAAATACATTAGAAACCACAGCTAATATGCAATTCTTAATAAACAAATTAAAATCAAATGGCATAAAAGAATATAAAAAACAAATGACCATTATAACATTAAAGAATAGCATGTTAGCACTAGAGGAAACAGGATGCCTTGAATATTTTTTCATGCATGATTCAATAGGTGGAAGATTTTCTCCAACATCAGCAGTTGGACTTGCACTACTTACTCTTTGCTTCACAGAAAAAATTGTAAAAGAAATTATAAAAGGAGCCAATAAGACTGATAAAAAATCATTAAATAAAAAAGTAAAAGACAATGCACCTCTATTAGCAGCACTAATTAGTATATATGAAAGAAATGTTCTCAACTACAGTAGCAACTGCATCATTGCTTATTCTAAGGCAATGGAAAATTTTTATCTTCACTTACAACAGCTTGAAATGGAAAGCAATGGGAAAAGTGTAAACAGATTTAACGAAACAATCAACTATAAAACTGTAAGAATAATTTGGGGAGGTGTTGGAACGGATGTTCAACACTCATTCTTTCAAATGCTTCATCAAGGAACAGATATAGTCCCAATGGATTTTATAGGTTTTAATGCAACACAACTTAAAGAAGATGTAATATCTGATAATAGCTCAAGTAATGACAAATTAAAAGCAAATTTAATAGCCCAAATAATAGCATTTTCAAAAGGCAAAGAAAATAGTAATAAAAATAAAAACTTCAAAGGTGAGAGACCTTCTGCACTAATATATTCAAAAGAATTAACACCTTATGCAATAGGGGCAATACTCTCCCATTATGAGAATAAAGTAATGTTTGAGGGATTTTTATTAAATATAAACTCATTTGACCAAGAAGGGGTTCAGTTAGGGAAAATTCTTGCAAATCAAATTTTAAAAAATAATGCCTTTGAAGATGAAGTAATAGAGTCTTATTCTAAAAAAATATTAAAACAAGATTAATTAATTTTGAATATATAAACTTAAGTTTAAAAAAGAATGCGCTAAGCTTATATAAAAGAGGTAAGAATGGATAAGGTAAGTATATTATATACATTAATTAATATTATAATTATGCTTATTCTAATAAGTATAATTTCTTTTTGTAAAAGAAAAAATATTTCTTTTACAAAAAGAGTATTTATATCGTTAGGACTAGGAATAGTATTTGGAATGACTATCCAATATTTTTATGGCACAAATTCATCTATAACAAACGAAACTATCAATTGGATAAATATTTTAGGTGATGGATATGTAAGGCTTCTTAAAATGATTATAATTCCCTTAATAATAACATCAATAATATCTGCAATAATAAAATTAACAAACAGTAAAGATGTTGGGAAAATGAGCCTATTTGTAATATTAACACTAGTATTTACAGCAGGCATTGCTGCTATAATTGGCATTTTCACTGCTTTAATATTAGGATTAACAGCTGAAGGACTGCAAGCAGAAGCCAGCGAAATTTTACAAGGTGAAAAATTGCAAAAAGGCCTTGAAATATTAAATCAAACACCAATCACAAAAAAAATTACAGAACTTATTCCAAAAAATATATTTGAAGATTTGGCAGGACTTAGAAAAAATTCAACAATCGGAGTTGTAATATTCTCAGCTATCATAGGAATAGCTGCCCTTAAAACATCTAGAAAAAAGCCAGAATCAATAGAATTTTTTAAAAAAATAATATTAACGCTTCAAGACACAATATTGGGAATAGTAACTTTAATTTTAAAACTAACGCCTTATGCTATATTAGCCTTAATGACAAAAATTACAGCAACCAGCGAAATCAAAAGCATAATAAAGCTTGGAGAATTTGTAATTGCTTCTTACATTGCTATAGGTCTTACATTTCTTCTGCATATGACATTAATTGCAATAAACAAATTAAACCCAATTACTTTTATAAAAAAAATATCTCCAGCACTAACATTTGCATTTATATCTAGGTCTAGTGCTGCAACCATACCTATTAATGTAGAAATTCAAACTAAAAACCTAGGTGTAAGCGAAGGAATAGCAAATTTATCAAGCTCTTTTGGAACATCAATTGGACAAAACGGTTGTGCAGCACTGCACCCCGCTATGCTTGCAGTAATGATAGCGCCAACTCAAGGAATAAACCCTACAGATACTTTATTTATACTCACGCTTCTTGGATTAATAATAATAACTTCATTTGGAGCTGCTGGTGCTGGCGGAGGCGCAACAACAGCTTCATTAATGGTACTCTCAGCAATGAACTTTCCAGTAGGATTGGTTGGACTTGTAATATCTGTTGAACCTTTAATTGACATGGGAAGAACAGCTGTTAATGTAAGCGGCTCAATGGTTGCCGGCGTCATATCTGCTAAACACCTTAAACAATTTAACCACAATATATACAGCAAAAAAGAGTTTATAACTAAATAAATGGAAAAACAATCATGAAAATAATAATTATTGGGGGCACATCAGCAGGAACTAGTGCCGCAGCTAAAGCAAAACGCTTAAACAAAAAGCTAGACATCACTATCTATGAAAAAACAAATATTGTGTCCTTTGGAACTTGTGGCCTACCTTACTTTATAGGGGGATTTTTTGATAATCCAAATAAAATGATCTCAAGAACACCGGAAGAATTCGAAAAAACTGGGATCTCTGTTAAAACTAACCACGAAGTTATCAAAGTAAATGTAAAAAACAATACAATTGTAATAAAAAATCAAATAACAGGAAGCATTTTTAACAATACTTACGACAAACTCATGATAGCAACTGGTGCAAAACCTATTATTCCGGCAATCAATAATATCAATCTTAAAAATTTTTATACGCTGAGAAATTTAGAAGACGGTCAAAAAATAAAAAATTTAATGGATAAAGAAGAGATCAAAAATATAGTGATAATTGGTGCTGGATACATTGGAATTGAAATGATAGAAGCAGTAAAAAATAAAAGAAAAAATGTAAGATTAATTCAACTAGACAAACACATACTAATAGATTCCTTTGACGAAGAAATAGTTAAAATAATGGAAGAAGAACTAATACAAAAAGGAGTTGATCTTCATACAAGTGAATTTGTAAAAAGTTTAATAGGAGGAAAAAAAGTAGAAGGAGTAGTAACAAACAAAAATACTTATCAAGCTGACGTTGTTATACTTGCTACTGGAATAAAGCCTGCTACTGAGTTTTTAGAAAATCAGCTTAAAACTAGTACAAATGGAGCAATAATTGTAAATGAGTATGGCGAAACTAGCATAAAAAATATTTTTTCTGCAGGAGATTGTGCAACTATTTATAATATAGTAAGCAAAAAAAATGAATATATACCTCTGGCAACAACAGCTAACAAACTTGGAAGAATAGTCGGTGAAAATTTAGCTGGGAATCATGTTTCATTTAAAGGTACATTGGGCTCAGCTTCAATTAAGATACTATCTTTAGAAGCTGCAAGAACAGGGCTTACAGAAAAAGATGCAAAAAAGCTTCAAATAAAATATAAAACGATTTTTATAAAAGATAAAAATCATACAAATTATTATCCTGGCCAAGAAGATCTTTATGTTAAACTAATTTATGAGGAGAATACTAAAATAATCCTTGGAGCACAAGCAATAGGAAAAAATGGAGCCGTAATAAGAATCCATGCTTTATCAATTGCAATCTATTCAAAACTTACAACAAAAGAACTAGGAATGATGGACTTCTCATATTCTCCACCATTCTCAAGAACCTGGGATATATTAAATATTGCTGGAAATGCTGCTAAGTAGAAAGAATTTAATTAATTTAATTCTTCATGCTAATCGGTTGTCCTGTGCTTGAAAGAACATCTCTCCAAAAAGAACCATTGGGATTAACCTTATTTCTGTCAATTACTGCCATCTTAATCGGTATGTGCACAAACTTTGTACTCCACAAACTAATCAACATTTTTGTCTTGCCAGACATTGCAGCATGCACAGCATTTGAACCAAGCCTAGCACAATAAAGTGAATCACTAGCATTAGCAGGCGAACTTCTAATAATATAGCTGGGATCAATGTATTTAAGAGTAAATTGTATATTTTTTGCTTTAAAATATTCTGTAATTTTATCTTTAATATAAAGCCCAATATCCTCATAAAGCAAATTCCCAGAATCGTCTTTTTTGCGAGGAAACTGATTAAAATACTTTTGCCCTGCTCCTTCTGCTATCAATATTACTGCATGAGGAATTTCCTCTAAGCTCTCTTTCTCTAAAAGTCGTCTTTCAAGATGAACAAGAAATCCATTAGGACCTTCTATATCAAAATCAAGCTCTGGAATTAAACAAAAATTAACATCATTAGAAGAAAGCGCAGTATGAGCAGCAATAAACCCAGAATCCCGCCCCATAACTTTAACAAGTCCAATACCATTATAAGCACTATTAGCTTCAAAATGAGCACCAGCAACAGCTGCAACCGCTTGTTCTACAGCGGTCTCAAATCCAAAAGATTTTTGAACAAACATAAAATCATTGTCTACAGTTTTAGGAATGCCTACAACCGCTATTTTTAAATTTCTTTTTTCTATCTCCTCAGCAATAAGAAGAGACCCCTTTTGAGTACCATCTCCACCAATATTAAAAATCATATTAATGTTCATTCTCTCCAAAGTGTCAACTATTTCAACGGGTTTAATACCACCCCTTGAAGAGCCAAGAATAGTGCCTCCAAATTTATTAATATCATCACCAACATCTGGATTAAGATTAATAAAAGGTGAATTTGACTCAGGAAGAAGACCTTGATATCCAAATTTTACCCCATAAATATTACGAACCCCATAAATTTTCCATAAAGTTCGCACAATAGAACGAATAACATCGTTAAAGCCAGGACAAAGTCCACCGCAAGTAGTAATAGCAGCTTTAACGTGCCTGGGCACAAAATAAATTTTTTCTCTAGGTCCAGCTTTTTCTAAAAGAATATCTTCATACTTATCTCCCTCGTCCTCATTTCTATATACACTAAATTTAATTTTATTTTTTTCATTAACAAAATGTGAAGAGCCCTCACCAGCATAAAAATCAATCAAAGGATTGTTTTGCTTGCATTCCCCTAAACTATCTATTTTAAAATCTAAATTTTCATTTTTAATTCTATACACTAAATACTCCTTTATAGAATTATAACCCAATTATTTTCTAATAAATTGACTTTGATCTTTAATCATATCGTATATGTCGTCGTAAATATAAGGAGACCCTTCAACAGGAGATTTAATTAAATTCCTAGCTATGAATTCAAAATATTTATTCAGCTTTGAATTCTTCTCAAAATCAATAAATGGCACTCTATTATTAATAGCCTCTCTAAAACTTTTTGCAAAAGGTACAAAGCCTATAAACTCTATTGGTATATTAATATTATTCTTAACAACATTAATCAAATTTTCACACATAGCGATCTCTTCACTAGTTTCTATTCTATTCAGCACTACTCTAGGATAAAAATTATTCATCATCTTCTTAACTTTCAAAGAAGAACTCAAAGAAATAAGTTCAATCCCAACAACCAAATCTTTAAATCCAAGCCTTGTCCCTTCAATCTTATCTTTAAAAAAATTACCAATATAATCGCGCTCAGGACTTTTCTGTGGAAAGCTTAAATATAAAAGACGATAAAGAGCATTCTTTAAAAAAGAATAAGCATTAAGTATAGAAGGGGTTTCTGGTACTGTAATAATTACACCACTATAAGATGCTAAATAAAAATCTATTGTATTATAAGAAGTTCCAGATCCTAAATCCAAAAAAATAAAATCAGCAATAAGATCTTTTTGAATGGATTCTATAATCTTTTTCTTAGCAGAAAAAGGAAGATTAGCCGTTCCTGTATAAAGAGCATCACCTGGAATAAGGTAAAGTTTGTCATAAGATGTTTTGCATACCAAATCCGAAAAACTTTTATCCTTTTTATTAATAAAAGAACCAATACCCACGCCCTTATTTTTGACACCTAAACACGTATGTAGATTAGAACCTCCAAGATCAAGGTCAACAAGTATTACAGTTTTACCTAAACTAGAAAGCTTATAGCCAACATTTGCAACAAAAGATGTTTTTCCCACACCACCTTTGCCACTTGCTACAGGAATAATTTTAGTCATTCTTGAATCCTAATTATCCTTACGATCTTTTTGAAAAATTTTCATAAAATTAAAAATCCCTAAAAATCTCGATTTCTTTTCAGCATCTTTATTTAAATTTTCATCCTCTTTAGAAACCGAAATTAAATCTTTAATTAAATCTTTATTGTTTGTAAAATTTTCAATACTATCTGGTTTCCCACAAATTACAATTTTATCATCTTTTAAAAAAAAATAATCGCCATCAACAAATTCATATCTAGAATTACTTAAATTTCTAACAGCAATAACTGTAATTCCACATTCTCTTCTAAGATCAGCTTCAAAAAGAGTTTTTCCAACATATTCCCTAGGAATAACAGTTTCAGCAACAATAATATCATACCCAATAATATTATAAGTTGAAAGATTAGGAGATACTAATAATGGAGTTAATCTTCTTGCAGCATCTTTACTTGGAAATATAATTTTTGTTGCGCCAAGAGTTTTTAATATTTCAGCATCATCCCTATTTTCTGTCTTAACACATATTTCCTTCAAACCCAAAAGATTACAATAGTGAGTTACAAGAGCACTTTTACCAAGATCATCATCAAAGTCAATCACAACAGCGTCTGTATCTACAGGAATTATTCTTTTTAAAGCATTTTTAGTGAATTGTTCGACAACAAAGCTTTCTGTAGATATCACATCATATTCTTCAATAAGCTCTTTAGATGTATCTATAATAATAATTTGACAATCAAGTCTGCTTAAATCTTCAAGCAAGTGAATTCCTAAATTACTCAGTCCAATAATAACAAATGTTTTCATATGCTTCAACCAACCAAAATATCTTGCCTTGGCCTTGTAAATTCTTCAAAACGCGACTTTCTTGAAACAAAAACAGCCATTGAAAAAAGTCCTATTCGTCCTGAAAACATAGTAAAGATTATAATAACTTTACCCCAAAATGACAAATCCTGAGTTACTCCAACCGAAAGACCAACTGTTCCAAAAGCAGAAAACACCTCATAACCTAAATCAATAACTTTCCAATTGCCAGATCCTCCTTCAAAAAAAAGAAGCATAAAAAAGGAAAAACTTACAATAAAAATAGCTCTTGCAAAGAATAAAAGTGCGAATCTTATACTATCTATTGAAACCTTGTAAGACCCAATAATATATCCATTGCCGTTTTGATTTTTAACAACAGCTAATACAATTAAAAAAAATGTTGTAATCTTAATTCCTCCTGCAGTTGATCCAGGTGCCCCACCAATAAACATAAATGGTAGAGAAACTATTTGAGTTCTTCCACTTATTAAAGAATTATCAAGATAATTAAACCCAGCTGTTCTGGTACTAATCGAATAAAAAATTGAATTAAATATTAGAGTACCTATTGAATAACCATCTTTTAATTTATGCATCTCTGTAAAAAAGAATAAAATTGCACCAATCATAATTAAAAAGAAACTTAAAGAAAAAACTATTTTAGCATGAAGTGATAGTTTTTTTTTGTTTTTAATAGTATTATTTACATCCCTATAGACCATAAACCCAAGCCCACCACAAATTATTAAAACAGAAACCACAACTATAGCTTCAGGAACATCTCGCCATGCATAAATACTCTCAGAATGCATGGAAAAACCTGCATTGCAAAAAGCAGAAATTGTCGTAAACAAAGCTTCTAAAAATGAAATATTAACTCCCCTAAGCTTAAAACAAATAAGTATCAATATTAAACCTATCATTTCAATTGAAAAGGTTATAAACAGTATGCCTTTTAAAATTCTAATAGGATTATATTCTATATTTGAAAGAGAATACTGCTTTATTATTCTTGCATCTGTTAAATTCATTTTCTTTTTAGGTATAAGCAAATAAAAAGTAGTAATACTTATAAATCCCAATCCCCCAAGCTGGACTAGTAACATTATCAAAATAAATCCAAAAGTAGAAAAACTTTCTATTTTAACTGTTATAAGACCTGTAATGCTTACAGCAGAAACAGCAGTAAAAAGCGCATCAATGTATGCTAATTTGCCATCACCTCCCCAAGAAATAGGCAGCATTAATAAAAGAGAGCCTATAAGCATAATTAAAACAAAATAACTAAAAAGTAAAAACCTGTCGCTAAATTCAAATTTCAACATATCATACAAAAAGTTGTTTAAATTATTAAAAATCCATTTTATATAGCATAATATTTTAACATTGAAATATTATCATAATTACATTATTTTTAATATATGTTAGAAATAGAATCAAAAGCATTTATTCCCCAAAAAGAGTTAAAAAGAATTATTAAGTTAGCAAATAAAAAATTCAAGTTTATTAAAGAAGAAATAAAAACTGACATCTATTACTCAAACCTAAAAAAAATTATAAGAATAAGAAAATTAAATACTCTAGAAAAAATTGTCACATTTAAAAAAATATTAGACAACAACAATGCTATAGAAATTAATAAAGAGGTAGAATTTAAAATAGATAATATTAATAATTTTTTAATCCTTATTAAAGAACTTGAATTTAAAAAGCTATACAAAAAGATAAAAAAAAGTCTAATTTATCAAACTAATAATTTAAATGTAGAGATAAACGAAATAAAAAATCTTGGATTTTTTTTAGAAATAGAAAAAATAATTAATAATCAAAATGATATAGATTTAGCAAAAAAAGAAATTCACAACATAATTAATCAATTTGGATTACAAGAAAACCTTGAAACTAGATCTTACTTTGAATTACTTTCATTGACAAATCAAAGTAAAAAATAATTCATTGGAATTAGCGCTTAAAGTAGAGATTACAAGGCCTTTATTGCCATAAATTCCAATCTGGGGACTAGCAACATTATTCTTAAGATACTCCAACTTATTTAAAAAATACCAATTTTTATTCTTAAAATAAATTAATCTCACATTATTATTGTCTTCAAAAGCTAAAAACAAATTATTTTTATAAAACCCAACATCAATGCTTGAACCTTTCATTTCAACATTAGGGCTTATATTAACCCACCTTTTGCTTTTTAAAGGACAAATGCTTACAATAGGCCTATTCTCAGAAAGAAAACTCATAATTATTTGATTAAAATTAGAATCAAAAAAACCTTTAATAAAATTAGCCATATAAACAGAAGAAATATTTGCATTTGCCCAAGCATTCTCATTGTTTACAATAAATTCAGATTTAATCTCATTATTTGACTTATAATTATAAAAAATACCCAAAAAAGGTTCAGATATTAGTCCAATGTTTGATGAATCAACATTAGAATCACCTTTGCTTAAATAAGAATGTATTACATCGGTCCAAATATTTCCGTAGCCCATATTTGAGATTAAATTTATTTTATATTCACCTCCAATTTCTCTTAAATATGTCAAATAAAGCCTATCTTTTAAATCAATGCTAATATTCAATAAAGATCCAAAATTTTCTATGTAACCAGGACTAATATCAATCCATTTCCTACTATTAAATTTTTTAACTACAAGCTCACTAGCAAAATCAGAACCTGATTTTGTAACAAAAGCAATATATAAATTTCCTTTTGAATTAATTGAAAAATCAAAATTAACTATATTAATGATATTCCCATTAACAGATGAATCAAGGTTAAACCAACCAACATCCTTAATAAACTCAGCAACTTTAATGTCGTCGCTATTTTCTAACTGATAAGCAATATAAATATTGTTTTTATAAATCCTTAATATATACTTTTTAAGCTTGGCAGTTAAATTTAAAACGGGCAAATCTTTTAAAGTAAAAAATAAATCTTCTTTTTCAATCTTAGATGTTTTAGCTTTAAGGGAATCGCTATTCAAAATTGAAAAATCTAAATCTGTGAGCGAAAACTTTATGTTTTCATTTTTAGTACCAACATATATTATTGCATAAAGAAAATTTTCATCTAACCTTATTTTAAAATCTCTTCTTTTTATTTTATCAGTTATATACTTTTTATTAGAAATATCATAAATTTTAAAAACAAAATCGGAATTTGAACTCTTATCTAAAGTTAAAATATAATTAGAAGATTTGCTGACTTTTAAATAAACACTCCCTTTCCCATTTCCACTTAAAATACTTATCGGACTAATTTCTGTTAATATTTGATTTACTTGAACTTGAATAGAAGAAAGCTTTGTAAATAAAAATAGCAAAATTAATATCTTATTTATTTTCATATTTTTTTACATTCAAGAATATTAACACATAATCTAAAAATGATAAAATTGCAAAAAAAGCAGCACAAACATACGCTACTTGAACAATAAATAAAAATTTAAATTCAAAATTTAAAATGTAACTAATAAAATTTTGAATCGGTTCTGTAAAGTTTAGTTGATTTAAAGTATAAAACAAAAGGCTTGCAAAAGTACAAACAGCATAAAGAATTGACTTTAATTTTCCCAAGAAATTAGCTTGTTGAACTATATTAAACTGAATAATTAAATTTCTAACAAAACCAATAGAAATTTCACGATAAATAAATATTACAAAAAAATAATAAGGGGTTATGTCTTTGTAGAAGAAAAAAACAAAATATGTTAAATGTTGCAAAACATCTGCATAAGGATCTAAAATTTTACCCACATTGCTAACAAGACCATATTTTCTTGCAAGATACCCATCAATAAAGTCAGTAAATTCATTAAAAATGATTAAAAACCAAATAATCCCAAAAAACAAATATGGAAAAAATATATTTTCCAAAAAAAATAAAATTAATATGATAAAGGAAAGTATAATCCTAGCTAATGTGATTTTATTAGGAGTAATAATCTTGATTAAATTATTCAATTTATGAAATCTCCTTATCTCTTACTTTTAATAAAATAAGTTTAAGAGCTTCATCAAGTTCAATTCCATTTATTTGCTCATTTGTTCTTGTTCTAATAGATATTCTTTCTTCTATTGCTTCTCTCTCACCAATTATAAACATATAAGGTATTTTTTTAGCCTGATATTCTCTAATTTTAGCATTCATTCTTGAGGAACTATTATCAAGTTTTATTCTAATGCCCGCATTTTTAAATTTATTAAAAACCTTAATAGTATAATCTTCTACAATATTGTTAACAGGAATGATTACTGCTTGAACATGAGACAACCATAAAGGAAATGCTCCACCATAGTGTTCTACAAGAATTCCAAAAAATCTTTCAATAGATCCCAACAGGGCTCGATGAATCATAAATGGTCTTTTTTCTTTACCATCCTCAGAAGTATAAGTCATATTAAATCTCTCGGGAAGATTAAAATCAAATTGAATCGTACTCATCTGCCACTCTCTCTCAAGCGAATCAACTATCTTGAGATCAATTTTAGGTCCATAAAAAGCACCTCCCCCTTTATCAATTTCATAAGGAACTTCAAAATCACTTAAAGCCTCTTTAAGGACCTTTAAAGACATTTCCCAGTCAGAATTATTCCCAACAGACTTGTCAGGCTTTGTAGAAAGATATGCCTTTAAGCTGTTAAAGCCAAATTTGCTCCACATATAAATAGCGAACCTAAGAACTTCTTTAATCTCATCTACAACTTGAGAATGGGTACATATAATGTGAGCATCATCCTGAGTAAAACCTCTGGCTCTCATCATACCATGCAAAGCACCTATCTTTTCATAACGATATACAGTACCAAGTTCAGCCCATCTAAATGGCAAATCTCTATAAGAATGCTTACCTGTATTGTAAATTGCAATATGAAAAGGACAATTCATAGGTTTAAGATAATAATCACTTTTATCCATTTCTATTTTTTCAAACATGCTGTCCTTATAAAAGTTTAAATGGCCAGAAGTTTGCCAAAGCCAAGATTTGCCAACATGAGGAGTAAAAAGAATATCATATCCATTTTTAGAGTGCTCTTCTCTCCAAAAATCCTCTATTAAAGCTCTTATTTTAGCTCCATTTGGATGAAAGAAAATAAGCCCTGGTCCAATCTCTTCATGAATAGAAAATAAATCAAGCTCTTTCCCAAGCTTTCTATGGTCTCTTTTTTTTATTTCCTCTCTCAAATTAAGATAAGATCTTAGCTCTTTTTCATTATTCCATAAGGTTCCATAAATTCTGGTAAGCATTGTATTTTTTTCATTACCTCGCCAATAAGCCCCAGCAATACCAGTAAGCTTAAATGCCTTTGGATCAATTTTATTCATATTATCAACATGGGGACCCCTGCAAAGATCGATAAAATTATGACTCTTGTAAATAGAAATTTCATTTTGTAAATCAAAATTTTTAATCAAATCGATCTTATAAGGTTCATCTTTAAAAATTTCAAGAGCCTGTTCTAAGCTTATTATCTCTTTTTCAAAAGAACTCCCAGTCTTTAAAATCTCTCTCATTCTATTTTCTATATCCAAAAGAGAATCTTCTGTAATTGGATTTTTGAATTCAAAATCATAATAAAAACCATCTTTAATAGGGGGTCCTATTGCAATTTTCGTATTTGGAAATAAATCGCACACAGCTTCTGCCATAACATGGGCTATTGAATGTCTTTTTTTGTAAAGAATATCTTCTTTATATAAATCTTTACTCACAATAACACCTTTAATCTTTCGATTTTTATTAAACGATTAAAACTCACATTCATCACTTTTACGCAAAAACACGTACCTCAAATATTTATAATTACTAAATTAAAATATACAAAAAAATTTTCTAAAAAAATAGAGATAAGAAAACAAAAAAATTAAAAATAAATTTTCAATCCATAGCAACTATTGATTCAATATTAAAATAAAAAGACATCGCTAAAAAAAATGTAATAGTAGAAGAACCCCCATAAGAGAGAAAAGGGAAAGGAATTCCAGTAATAGGAAGAACTCCTAAAGACATTCCAACATTAAAAGAGGTATGAAAAAATAAAAGTCCTAAAATTCCAGATATTACTAAAGCCATATATCTATCTTGACTTTTATTCATTATTATCAAAAATTTGAAAAAAAGAAAAAAAAATAATATTAAAATCGTACTAACACCTAAAAACCCAAACTCTTCAGCAAGAATAGAGAAAATAAAATCCGTGCTCTGAGACGGCACATAATTAGCATGAGTATAAGGCCCTTTTAAAAATCCTTTACCAAAAAGACCTCCAGAACCGATTGCTATCTTAACTTGATTCAAATTCCAACCAGCGCCCTTGGCATCAATAGCAGGGTCCAAGAATACTAAAAACCGTCTAATCTGATAAGTCTTCATTAACTTTGAAAGGACTTTTGAAAGCACTATTGAAACCAACAAAATAGAACTTGCAAAAAATACATAAAAGTAAATTATTTTAATACTCAAACCATATTTAGCAATAAAAAATCCTAAAACAGAAATCAAAAGTATTAAAAGCAATACCCCTATTATTACTCTAAAATAAAAAGGATTTGAGAAAATAAGATAAAACACATTACCCATATTTACCTTATATTCATACCAAACGGGCAGAATTGCAAAAACAAAAGAAAAAAACCCTATCAAAGTAAATGCTAAAACATAATGTAAATCTATTCCTGCAAAAAAAGAAATAAATATAAAAATGGTTAAATACACTATAGCTGTACCAAAATCAGGTTGCAATAATATAAGAATTACCGATGGAAAAATTAATAAAAATGCAGCAATAAAGATAAAAAATTCATTATAACCTTTTTTTTCAGTATAAAATTTTGAAAGGGTTAAAATAATAATAACTTTACCAAATTCAGAAGGTTGTCCTCCAAGTTTCCATATACCAATCCAAGACCTTGCTCCGTTTACCGTCATTCCAAAAAGTGCAGTACAAATTAAAGCTAAGATTAATAAAAAATATAAAGGATATACCATGCTATAAACAAATTTTAAATCATATTTACCCACTATAAAAATTAGAAAAAATCCAATAATTACCCAAAATATTTGCTTTATATATTCATTCTTAGTTAAAGATCCACTAATATTATAATCGCTAGAATAGATTAACAATATACCAACAAAAGAAACCATAAGTAAGCTTATCAAAGCTAAATAATCATAATTTTTTCTAAAAACCATTAATCTACCTAATATACCATGGCCTATAACCTTTAAGAATATCTTCATAACTTTGATTTGCAAAAATACCTTGCATTATTAAATCTGTAGATTTTGCAGGCCACCAATCCACATTACTCTTTGCCTCAACTAAACTAAAAACAATAATTTGATTATCAGCTGAACCGTTATAAGGAGCAAGTCCAATAAAAGAACTATTTTCAAAACCATCTATACCGGTTTGACCAGTACCTGTTTTTCCTCCAACCTCAACAGCTTTCGTAAGAACTGCATATCTTGCTGTACCATAAGTTATAACACTTCTCATATATTTTTTTAGAAGCTTAAATGTGTTCTTACTAATAAGGTTTGTCTTTCTTAGTATTTCTGGTTTATTTTCAAGAAGAACTTCATTACCACCGCCTTTTAAAATTTTATTTACAATTCTAGGCTTATATATAACACCTTCGTTTGCAATCATAGCAACCATATTGACAATCTGAATAGGAGTAGCATTCAAAAATCCTTGACCTATTGAAAAATTTACAGTATCTCCTCCTACCCAAGACTGATTAAAAGTTTTTTCTTTCCACTCAGGACTAGGAAGAAGACCAGATACTTCGTTGGGCAAATCAATTCCCGTTTTTTCTCCAAACCCAAATTCTTTTGCATATTTTCTAATTCTATCAACCCCAAGATACTTAAGTCCAAGTGTATAAAAATAAACATTAGAAGAATGTGCAATTGCCTCTTCTAAATTAACATACCCATGACCACCAGGCTTCCAACAATGAAAAATTCTATTTCCAACTTTAAAATGTCCAGGACAATAAATTTTACGATCTTTGTCTATAACTCTCTCCTCAAGAATAGCAGCAGCAACAACTAATTTAAAAATAGACGCTGGTGGATAAACAGATTGAATCGCTTTATTTAAAAAAGAATAATCTTCTTTATTATATTTATTGTAAACATCTGTCATAGAATAATAAGGATAATTATGAAGAGCAAGAACAGCGCCTGTTGATGGTTTTAATACCACAATAGCACCATACCTTTTGCCTAAAGCATTCTTAGCAAGATCTTGAATATCTTTATTAATATTAAGTACAACATCATTACCCGGCACCATATTCCTTATAATAGTACCGTCGTCTATTCTTCTCTCCTTGGAATCTACTTTGTATTTAATTAATCCCTCTTGCCCTCTAATATAATTATCATAAACTTGTTCAATACCCAACTTTCCAATTGTAGACGTATTATCATATCCACTAATATTATAAAAAGTTCTAAGTTCTCTTTGATTTATTTGTCCAACATAACCTATTGAATGCGAATATGAATCGTCTACTAAGTAGTTACGCTTAAAAGAATAGGTCCATAAAAGAGCAGGATAATAAAACTTTTTTTCAGAAATTTTAAACAACATCTTTGGAGTAAGTTCAACTATTTCAACATCTTTTAGATATCCACCGGGCTCTTGAAGCTTAGATAAAATGATTGATTTATCAATATCTAGAGTGCTTGATAAAAAGTCTATCATCTCAATTCTAGTAGCAACAGGCATATTATAATACTGTTGCAAGCTTATCTTTAAAATAAACATAGTTAAATTATTTGCCAAAACATTAGAATTAGAATCTAAGATCTCACCCCTTGAGGCATTGATTTTTTCCAATCTTGATAAAAAAACATTAGCTTCTCTATCGTAAAATAAATGCTTACCAATTTGCATTTGAAATAAAATCGCTAAATAAAGCAACATAATTATTATTAAAAATAATATGGCAAACTTGTATCTAAAATTTGTTATAACACCCACTAATAATCCTCTTTAAAAGAATAAAAACTTCTAGTAAAATAATTTTGAATTGGATATAAAAAGTTGATAAACATTATATTTACAACAAGGTCAAGATTAAAAATTGAATAATTAAAAGATTTTAAATCTATGAAATCATAAAATATGATAGCCAAAAACCATAATATAACTTTTGCAAAGACAAAAAATATTGTCATACTAAGCATATTTTTAGGCATTAATAACTTTATTTTATTGTTAAAATAAAATATTAGTGTATACCCAAAAACAAAAAATCCAAGTGGCAATCCTGTAAAATAATCCATAAGAAGACCATATAAAATACTAGATAATAATCCCACATTAAAAATAAAATTCAAAGAATTAAAAACTAAAAAAATTAAAAAAATATCTATTGAAAAATAAAAATAAGTTGCAAAATAATATTGAAAAATTTTACCTAAAAATGCACTAGAAATAAAATATGTAAAAAATGCTACCATTATTCACTAATCTCTTTGTTGTTTTTAACAAGAAAAACATACTCAAGTTTATCTAAAACTATTGCCGGTTCTACTTCTATTTTTAAAAGAGAATTGTAATCAAGAATATGAAAATTGGTAATCTTTCCAATATAAATACCAACAGGATATTCACTAAACCCAGCAGTAACAATAGAATCACCTATTTTCAAATCTTTTTCAGCAAGCCTATTAACATAATTCATTTCAAGTTTTTTGCCATAACCATTTCCTTCAATAAGGCCTATAAACCTACTGCTTTGAATCCTTGCCGAAACAAAATTTTCATAATTAGTTAAAGGCAAAATTTTAGCAGTATTAGAATAAACTTTTACAACTTTACCTACAAGTCCACTAAATCCATCTTGATATGCAACTGCTATCATATCCTTTTCTATTCCATCATTGAATCCTTTATTAATAGCCATTAAAGTCGATATATTTGAATAATTTAGATATATAATCTCTGCTGAAATAAAATCGCTAGAACTTGACGAATAAAAATTTAATTGCTCCTTAAGGCGAATATTCTCTTGCCTTAGTGACTGTATATTTTGAGTTACTATTTCAAGCTGTTGTATCCTTTTTTTATAAAATTCTATCTTGTCCTTATAATTTTTGTATTCATTTACAGTTTTAAAAACATTGGAAATAAAACTAAAAGCCCCATGCATTCTACTTTGAATATAAGAACTAAAAGTAAAAAACAAAAAATTATCAGGCCTTCTCCTTTGAACACTGCTTGAATCATAAATCATAAAAACAAGAGAAACTATCAATACTAAAAGCACTTTGATAAAATTCTTGAATTTGACAAGAAAATTCATAACTTATTCATTGATAAAACTGTAAATATTCTTACTGATATCTATTCTGTTAGCATAATCATAAAATAATCCCGCACCAACAGCTACAGAGAGAAGCGGATTGTCTGCAACATAAACAGGAACTCCAGTCTCTTTTGAAAGAAGCCTATTTAAACCCTTAAGAAGAGCTCCTCCTCCTGTTAAAATGATGCCACGTTCAACAATATCTGTAGCAAGCTCTGGAGGCGTTGCACCAAGAGTGCGCTTAACTTCATCCACAACAACATTAATGGGCTCTTGTAAAGATTCCCTTACTTCCATAGAATCAACAAGTTGCTTTCTAGGAAGACCGGTTACAGCATCTGTACCCTTAATATCTATTTTTTCTACCCTCAAATTTTGAATATCGGGATATACATTTCCTATCTTAATTTTTAATTTTTCTGCTGTCTGTTGACCAATTATAATATTATGAGAATTCCTCATATACTTTATTATGCTCTCATCAAATTCGTCACCACCAGTTCTAATCGCTCTACTTACAACCATACCACCAAGAGAAATAACCGATATTTCTGTAGTTCCACCTCCAATGTCACACACCATATGCCCTGTAGGTTCAAAAATAGGAATATCAGATCCAATAGCAGCTGCAAGAGACTCTTCTATTACCTTAACTTCTCTTGCACCGGCATTCATTGCACTTTCTTTTACAGCTCTTCGCTCAACCTCTGTAATGCAAGTTGGGACACCTATTACCATTCTTGGCTTAAAAAACAATTTTTTACGCGAAAAAATTTGATTAATAAAATATTTAATCATTTTCTCCGTATTCTCAATATCAGCAATAACTCCATCTCTAAGTGGGCGCACAGCTTTAATATTTTCTGGAGTTTTCCAAAGCATTTTTTTAGCATTTCGGCCAACCGCAACGACTTTATTACCTTTGGTGATATCTATTGCAACAACAGAAGGCTCACTCATAACCACACCATAATCTTTAATATAAACCAACGTATTACATGTACCAAGATCAATACCAATATCTATTAAAAAAGACTTAAACAAATTCAAATCAACCTCCCTAAAAGTCTTCCAAAGTAATTCCAAGCCTCTCTCTTGCTGATTCTAAATAAGGATTTAGATTGAGAGCTTCTCTCCAGTATTTTCTAGCTTTAGGATAATCTTTATCTTTCTTCCTATATATATCTCCTATTTTAACATAAACGCTAGAATTTGAACTATTAATTTCTAGAACTTTATTATAGTAATTAAAAGCATTGTCAAAGTCACCCTTATCTAATAAAATGTCTCCATAAAGCAAATATACCTTTTGAATTAAATTTTCATCAGTTTTCTCACCCTTTGACAATTTTTCTTGCTCTTCTTCTATTATTTTTTTTATATACTCGATACTTTTATTTATATCATTCAGCTTATAATTAACATAAGCCAAGCTCCAAAGCACTAAATCAGATTTATTTTCATTATAAGCTTTTTCAAAAAACTTTAAACTAGACTTGTAATCTCTTAAAAGCTGATAAGAATATCCCAAATATTCAAAAATATCTTCTTTAATGTTCATGAAATTAAAATTATCAACACTTAAAGCCTTCTTCAAAAATTTTACAGCAAGTTCACTATAAAACTCTCCTTTATGAGAATATGCCTTTCCTAATATATAATACAAAGGGCCTATAGAGACTCCATTATTTATAGAAATCAAAAATCTTAATCTTTCTATGGATTTATCTAAAAATTCTCCTTTTAAATACCCTTCATTTACTATTAAAGAATAATAAAAGTATGAAAATCCTAAAAGCAAATTTAAATTAAAATCAAATCTATGATTTTTAATATCATTTTCAGCATAATCTATTATTTCTTTATATTCTTTTTTATCCCACAGTAAAAGCAAATCAACCTCTGTTGGCCCGGCTTTCAAATAAGAATTAGAAAAAGATTTAAAATATGACAAAATATAATAAATTAAAAAAATAAAAATGAAAATCATAAATGAATAAAAAATATATCTTAAATATCTTATTTCCATTTAAAACTCTCTTTTGGACTTATGAAATTAAGCTGACACCCATAAGCCGAGTTCTGTACTATGCCATCATCTCTCTTGTTTTCTTATCGCTAAAAAAATCATGCGATCTACCCGTAAGCATGTCCTCAAGAACAAAGGAAGCCTACATACTTGATCTTGCTCCTAATGAGGTTTATCTTGCCTGTATTTATTACTAAATAAGCGGTGAGCTCTTACCTCACCTTTTCACCCTTACCTTTTATGGCGGTAATTTTCTGCGACACTTTCTTAGGTTTAAAACCCCTAGGCATTACCTAGCATTATGTTCTTATTGGAGCTCGGACTTTCCTCTTAAGCTTTAATTATTATAAAACCAAGCGATGGCTGACTGTCAGCTTAAATAAAAAATATCAAATTAATAAATTTTATTCAACAAGATCTGCCAAACTACCAGGAATTATTTCATCACTTATTCGAATTTTATCCTGATAATAGAGTATTCTACTACAATAAGGACAAAATTTAATATCGTTGGGCTCACGTCTTACTTTATTTGCAAATTCAACAGGAAGTATCATATGACAACCTTTGCAAACATTGTTAATCAAAGGCACAACTCCATTTGACTTATTTCTTATTATTCTTTGAAATTTAAATAAAAAATCTTCATTCATCTTAGAAGCACAATTTAGCTCTTCACTCTCTATTTCTAAAAGCTTATTTTTAATTTCTAAAAGCTCTAACTCTAAACTATTACTTTCAGCTCTAAAACATTCTTCTTCTTTACTGTGCTTCTCGTTGAGATCTAATATTTCCTTTTCCACTTTAGTTTTAAGCCCATTAACATGTGTCATCTTTTTCCTAATTGTAACTTCATCGTCAATAATAACTTGCAGTTCTTTTTCAAGAGCTTCATATTCTCTTTGCGTTTTAATGCTATCAATTTTTTCTTCTGCCTTGCTCTTTCTTGAATTAATATCTTGAATATCTAGCTTTAAAGCAGCGTCTTCTTTTTGATATTCCTTAAACTTTTCTTGTAAATCAATAAGAACTTTCGATAATTCTTCAATCTGAATTTTTTTCATCTCTAAATATCTAGGAATACTTTTTCGCCTTTCCTCAAGCTCAAACTTAGATTTATATATAATTTCAAGTTTCTTTAATGTATCAATATTATTCTCCATTAATCCTCCATGTTCAATTTAAATCTTCAAGATAATCTTTTAATTTTTGAGTTTTTTTAGGATTTTTAAGTCGCCTTAATGCCTTAGATTCAATTTGCCTAATTCTTTCTCTTGTAACATTAAAATGAAGTCCAACCTCTTCAAGAGTTAAAGAATAACCATCTTCAAGTCCAAATCTCATTTTTACAACTTCTTGCTCTCTTTCGGGAAGAGTCCCAAGAATTGATCTTATTTGATCTTGCAAAACCACAAAGGATGTATGATTCGCAGGATTTTTTATTGCCTTATCCTCAATAAAATCACTAAGAACAGAATCTTCTTCTTCTCCAATTGGCGTTTCAAGAGAAACAGGCTCCCTTGAAACACTTTTTACAGTTTTAACCTTTTTAAGCTCCCATCCAAGTCTGTCTGAGAGCTCTTCATCTGTAGGATCTTTCCCTAAAACTTGAACTAAATATCTAGTTTCTCTATTAAGCCTATTTATTTGTTCAATCATATGGACAGGAACTCTAATTGTGCGAGCTTGATCAGAAATAGATCTTGTTATCGCCTGTCTAATCCACCAGGTAGCATAAGTTGAAAATTTAAAACCTCTCTTATATTCAAACTTTTCAACAGCTTTAATTAATCCAATATTGCCTTCTTGAACAAGATCAAAAAAATGAAGACCTCTATTTGCATATTTTTTAGCAATGCTTACAACAAGCCTTAAATTGGCCTTAATCAACTGATCTTTAGCATGCTGCATCATTTGTTTTCCTTTAGCAATTTCTTCTGACATGCTTATTATTTTATCCATTGGATATTCATAATACATTTCAATTCTCTCAAGTTCTTTCTGAGCAAGTTGAGCCTCTGTAATCTGCTCTTTGATAGCAT
The DNA here is from genome assembly GCF_000196215.1 of Borreliella bavariensis PBi. Lineage (NCBI taxonomy): Bacteria > Pseudomonadati > Spirochaetota > Spirochaetia > Spirochaetales > Borreliaceae > Borreliella > Borreliella bavariensis. The sequence continues at coordinate 751,050 of NC_006156.1, read as the reverse complement.
CTTCTTTAAGTTTAAGAGATTTTTCTATCTCTATTCTTTTTTCAGCAATAGTCAAATCTCTTCCAAGTACCCTTAAGTCTCTTATTTTTTCAATTTTCAACCTGCTTAAAATTATTCTTTGCTGTCTTTGCAAATCCTTTATTTTGTTAGCAGAGTCAATATAATCATCTGAAAAAATCCTTAGTTCATCTTGATATAAAGGAACATCTCTTAAAAGCTCTTTTAGGGCCAATCTCTCACTTTTTAAATTCTTTTCAAAAATATCCCCCCCAAGCTCATATACCCTATGCTTATTATCTACATAACTTATTAAACGATCTTGAATTGGTTTTAAAGGAATTTTATAAAAAGAGGCAATTCTTTTTTTTTTATTATAATAATCAGGGTTACTCTCTTTATCCTTATCTTTTTCTCTTTTAAAAAACTCTTCCCTTTCCATTCTTGAATAAATAGTATTAATAAGATTATAATAATTTTCTATAACAAGTCCCTCATTCTTAAGAATATTCTCAATTATACTCTCTCCAGAATCCATTTGCTTTGCAAGTTCAACTTCCTGATTTCCTGTTAATAAAAACTCTTTTCCTATTTCCTTTAAATAAAGCTTTATTGGATCTTCTGAGTGACTATCTTTTAAGGCATTACTTTTAATATACCCTGAACCTAAATCATCCTTTACAGAAATATCTTCTTCATCACAATCATCCAGCTTTCCATCAATATCAATATCTTCCTCATCACTTTGAAAACCATCATCTAAAATCATAAAATTTCTATCAGATTCAATCTCTGACTCTTCCTCTTCATCATTTCCATCTTCGGTGCCGACCAGATCCAATTCTGAAATTTTATTAACTAATATTATTCCCCTATCCTCAAGTATCGAACAAATAAAATCAAGTATCTCTGGCTCTAATATATCATCGGGAAGTAAATTTGACAATTCACTAAAACTAAGAGATTTTCTATCTCCCAAATGAGTAACAATACCCTCTATAAGCTTCGAATATTTCTTTTCCAAATCGGACAAAACTTAACTCCCTGGAACATCGTCTGTGTAGATTTTTAAATTTTTTCTCTGCATATTTAAAAACATTAATTCATTTATTTGAATCTTAGCATTTACCAAAGAGTCCCCATCAATTTTTTTCTTGCAAAGCAAAACACGAGAATCTAATTTTCTTCTCTTGATTGCAATTAAAATATGAATGAGCGCCTCATCATCTATTTCAAATCCAGAATTTAAAATTTCTTCAAAAAAAAATTCACTAACTTTATAGCTATCTTTTAAATTTCTTTTTAAATCCATTAATGAAAAATCTTTATTATTTTCAAATAAATCCTCAAAACACATAAAAATTTTTCTGGCATTGATATCACTTAAATCACTATCAATAATATTGCGCCTTATTATACCAAAATAACTAAAATTTTTCAACAAAGCTACTATTAGATACCTCTCATAAGAATCATCATTATGAGCATACAAATTTCTTTTATTATTGTCAACTACAAATCTTTCTTTTATTCTATAATAATCTTTCAATAAAGTTGTTACACCAACACCAAGCTTATTGCTTAGCTTATCTAAAAAAATTTTTTTTTGAGTATCTATTTTAGATAAATTTATCAAATTTAAAAATAAATTAATCATAGCATTTAAATCTACAGTTTTATTTAAATCATATTTATTAGAATAAGCATCTAAGAGATATTCAAAAGCATCGCATTTATTATTTAAAATTTTTTGTAAAGATCCCTCACCTTTATCTTTAAGAAGATCCGCAGGATCAAGGCCAAAATCCATTTTAACAACACTAACATTAATATTAAATGGCAAACAAATTTGATAAGCCTTTAAAGTTGCAGAAAGTCCAGCATCATCCCCGTCAAAAGAAAATATTACCTCATTGGCATATCTTTGAATCAAAGCCAGATGTTCTTTTGAAAAAGAAGTGCCAAGGGTAGATACAGCTCTCTTAATCCCAGATGTAAAAAAGGCAAGAACATCTATATATCCTTCTACTAATATAACTGACTTTGTAGATTTAATCTCATTAAGACCCTCATAAAATCCATAAAGAAGCTCCTTTTTTTTAAAAACTTCAGTTTCACTTAAATTAATATACTTAGAGCCTTTCCCATCTAAATCTCGGCCCCCAAAGCCAACAACATTTCCTTTAAAATCTTTAATTGGAAAAATTAATCTTTGAGATAAAATAGAAGCTTTGGGATTTGTTTTTGAGAATAAACCACTTTTCCTTAGTATTTCAGAAGAGTATCCTTTTGAAACTAAAAAATCATGAAGTTCTAAGCCATCTTTAATACTAAACGGCAAATAACCAAGTTCAAATAAATCAACGACTTCCTTAGATATTGCTCTACTCTTTAAAACGTAATCTAATGCTTTTTTATTTTTATTCAAAAAAAATTTAATAGTATTGATTAATCTAGAGTTTAAAGAGTAAATTTTTGAAACCATGTCTTTATTTTCACTTTTTTTTTCACTTTTTCGATTTATTTTTAAATCATTATAATAAATACCAAATTTTTCACATAAAATCTTAAGAGCATCATTGTAATTGATTTTTTCCATATCCATTAAAAATCCAATAACATCCCCACCCTTTTTACATCCAAAACAATAAAAATATCCTTGCAAAGAATTTACAAAAAAAGAAGGGGTTTTCTCGGCATGAAAAGGACACAGCCCTTTATAAGTAGATCCCGATTTAGCAAGCTTAATATATTGCTCCACAATAGCTACAATATCAAATTTAGCTTTAATTGAAGCTGCAGTTTGTAAATACTCCATACTTCTTAATCCTTAGTAATAAAATTTTTAATATAATCTTTTGCTCCTAAAAGATGTGAAGAATAATCTGATGAAAATTGATGTGTGCCCAACTTAGAGTCTTGTACTACAAAAAATAAATATTGCGTATTTTTAGGGAAAAAAGCTGCTTGCAGTGAAATAATACCAGCATTTGAAATTGGAGTAGGAGGATACCCTTTATTAATATATGTATTATAGGGAGAATCTATCTCTAAATCTGAAAAATAAATTCTTTTGGGATGGCTTCGTCCTAGCTCCTCTGTAATAATATATTCAATAGTAGCACAAGATTGTAATGCCATACCGGATTTTATTCTGTTATAAAAAACCGAAGACATAGTTGAAGCTTCACTTTTAACTCTATACTCACGCTCAACAATAGATGCTATTATTACTCTATGGTAAAGATCTTTATTTGAATAATCACTAAAAACAACACCTATAGATTTAAGCTTATTAAAAAAATTGTCAACAAACATGCGAACAATATTCTTTATTTCCATACCCTTATAAAATTTATAGGTATCTGGGAATAAAAATCCCTCAAGAGAATCATAATCGAACCCAAGCTCGTAAATAAATGATTTTTCGTTGATCAAAAAAAGAAAATCTTGAACATCATCAATAACAGCAAATTCTTTAAGCTTAGAAGCAATTCTTCTGCTAGTATACCCTTCGGGTATTGTAACATCAATATTTACATTAGAAGATCCCCTTAAAAACTCTTTATACATCTCAAATGTAGAAAGATCACTATTGATTAAATATCTTCCCTCTTTAAATTGTTTGTCACTACCAAAAATATACGAAATAAAAACAAGAAGCAATTCGGATTTAATTAATTTTTGTTTTTTTAATTCTTTAGCTATTTTTTTAACTCCCCAACCTTTCTCAACATCAAATTCATAAACTAAACCATTTGCTAAAGAAGATAGATTTAAAAAATATATAAAAATTAAAAAAACAGATCCTAAAAAGAACAAAAGAATAAATACTTTCCCAATTTTAATAAGCACAAGAATCTCCTAGCTAAACAAAAGTATTTGCTAATTACTCTTTAGTTATCAATTAAAAGCTTTAACTGATAACTAACATCATATTTTATAACCAATAAGAACTTTTCTAAATAGATAAAAATATAAGCACCATAATGAAACGATACAACACATTTAAAAGATTACAATCAAAAAATTATAAAAAGGAAATCATTTATAATTCCACTAAATTGGGGAGGGTGGGATTCGAACCCACGTAGGCAAAGCCAACAGATTTACAGTCTGCCCCGGTTAACCACTTCGGTACCGCCCCTAAAAGCCGACTGTCGGAGTCGAACCGACGACCTGCGGTTTACAAGACCGCTGCTCTGGCCAGCTGAGCTAAGTCGGCAAATAAGAAACTAATAGTTAGTTTATAAAAATAAAATTTATTAGTCAATAGAATAATGACAAACAATTAATGCAATCTTCCTATTAATCTATTTATTGCCAGAAAGAAAAATTTTAAAAACAAGAGCACAAAAAAAAATCATAAAACTAAAAATTAAAATTAAATAATAATTAATTTTTTTATTTCTCAATAAATAAAAAAATATTAGCCTAGTAGATTCAAGCCCAAAAGAAAAAGCACTTAAAACAATAGTAAGATCAAGATAAAATTTCTGAAAATTGTAAACAAAAATATTGTAAGAACCTGCCAAAAAAACAAAGAAACTCAATAAAGAATTTAAAAACAATACAATAACCAAAATTCTAATAAAATTTGAAAAACGTCTTAGATTTTTTACTTTAAAAGCTTTCATCAAATTTATAAATTTTTTATTATAAAAAGTGCTTGATTAATAATTTCTAAAAGATTACCAATAACATCAGCTAATGTAATTTTTTTATTTCCATTTGCCATTGACTTGTAAGAAACTGTTAAGGATTTTCGAATAAAAACATTTTGATTTTCTAAAAGAGCCAAACATCTCTTTTTAAGCTCAATAAAATAATCTACAAATCTATTTGAAGCTTTATCAATAGAAATCGATTCATTTAAACACCGCTTCAAAATCCTTTCCTTATAAGAATCATCAATTTTACTCTCTCTTTTATGCCTTTCAAACTCTTCATTTTTATAATCAATCTCAAAGTAAATATTATAAATTTCTTTTTTCAAAGCAGTAATATTATTTTCAATGTCAACATATATATTTCTAAGGTCATGATTATTGATTAATACGACATTATTTATAGTTCTTAGAACTTCCATCATTCTAACATCATATATGTTTTTAAAAAAATCATTAAGAAAATATAACTTTTTAAAACTATAGTGACCAAGATTTAATTCTTTAAAAATCTCACCCTTTAAATTTAAAACTACACCAGGATCTCTAACAAGATTTTTTAGCTCTTTAATCACAAGAGCTTTTAAAGAGCTATCACGCCTTTTAATAGCCTGGCCCATAACATTTAAAAATAAAATGTTCTCATAAAAATTTTTCACATCAAAAAAGGGTACATATCTTTTAGGAGATGCAACCGGGTTTTTGCAATAAACCTTAAAAACATCTAAATAAGGTAAGGTTCTTGACAAGCCAACAATCTTAGATAAAATCGATAAAACATTTTTCAATACATATTCTACTCGAGATAAATGATCTTCTCTTGAAATTATTTCTGAATTGCTAATATCATCAGATATTAAAAAATAATTTGATATAATACTTTTAACGATATTCTCATCTATCTCAGTATCTTTTAATGTATACAAAATGTCAAAAAAATAATTCAAATACTTACTAACACTTGAAAAGCTAGTTCCAAAGTCAACCTCAAGGTCAACGATGCTAATATTTTCAACATTATCTAAAAGATCTACATTGAAAAATGAAAAAAAAGATTTGTAAGGAAAAAACGCTAAACTATTAAAAACATAATAAACTTCAAACATATTAGAGACAGTTCTGTAAGTATCAAGTGGAATAGAATTAATATACTCATTTATCTTAACCTGAAGAGATTCTTCTAAATCGTTTTGGGTCTTTTCTTTTTTCAAAAAAAGCTCATATTCGCCTTCATCCAAAAAATCTTCCAAATTTTTCTTAGAATTAAGAACTTTGTTTTGAATAATTTCTAAAATAGTTTGTTCAACAGCAATGCCACCTTTTTCTAATTTTTTAAAAAATTCTTTTAATTCCATTGAATATCGGCAAACACTAAAAAACATTTCTACAAAGCCAACATACAAACATTCTTTCTTAAAATCTATTACTGGATTTTTACACATTTCATTAATTTGATTTTCTAGGTTTTTTATAACATAAGCTTTATAAATATCTTCTTTACTTTTATCCTTCTGAAAAAAATTTAAAATAGTTAACCACATTCTCATAAGAAATGACTCTTCCATTAAACGCCCTGAAAGAAATTTTTCAAGCTGAGAATCAACATAAGGCTCATTACTACAATTGGGCAAAACAAACTCAGAAGAATTCAAGCCTAAACTTTTTCTTATATCGTTCATCAACCTATTTTTGGTCTCTTTTGAAAGCTGCCCTATAGCGTTGTATACACTATTGTTATTACCACTCATAAAACCCCAATAAAACCATTTAAAAAATAAAAGCACTACTTACAACATACTTCAAATAAATTAAAATTGTAAATCAATTTTAGAAAAAAATTATTTACAATATAATATAATTTTATATGAATCTAGGTAAAAATAATAAAGATATAATTAAAATTGGTAAAATTTTTAAAAAAAACAACTACGAATTTTATTTAGTTGGAGGAGCTTTAAGAGACTTACTACTCAATAAACAACCTTGCGATTTTGATTTTGCAACAAATGCGACTCCTGAAGAAATAATAACATTATTTCCAAATAACATTAAAACAGGAATAAAACATGGCACAATTGGCATTATTTTTAATAAAAAAATCTTTGAAATCACTACATACAGAATAGAAAAAGAATATGAAAACAATAGAACCCCTAAACAAGTAGAATATACCAAAAATTTAATTAAAGATCTTGAAAGAAGAGATTTTACAATCAATGCAATTGCAATGGACATTTTTAATTTCAACATAATAGATTGCTATAATGGAAAAAAAGATCTTAATAAGAAAATAATAAGATGCATAGGAAACTCAAATAAAAGACTTGCAGAAGACGCCCTTAGAATACTAAGGGCAGCAAGATTCTCATCTACACTTAATTTTAAAATTGAAAAAAATACTTTAATTTCAATGAAATATAAAAAAGAAAATATTTTAATGATTTCAAAGGAAAGAATAAAAAATGAATTTCATAAATTGTTAGAGGGTAAAAATATACAAAAAGGAATTTATTATCTTAAAAAAGTTGATTTTTTTAAAAATTTTTTTAATCTAGAAATAAAAACAAAATTAATCAAAAAAACTGCCCTGCTTAACAAAGAAAAATTTTACCTAAAGGCAATCACTATATTGACAATTGAAAAACCTATAACAGAACTAAAAGAAAAATTAACTTTACTTAAATTTTCAAATAAAGAAATTAAGTTAATTTTATTTTATAGAAGCATAATCGATAATAAAAATATTTTTAATATCAAAAAATTGAGCGATATTAGATATTTGCTTAGCAAAAGTACAAGAGAACATTATAAAGAAATAATCGATATATACAAGGCACTCAAAGGGAAAAAGAAAAAATATTTATTTATAATAAAAAACATAAAAAGAAAAAAATTGCTAAAAAATCCTCTCTCTTTAAAAGATTTAAAAATAAATGGAAAAGATATTCAAAATCTAGAAGAAATAGAAAATAAAAATATAGGTAAAATTTTAAATATACTTCTAAACCATGTAATTGAAAATCCCAGACTTAATACTAAAAAGTATCTTATTAAAAAAATAAAAACCCTAAAGATTAATATCTTCCATAGCCTTTAAAGCTACTTCAGCAGCTCTCATTTCGGCTTCTTTTTTAGATTTGCCCTTTCCATTTGATATAAACTTTTCTCCAACATAAAGCTCCACGCAAAAAACTTTATCATGATCTGGACCTATTTCCTTGTCTAGCTTATAACTTGGCGAGATTTTATATTTCTTTTGAACATATTCTTGCAACAAGCTCTTATAATCTTTAAAATCACCTCTATTAAACATTAATCTTATATACATGTCAAAAAGTCCAACCACAAATTCTGTTGCCATTGAAAACCCACTATCAAGATAAATAGCGCCTACAAAAGCTTCAATAGCATCTGCAAGAATGCCTTTTTTGTTGCGACCATCATTACTCTCCTCCCCTCTGCCAAGTAAAATATAAGAACCAAGATCAATCTCTCTAGCAATACTAGATAGGGAGTCTTCACTAACAATATAAGACCTGGCCTTACTAAGCTCTCCTTCACTTTTATTTGGATAAGTTTTATAAAGATGATCTGTGATAATCAAATTAAGCACAGAATCTCCTAAAAATTCTAATCTCTCATTATTGTCAGCTTTCTGATCTAACTCATTAGAATAAGACGAGTGGCTCAATGCCGTATTTAGTAAATCAAAATTATTAAAATCAATGCTCAAATTTTCCAAGAATTCACTTAATTGTGCTTTTCTTTCACTGCCAAAACAAAAATCGGAAGATTTTTTTTTCATCAACCTTTTCTCTTTTTAATAAAATTAACAACATCACCTACTGTCTCAAATTCATTGGCTTCGTTCTCTGGAATCTTATCATCAAAAGCCTCTTCAAGTAAATATAAAAGCTCATAAATATCAAGACTATCTGCATTAAGATCCTCAACAAATCTAGAATCTATAGTAATTTCATCTTCTTTTTTATCAAGTTGCTCAGATATAATAGACCTAACCTTACTAAAAATTTCATCATTATCCATGAATACACCTTCCTTGCTACAAATTACAAACCTATTTCTAGATATTGGTTATTTCTATAATATCCACACTTTAAACAAATTCTGTGCCTCACCCCAAGATTACCACAATTAGAGCATTCTTGAAATTGTGGAATTTTTTTTCTCATATTTATACTACGCCTTGTTCTACTCCTAGATTTTGAAGGCTTAAATTTTGGAACAGCCATTACTTTCTCCTACTACTTTTAAACTACATTAAATTATCTTAATAATATATATATTAACCAAGTCATTTGTCAATAAACTTAGATTTCAATCTATTGAACACCAATTCTGGAACAAAATGAGAAAGATCAACATCCTTTTTCATCATCAATTCCTTTACAAAATCTGACCTTACATATAAATGCTCTGCACTACTTGGCAAAAATATAGTATCAATTTTAAAATTTAACTTGTTATTAACAAGATATCTCTCAAACTCTATATCAAAATCATTAAAAGCCCTAATTCCCCTAACAATAAACTTAATAGAATTAATTAGTGCATAATCAACAATAAACCCGCTATACCTATCTACAAATACATTTAAAAAATTTAAAGAAGAAATAACATCTTTTGCAAGACTAAACCTCTCAACATCACTTAGCAAATATTTTTTTGATTTGTTTTTAGCTACTAAAACAACAACTTTGTCAAAAATAGCCAATGATCTTTTAATTAAATCAATATGACCCCAGGTAATTGGATCAAAAGATCCTGGAAAAACTGCCACCTTCATATCAAGAAAGCCTAAATCCTCTATTAATATCTTTAAGAATTTTTTTGCGCCACATTGGCTGTTCTTCTAAATTTTCAAATTCAATTTCTTTAATAATTTTGAAATATAAATATTCTCCTCTAGAGGATGTATCCACAATAAAAAATTTACCAACACCCCTATAAACCAATTTTTCATTACGTGAAAGATTATTTTCAGCCGTTAATTTGTTGATAGCACAATCAAAATGAATAGGCTTATCTTCATTTTCAACCTTTAAAGACATACTAAAAGCAAGATCATTTATTTTTTTTTCACAAATAACACAAGTAATATCAAGATTTATTCTTGTTTTAAATTTTATATTTTTTCTTCTAAACTTACCCTTAAAAACATTTTGTTTATCTGGATTTAAAACACTCGATCTATTATTAAAACTGTTTAACGGGATAACATTTTGACTTTTACTCTCAAAATTTAATCTTTTATTTTTAAAACCATAAAAACGCTTATTGTATTTCTGAAAATTACTACCCTTAAACTTACTTTGAGTATATTTCAAAATCAACTCTCCTTAAAGAAAATAAATAAATATTTGTCCTCCAAAAAACAAAAATTTAAGAACAAAATTACTTACATAGCTTAAAAGTTTTTCGATAAATCAAAATTTCAAATCTTTAGCTTTTGAAAATAAAAAAATGCAATTAAACTCGCATTAAAATTAATAAAAATAGTTAATTAACGCCTTTAATCACAACAAATACAAAATTAAGCTTACCGAAATTATTTTCTAAAACAGTAAAAATCCTAAATTTTTGAATAAAAATTTGCAAAACAAAAAAGCATTCAAAAATAATTTTTAATATTAATCTCATGACCCAATTTACTAAAATATTTAAAATAACTTAAAAACTAATGCTTAACTTTTTTAATATTAAGACGCTCCTTTATCTTCATAGCAGCTTTACCAATTCTATTTCTCATATAATAAAGCTTCGCCCTTCTAACCTTTCCCCTTCTTAAAACTTCAACTTTTTCTATAATAGGAGAATATACTGGAAAAATTTTTTCAACGCCTATTCCTGAAGAAATTTTTCTAACCAAAAATGTTTTGCCAATCCCCTTATTTTGAAAAGAAATAATAATTCCTTCAAAACTCTGCAACCTTTCATTACTACCTTCAATAATTTTATAAATAACCCTTACAGTATCCCCCACATTAAAGACAAAAGCCTCGCTTTTCTTATTCTGGGCTTCAATTTTTCTTATCAAATCCATTATCTTCTCCTATTATCTCTAAATATTTAAGGTATAAATCATATCTATTTTTCTTAGTTTTTTCTCTAGCTTTAAAAAGTCTCCAATTCTTTATATTTTCATGATGTCCTGAAACAAGAACTTCTGGAACCTTTATCCCCATAAAATTATAAGGTCTGGTGTAATGAGGATATTCAAGTAACCCATTTTTCATCCCAAATGATTCTTCCAATAAAGAATTAGGATTTATTACTCCATCTAGCAACCTATATACACTATCTATTAAAACAAGAGCTGCAATCTCCCCTGAAGATAGAACATAATCTCCAATAGAAATCTCAAAATCAACATATAAATCTATAATACGTTGATCAATTCCTTCATATCTTCCACAAATTATAACAATTTCTTCTTTTTTTGACAAGGAATATGCCAATTCTTGAGTATACTTTATACCAGAAGGACTTAAAAATATTGTTGTTTTCTTAGTAGCTTCGACATGCTCAAGAGCAAAAGACATGGGCTCAGCTTTTAACACCATCCCAGCACCGCCTCCGTAAGACAAATCGTCACACCTTTTATGTTTATCTTTTGAAAAATCTCTAACATCAATAAGCTCAAAACTTACTATTCCCTTGTTAATAGCTTTTTTCATTATTGAATTTTCAAAAAATGGTTTAATTATTGCTGGGAAAAGAGATATAACGGTAAATTTCATCTTAAAAGATCTAAAACCTTAAGCTCAATTGTTTTTTCTCTTGCATCTATATCTCCAATATAAATGCTCAAAAAGGGAATAAAAAAAAATTTAATACCCACTTTGACCTCAAGAAATACGCTATTTAAATATTCAAAGAAAGATACAACCTCTCCTAGCCTTCTGTTGTCGTTAACAATAGCATAGCCAATCAATTTACCCAAATAATATTCACCTTCTTTCAAACTCGATGCAAGCGAATCATCAACCCATAATTCAAAACCAATCAAAGACTTTACTGACTCTGGAGTATTAATCCCTTCAAACTTCAAATATAAAGAATTGCTTTTTATATTAACATCTACAACTTTAACTTCAATGGTAAAGCCATTGTTTTTTTTTAGAAGGACTTTATTGTCTTTTAGATTAATAAAATCACAAAAATTATTGGATATGCTTTTAACCCTAGCATACCCATTAACTCCATAAGACGATAATATTACGCCTTTAATAAACATAAATCAATCTAAAATTTCCAATTGCACTCGCCTATTGGTTTTAGCAGCACAAGCTCCAAGCAAAGTTCTAATAGCTCGCGCAATACGCCCTCGTCTTCCGATTATTTTTCCTACATCACTTTGAGAAACCCTTAATTCTAAAATAGTTGATTTTTCACCCTCAATTACATTTAACTTTACTTCATCTTGTTTATCTACAAGAGACTTTACTATAAACTCTATAAGTTCAATCTCATTCCCATACTCTTTCATCTAAACCTCCTGACTTTTCGCATTCAAGTTGTTTTTATTTAAAAGCATTTTCACTGTATCGCTTAAAATTGCTCCCTTGCTTATCCAATCTTTCATTCTATCTTCCTTAATTTTTATTTGCTTTTGCTTTTCAACAGGATGATAATAACCAAGTTCTTCAATTGCTCTACCATCTCTAGGAGAAGCAGAATTCATAACTACAATCCTATAATAAGGTCTTTTTTTAGCACCCATTCTCTTCAATCTTATCCTAACACTCAAATTTATTCCTCCTTATTTCCCTAAAAGGGATGCAATCTTATTTTGAAAATCTTTATTTTTCATTTTTTTCATAATTAAAGTTGTTTGACTAAACTTCTTTATAAGCTTATTAACATCAAAAATAGTTGTTCCACTACCCAAAGCTATTCTTTTTTTCCTTGAGGGATTGTTCAAAATAACTGGATTTATTCTTTCTTTTTTAGTCATAGAAAGAATAATAGCCTCTTCTTTGTTAAAACTTTCTTCGGTTAAATTATTGATATTCAACATTGATTTTGAAACACCTGGTAAAAAACTTACAAAATTAGAAACCCCCCCTATTTGCCTCATGCGCTTAAATTGACTTAGATAGTCTTCAAAATTAAAACTAGCTTTATTAATTTTTTCCTCAAGCTTAATAGCCTCTTCTTTGTCAACAACGCTTTGAACCTTCTCTACAAGGCTAACCACATCCCCCATGCCAAGAATTCTAGAAGCAATTCTTTCCGGGTAAAATGAATCAAGATCTTCAACTCTTTCTCCAACCCCAATAAATTTAATAGGAACTGCACAAATACTTTTGAACGATAGCACAGCCCCACCCCTAGTATCTGAATCAAATTTAGAGAATATTGCACCAGTAAGTCCAACATTCTCATTAAATTCCTTAGCAATATTTACCGCAACTTGTCCCATCATAGAGTCTACTACCAAAATGGTTTCTGTGGGTTTTAGAATATCCTTGATTTTTTTTATCTCTTCAACTAACAAAGATTCAACTTCAAGCCGTCCTCTAGTATCAACTATTACAGAATCAAAAAACTCAGACTCGGCAAACTTTATAGATGCTTTAACAATTTTAATAGGATCTTTTTCTCCTGTAAGTGAAAATACTGGAACACCTATTTGGCTGCCCAATATTTTTAACTGCTCTATAGCTGCTGCTCTAAATGTGTCAGCAGCTACAAGAAGCACTTTTCTATTTTCCTTTTTAAGCTTTAAAGAAAGCTTAGCACATGTTGTAGTTTTGCCAGAACCTTGAAGTCCGAGCATAAGAATATAAGATTGCTTATTGACAGGATGTAAGCCAAGCTCATAACTTTTGCCTCCCAAAAATTTAACAAGATTATCGTTGACAATTTTAATAAACTGAGATTTAGGATCAACACCTCTTAAAACTTTTACTCCCTTGGATTCTTCAATTATAGAATTTAAAAAACGTCTTATAACTCTTAAGTTGACATCAGCATCAACTAAAGAATTCTTAATAATCTCAATAGCCTCTGAGATGTTTTTATCATTTATTGTAGATTTTCCAGAAAGATAGTTTATAAAATTTTTAAAATTTGACCCCAAACTTTCAAGCATTAAAAACAACCCTTATTCTCAAAAATAATCTTATCAAATATAAGATACAAAAAAAGGCAATATTAATCAATATCTCCTCCTGTCAAATAAAATTTATTAAAAATAACACTAGAAGCGGGTCCAACAACAGAAACTTCGGTGTCTAATGAACTAAGCTTTAATATTATATTCTCTTTATTGCGCTTTTTAATCTCTTCTTTTAACGAATCAAAAAAAGCTTTTAATTTAAAACTTTGACCATAGAGTACTAAATAATTAAAATCAAGCATTCTTTGAATATTGATAATAATTATTGCTAAATATTTAACCGTATCTTGCATAATTTTATTTACAAAATCATATTTTTCATAAAGAGAGAAAACATCATATATTGTAACCTTTTTCAATCTACCCTCATACTTTTCATAAAGCTCAGGAATCTCACCATTCATAAACTCTTTTGAAATCAATCTCTGCAAAGCAAAGTTAGATATTAACATATTAACACAACCCTTATTGCCACAAGTTGGACAATTTTTTTCTCCTTCGTAATCAATTATCATGTGACTAACCATACCTGACTTATTATTAAAACCGGGATAAACATTGCCATCTGACCAAATCGAAAGTTCAGCAGTATCTGTATAGTCAAAAAACATAATATTATCTATATTTTTGCCCATAAATTCAGCAAGAGATAAATTTTTAACATAACTTTCAAGATAAACTGTAAGTGAAAAATATTCCTCAAGTATTCTCTTAACAGGGACATCTTTTTCAATCCATGCTCCATAACTGTCATTAACAATGCCTGATTCTTTATCTTTTATTAGCCCTGTAATACTAAAGCCCAAACCAATAAACTTATCTCTTGAAAAATTATGTTTCCAAATAATTTCTATCATATGATCTTTTATTTTTTCTAAAATCTCATAAGCACTAACTGGGGGCTCAAAAGAATGAGTCTCGCTTATTAAAACCTCGCATTTAAGATTTGCAATACCTATTTGAAAATAATTGCTAGAAATAATAACTCCCATTGAATACGCATAATCTTTATTAATATCAAGAAGTATTTCTTTTCGTCCATGTTTTTTAATATCAGACACTCTAGAACCAACTTCAATCAAAAGATTTTCTTTTATCATTTGATTAGTCAAAATAGTAACCGCAGCATTTGTTAAGGTTAACTTACGAGCTAAGTCTGTTCTTGAATATTGCATATTTTTCAAACTAAGAAGAATTTTTCTTCTATTTCCGCCCCTAATTGAAACCATATTTTCACCCTGCATAATAGGCCTCCTTTGTTTTTTAAAATAAAAAAATATTATAAAATATCATACAAAAAAAACAATATAATATTCTATCTATCCCTAAAAGACAAACATGCCTTTATAAGGCTAAAAATATTTTACATCATAATATCACATTCATAAACTATTAAAAACTTAAAGCTTAGCAAAAAAAGGAATAAAATCATTTTTACATAAAACTCATCAATAAAAATTAATTAGATTTAAAAAATAACAAAAACAAGAAAAGCCATTTTACCTTAAAAACTAATAACTTTAACCTACTTTTTCCTTAAAATAAGAAAATTCCATAGTAAAACTACCTCTCCCTTTAGTAGAACTTCTTAAAATAGAAGCATACCCAAAAAGTTTCTCAAAAGCCGCCTCCGATTTTATTAAATCATACTCCCCAATATTGCTAACTGAATGAATAACACCCCCCATAACATTGAATTTAGAAATAATTTCTCCGGTATGCTCAATAGGCGTTCTAATTTCTAATAACATTATTGGTTCAAGTTTAATAGGATCCGATTTTTGAAAAATACTATGAAAAGCAAATCCTGAAATTGATTCAAAAGCGCTCTCGCTAATCTTACTAGTCTCAGAAACAATAGAAAAAATACCAACATTAATATCAATAATAGGATACCCAAAAACTCCACTTACAAATGCGGTTGTAATTCCCCTAAATATTGCAGACTTAATTGTGGGGTTAATGTCACATTCAAAATCGATTTTATTTCCTTCCCCCCGTGGCAAAGGTTTAATGATCATTCCAATTTTAAAATCAATATTTTTGCCAGCAAAGATATTATTAAACTCAAAAACTTCTTTTACAATTTTACCTGCACTCTCTCTATAACTTACTTGAGGTTTTCCTGTATAAACATTAAGATTGAATTCATCTTTAATTCTTGTCAAAATAATCTCAAGATGTAATTCGCCCATTCCAGATATAATTAATTGCCCTGTTTCTTTGCTTTCATAATAACTAAAAGTAGGATCTTCTTTAGATATTATTCCAAAAATTTCCCTTAGTCTAACTTCATCTGATGATCTTTCGGGCTCAACAGACATTAAAACAACTGGTTCTGGAAACGTAACAGATTCAAGTAAAACATTATTATTTTCTTCAACAAGAGTATCCCCTGTAAAAGAAAACTTTAATCCTAAAACAGCACCAATATCCCCTGTTTTTACGCAATCTATTTGTTCATTTTTATTTGAAAAAACTCTAAAAATTTTTGTAAACTTTTCACGCTTGCCATTTGAAGCATTAAAAATTTTTTTACTAGAATTAATCTCGCCAGAATAAACTCTAACAAAATAAAGATGAGCAGCAATTACGCTTGAATATTGAACTTTAAAAACAAGCGCTGACAATTTTTTATTTTCATTGGGATTAACTAAAATTTTTTTATTTGCATCTAAAGAAAAAGCACTAAAGTTTTTTTCAAAAGGACTTGGCAAGTAATCTACAATCGAATCAATTAAAGGTTCTATTCCAATATTTTTTAAACTAGTTCCCATTAAAACAGGAATAATGAATCTAGAAATAGTACCTCTTCTGATCTCACTTTTAATAATATCTAAACTAATTTCTTTATCTTCAAGAAATAATTGAGTAATCTCTTCACTAAATTGACTAAGAATGTCTATTAGTTTTTTCTTAAAAAACCCCACTTTTTCAGCGAATTCTTCTCTAATAGGGCTATAAGTTAATTTTGGAATTCCATTTTCCATTGCAAAATGAAGCTCTTTGTTTAAAATAATATCAACTACTCCTTCAAAATTACTCTCATTTCCAATTGGAATTTGCAAAATTAAAGGAATAGTTTTAAACTTGTTTTCAATATCTCCTACAACTTTAAAAAAATTAGCGCCCAATCTATCCATCTTGTTAATATAAGCAAGTCTAGGAATTTCATATTTTTCCGACTGTTTCCAAACAGTTTCTGTTTGAGCTTGAATTCCATCAACAGCGCTAAAAATAACAACACCCCCATCAAGAACTCGAAGGGATCTTTCAACTTCTGCTGTGAAATCAACATGTCCTGGAGTATCAATAATATTTATTTGGCAATCTTTCCAATGGCAAGTAATAGCAGCTGAACTAATAGTAATTCCTCTTTCTTGCTCTTGAGGCATCCAGTCAGTAATAGTATTTCCAGAATCCACATCTCCTATTTTATGACTTTTGCCAGTATAATAAATAATTCTTTCTGTAGTAGTAGTTTTGCCAGCATCAATATGAGCCATAATTCCAATATTTCTAATACTCATAAAATTCCCAACAATAACTACAGCCTTAATTCAGATAAACTAATCATTGGTATAAGTTAAGCCTTTTTTTAATAAAATTGTTATTTTATATCGCACTCGCAACATTTGTGCTCATCATGACAAAGACAATCACAATTTTCAAGCAATGCCTTATGCATCCATAAATGCTTTTCAAGATCACTCATTATGTCATCCATAATATTAGCAGTACCATAATCACAAGCAACATCAATCAATTTCCTCATTTCAAAAATATTTTTCAAAATCTCAGCAAGACTGCAAACAATGCTTTGCATTGAAAGTAAAAAATCAGAAGTTGATTCAATATCAAGCTCCTTAATAAAGGATTTTTTTATAAACTCAGAATATCTAAATTCAGAATCATATCCAAGCATTCTTGAACGCTCTGCAACAATATCAATAATCTTTTCAATATATTCATAAAGATCTTGGGTTTTTTTGTGAATAACAAAGAAATTGGTATCTTTTATATTCCAATGAATACCTCTCAAATTAGAATAAAAAATATGCAAACTTGCCAAGAGTTCTTGTAATTTTAAGTGTATTTCTTCTAAATCATCCTTTTTTATATAACTTAAATACTTTTCCATAACTATCTCCTTTATATAATCATTATAATACATAATGAGATATAATTATGATTTTAATACCATAATAAATAAAAAGGATCTTTAATGAAAAAATTGATTTTGATTTTTACACTGTTTTTGTCTCAAGCATGCAATTTAAATACAATACATCCAATAGATACAGAAGAAGATATGAAAATTCTATATTCAGAAATTGCTGAATTGAGAAAAAAATTAAATCTAAACCATCTAGAAATAGATGATACTCTTGAAAAAGTTGCAAAAGAATATGCTATCAAACTAGGTGAAAATAAAACACTAACTCATACCCTTTTTGGCACAAGCCCAATGACAAGAATACGCAAATACGATAAATCCTTTACTTTAACAAGAGAGATACTAGCATCAGGAATTGAACTTGACAGAGTGGTTGATGCATGGCTTAAAAGTCCAAGCCACAAAGAAGCTCTTATTAATAAAGATACCAATAAAATAGGTGGCTATAGATTAAAAACAGATAACAATATAAATATATTTGTGGTTCTTTTTGGAAAAAGAAAAGAGAATAATTGACACCATTAAAGCTTATACTGTATACTACTTATTAGTAAAAAGGGCTCATAGCTCAGTTGGTCAGAGCGCCTGCCTTACAAGCAGGATGTCGGGAGTTCGAATCTCTCTGGGCCCAAAAATAACCTAAGCTTCAAGTATTTTTAACTCTAAGACCAAGTTTATTTTATAATTTTTAAGCATATTGTTTAATTCTTTTTGAACTGTATTGGCTTTTTCTCGACTTTCAAAAAGAAAAACAAAAGCTCCTCCTTTACCAGAGCCACTTAACTTACCAGAAAGAGCGCCCAATTTAATCCCACTACTTATTAGCCAATCAAGAGTATCATTAGATAGCCCTAAGCGCTTTAAAAAATAGTGTGCAACATTCATTTCATTAGCTAAAGAATATATATCTTTATTATGAAAAGCAGTATAAGCATTGCTTACAGCAAGACCAAGCTTTTCAATAAAAACAAACAAATCAGCATTAGATAATAACTGTTTTTTTAAATTAACAACTATTTCTTTAGTAGTAAAATCTCTTTTTATAGCTCCTATTAAAAAATAAAAACCAGAATCTTTCAATTTTTTTGAATTAAAAACATCTTCTTTTTTCTCTAAATAAAAAGTTCCACCAAGATCAATTAGTCTAATATCCATTCCAGAAGATTTGCCATGAAAAATGTTTTCAATTTGATTTGCCAACAAAATTTTATTACAATCCCTATATTCAAAATGACTTGTAATATATTCTGCAAAACACAAACTAAGACTAGCAGAAGAACCAAGGCCAACTCCAATAGGAATTTCAGAAAGAATAACAAACTCAATTGGATTAACTTTGTTGTAATTCGAAACAATAAAACTTATCAGGCCATTTAGTCTTGTACTAGATTTTCCTAAATATTTCCAATTTTTAGATACACTGTAAACCAAATCCATATAAATTGGAACTGTGGCTCCAATAACTGGAAATCCATAAACAGCGCTATGTTCACCTAAGAATAATATTTTAGCAGGCTTTCTTATTCTTAGCATTTCTCGCTTTCAAACTTAATGTTTTCGTGCTCTAGAACAATTGGAATAATTTTTGACAAATCAAAAGCTTTAATATTAGGCCTAAAAACTAAAAAAGTTTCATTTCCAGCTCCCAAAGCCTTAATCAAATCACATTGATCCTGAAGGTGCTCAAAACTTGGGGGCAAGGCTGCAGAAATTCCTATTGCCTCTCCGATTGCCAATCCCAATTCCTTAGCTCTTCTTAAACTAGAAATTAATGCAGATTTAGAAGTGCTAACACTTAAAACAAGTTTTTTCATCTCCGAATTGCATTTAAATATAAAATCTAAAATAGAATCTCTATGTTTATTGTACTCATAAATAGAAGCAGTGGTTTTAACTGCTTGCAAACCCCGCATTAAATAAAAATCATCAAACTCTAAAGAACCTAGTTGTCTGTATTTAGGAGTAAAACCGCCTTCAAACTCAATAACACCTCCAAAAATACTAGTAGCAATATCATACCCACTACCTATTCCTCCTTGAGCGTGCCTGTAAGCTTCTAAACAATATTTAAAAATTTCATCTTTCTCAACAACATTAGTAGCATTATAAATAAAAAAAAGTCCACACGCTATACCAATAGCAACAACAGCACTTGATCCAAATCCCTTTTTAGTTCCATCATTAAAGAAAAAATTACTTGTATCAATATAAACATCATATGCAAAACTCTCTAAATTTAAAAAACAATTTTGACTCAAATATGAAAACATTTTAAAAACAAGATCATTTCTATTTTCTATTAAAGAAAAATCATCTATCTCTTTCTTTTTGCTAAAGAAACGCCAAGAATCGCTTTTTTTGAAAGAAAAAAATGCTCTCTTATTGATGGCAATTGCCAACCCCAATCCATTTTCCTCTAAAATAGTATATTCCCCCATTAAAAGCAAATTTCCAGGCACAGAAAAACTAATCAAATCCATTCTAAGCCACGCCCAACCTTTGAAACAATAAAATTAATGTCGGTAAAATTTTGTTTAAGTCTTTTTAAAATAGTATTTAAATTTTCCTCCAAACAAAGAAACTTTACCTGGGGGCCTGCATCCATTGTCTCAAATACAAAAATTCCTTCATTTCTCAAATTAGCAGCATATTTAATTAAATCTATTGTACTACTTTTAAAATAAAAAATAGAAGATGCAAACATTAAGGCAAACATATTCTGATAACTTTTTACAACAGTTGCTCCAAAGCGTATAAAATCTTTTTTTAAAAAAAAATATAAAGCATCTTTAAAAATCTTTTTACTAGAAGCAATCCAAGCATCATAATAAAATTCATGGTGTTTACAAATATTCATTGCAACTCTTGAAGACAATTCTTTTTCATTACTATCAATTATGGCGAATATAATGCGCAAGTCATTAAAATAAGATTGATCTCTTAATTGAAAAGATTCTTTTGATCCTTCTTTCAAAATAGTAAACCCTCCATAAACAGCCCTTGCTGCAGAAGCTGATCCTACTCTTGCAAGATTAGATGCACTATTAAAAGAATATTTATTAAAATATTTCAAAATGCAAGCAGCAATAGAAGCAAAACCTGAACTTGAACTTGCAAGGCCTGCTGCTGTTGGAAAATTGTTTTCACTTTTAATTTTAAATCTAACATTCGGTTCACTAAGAATTTGTCTTGCATAATCAAAAAACACCTTTTCTCTATTTTGAAATACAACTGGCTTTGAATTTAAAATTATTTCATCTTGGTCTGAAAGTTCAAGTTCACTTATTGAATAAAATTTATCAACACTAACGGCAAGACTAGAAGTCGCTGGAATGTTTAAAAAAGCATCCTTCTTGCCCCAATATTTAATTAAAGCTAAGCTTGCATTAACTTTGCACTTTACTTTCATTCTCTAACCTTATTTTCTTTAAAATTTGAAAAGCAAAATCAAAAGAATAAATATCCATTCTTTCCATTTCTAATAATAATTTGTCTTTCTCGAAATTAGAAATATTATATTTTGTCTTTAAAAGGTAAAGTATTTTATTAACATGTAATCTCATATGACCCTTTTTAATCCCGTTAAATGCAAGAGCTCTTAATGCAGCAAAATTACTAGCAAGTCCAACGCAAGAGAGAATGCCCATAAATTCACTCTTACTATTTACATTCATAATTCTAAAACTTAAAATTGAAGCTTCGCTAAAAGATGTAACCCCACCCTTAGTGCCAACTTGCAAAGGAATTTCGATTTCTCCAACCAAAGCATTATCAATAGTATAAAATTTACTAAGAGGAAGATATTTACCACTTTTTGAAGCAAATCTGTGAGCAGAGGCCTCAAGCGCTCTTGTATCATTAAAAGTTGCAAGACATACTCCCGTAATTCCATTCATAATACCTTTATTATTAGTAACAGCTCGCTCCTCTTCGTAGAAACCTATACTAGAAATAAGTTCAATTTTTTTAGCCAAATTCCAAGACTCCTCTTTATTTGGTAGCAAATGCTTAAAATCTAAAACAAAAGAGGCTTTGGTTGTAAATTCATTAATATCATTGCTTAAAACTTTTAAAACGCACTCATATCCAAATTCTAAAAAAATACATTCTGCTACACGCTCTGCAATTGAGTTTAGTAAATTAGCACCCATAGCATCACAGGTATCCAAATAAAGATTAAATTTTTGAATACCAAGCTCTTTAATATACCTAGTTGATAATCTTCTAAATCCACCTCCTCTTTGATTCATATTGACCAAAAGAGGTTCAATCCAGGTCTTGATTTTATCACTAAGATCAACAAAAATTTTACTTAAATCTTTTTCCGTTTTTATATAAATTTGAGAAATTCCCAATACTTCGCCCAAAGAATACTTCAAATTAGCATTTTCAAGAATTTTTGCCGCAAAATTTAAGGCAGCAACCACAGAAGATTCTTCTGTTGCAATAGGCAAAGAATAGTATTTACCATTTATTTTCAAATTTTTTACGATTCCAATAGGAAAAGATAAATATCCAATATAATTTTCTATCATATTAAAAAGAAAATCTTCATTGGCATTATTATAAAAAAAATCTTTAAAAGATAATCCCAAAAAACTTTTTATCTCTTGCCTTTTTTCTAAAACACTTTTATGCCTAAAATTTTTACTAAGTTTCATAAAACTGCTTAAAAACTCCAAGCTCTGCAAGTAAATAGCTACTCAAAAAATACTTATTTTTTCTAAGTTCTGACAAACTTTTACTTCCACTTAAAAACATAGACATTTTTAAAACATGCTCATAATCAGAAAAAAGACTAAGTACAGCATCTTCTCCTGAATTATAAAAAGCTCTAAGAACAACAGCTGCAACGCCTATGAGCTTAGCTCCAAGAGCAATTCCTTTAGCAATATCCATACCAGTCTCATATCCACCAGATGCAAAAACATTAGCCTTTAGAGAATCATCAATGCCAAGCAAAGTAAAAATCGAAGGAATACCCCAATCAGAAAAACAAGATGCAACATTTAGATTATTACTCCTTATACCTTCTACTAAGACCCAATTAGTTCCACCACTCCCCGCAAGATCAATATAAGAAACACCAAGTTTCAATAATTCCTTAACGTCGTTTGGTGAAATTCCAAAACCCGTCTCTTTAACAATCAATGGAACACTTAAAAAATCAGCCAATTTAGCTATTGACTCTTTTATTCCTTTAAAATTTCTGTCTCCATTAACATTCATCAATTCCTGACCTGCATTAAGATGGGTAACAATTGCATCAACTTCCAATCTTTTGATCATTTCAGCTATTCTAGAAATACCAAACTCAACAATCTGAACAGCGCCAATATTGGCAAACAAAGGAATATCATAAGCATACCTTTTAAGACTAAAGTCTCTTATATATTCGGGATACTTAAACAAAAGCTTAAAAGAACCTAAGCCAATGGGAATTTTCAAATAATTTGCAATTTTAACTAAAGATTTATTAAAATCATTCCCTTGTTTACCGCCTCCTGTCATGGAAGAAATAAAAACAGGCATATTAATATTGTATCCAAATATTTCTTCTTTTAAGCTTATCTCAGAAAAATTAAAATCACTAAGAGCATTATGTTTTAGCTTAATAAACTTTAAAAAATTGCAGCCACCTTTAACATCGTTTTTATTTAAACAAATTTCAATATGCCTTTTTTTATTTTCTAGTATATTAGGCTCGATACCCATAAACTCGGTATTTATCATTCCTTAATTCTTTTAAATAAAATCCTTTGGATTCACCAGGAACTATTTTATTCTGAAAGAAATCTTTATATTCTTCAAAATTTGCATTATTTCTATTTTTTATAAGTCCATCAAGATCCCATAATTTAACAACATCAAAAGCACCTTTTTCAATGGTAAATTCATAAATAATCATAATATTGCCAGATCCATAAGAACAAAACAATATCTTTTCTCCTGTAATATCTTTCTTGGAAAAAACTTTTTTTAAATAAAATGCTAAAGATAGAAAAATTGAACCCGTATACAAATTCCCCACTTCCATAGCAGCTTCAACTCCATCGTAAAAATCTATTGATTCTAAATAAGCATTCCTAACAGATTCATCATCACTATAATATTTTTTTAAAATATGATGCATTGAATCTATCGGCATTTTAGCAAAAGGAACATGCAAAATAAACCTATAATTAGAAAACAAATCTTTAATACTAAGTTGCTTTTTGGCAGCAAAATCTTTTAAAGCATTTTCATTGGCATTATTGTAACATTCAACTGAATATTGACCCCGCACCTTAGCTTCAACACTTCCAAAAGGTCTAAAAAAATCATCAACATCATCAGTATAAACTCCGAATTCAGATAAATTAATAGAGAGTAGCTTTGGATTTTTTTCAACCAGAATTGCAGTTGCACCAGCTCCTTGGGTAATCTCAGCTGTAGTAAGATTGCTATAATGCGCAATATCTGAAGAAAAAACTATACCATATTCAGAATTATTAGAATGGCTTAAAACACTTGCTACACTGTGTAAAGAAATAGCAGCACCAGCGCACGCATGCTGAACTTGGAAGGTTAGAAAATTATTCCCCAGACAAATACCAGACTGCTTTAAAGCCCCAAAAACATAAGAAGAAATTGCCTTTGAATGATCAACACCTGTCTCAGTTCCACCTAAAAGCATTCTAATTTTGTTTAAATCAAGATTATTGTTGTCAAAAATAAGCTTAACAGCCGAACTTGCCATTGTTACACTATCCTCATTGGGACTGGTAAACCTAAAACCTTTTTGCAGAGTTGCATCTATCGCTCTATTGATTTTTTTTAAAAAAACTTCATTGGAAGAATATAAAGGATTTTCCAAAAGAACAGAAAAGTCTAAATAATTTAAAGGTAAAAAAATCCTAATATCACTAATACCTATTTTCATATATTCCTCGGTGCATTAATGGATTTAAGTATTATATTATAATTTACAAAAATTATCAAAATCTTATATAATGAAACCTAAAAAGGGAAGTTTATGAAAATAGCCGTACTTTTATCTGGAGGAGTTGATAGTTCTATTGCCCTTTATAAAGTTATAAACAAAGGATATACAAATATAAAATGCTATTATCTAAAAATTTGGCTTGAAGATGAACTGTCTTATATTGGAAACTGCCCTTGGCAAGAAGATTTAAATTACGTTGAAGCCGTATGTAATAAATTTAATATACCGTATGAAATAATAAACTTTCAAAAAGAATATTATAACAAAGTAGTAATCTATACTATTGAAGAACTAAAAAATGGCAATACACCAAGTCCAGATATTTTTTGCAATCAAAGAATAAAGTTTGGAGCATTTTTTGAGAAAATTAATGAACAGTATGATTTGGTTGTCACAGGACATTACGCCAGAATACAAATAAAAGAGAAAAAGTTTTTTTTAAAACAGGCAAAAGATAAAATTAAAGACCAAAGCTACTTTTTATCTCATCTCTCTCAAGAACAAATGTCAAAACTATACTTCCCCTTAGGAACATTGTTTAAAAGCGAAGTAAGACAAATAGCTAAAAGCATAAATTTGCCCAACAAAGATAGAAAAGACAGTCAAGGTATTTGTTTTTTAGGAAAAATTAAATATAACGAATTTATAAAATATCATCTTGGCGAGAAAAAAGGCAATATAGTTGAAAAAGAAACAGGAAAAATAATAGGAATTCACAACGGATATTGGTTTTTTACAGTTGGCCAAAGAAGAGGAATAAAACTTAGCAACGGACCTTGGTTCGTCATAGAAAAAGACTTAGAAAAAAATATTATATATATCTCACATAACGAGAATTATTTAAAACAAGCAAAGCGCAAATTTTTAGTTCACGAAATACATTGGATAAATGGCATGCCTTCAGATTTTGAAAATTTCAAAATTAAAATAAGGCATGGTGAAAAAAAATACTCATGCAAATTAAGACTTATTACAAATAACTTAATTGAAATTTTTCTAAACAAAAAAGATCATGGGATTTCTCCTGGGCAATTTGCAATCTTTTACAAAAATACAGAATGCCTAGGAGGTGCTAAAATTTTTAAAATCATAGAATAATAAGCCACCAAAAAGCTAGAGAAGATTTTTTCAATCTTCTCCTTACTTTTCGATCTTAAAGTAATCAACAGATTCTTTTAAATCTTTGACACTCTCTAGCATTTTTTCAGACATAGCAGAAAGCTCTTCGCTACTTGAAGCTGTAGTCTGAACTAACTGACTAACCTGTTCTATTGCATTTTTAAATTGCTCTATCTGAACACTTTGCTTAGAACTTTCATTAGAAATGTTTTTCACAAGTCTAGCCGTTTGCTCCATGCCAGGAACTATTTGTTCAAAATTTTCCCCAGCACGGCTTGCAACAGTTAAGCTTCTGTTTGCAATATCAATAATCTCTCTTGCTGATTCCTTGCTTTGATCCGCAAGCTTTCTAACCTCAGCGGCTACCACTTCAAATCCCTTACCTTTTTCACCTACTCGAGCAGCCTCAATCGAGGCATTTAAAGCAAGCAAATTAGTTTGTCTTGTTATCTCATCAATAATTCCAATTTTTTCAGTAATTATGGTCATTGCCTTAATAGCTTTAACAACAGATTTATGGCCCTCTTTGGTTCTCTCATTAGTATTAACGGCAATTTTTTCAGTAGTAGATGCATTTTCAGTATTTTCAGAAACACCTTGTGATATTTGTTCAATATTTGCTGTCATTTGCTCTAAAGTAGAAGCCTGCTCAACAGCACCAGAACTTAAATTTTGACTTGCATTTGCTATTTGAATAGCATTTTCATAAAGGTAATCTAGGTTTTCAATGACCCCTTTAGCAACTGAAGAAAAATTAGTTCTGAGTTGTTCAAGACCTTCGTACAAGCTATACAGCTCCACGGTATCCCATTTGCCAAAATTAACATCTGCAGTAAAATTACCAGAAGCAAGTCGCTCAGAATATTCTAATATCTTATTCAAAGAAGAGCTCAATCTCTTTACAAGATAAAGAGTTGCAATGGCAAGAATAAGCAATGTAAATGCAAAACTAATACCCAAAATTAAAGATGTAGCTCGCGACATATAATAAAAATCATCCTCTGAAGTTCTCATCAAAAGAATAAATTTACTATTAGACAAATTTAATAACACCTTTTGACTAATTCCCACATATTTTTTACTGTTATTAGGATCATAATAATAAACAGTTGAAATTTCTTTATTTTTTTGCAACAACTCTTCAGATGTTTTCTTAAGAATATTAGAATAAGAAGCACTAAGATCAGTCAAAACATCGCCTGGCAATACTGTATGATGAACCAAGAATCTACCCGTAGTATCATAAGCTAAAGCACGGCCGCTAGATAGTATTCCAAAATTAATTCCTCTAAAAGACCTATTTATATAATCTACTGAATAAAAAAACATAAAATAACCAAAAATATCGCCTGTGCCAAAATCTCTTAATGGTATACCTATTAATATATAAGGAGTCTGACCTTTTTTATTTCTTATTTTGGAAATATTTTTAACTAAAGACTCCTCAATAGATCCAGGATCTGCTAACATGACAAAAGAATTGTAAACAATGCTTTGAGATTCTTTAAGTTTTGTAAAATATTCTCTATCCCCAATAGACTTTCCAAAATCACTATTATCCTTAACAGCCGTAGTAAAAACTATTTCACCTTCCTTGTTTGTAACCATCATATTACTACCAGTTTGAACAAGAATTTCAGATTGATCTGAAATGAAATTCAATCTTTTGGATCTAATTTTACTAGCCTCATTAAATTTTTCAGCAGAATTGAAATACATGGAACTAACCCTAACTTTCTCTTCCATTGAAGAAATATAAAGGTTAAAAGAACTTTTAATGTTTCCAATAAGATTTATCATAGGATCAAACTGTTGATCTACCAATTTATTATTAATCAACATTCCAAACACAAAAAACAAAATTGATATAAAGAATGCTATAAGAACAAGAACAAGTAGCAACATCCTAGCTTTCAGCTTCATACTAACCACCCCTTTTTACAAAAAAAATTCTAAAACTCTGAAAAATCATCATCAAAATTTAAATCCTTATCAGCAATATCGATAGCTTTTTTAGGATCAACCCGCTTATTAATAGTTCTTGCAGAAGGCTCGCTTTCAATACTTAAAGAATAATTACTATGTCTACTGCCATTTAAAGTAGAGATTTCATTTCCTTTCAAATCTTGATTTTCATCTTTAAAAGAATTTTCAGGACAATCCATCAACCTGAAATCATAATCACCATCTTCCAGATTTTCAATCTTAGAATCTTTAATTTTGAAAAATAATACAGATTTTCTGAGTTCCTTAGACTTTTCTAACATTTTATCAGACATGCTAGAAAGTTGCTCACTACTTGAAGCTGAAGACTGAACAACTTCTCCAACCTGGTCTAAAGCCATTTTAAATTGAGCAATTTGATCGCTCTGCTTAGAGCTACCTTCTGAAATTTTTTTGACAAGATTAGCTGTTTCTTCTATTTCAGGTAACATTTCTTTGAAGATCACTCCAGCTTCGGTTGCTACCTTAGAGTTATCTTCAACCAACTCTCCAATCTCAAGAGCCGAAATTTTGCTAAGATCAGCCAACTTTCTAATCTCACTAGCCACAACAGCAAATCCCTTTCCTTCATCACCTGCTCTTGCAGCTTCAATAGCAGCATTCAAAGCAAGTAAATTGGTTTTTCTAGCTATTTCTTCAATAACGCTAACTTTCTCTACAATATCTTGCATAGCAATAACAGATTCTTCAACAGCTTTACCACCTATCTGAGAATTTTCATTGGTCTTTAAAGCTATTTGCTCAGTTTCATAAGAATTATTAGCGCTCATATTAACACCTGACGCTATTTGCTCAACATTGGCTGACATTTCTTCAAGAGCAGATGCCTGCTGTAACGCACTAGAAGTTAAATTTTGACTAGAACTGGCAACTTCTAAACTTGCCTTATTTACATAGCTAATATTTCTCAAAACACTAGCAATTGCTACAGAAATAGCTTTTTTCATTTTCACAACCTGAAGACTTAACATGCCAAGCTCATCAAAATAATCATCACCATCATCAAGGGCATAATCTTTGTCTAAATCTCCCTTGACCATATCTTGAACTAAAACTCTAATTGCGTTTAAACGAAAACTAATAATCCTATCTATTCTCATTAAAAGAACAATGCTTAATGAAATAATGCCTAAAACAGAATACAAGATATACTGAAATTTTAGACTAGATATTACTCCGTAAATATCTTTATAAGGAAGTCTAGCAATAAGCACCCCACCTTTCTCTCCTAATTTACTACTTATGGGCAACAATGCATAATAACACTCTTCTCCCATTTCGGAGAATAATATCCTATCAATAGTGTAAACCGACACTTCAGTAGGAATATTTGATAAAAGAGGTGGCTTAGAAAAAACATCTTTAAGAATATTTAAAAATTTAGAACTAACCCTACTGGTTTCATTGTATTCTTCAAAAGGA
Organism: Borreliella bavariensis PBi; assembly: GCF_000196215.1. Classification (NCBI taxonomy): domain Bacteria; kingdom Pseudomonadati; phylum Spirochaetota; class Spirochaetia; order Spirochaetales; family Borreliaceae; genus Borreliella; species Borreliella bavariensis. The sequence continues at coordinate 721,534 of NC_006156.1, read as the reverse complement.
TTAACTGCTATATTATTAGAATCTATATAAACAAAATTGCCCCTTTTATAAAAACCAAATCTAAATCTATCAAAACTATCTGCTAAAACATCATTAAGCAAATATCCAGCCAAATATCCACAAACAAGCTTATCTTCTGGGGAGTATACAGGCACAATTATTGCAAAAGCCTTTTTTTCACTTTGCCTAGACCTAATGGCAACTTCTGCAGATATTCCTTCAGAAAGATTTGAATACCAGCCTATAAATTTTAATTGGTTTTGCTTATAATCCTCAATCGCTTTTTTAAAATAATTAGTATTGGCCTCAGAATGTCCAAAATCCATATTATTTTCATGCCTTGTGCTAACAATTATTCTCCCTTCAAAATCAAAAAACGCGAATTCTTCAAAAAGAGTATCATTTTTAAGATTAGTCATAAAATTGTATAAGTATTGTCGATATTTTTTATTCACCTTTACAGAATCAATAACAAATTTTGAATTTTTTCTTAAATCTACCAATTCAGACTCAGAGAAATCTTTTCCTCTATTCTCGGAAATTGCAAATTCTGATATGGTTTCAAGTGCTAAATTAGAAGCTGCACCGTTGATTATAACATACAAAGTGTCTAAAAAAGATTGCGTAGAAAAAGCTGCTCTTCTTAATTGCGCCCTTGTAAGCTGCTTATAATAATCTTCTAAATAACCACATAAAACAAAATTAAAAATCATAGAAAAAAGCAACAGTATAAAAATTAAAAACAATAATAAAAATCCAACAAACCTGTATTTAAGCTTCACAAGCATAATAAACTACCTCACAAATCATCTACTTATTTAATCAAACAAACTTAAGACCAAAAGGGTATTAAAAAAAATTTACAGCAAAAAATTAAAAACTCTTAAAAATATTAAAAGAATTTTCACAATATGAAAAACAAGTTATAAGCTACATATTAACTGCTAATGCTTTTTATAGGGTATTCCTAAAAACTTGGGCGCATAACTTCTTTTTGAAAAAAAGATAAGACTTAAAATAACAATTAAATACGGAGTAATAACTAACATTTTAGGAGGCATTATTAAAGACAAAAAAGGCGATTGAGCCAAAACAATTGCCAAAGTTTTAACAAATGAAAACAAAAAACTCCCCATTAAAATCCCCAAAGGCGTCCATTTTCCAAAAATTAACATCACAATAGCAATAAAACCTTGTCCACCTGTAACCCCTTGCACATAGCTTGATGCAATTACTGTTGTAAGAATAGCACCCGAAACCCCTGCTAAAAAACCACTCAAAAGAACACAAAAAAATCTAATTTTATTTACACTAACTCCAACAGACTCCAATGCCTCTGGATTTTCACCACTAGCATTAATTCTAAGCCCAATTTTAGTATATTTGAAAACAATATGAAATAAAACCACGCCTAGCATTGCAATGTATATAGAATATCTTTTGCCAAAAATTTGGAATATAAAAGACGTTTTGCTTAAAATTCCATCAAAAAGTATTGGCAATTTTATTTCTATAGGCGGAGTTGAAATAGAAGAAAAAATCAAAGTGCTTATAAAAACAGCAATAGCGGGTCCTAAAAAATTAAGCGCCATTCCGGTTATAATTTGATCTGATTTTAAAAAAATTGTAAAAACAGCGTGCAAAATAGCAAGCGCAAGACCTGCTAATCCACCAACAAAAATTGAAAATAATGGGTCATTTGTAAAATATGCAACCGTAGCTCCTGAAAATGCTCCTATTGTCATTATTCCTTCAAGTCCAATATTAATAATTCCACTTTTCTCACTTATAAGACCACCAAGGCCAGCTAAAATTAAGGTTTGAGAATTTATTAGAGTTTCACTAATTAAAAATATTATTACGTTTGACACTCTTAACACCTTTTAAAAAGATTTTATTTAAAAAATAACTAGCAGAAATCACAAGAACAATTATTCCCATCATCAAGGATACAATTGAAGATGGAAGGCCCATTAAACTTTGAACCCTACTACTTCCATAAAGCAATATAGAAAAAAGAATACTAGAAAATATTATACCAATCGGCGAATTGTTTCCTATCAAAGACACAGCTATCCCATTAAAACCAACTCCTTCCATATAAGAAAGCTTAAATATGGCTTTATTAACACCCATAATTTGGATAGCACCAGCAAGGCCCGCAACAGCTGCTGAGAGAAACATTGAAAAGATTAGCACGGCTTTTACATTAATGCCCATACATCTTGAAGCTTCAATATTACTCCCTATGGCATTTATTTTAAATCCAATAATAGTCTTATTAAGCAAAAACCATATTAAAATAGCAAAAATTATTCCCAAAATTATTCCAAAATGAAGAGGCGCTTTTAAAAGCTCATTAACAAAAGGATGAGAAGATCTATAAGCAAGACCTTCTGGTGAAAGCTTCCAAGAACCTAAAAGATCAATAAATGCACTTTCTTTAATGGACTTTGAAAAATCGCTATTATCTCTTTTAATAAAACTAAAATCCAAAATTATATTATTCAAATGAAATAATATCCAATTAAACATTATTCCTGAAATCACTTCGCTAATATTGAATTTAGCTTTTAAATATCCAATTAAAATTCCTAAACTACCTGACGCTAAAAAAGCAATAACAAAAATAGTAATTACATGTAAAATTGGAGGTAGATCAAGGAAAATCGATGCTATTAAAGCAACAATAGATCCTAGTATAAACTGACCTTCAACCCCAATATTAAAAAGGCCTGTTTTCAAAGAAATACCAATAGAAAGACCTGTAAAAACCAAAGGAGCTGCATAACTTAAAACATAACCTAAATGTTTGGGGGACGAGAATAGAATCTCTAGTATTATAAAATACATTCTAAAAGGAGAATAACCAAGCCCCATCACCACTAGCCCAACCATTAAAAATCCAACAAATAGAGCAAAAATACTAACAAATGCTGAAGAATTTAAAATTTTTAATATAAATTTGCTGCATATGTTTTTACTAATTGTCATTTAGCTTAAACCCATCATCATTTTACCAATAACATCAATATCAAAATTGTCCTCTAAAATACCCACTATCCTCCCATCATGCATTACGGCTATTCTGTCACAAACATTAACAAGCTCATCAAGTTCAAGAGAAACCAACAAAACGGATCTACCAGCATCTCTTTGCTCTATTATTCTTTTATAAATATTCTCAACAGCTCCAACATCAAGACCTCTTGTTGGCTGAATAGCTAAAAGAATGTCTGGCTCTAAGCTAATCTCACGAGCAATAATCACTTTTTGCTGATTGCCTCCAGATAAATATTTTACCTTATTTAAAATACCTCTTGGCCTAATATCAAAATAATTTACAAGTTGGTTGCTCAATTTTTTTAAAATGTCAAGATCAAACCCTACAAATTGTCTTTTAACCTTATCAAATTGTCTTTTAATAAAATTGAAAAAATTAAATTTTAAATCAAAATTACTCTTTGAATGATTTTTTTTTAATCCTAAATAATCGGGATTATCAAAGCTCTTAAGTCCAATATTTTGCATAACATTGAACTCTAAAATAAGACCATGTCTTTGCCTGTCCGAAGGAATATTACCAATTTTTTTATCTATTATTTGCTTAATCGTTAAACCTTTTAGAGATTCTAGGCTCCCTGAAGAATTTTTTTTAAAAATATCGCCCTTAAATATGTTTTTTAAACCCAAAATTGCATCAACTAAATCCTCTTGGCCACTTCCCTCAATACCAGATATCCCAAGAATTTCACCATTTTTCAAATTAAGATTAACGTCTTTAACTTTTAAAACTCCCCTCTCATCTTTAACACTTAGATTTTTTATTTCAAGAACATTAAAATGATTTTCAAATTGAATTTTAGATGAGCGAAGTGAAATCTCTTTGCCTATCATTAATTTTGTAAGATCCTTGTCATTAATCTCAGCAATATCAACAGTTTTAACAGCCCTACCAAGGCGCATAATTGTGCATCGCTTTGCAATAGACCTAATTTCTTTTATTTTATGAGTAATAAGTATTACAGTATGACCCTCTTGAGTTAGTATCTTTAAAATATTTATAAAATCATCAACTTCACTAGGAGTAAGCACTGCAGTAGGTTCATCAAAAATAATAATATCTGCATTTCGATAAAGCACTTTCAATATCTCTATTTTTTGCTCCATGCCAACACTTAAGTCTTCAACCTTTTTCTCTAAATCTATCTTTAAACCATACTTTTCCGAAAGATAATTTATTTTTCTTTTGGCTTGTTTGTAATCAAGAAAACCAAATTTTGAGTTTTCATATCCTAAAATAATATTCTGAACAGCGGTAAATTGTGGAATTAACATAAAATGCTGAAAAACCATTCCAATCCCATTGTGAATGGCCTCGCTTGAATCCTTAAAGCTTACTTCTTGGCCTTTTAAAATAATTCGACCACTATCTACTTGATGAATCCCGTAAATAGTCTTCATTAAGGTAGTCTTTCCAGCACCATTTTCTCCAAGAATAGCATGAACTTCGCCTGCCTTAAATTTAATAGAAACATCATCATTGGCAACAAAATCACCATACTTTTTTGTAATATTTTCTAATACTAGTACATCTTCTTTCATTAAGCTTTAAATCCTAATAAACATCAAACATGAATTGCCCACAATATTCTTATTCTAATGAAATATAATAAAGCTTAAAGTTTATATTTTCAATAGCATTTCTAGATTTCAATAAACAAAATAAATCATTCATAAAAGTTGTTAATTAATAGTAAATAAAAAATGCTTAAAATATAAAAACCTTAATAAAGAGCGCAAATTAATGATAAAATAAAAGAATGATTAAACTATTAAAAAAGAGAGTATTATGAAAATCAAAGCCTGCATTTTTGATATGGATGGAACCCTGGTAAATAGCATCATGGATATTGCATTCTCAATGAATTCTGCTCTTTCAAACTTGGGATATAATGAAATAGAGCTAAACAAATTCAATGCCCTTGTTGGTAGAGGATTTGACAAATTTGTAATAGACACTCTAAAGCTATTATCTCTTGAATATAATAATCCCAATTTACAAGACAAACTTTATAAAGAATTTGTAAAAGAATATAACAAAAATCTTTCATCTAAAACGCAACCATACGAAAATATAAAAACCCTTCTAGAAAATATGAATGATCTTAAAATTCCAATTGGAATTTTAAGTAATAAAAACCACGAAGAATTAATAAGTTTGGTAAAAAATATTTTTGGAAATATACTTTTTTTTGAAGTCAGAGGTTATTCAAAAAAATTTCCACCAAAGCCAGATCCTGAAAATGCCCTTGATATGATATTAGAATTGAATATCCAAAAAGAAGAAATCGCATATATTGGAGACAGCGATGTAGACATGCTAACTGCAATAAACGCTGGATTTATACCAATAGGAGTTTCCTGGGGATTTAGAAGTGTTCAAGAATTAAAACAAAATGGAGCAAAACATATAATCCATAAACCCCTTGAACTATTGGACCTAATAAAATGAATGCAAAACCATATTTTCCTTACCTATATCATTACCTATTTAATCATGAAAGCATAAAAAGTTTGTCTGCTATAGAAAAAGAAATTGAAATGCTCAGCTATTTAAAAGAAAACAAAAAAACTATTACTACATTCATCAAAAATGATTTTGAATCAGAACTAAAAGATCTAATTCAATACATCAAAGATAAAACAGATGCAATGATTACGCCATTTGTTTTATCTGGCATTGAAGCTATTGATTTTAACATTGTAAAGCCTCTTTTTACCAAAGAATTAACAAAAAACGACTTAAATTTGATATTTAACTTCGTTAAAGCCAACTCATCTTTAAGAAAAGAATTCTTTTATAATTTTAATACTATAAGCAATGGATACATCACTTTTTACATAAACAAACTATTTGAAGGAAAAAATTCCTATACAATATATTTAATACAAAAAGAAAATAAAGCCCTTTATTCATCAGACATTATAAAAAATTATATAAAGATATTACTCCTCTTAAAGGTATTGGTAATTAAATACTGCTTTGAAAAAGGAATAGAATTGACTATTAAAAATATTGAATCGACTTCAAAAGCAATAAGCAATGATACCGATTTTTTAGACGAAAAAACAGCTAGACTCATAATTGAAAGCTTTTTTAAATATGAGACTTTACAAACAATGTCTCCAATTTCAACATTAATTGCCATTTTTTCAGCCAGAGCAAGAATTCCAAAATATAAAAACAATCCAGTCAAAGGTTTTATTGGGTATGATGAAAGTTGGTTTTCAATAAAACAATCAGGCTCTAGAGAATATGATTCAAGAATAATCAAAGAATTATTAGAAATAGCTAAGGGAAATAAATGGTAAAAAAATTTTCAATTTTCTTAAAAGCAATAATAATTTTTTCAATATTTGAACTTTTAATCGAAGAGCTCTCAATAATTCTTTTTTTACCATACAAAATACGATTTGCACTAATATTTCTTGGTTTTCTATTTGACACAATTTTTATTTTCATTTTTTTATATAAAATAACCAGGGCTTACCTTTCTAAAAGATTAGAAATCTACGTCAGAAACAATCTATTTTTCGATATAATTCACTGTCTTATCCCATTAGTATTTTATAGTTCATATCAGCTTAAAAACATAATTGTCACCTACGAAACTATATTAAATCCAATAATGCTATCACTTTTTAAGCTAAGATTTTTAAGGCTTCTTAGGTTTAACGACCTAATAATAGAAATCTATTACAATTCAAAAGAAAAGAACCTAATATTAATAGCATTTGCTAGGACATTTTCAATGAGCTTATTAATACCATTTACATTTTTTATAATAATATCAAGCTCAAAAATTGTAAATTCAATACCAGAAAAACAAGAATTTAATATTATTAAAAATATATCAATAATAAATGAAAAAGCTTACATTAAGGAAAAATATCCCTTCATCCTAATAATCAAAGAAAAAGAAGATATAATATACTCAAAATCAGACGAAATATTTGTTTACTACAGTCCTAGTGAATACAAAGTAATAGAAATAGAGAAGACAAAATTTTATATAGATAAATATTTGCAAAGAAAAAGCGATTCTATTCTTGGAATTTTTCTATTTGCATTGTTTGCATCATTTACTATTTTTTTAATGAATTTTTATAAATTTTTTAAAGCAAGCTTTTTAAATCCTATTATTTTAATGACAAAAATTTTACAAGACCCATTAGAATATCGAAAAATTCAAATTCCTTTTACTTTAAGCGAAGAAAAAGTATATGAACTTGCAAAAGCATTTAACAATCTTTTACTAAAAGAAAAACTAAATTCAAAGCGAAAAAGCAAAATACCTTTAGAAATTGAAAAAGTAAAAAAAATAATTAATAAAAGCCAGGAATTAAAATGAAAATTCAAATAATTGCAATGCTACTTATATTATATTTTCCACTTAATGCTAGGCTTTTGAACATCTCAATTGAAAAAAGAGTAAACGAAGAAATAAAAAAATACTCATCTTTCAATTTAATTTTAGAAAAAGAATACTATACTAATTTTCCAACAAGCGAAATAGAAAAAAATATTTATCAATTAACCGAACATTTTGTAAAAAGCATAATGCTAAATAAAACTGATTACAGCTTATTAAATTCAAACTACAGGGAAGTAAATAAATATCTAATTCAAAGCGAGCTTATTGATAACAAATTTTTAAAATATAAAATATTTAAAATTAAAAATATAAATGGGATTTTTAAAAGTTATTCACTAATATACACAAAAACGGGATTTTACAAATTAGAGCTTTACATAGAAAATAATGCAGAGCCTATAAAAATATTCAATCTTAACATTACTTATTTTTTAAAGAATTCAGATAAAATAAGTAATGAAATGATTTTTTTCCAAAAAGAATGAAAATAATAAAATTAAAACTTGAGCTATTTTATAAACAATTTATTTAACAAAGACAGACATTACTCTTTGAAGAACCTTTGCCCTATCTAATGGTTTAACAATAAATGTTTTTGCTCCTTTTATTAAGCAATCCTTAACTAATTGTTCTTTACCTAAAGCAGATATCATTATCACTCTAGCATTTTTATCAAATTCCATAATATTAGAAAGACAAGTTATTCCATCCATTTTTGGCATAGTAATATCAAGAGTAACAATATCAATATTAGGATAATGATTCTTGTATTTTATCACAGCCTCCTCTCCATCAGCTGCTGTATCAATAATATTAAAGCCCTCTGATGTAAAAATTTGTGTAAGCTGCTTTACAGTAAAAACAGAGTCGTCAACAATTAAAACATTAAAAGGAATGCCTGTATCATAATTGATTCCTCTAGGTTTAGATGAAGAATCTGCAGCAATTGTAGTCTTTTGAATCATATTAACCTCTCTTTTCTAATAAAAAGATTTTTTTTTTCATATCAAACCCTCTCTCTTATTGCAATATTAACTTCTATAATTTTACCATCAGGCAAAGAAAAAGGAACAATCAAAGCCTCAGAACCTTTATTGCTTATTTTCATATTTTCTCCATAAATAAAAGCTGGTGGGGTTATATCAAATACAAAACCTTTAGCGTGCAAAGTAGTAACAAAATTTCCGGCAATAATGTTGCCAACCTCAGTAAGAGTTGCAGCAACCATCTCTTTTGTTTCCTCATCATCAAAATCATCATACTCTTCAAAATTCAATTTAGAAGCAACAAAAAGAGCTGTTTCTATGTCCATGTCAATAATTATACTACCCTCAACAGACCCGGCAAGCCCTACTATTACAGAAACACCTTTTATCTTTTGATTTATCGATTTAAGCCCTGGTTTACCCATTTCTATATTCTCAACAAGCAACATATCTCTTAAAACTGAAGAAGCGGCATCCAAAAACGGCTCTATATAATCTATTCTCATTAATTTCTCCTTTAGACTTTCCTGTATAAGTTAAAATATTTTGCGGATTTCTCTTTTATAAAAACATCATTATTTTTAAGCTCTTCGTTATCTCCCAAAACCAAAAGAGCCCCTTTAATAGTTTTGGAAGCAATGATATTTAAAATTAAAATCTGATCTTTACTATCCAAGAAACATAAAACATCTTTTAAAAAAACCATTCCCAAATTATCAGGCAAATCTGAAAAAAGAGCATCGGAATATTCAAACAAGACATTATTAAGAATTTCTGACTTAAATTTATAAACCCCAGGACTTTGTTCAAAAGAGTTCCTACGATAAATTTCACTAATACCAATTTCTGACTCTGAAAAAATCAACCTAGAAGTTTCAACCACTTTTGACAAATCATTATCAATAGCTGTCAACTTAAAAGGTTTTACATAATATTCAGACAAAGCATTAACTAAGGCTATAGTCTCTCTTCCGCTACCACAACCAATTTCCAACACGTTAAAAATAGAATTCAAATTATCCATAAAATTTAAGCGATTCTTAACAATTTCATTTTGAAATTCTTCCAAACAATCAACTCCCCACAAACTTCCCGATGATTTTGAATAAAATTCATTTAAAAAAATATCGTAAGGCAAGCAATCAGTATCAACCATATTAAATTTTACTCCAACTTTTTCTAAAAACACATCATTTACTAAAGAAGCATTAAACTCGTATTTCAAAAGATTTTTTTTAATATTCTCCAAATTAAAAGTTGAAATATTCTTTAAAGTTGAATTTTCATTGTTATTACTATTTTTTGGAAAAACATTATTGGTGACAAAATTACCTTTGCAATCATCTAGCACATCTAAATCATCAGAATCGCTTACAAAATCGATTTTTTCAGCAGAATTTTGGCCAGGCTTTAATACCTTTTCTTCTTCACTATAATTAAAAATTTTAAAAACATCGAGGAGTATATAAAGTTTTTCGTTATAATCTACAACGCCTTTTATATAGTTTATTAAAGAATCTTGAGATAAAACTGGGTGTGGATCTTGAATAAGACTAGAATCTATTGAAAAAACATTATTAATTTTATCAACAATAACCCCTATAAGAAGGTCTTCATTTTTTAAAACCATAATATCTTCAAGATCTTTTTTATTAAATTCTAAATTAAACATTATTCTAAGGTCTATAATAGGAATTATTTCGCCTCGTAAATTATCAAGCCCAGCTACATATTTTTTGACATTTGGCACATAAGTAAAATTACTAGATTTTCTAATTTCTTTAACTTGCATAATGTCTACCAAATAATGATCTGGTCCAAGCTCAAAAGAAACAACCTTAAAATCAAAATTGGTCAATTTAGAATTACAATTTTTATCGTCTAAAATTTTAGGTCCAAAATAAATTTCTTTTATCTGCACAAGAGATTCACTCCTTAATATCCTTTTTTAAATCAAAAAGTTTAAAAACATCAATTATTAATACAACCTTACCATTACCAAGCGTAGTAGCTCCAACTATACCCGAGCTTGCTGAAAATTTATCCTTAATAGGCTTTACTACAAAATCTTCCTCGCCAAGAATAGAATCTACAACAATTGCAGTTTTTATGTTATTAGTATTAACAACTATTAAAAATTTCTCTATTAATGAATCGTCTCTTGCTATATTAAAAAGTTTATCAAGCCTGAGAACAGAAATGATTTCATCTCTTAAATTATAAACTTCATGATAATTTTCAAGTAATTTTATATCGTACTCAGTTATTCTATGAGTTTCAAGAACATTGTTCAAAGGAATAACATAGGTCTCAGGCCCTGACTTCACCAAAAGACCTTGTATAATCACTAATGTCAATGGTAGCTTAATTTTAAAAATTGTTCCACGTCCAATTTCTGATTCTACTAAAATGGTTCCATTAAGCTTTTCAATACTTTTTTTAACAACATCAAGACCAACCCCTCTACCTGAAAGGTCTGTCACTTGAGCTGCTGTTGAAAAACCAGGAGCAAAAATTAAGTTAATAAGTTCAAAATCAGAGTAAATTAGACCTTCCTTTATTATTCCCTTTTCAATTAATTTGCGCTTAATAATCTTTGGATCTATACCAATCCCATCATCTTCAATCTCAATTGATATTACATTTCCCTCATTCTTAGCGCGCAAAATTATAGTACCTGCTTTATTCTTCCCCTTTTTAACTCTCTCTTCGGCTGTTTCAAGTCCATGATCCATTGAATTTCTAACACAATGCATCAAAGGATCTACAAGGTCATCTATAACAGACTTATCAAGCTCAGTTTCCTCTCCTTCCATTTCAAGATTTACAATCTTATTCAATTTCTTTGAAAGATCTCTGACAACTCTTGTAAACCTTGAAAATATATTAGATATTGGCAACATCCTAGTCTTTAAAACGCTCTCATGCAAATCTGTAATTATTCTAGATAGCCGCCCAGAAGTCATTTTAAAATTTTGAAGAAGTCTGAAAAAAGAATTTCTCAATTCAGATATATCATTAAGAGATTTCTCCATTTTAAAATTCATCAAAGAATTAATGTGTGATTCGATCTCATCTTCTAATGTCAAGCCTGCATCTTTAAAAATTATCTTTAAATCAATTAAAAAGTTTCTCTGAAAACTTTCTTGATAATCATAAAAATAATTAAAATTATAAAATAACGTAATCATTTCTGAATTTATTTGATTATAAGATGATTTACTTATTACAGCTTCACTGACAAGGTTTAATATGTAATCTATTTTTTTACTATCTATTCTAATTAAATTAACGCTAATTGGATTGTTTTTCTTAATACTTTTATTTGCCTTAAAAGGTACTTCATCGTTTTCTTTTAAACTTATATTCTTTAAAGATTCTAAATCAACATTTTCAATTTCAAAATGACTAACAACATCTGGTAAATTAATCTTTTTAACAATACTGTCTATACTGACATTTGATATTAAATAATATATAACAAAATCAAAAAATTTATCTGCCAATAATTCACTAGAATCTGGAAGAGACTTGAAAATTTTTCCAAGACTTTTTAATGCCTGAAGCATTTGAAACCCACTAATCGTAGCCATAGGATTATCTTTTACAAAATTCAATTTAACTTTAAATAACTTTTGATTTTCAATCTCAAGTAATAAATCAGAAGTTTCATTCTCTGTAAAATCAAAACCATCATTTAAAACAAGATTGGAATCTAAATCAATATCTTTAGTCTTTCTATCTGAGAGCTTTTTCAATTCTTCTTTTACATTAAATTCATCAACCAAATAGCTCTCAATTAAACTTGAAGCGTCTAAACTTTTTTTCACGCTCTCTATATCTGAATATATCAGATAATAATCTACTCTTGTTAAAAATTTATCTTCAATGATTTGCTCATATTTAGGGATTGTATGTAAAACAGACCCTAAATTTTTTAAAATATTAAATATTTTCAATCCACCATTTTCAACTTTAGAATCACTGCTTGCATTAAAAATAACGCTGATCCTTAAAACCTTTTGCCCAATTCCTAACCCCTCTCTTATCTCCTCAAGATCTAATTCTGAAAGACAAAAATCGTTTTTGGTTGAATTTTCGTCCAATCTCTTAATATAAGTTTGATTATCAACTACTAAAAATTGATTTAACTTGCTTTTAAGATTACTTATATCACTCAAATAAACCTTGCCATCAAGACGAAACGCAAGCATTTCCTTAATAACATCTAATGAATTTAAAAGCAGATCAACAAGATCATTATTTATATTTATCCTATCATCTCTAATAGCATCAAAAACATCTTCAACAATATGGGTAAAATCAGATAACTCCATCATATCAAGAGAAGCAGAACTTCCTTTTAAAGTATGAGCTGCCCTGAATATTTCATCAATAGTATCAGAATTATTAGGATCATCCTCTAATGACATAATATTCTCTTCAAGAATATCTACAAGATTTTGAGCCTCTTCGAAAAAAACTCCTAAAAGCTCTTCATTTTCTAAATCTAATATTTCCATACCATTTCCTATTAAAATCTTATACATGTAAAGCTAACCTTTTAGGTTAGCTTTACATGTTATTTAAACCTACTTTTTTGGGGATGATTCTTCAGGTTTTTCACTCTCAACCTTTTCTATAAAGTTTTGGAAAGACCCTTCGGGCATAGAAATTTTTTCTCGAAGCTTTAAAACTCTTTTAAAAGTTTCATGTGCCTTTAATTTACGAAGAGATTCAGTTCCGCTAGTCTCATAAACTTTAAACACAGATTCACTATCAATATCAGAATCTATTGAAACACTCAACTTATCATAAAGAACTCTCAAATCTTTAACATAAAAGATGAAATTTTGCTCTTTTGAACTATGTGATTTTGAAACTCTAAAAGCCTTAAATCTCATTTTACTTGAAGCAAGAGGATAATTTGGAACATCGTCCTTAATTATTCTAGATGATATATTGGGAATATAGTTAGGATTTGACCAAATTAAATCAGCCCACCCTTTAAACTTTAAAGTCCCTAAGGAATAAGCATACTCCATGCCATTCATATCTTCAAATAAAACTTCAAGATCTATTTCATATCCTAAACTATAAACTGCTACTTTAATCTCTTTCATAGTTTTAATGTTATCAATAAGACCTTTGCCTAAGAATTGATTACCACTTTCTCCTGAATAAAAAGGAATTTTAAATGGTGGCATAATCATAGCAGATGATTGAGAATAGCTTGGAAACAAAACTCTTACTCCTAAAATAGTGTCGCCTGCATATCTTTTTGACTCGCTCTTGACAACAGCAGGCGCAACAACTGAATTTTTAACGTAAGCCTGCAACCTCGCAGAAGGAGTAAGCAAAACACTCCAATTATTTATCCCAAGATCTACAACCATATCTTCCGGCTTCACAATACCAGAAGCACCTGAATAAACATAATCAACATAATTTGTAAGATCAAGTTTAGTTGAACTTGGATCTCTTGCAAGTTCTGCAAAATCTAAAACTAATTCTCCAGGCTCTGCCCTTTTAGAGCCTTCTGGCAATCCATCAGTCTCTTGAGCAAAAAGAGCCGTGGATAATAAAAAAAGTAAAATACTTTTAGCTTTCATCTTCATATAAACCAACTCCTTATATATAAATCTTTTATAAAATTTTCGTTTTTTAATTGCCATTATTAATAAAATTAAACTTATCAAATTTGCTCCTTTAGCATACACCCTTCAATAAGAATAACAAGCTTTTTTACCTTGCCGGGATAGTTAAAGTGTATTGTTTTTATTAAAGACATGACAAATAGGTTAACCTTAACATCAAAAGATTCATAAGATTCATTATGATCCCCATTATTAAAAGAATCATAGAACTCCCTTGAAAGATTTATATAATAAATTCCATCTTTTAAAAAAGAATATAAAAATCTTGCATCACTTAATAAAAATCCAAAAGAAAATCCTTCATTGCTTCCCAAAAGGAAATCTTTTGCTAAAAGATCTAAATTATCTTTCAATTTTTTTTCATCTCTTAAATACCTTAAATTAGAAACAAACCCCTTGCTAGAGTAAAAATAAAAAACCTTTTTTGAAAAAAGATTATCATAATTTAAAAAAACCATACAAATAGAAAACAAAAAACTTGCTGCCAAAATCACTAAAAGCAATCTAACCGTATGCTCTTTTTTTGAATTTAAAAAATTATAAATCACTGTATTATATTTAAAAAATACATCCGAAATATTATTTTTCATAAAAATTTATAAATTTTACCAAAGATTTAAGTATTAGGATATTAAACTTGCTCATGTAATTATAATCCAAAATTAATTTAGCATCTAAAATATTGGACAAAAAACCCATTTCAATCAATACAGCAGGCATACTGCTATTTTTTATTACAAACCACTGCTCTTCTCTAATTGGCCTAATATTAGTTTCGTTTAACTCATTTTTAAATACTTTATACAAAATTTCAGCCAATCTTTTAGATTCATATTTATATTTAATATCTAGTATATCATTAAGCTCACTTAAGTATCTATTACCTTTAATATCATATCCCTTAAAATGTTTAATAACCTCTCTTTTTGAATCCTTAGGAAGATACCAAAACTCAACTCCTCTAGCTTCATTATTTGGAGCATCATTAGCATGTATGGACAAAAATATGACATTATTTGGAAAATTTGGCTTTATTGCATTTGCAAATTCCGACCGCTCTTTTAAAGTTAAAAAAACGTCATTTACACGAGTTAACAAAATATTTTTATTTATAAAATAATTACTTAAAATTTTAGACAAATATATAGAATAAGTTAATGCAAAATCTTTTTCTTGAAGCACAACATCGTAACCATTTATCTTTAAAGTCACAACCGCACCAGCATCATGCCCTCCATGTCCAGGATCAATGATTATTGAAGTAATTCTGGGTTTATTATAACTTTTAAGAGAATTGAAATAATTTTCAATTTGTTTTAAGACCTTTTGGCTTATTAAAATTTCTCCACGAATGTCAATAATTGGGTCTACAAACATATAATAACCAGAAGATGTAAGCGCATATTCAAAACCTAACCTAAAATTTAAATATCCCTTATCATTTTCAATTGTAAAAACATCATTTTCAATGTTTAAATCAAACTTAAAAACATCGGTGTCAAAAAAATCAAGAACATTTAAGTAATCAAGGGTCTTGGAATATAAGCTTAAATATGAAAACAAAATCAAATTAATCAATAATATCATTTTCCCAAAGCTCGATGGCACTCTTTAAGTCTCCTTTGAATCTTAAGCTATTTTTAGCAATTTCACCTTTTATTTCTTTAAACTCTTTTTGAAAGAGAAAGGGATTAATTTTGTATTTTAAACAAATTTTACAAAACCTCAAAAAAGAAAAAACAACGCCATTTCCAACAAAAATTGGGACATAATTCTTAAGTAAAAAAATTAAAAAACTTTTATTTTTGGTCAAATTTTCTGGCGAATTTAATGCAGTATACTGGATTCTTAGCTTTCTATAAATATAGACATGTTCTCCAAAATAAATAGCTCTTAGTCCAAAATCTATTCTTTGAAAATATTCATTTTGAATCCTTCCATCAAAACCTCCAAGCTGTAAAAACTTCTCCTTAGAATAAAGTCCACAATAATCCATGGTAATCAAAGTTTTTTCATAGTCTTTTTCAGAATTTACTAAAATTACCTTAAACTTTTGCTGTTCATCTATGCTGGGAAGAAAAATTGAGGGAATCATCTCTTCTTCTTTGTCAAAAAACTCACCCCCAACAAGAAGAACATTTTTTTTGACTATTTCGTCAAATATATTTGGAATCCAAAAAGGATTTAACAAGTACATATCACTTTGCAAAACAAAAACAAAGTCACAGCTGGATTCTTTCATTGCTAAATTAACCTTTTCTCCAGAATTCAAATCATCAGAAAGTAAAATAAATTTTAACTTACCATAACTTTCTGAGATAAACTGCAAAGAACTTCTATTGCTCTGTTTTTCAATTGAAATTATTTCTCTTATAAAGTCAAAATTTGATAAAAATTCAAACAAATCTTCTCTAAAAATTTTTGTTCCTCTGCTTAATATTACAAAAGAAATTCCAAAAGAAGATTTTTGTGAATAATTATTTTTAGATTGAATAACAGTATATGAATAGCCGCTACCTTGAAGACGCATAAATTACTTTTAAAATCCTCACAATTAAATTATAATAATCATATGTCAAATAATACAATGTTAATTCCAAGAATAATTAATATTAATTCATTATTCTATAGCACGATTATTATCATTTTTACACTCATTTCTTGCAACCATAAGAATATACAGTATGACAAGAGAATTAAAAAATTTTTAGATAAAAACAAAATTGAATATAAAATAGACTCAGAGAATGACTTTATAGCATTTAAAGATATAAACGACAACGAAAGAGAAGAAATAATTATTAGATCAAGGCTAAACTCATATAAAAATTCAAAAATAAGAGAAATATTTGGAATTGTTAAAGTATTTGATGTAAACACACAAAAAATTAAAGAAATATCTGACTCCCTTATGAGCGACAGCTATAATAACAGAGTACTGGGATCATGGGAGATTATTCACAATGCAGAAAGAGGAATTAACTCTTTAGTATATATTGTAAAAGCAGAAGAATTTGCAAGCGAAACACTTTTGCTTGATGCAATTGACGAGATCGCCTCAACAATAACTATTTTTAAGAAAATAATAACAACCAACAACGAAAGCATTGATAATAATGAAGAAAATAATAATGCAAATAAAGCATCAAGTGAACAGTCCTCTTTAAAAAAAGAAAAAACAAATTCAATAAAAGAATCTAATAAAAATGAACTTAAAAAAGATCAAATCGAAGAAGAACTTCAAGAAATTAAAGCCCAATAATTTCAAAATCATTCTACCGATAAAGAATTAATATCAAAGCAAAAATTCACCTTATCGCCTATTTTTATTTGAAATTTAGAAAATGAGCCTCTTGGAAGCTCAAGGGCATACTTTGCTTTATAAATAGAATTAACATTTGCTCTAGAATATGGCTCTAAATCATAAATCTCTTTAATAATTCCATTTGAATCAATATAGGCTATTTCAAGAGGCAAAGGCGTATTTTCCATCCAAAAAGATAACTTTTGCTCTTTTTTAAAAATAAAAAGCATTCCATTTCCATATTCAACTTTTTCGGTGCCCATATAGCCTTTTGCTCTATCAAATTCATTAGATGCTATTTTTATAAAAAACTTAAACCCATTTATCACAACTTTTCTATCATAAAAATGATCAGCGAAAGATAAAAAAGGCATCAACAAAGCTAAACATAAAAACCGTTTTAAAATTTTTTTCAATTATCAACCTTATTAAAAATCATTTATTATAATTTTCAATATAAGATTTTAAGGTCATTCTTAAAATATTTTTATTTAAAACAATAATATACTCACCAAGATCCCACAAATAATTCAAAGGCGTTACCAGAGTAGCCTCGCCAAACTTTTTCTTTACCTCAATAAAAATTGAATACTGAGATATTAATTTTTTATCAAAAACAAAAGTGTATGAAAACATTTTATTTTTGTCAAAATTAAAAACAGCATATTTTAAATGGGTTTTACCAATAAATCGTAAAGTCTGTTTCATGGCATAAGGAAATTCAACTTCTTCAATATCATAATAAAAAATAGTACTCTTGAGAACATTCTCTTTAACAGACTCCATGCTAGAACCCATAACAAAAGATGTAAAAATAGAAAATAAATAAAAAACTGTAATACCCATACAAAGCCTTCAGCCATAAACAATGTAAAGAAAAAGTAGAACAAATAAAAAACTTGAAAATAAATAAAGCAAAATACTAACATTAATCCCAAAATGAAAAAGTCTTATAAAAACTTTAGAAACTACTCCACCACCGGCCATTCTTACTCTTTCTTTTCTTTTAAAAGGTTTTTCTTTAAGCTCTTGAAAGGGACTGTAGTGACAATTAGGACAACCCTCTCCAAAAGCAGAAACTGGGCCTACATGCCGACAATTTGGACATTCTATGTCGCCAAGCTTAGCAGCACAGTTAGGACAAATAGACCTATTAAGCCCAACCTTTTCACCACATTGCTCGCAAAAAACTTCAAAAGTTACTCTTGCCAAATGAAATTTCCTCAAATTTTACTTAAAAATAAAGTATCTAAAATACTATATAATTAATTATAATAAAAAATATATGAATATTACATATTTAAGGAATGCTAAAAGATGAAATCAGGATTTGCAGCAATACTTGGTAGACCATCAACTGGAAAATCTACCCTTTTAAATTCAATATGCGGGCATAAAATATCAATCATATCCCCTATTCCACAAACAACTAGAAATAAAATAAAAGGAATCTTTACCGATGACAGAGGACAAATTATTTTTATAGACACACCAGGATTTCATCTGAGTAAAAAAAAGTTTAATATTGCAATGATGAAAAACATACACTCTTCAATAGGGGAAGTTGAACTTATTCTATACATAATAGATATTCAAGACAAACCTGGAGAAGAGGAAAATAAAATACTAGAAATAATTAAAAACTCTAAAATTAAATTCTTAGTACTACTCAATAAAGTTGATCTTAAAAATACAAAAATAAAAGAAATAACACAATTTCTAAAAGAAAAAGAAATAGAAGATAACAATATAATTAAGATATCTGCTGAAAAAAAAATTAACACAGAAGAATTAAAAAATAAAATTTATGAAAATTTTTCAGAAGGCCCACTTTATTATCCACAAGAATACTACACAGATCAAGAAATAAATTTTAGAATTAGTGAAATAATAAGAGAAAAAGCTATTGAAAACCTAAAAGAAGAACTTCCCTATTCTTTGTATGTAGATATTGATATCTTGGAAAATAAAAAGGGAAGTCTTTTTATCAGAGCCAATATTTTTGTAGCCAATGAAAGTCAAAAAGGAATAATTGTAGGAAAAAACGGAAAAGAAATAAAATCAATAGGAGAAAGGGCAAGAATAACGATTGCAAAAATTTTTGAAACAAAATGCAACCTATTCCTCCAGGTAAAACTTAAAAAAAATTGGAACAAAGAAGACAAACTAATAAAAAGACTTATAAATTAATATTCAACTACAATTTTCTAAAATCTTGAAACTTGAAAAATAAAATGCTAAAATTTGGGTTAGGAATAAAATGTGAAAACGGCGCATTGGGCAGATTTTTATGCAGAAAAAATAAAAAAAGAAAAGGGTCCAAAAAATATATATACAGTAGCATCAGGAATTACTCCATCTGGAACTGTGCACATTGGCAATTTTAGAGAAGTTATCTCGGTAGACCTTGTAGCAAGAGCTTTAAAAGACTCTGGATCGCAAGTAAGATTTATTTATTCTTGGGATAATTACGATGTATTTCGCAAAGTTCCCAAAAATATGCCAGAACAAGAACTTCTTACAACTTATTTAAGGCAAGCAATAACAAGAGTTCCTGACACAAGAGGATATAAAACAAGTTATGCAAGAGCTAATGAAATTGAATTTGAAAAATATCTGCCTATAGTAGGCATCAATCCTGAATTCATTGACCAAAGTAAAAAATATACTAACAGTACTTATGCAAGTCAAATAAAATTCGCACTTAATCATAAAAAAGAACTGGCTGAAGCATTAAACGAATATAGAACTTCAAAGCTTGAAGAAAATTGGTATCCAATCAGTATATTTTGTACAAAATGTAATAGAGATACAACAACTGTAAATAATTATGACAATCATTACTCTGTTAAGTACTCATGTGAATGTGGAAATCAAGAATCTCTAGACATAAGGACTACATGGGCCATTAAGCTTCCCTGGAGAATAGATTGGCCTATGAGATGGAAATATGAAAAAGTTGACTTTGAACCTGCAGGAAAAGATCACCACAGCAGTGGTGGTAGTTTTGACACATCTAAAAATATTGTAAAAATTTTTCAAGGCAGTCCACCTGTAACATTTCAATATGACTTTATTTCAATAAAAGGACGTGGTGGGAAAATATCATCCTCATTAGGAGATGTCATATCACTCAAAGATGTTCTTGAAATCTACACGCCTGAGGTCACAAGATTTTTATTTGCCGCTACAAAGCCAAATACTGAATTTTCGATCTCATTTGATCTTGACGTAATTAAAATATACGAAGATTACGACAGATTTGAGAGGATCTACTATGGAGTAGAAGATATAAAAGAAGAAAAAAAAAGATCATTTAAAAGAATTTATGAGCTATCTCAACCATATATGCCAAGTAAAAGAATCCCTTATCAAATTGGATTTAGACATTTAAGTGTAATCTGTCAAATATTTGAAAATAATATAAATAAAATTCTAAATTACTTAAAAAACGTTCAAGACGATCAGAAAGATAAACTAATAAATAAGATCAAATGTGTAATTAATTGGATAAAAGATTTTGCACCCGAGGATTTCAAATTTTTATTAAGATCTAAATTTGATAATATAGAAATACTAAAAGAAGATAACAAAAAGGCAATTAGTGAGCTTTTGGATTCCTTAAAGAAAAATTTTGAAGTTGCTACAGAGCAAGACATTCAAAACGAAATATATAAAATTTCAAGAGAAAATAATATAGAACCCGCTTTGTTCTTTAAACAAATTTATAAAATTTTAATCGACAAAGAAAAAGGGCCCAAATTAGCCGGATTTATTAAAATAATTGGTATTGACCGCTTTGAAAAGATTGTAAGCAAATATATTTAAACCTTAAAATGATAAAAAAAATAAGCCATAAATACGGCTTATTAACACTTTAATAGTAATAGACTATTACTTTAACTTTCCTTGACTAGCAACAGATTCCATTGCACTTTTAATCTTACTTTCATCACCTAAATAGTAATGTTTAATAGGATTTAAATCTTTATCTAATTCATAAACTAAAGGAATACCCGTAGGAATGTTAAGCTTTAAAACATCTTCTTCGCTTAAATTATCAAGATATTTAACAAGAGCTCTTAAAGAATTGCCATGAGCAGCAACAATAACTTTTTTACCCCCAAGAACTTCTTTTGCAATCTCATCAGTCCAATAAGGAATAACTCTTGTAACAGTATCTTTAAGGCATTCTGTTGAAGGAAGCTCCCTTTTAGGAATATATTTATATCTTGGATCTTTTATTGGATGACGATCTTCAGACTCATCTAAAGACATTGGGGGCACATCATAACTGCGTCTCCAAATTAAAACTTTACCTTCCCCATATTTTGCAGCTGTTTCTGACTTATTTAAACCTTGTAAAGCTCCATAGTGCCTCTCATTTAATCTCCAGGTTTTTTTTACACTAATATAAGATTGCCCCAATTCTCGCAAAATAATATTTAAAGTATCATTAGCCCTTGACAATAAAGAACTAAAAGCAATATCAAAAGAATAGCCTTCTTGCTTTAGGAGCAAACCTGCTTCTAAAGCCTCATTGATACCCTTGTCAGAAAGTTTAACATCTGTCCAACCAGTAAAAAGATTTTCTTTGTTCCATTCACTCTCTCCATGCCTCACTAAAACTAATTTATACATAAAATCTCCTAGCATATTATTTTATTTACTAATACTAATAATTATAAATTAGCACGAAATCTAGTCAAGATTTCAATCTTAATTAAACAATGATATACTTTAAAATGCATTGGGTTTTAAATCCATTAAAGCAAGGAAAAAAATTTATGGAAAATCAAAAAATGTTGGTAGCAAAATACGCAATTGATCGCTACATCAAAAGCAATATGAACCTTGGGGTTGGAACAGGTACAACTATTTATTATGCAATAAAATATTTAAGCGAAAAGATAAAATCGGGCAACCTAAAAAATTTAAAACTCTATGCAACAAGTAGCGATACAAAATATTTACTATCAAAAGAACAAATTCCTTGTGAATCAAATTTTTCAAAACTTAATAAAAATCTAGACATTGCAATTGATGGAGCTGATGAAATTCTATTAGAAAAAAAAAGCTTAATAAAAGGAATGGGAGGCGCACATCTAATGGAGAAAGTAATAGCTTACAATTCAGAAACATTGCTAATAATAGCAGATGAAACAAAAATTGTAAAAAAATTGGGAACAAAAATGTCTATTCCCATAGAAGTTGCCCAAAATGCAGTTGGATTTATTATGACCAGGCTTGAAGAAATGAATTTAGACACAACCTTAAGAGTTTGTAAGGAAAAAAAAGGACCTATTATAACTGACAATAATAATTATATTTTAGATGTAAAAATGCACGTAGAAAATCCCGAAGGAACAGAAAAATACTTCAAACTATTTCCAGGTATACTTGAGATTGGAATATTCAATCATAAAAACACAAAAATAGTTTATTACCAAAACAAACAAATCAAGGAAGCCTAAACTTAACTTTAAAAACGTTATCATTAAAATAGTTCATAATTTTTAATAAATAAAAATCTAACTTAAATCTTTCTCGCCCTTTTAATAACATAATATTATTATCAAAAACAAACTTTTTACTTAAATTTGAACAATAATTAATAAAATGAAAAAATTGTTTGTCATTATACTCAAATCTAAGCCTAAGAGACCGCAAATTAACACCTTGAATAGTTCCAAGTCCTTGAATAAAATGATAAATAAAAAACTCTAAATCCTCTAACAATTCAAACTTTGCCAAGTGATTACTTGCTTTTACAAAACCACTATCTTTTCTAATCAAAGCTCTTACATTATTATTCTTATCATTACAGAAAAGCAAGCTTACAGCGTGCAATCCTAATCCTAAATACGGTTTTAACTCCCAATTTAATTTATTATGCTTACTCTCATGACCCTTTAACATAAAATTGGTAATTTCATAATTAATGTAGCCATTGGACTCTAAATATTCAAGAGCATAAAACCATAGCTTTTCTGAATCAATGCCGCTATCAAAATCCCTCAAGGTAAGGTCTTGCTCTTCACATATAAAATCACTAAAACAAATATGTTCAGGTATATATGAGAGTAATTCTTTTAAATCTCGCTTGAGATCAGATTTTTTTTGGAAAGGAATATTAATAGTCATATCAATATTTAAATCAAAAGAAAACTTTCTAATATTTTTAATTAGAATATTTATTTTCTCATAAGAAATTTCGGGTATCCCCATAATCTTTCTAAATTTTAAAGAAAAACTTTGAACACTAAGATTAATTCGAGTAATACAAAATTCATCCAAAAGTTTGAATTTTTCAAAATCAACATAACCTGGAATAATTTCTAAAGTAAATTCTTCTAATAAAGCCAAATTAATATATTTGGACAAAGAAGTGAAAATAAATTTTAAACTATCCTGCCTACATAAACAAAAATTTACATGCTTAATGTAAAGTGTTTTTATAATTGGATGACCTAATAAGGTTAAATAATATTTCAATTCCCCTAAAATTCTATTAAAAATGCTAAAATCTTTACAACAAAATGACATATTAATATAAAGACTTAACTCGAAAAGAGGTAAAAGATCTACTCTCATAATTGGTCTTTTAAAAATTTAAATTTAATTATAACATATATAAAGTATAAATATTAAATTTTATTTCAAAAAATATAGTAAATAAAGGGATTTGAAGGAGATTTTTTAATGGCAAAAGATTACTATAATATACTTGAAATACAAAAAAATGCTAGTAATGAAGAAATTAAAAAAGCTTACAAAAAATTGGCAATAAAATATCACCCGGACAAAAACAAAGGAAACAAAATAGCTGAAGAAAAGTTTAAAGAAATAAATGAAGCCTATGAAATTTTATCTTCTCCTGATAAAAAAAGAAATTACGACGCTTTGGGTAGCACCAATTTTAATGGCAACAACGACCATTTTGAAAGAGAATTTAATGGCTCAAGATTTAGCAATTTTGAAGATTTAGATTTTTTTTCCAAAATATTTACTGGATCTTCAAGAAAAACAGCAGACAAAGAAATAACTTTAAATATTTCACTTTATGATGCTTATATGGGAAGTAAAAAAACAATACTTATAAACAACAAAAAAGTCGAAGTAATAATCCCAAAAGGAACATTAGAAACAACTAAAATAAAAATAAACAATAAAGGCCCTATTAATCCAATTTCTGGAACAAAAGAGATCTTAATAGTCAAATTTAACATATCAAGCTATAAAAAATTTAAACTGAATGGAAAAACCTTAGAAACAACAATAGAAGTTTATCCATGGGAAATAGCTCTAGGTTGCGAAAAACTATTTGAAACAATTGAAGGAAAAAAAATAAAACTTAAAATTCCTTCGGATGCACAAAATGGAGAAATTTTAAACTTAAAAGAACTAGGAATGCCTATAATTGGAAGCAACTCAAAAAGGGACCTTAAAGTCACTTTGATAGTAAAAATTCCAAAAATAATAAATAATGAAGTAAAAGCTATTTACGAAAGATTAAAAGAGATATATGACTAAAGTATTTCTGAAAATAAATGACCAAAGTTTTTTAAATTTGCCTCCCAACCTGACCTATATTCATTAAATTTATTTATCTTAGACTCATATTCTTTGATTCCATCCTCAATATTATCAAAATTCTTAGCAATATCCACTGAAAATTGAAAAACATCGCCTTGTCGAGGGGCAAGAGTAAAAAAGGCAAATTTCCAATTTCCAGAATTTATAGTAGATATTATCCTTTTTTGGAAAACATAATCAGATATTAAAACAAATTTTTGAAATTCTTTTCTTCTTAAATAAATAAGCTCATTCCACTCATTAAAAATAGCATCAGGCAATTCATTTAAACCTATCTCAATTATATTATTAATAGATAAAAGAATTTGTAAAATTTCCAATAAATTCAAATAATAGCTATCAAAACATTGAATTGTAATCTCAAGCAAAGCAATTTTTATAAGCAGCTTAGAAATGTCAAGACTATGATCTTTCATGATTTTATCAATTCTATCTTTTGTGTGGTCTATAATAAATTTCTTATGGGTTTCTTTAATGTTGCTACTTTTCTTAATTTGCTCTACTTTTTCATAATAATCATTAATTTCTTTATTAATTACATCTAAATTATTACTATTGGCCTCATTAGAAAAAAAATCCAACGAATTACTAAGTCGATCTAAAAACTCTTCTTGAATAAAGAATGTAGCAATTCTTATGCAAGAAAATGGAGCTTTACTCTTTTTTTCAAAATTTTCAATTTTTTGTTTAAGATCTACTCTAAAATTCAAATATTTAAGTTTATCTAAAAATTTATTAAAATGAGAAACATCTTCTAACAATTCATCTTCTTGAATGTCTAAAAATTCTGAATTAGGATGATATTTTTTTATTAAATTCTTAATAATCAGCAAAGTATCTAAAAAAATAGCTTTATTAGCATCCCAAGATTTACTGATACTGGGATTAAAATCCTTATAAATCTTATCCAAAAACACAAGTTTATCTTTAAGTAAATTAGCATCGTTAATAAGGCTAGACTGTTCTCGATAAGAATAATAATTTATTAAACTATACCTAAAAATACTAAAATTAAGATATTTTTGAAAATCAAAAAATCTATAAAATCCCAATGAACCGAAATCAAAAAACTTCATGTCGCAATATCATCTTATTTAAGATCTACTTTATCTTTTTATACAGATTTAAAAGTATTGGAGATGCTATGAACACAGAAGAATAAGTTCCAACAATTACACCTACCATAAATACCAAAGAAAAATCTTTTATAGACCCTTCAGTAAACACATAAATAGAAAATACTGCAACAAATGTTGTAACTGACGTCAAAACAGTTCTTGATAAAGTTTGACTAATACTTATATTTAATACATTTAAAAATGTGTTATCGGTTAATCGCCTAACATTATCCCTAATCCTATCAAAAATAATTATTGTGTCGTTTAAAGAATATCCAATAATGGTTAGTATTGCCACAATAATATAACTATTGATCTCTATTCTAAATACCCCTAAAAAAGCAACTATAAAAAATATATCATGAAATGTTGCAAGTATGGAAGCAATAGCATAACTTAGTTTAAATCTTAAAGTTATATAAATCAAAATCAGAGTAAATGTTCCTAATACTAAAAGTATAGACTTAATTCTCAAAGTAGAAGAAAAGCTTGAATCAATAAAATAAGAATCTAAAACTTCAATATTGGTATTAAATGTTTTTTTAAGTTCGTCCATTATTGTTTTTTGAACTTCTGTTTTAAAAGCATAATCAATAATATCTGACTTTACCATAATAGAGAATTCGCTTTTATTCTCATTGGGTGAAAAAATGCTATTGACATCTAAAGCCTTATAAATAGGAGAGAATATTCTTTTAATTTCATTTTCTTTAATATCTGATTTTTCTATTGAAAGATTAATATTAACTCTAGGAGAAAAATCTATTCCCCAATTGTATCCACCATGATAAAAAAAGGTATAAATAAGCCCAATAAAAGTCAAAATAACACTAACAATTAAAAAATTGCTTCCATATTTTGAAAAATTAATTACTCTTTGCATATTTTGAACTCCAAGATATACTTATAAATTTGCTTTTTCTAGCAGATATGATCAATTCCAAAATAAATCTTGAAAAAATCAAACTACTAAAAAGAGATGCCACAATTCCAACAGAAAGAGACCATGCAAAACCTTGAATAACTCCTGTCCCAAGAAGAGTTAAAAAAAGCACTGCAATAAATGTCGTTATATTTGCATCCATAATAGATAAAAAGGCTTTTTTAAAACCATCTTCAAACGCATTTTCAAATTTTCTGCCTTCTCTAATTTCTTCTTTAATTCTTTCATAAATAACTATATTTATGTCCACAGCCATACCCATTGTCAAAATAAGACCTGCAATACTTGTTAAAGTTAAAGTAAAATTAAAGGCAGACAATATTGCTAAAATTAAAAATACATTATAAATAACAAGTGAAAATCCAGCTACAACGCCACTCAAACCATAATAAATACACATAAATAAAAAAACTAAACAAAGAGCAAGTGCAGAAGATTTAATACCGAGATCAACAGTCTTAGCACCAAGAGTAGGCCCTATTATTCTCAAATCATCTATTTTAATATCAACCGGAAAGGCTGCAGTTTTAAACACCAAAGCAAGATCTAAGGCCTCTTTTTTATCAAAAGAATCGCCTTGAATTGAAACATTGCCTCCAGTAATAGCGTACCCAATTCCTGCTACAGACTTAATTTTACCTTCCATAACAACGGCCAAAGACTTTCCAACATTTTTTTGAGTAAATTTAAAAAATTTTTCACTCCCATCAACATCAAGATTAAAAGCAACAATATCTCGGCCTGTTCTAGGGTCATTAGAAACCCCGGCATCTTTAATATGAGCACCATCAAATGAATTTTCAGGACTTGCATCAACTACATAATAACGCACTGATGACTCATCATCCACTCCATAAGAATCCTTAACATACCAAGGAAAAATTTGCTTACTATCTGGAAGGTTCATATTTTTCTGAATTTCGGAAATAGAAAAAAGAGAGCCTGCTTCTAATATTTTTTTATGTAAAAGAGATGTAAGTTCGTCATCAACCACATAAAAAGTTAAATTGCCTTTCCCACTCAAAAGAGTGCTTACCCTACTTTCATCTTTTTCTCCAGGAATATCTAAGAAAATTTTATTTCCTCCAGCCTCTCTTGCAATTTTAGGCTCTGTAAGCCCAAACCTATCCACCCTATCCTTAAGAATTTGCATTATGCGGTAAATAGCATCTTCTTTCTCAGCAAAGGTCAAAGAACGACCTAATTTTTTTTCAACACTTGAATAATCAAGAGAAATGGTAACACTCATACCTCCAGACAGATCAAGCCCAAGATGTATTATTCTGCTTTTACTCTTCTTTATGTTCTCATAATGTCTATAAATCTCTAAACTTACTTCTCCCATATCCGAATCGGTCAAAAATCCTTCACGCAAAGATTTAGCAGTAAAAAAATTGGGCGGAATTTTCATTGAAGACTTATAATTATTTTTTGCTATCGGAATCAAATAAGAAAGATTAGACGGAATACTGCTATTGGGATCTTTATGATACAACTCCTTAAGCTTAACAAGATCATCCAAAGCTTTTTTCTTTGAGTAATCCCTCAAAGCCTCTTGTGAATATGAGCTTATCTTTTTATCCTCAATACTCATTAAAAAATACCACTTTAAAGTCGGGAATATTAAAAGACATGCAAAAAGCGTCACCAACAATATCAATATGAGCTTAGATCCTTTTTTCATTATACAAATCCTTAAAATTTTTAATAAATACCATTATTAGCTAACAGTTTTAATTTTACCTTAAATTATATAATACCTTATAGCACCTTTTTAACTTCATTTTTTTCAGACAAAACTTTATCAATAGAGTTTTTTACAAATACTGCTTCGATATTTGGATTTAATTCTAAAATAACATTCGTATCACCTAATTTTTTTACAACTCCAAAAATTCCACCTATTGTTAATACCTTATCGCCTTTTTTTAAATTTTTTATCATTTCTTTTTTATTCTTTTCTTCCTTGCGCTGAGGAAATATTACTAAAAACCAAAATATAGCAATAACAGGCAAAAAAACCAATAAACTTCGAAAAAAGATGCTATTGCTGCTAAATTCTTGCAATAAAAACACAAACCCTCCCCTTACTATACATATGTCACTTTTATCTTATTAATATCATCAGGATAAACTACCCCAAATAAAAGCTTAAAGTCGTCTTTTTTGGTATAATTAGAATTACTTATTTTATTATACTCTTCAATTAAATAATTAATAAGAGCATCGTCATTTCTATAAAGAGCTTTGCTAAAGGCACTTCTATAAAGACCAAGTTCAAAAAGTTTCTTAACGCTTTTACCTTTGTTTTCCCTTAAAAGATGCCTATCTACTATTGCTTTTGAACAATCATAGCCTATACAAAAAACAAATTCATCCTCACTCAAAACAAATTCCTTTGAATAATAAAATATTTCACCGGCAAAAACAAAAGTTCACCGGTGAAACTTTAATTTACATCATTCCCATTCCCGGGTCCATAGGATAACCACCGCCACCAGAAGTATTTTTCTCTTCTTTAATATCGGTGATTGCGCATTCTGTTGTTAATAAAAGCCCAGCAATTGAAGCAGCATTTTGAAGCGCGCTTCTTGTAACCTTAGCAGGATCAATTATTCCACTCTCAATCATATTTACCCACTTGAAGCTGGAAGCATCAAACCCAAGCCCCTTTTTCTCAGTTTTAATTTGATGGATATAAATAGATCCTTCAAAACCAGCATTTGAAATAATCTGTCTCATTGGCTCTTCAAGACTTCTTTTTACAATCTCAAAACCTTGCTTTTCCTCATAGCTTAATTTGCTTGTATCTATTGTATCCAAATACATGGCAACTTCAATAAGAGTTGATCCGCCACCAGGCACAACACCCTCTTCAACAGCAGCGCGAGTTGCAGAAAGAGCATCTTCAACTCTATGTTTTTTTTCCTTAAGCTCTACTTCAGTAACAGCTCCAACATTAATAACCGCAACTCCGCCAACAAGCTTTGCAAGACGTTCTTGAAGTTTTTCTTTATCATATTCAGATGTTGAATCTTCAATTTGTTTTTTAATAAGCTCTGAACGCTCTTTTATTTGCTCTTTATTGCCGGTATTAATAATAGTAGTATTGTCCTTATCAACCTTAATAGTTTTAGCCTGTCCAAGTTGCTCAATTTCAACTGTCTCAAGAGTAATACCTAGCTCCTCACTGATTAAAACACCACCGGTAAGCACTGCAATATCCTCAAGCATTGCTTTTCGTCTATCACCAAAACCAGGCGATTTAATTGCACAAACTTTCAAGGCTCCTCTAACGCTATTTAAAACAAGAGCGGCAAGAGCATCCCCTTCAATGTCCTCAGCAATAATTAATAAAGGTTTATTTGTTCCTAAAACTTTCTCAAGAACTGGTAAAAGCTCTTTAATAGAACTAATTTTCTTCTCATATATTAATATAAAAGCATCATCAAAGCTAACGCTCATATTCTCTTTATTGGTGGAAAAATAAGGAGAAAGATATCCTCTGTCAAATTGCATACCCTCAACATAAGAAATCGTAGTATCAAAAGTTTTTGACTCTTCAACTGTTATAACCCCATCTTTTCCAACTTTATCCATTGCCTCAGCAATTTTTTCACCTATATAACTGTCATTATTAGCAGAAATTGAAGCTACTTGTGCAATCTCTTCTTTTGTTGTGATTTTCTTTGCAGACTGACGAATTTTCTCAGCAGCTAAATTTACAGCATGATCTATTCCCTTTTTTATTCCAATAGGATTAATTCCTGAAGACACATTCTTAAGGCCTTCTCTTGCAATAGCATAAGCAAGAACAGTAGCAGTTGTTGTTCCATCGCCGGCAACATCATTTGTTTTAATAGCAACTTCCTTTAAAAGCTGCGCTCCCATATTTTCAAACGGATTTTCAAGCTCAATCTCGCGAGCAACGCTAACCCCATCTTTTGTAACCGTTGGAGAACCGAACTTTTTATCAATAAGAACATTTCTCCCTTTTGGCCCAAGAGTTACTTTTACAGCATTGGATAATTTTTCAACGCCACTAAGTAAGCTTTTTCTAGCATCTTCATTAAAATATATGTCTTTAGCCATAAAAATTTTACCCCTTTTTATACATAAAATAATTTATATTTAACAATATAAGATTAACATAAACTTAATACATTCGCTATAGAGTATTACTTCTGTATATCAAAAAATACAAAATATACAAAGCCAGCACAAATTTTTATTATATAATATAAACATTAACTGATCTTTACATCATAAAGACAAAGAATTTATGTTTAGAAAACTAAAAAAATCAAAAACTTATATTATTATTATTTCAATAACTAAATTTTCAGAGAATAACCTGTTATCAATAATATCAAATATAAAATATTTGATTGAGCACAAACAGCTAGCTTACAAAATACATTGGACATTTCCAATATACTTTTTTGAAATTCTAAGAGAACATGAGGAATTAAATAAATGGCTATTTGAAAGATTTAAAACCAATAAAGATATATATATGCCAGGAACTTACAGTGGAAGCCCTCATGAATACATGCTACACGATGAAATACATTTAGATTTGTATTGGGCACTAAAAAATCCATTTAGAAGTGGATACAAAGATATATTTCAAAATACACCTATTATGCTTTATATATACAACATAGAAAAGTTTAGAAAAAAAGTGACTGAACTTTACAGAAAGCTTAATTTCAATTATACAGAGGGAATAAGGCAGAGTAAAAATAATAAAACTTACTTAATTTTTTATAAAAATAACTGTCAATATTTATATGAAGTCCAAAAAATAGATTCTCCCAAAAGCAATGTAGAAACTCTTATTTATTTTTATGAAATCAAAGAAAGCTATGATAATCAAGAATTAAAAAATTTTTTACTTTATTTAAAAGCCTTGGAAAATAATTTGCACAGCATCAAAATACAAAATCTAGAAGGATCTAAACTTACTGCTGAACTGCTAGAAATTCCAAAATTTAACTCCCTTAAAGAGCAAGAGCCAATAATAAATTTTCAAAACAAAAGGCTTAAAGATTATCAAATCAATGAAAAAAGCTTAAGAGAATTTTTAATAAATAAACAACAAGAAGAAATTGTTAAAGATTTGGAATCCATTGCACCTAAGAATTTGGAATATAATATGGAAGGAAATTTTACACTATCTCACGATCAATACAATATCAAATTCGAAAATGGAAAGTTAAATAAAATAAAATTTAAAGATAAAAAAGTTGAATTTTTAAACACATCTAGAACCTATTTAAAAGTTTTATCAAAAAAAGAATTAATAAGAGAAGCATCTATTGAAAGCTCATTTTCCTTCTCAAATGAAAAAATTTTAGGAATAAAACAATATTTAGCTTTTAACTCTGCCACAAAATCAACAATTGATTTTTTTATAGATGAGACTATCCCTAGCTTCTTTTTATCAATTAAAATAAAATGGCCTTCCAAAATCAATCTGGATAAAAAAACATTAAAAAAATGTAATCCTGATTATCTTCTTGAATATTCAGCCCTTGAAATACCTATTTTTGAAATTGCAAAAGGCACTAATTTAAAAATAACAGCAAAATACAGTGATCTTGATACTTATGAAAAAATAATAATAACTAAAAACAATCCCAAAGGATACATTAATGGTACAGAATTTTTAATATCTAAAGGAAATGATAAAAATAGTAATTTTTTTATAAGCTTTTTAAATGTTGAAAAACAAATCATTCATACAATTAATTATAAAATTGAAAAAATAAATTCTAAAAAATGGTTAATTTTAAACATAGGGGGTTCCTATAACACAGTCAAGATCCAAGATGTAATAAATTATTCTCAAACGCTAAATTTAATGATACTGCCATTAAATAATAATTTTGATAACAAAATAAAACTGAATTCAAAAATAAAAAATTTAATTTTTTATACTAATATAAAAAAATATGAAAATAAATAAATAATAAGTAGTAAAATATTAATAACTGGGTATAAAATTATCTTAAGTAGAACATAAAAGTATTTAATCTTTAATTTAAACAAAAAGGTATAATGACATGAGCGATAACATAATAGACGTCCACTCTACATTGGAAAAAGTCGGCATTACAAATGATCCTGTATTATTGAAAAATTTAACATCAGAATTGGGAATTAAAGCATCTCATTCGAGAAACAGAATCATTTTATATATAGCATCAAACCCAAAAGAATATTTTACGGCAAAAGAAGTTTACAATAAACTTGTAAAAGAAATTCCAAGCCTATCAAAAGCAACAGTATATAACACATTAAACATTTTAAAAGAAAGAAATATCCTAAAAGATATAAAAACTACTGATCAAAAAGAAACAAAATTTTATCTAAGCTTGGCTTCCACAATAGCTCACTTTAAATGTAATAAATGCAATCAAGTCCATCCTATTCAACTTGACGATATTAAAGATATTTTGAAAGACAAACTTGGGGAAAACTGGGAAACAAAATCTATTGAAATAATTTACTCAGGGCATTGCAATAATTGTTACAAAAAAGATATTCATAATAACAACAACGTCCTAAATAGCAAGGAAATCACTGTATGAATATAAAGAATATCATTTTTATAATTATATTCTTATTACTCTTAATACTAGTTAGTCCAAGAATAAAATTCAAAAATGAATTTTCAAAAAAAACAATTCCCAAAAACCTTAAAGAAATTGATAATTACCTATTAAAAGAAGAATTACAATTTAATTTAGAAAAAAATACAAAAAAAGAAATAATATGGTATAAAGAGGCTCAAAAAACAAAATATTCTGTAGTCTATATTCATGGATTTGGAGCATCAAAAAATGAAATTTATCCAGTTCCAAATAATATTGCAAAAGCGCTTAATGCAAATATTTTTTTTACAAGATTAAAAGGACATGGAATTAACAATAAAAATGCATTTCGGGGGGTCACTACCCAAGATTGGCTGAGAGATATTGATGAAGCTATTAAAATTGGAAAAATGATAGGTGATGAATTAATACTAATTGGCACCTCTAATGGAGGTGCTGCCAGTATCTGGGCCTTAGCAAACTATCCAGATAAAATAAACTCAGCAGTATTAATTTCTCCCAATATATTCCCTTATGATAAGAGAACAAATATTGTTTACTATCCCTGGGGACGACAAATTGCATATCTTATAACAGGTGGTTACAATAAATTCGAAACAAAAGAGGATAAACGAAAAGAGCATAAGACTATAAAAAGTTACTCTTCAAAAGTTCAACATGTAGACGCAATTATTGCGATGATGGGCCTTGTCAAATTATTAAATTCATATGATTTTAATGTAATTAAAACACCTTTAATAATAACCCACACACCTAATGATCATACAGTGGACCCAATAAAAATAAACGAATTCATAAAAAATTATGGGGGTAAAAAAAAAGATATTCCCATTATACTTCTTGAAAATTCACACGCACACGTGCCTATTGGAAACCAAAGCTACAAAAGCGCCCAAAACACATCATACTTCACAAAATATGCAGTTGACTTCATAAATAAGACAAATAAGCAATAGCCTTAGGGCTATTGCTTATTAAAAAAATCAATCATCTAGCAATTCTTCTATTTCATTTTTAAGAACGCTAACACCTGGTCCATAAACAACCTGAACCCCATTACCTTTAATAATTACTCCTTTGGAACCGGTTTTTTTTAAAATTTTTTCAGAAACTTTAAGAGCATCTCTTACTGTAACTCTTAACCTGGGTGCACAACAATCAAGCTCAACAATATTTGAAGCACCGCCAAGCCCAATAATAACCTTAGTAGCATAATTTTCTTCGAATTCACTACTCTTAGAATTTGGAGAATCTCCAGAATTTAAATCTTGCGTTCTACCAGGGGTTTTAAAATCAAATTTATTTATTAAAAATACAAAAGTAAAGTAATAAAGGAAAAACCAAACAGTGCCTACAACTGGCACCAAAAGCCAATTAGTTCTTGAATTCCCCTGCAAAATACCAAAAAGAATAAAATCAATAAACCCCCCAGAAAATGTTTGACCTATTGTAATTTGAAGAATATGCGCCAGCATAAAAGCAAATCCATCAAATGTAGCATGAACAATATAAAGAATAGGAGCTACGAACAGAAAAGAAAATTCAAGAGGCTCTGTTATGCCTGTTAAAAATGATGTTAGGGCTGCAGACATTAAAAGACCAAAAACTTTTGTTCTCTCATCATACTTTGCGGTGTAGTATAGCGCAAGTGCGGCTCCTGGCAAACCAAACATCATAGTAATAAATCGTCCACTCATAAAACGACTAGTTCCAACAAAAAATCTACTTGTACCTTGAGAAGCAAGTTCTGCAAAGAAGATATTTTGAGTCCCTTCAATCAACTTTCCATCAATAATAACAGATCCCCCAAGGCCTGTTGTCCAAAATGGTAAATAAAATATGTGATGCAGGCCAAAAGGTCCAAGCATTCTTAAAAAAATTCCAAAAATAAGTGTTCCGATATAGCCGGTTGAATCTACCAAGCCTCCTACTTTATTAATTCCATTTTGTACAAATGGCCAAAAAATAAACATAATTACAGCAAGAAAAATACTAGAAAAAGACACAATAATCGGCACAAATCTGGATCCCGAAAAAAACCCAAGAGCCTTGGGTAAATCTACCTTGTTAAACCTAGAATGAAGATAATAGGTCAAAATACCAACTACAACTCCGCCAAAAACCCCTGTTTCTAACGTCTTAATTCCAAGAATCAAACCCACAGCACCGCTAGAAAGAGACTCTGCTTTGCCCGACATATCAATTAAAACCCCAATAGTAGCATTCATTACAAGGTAACCAATAAATGCTGCAATTCCAGCTGTACCCCTATCTGACTTGGCAAGCCCAACAGCAACCCCAATAGAAAATATTGGCGCTAAATTCGAAAAAATAATAGAACCTGATGCACTCATTATCTTGAAAACTGATTGTAAGAAAAATATATCTAAAAAAGAATACGACTTAACAGTTTCCGGATTAGAAAGAGAGCCTCCAATTCCTAAAAGCAACCCTGCTGCTGGCAAAATAGCAATGGGAAGCATGAAAGAACGCC
The DNA here is from genome assembly GCF_000196215.1 of Borreliella bavariensis PBi. NCBI lineage: Bacteria > Pseudomonadati > Spirochaetota > Spirochaetia > Spirochaetales > Borreliaceae > Borreliella > Borreliella bavariensis. Next base: position 685,377 of record NC_006156.1, on the reverse strand, counting down.
CAAATTTTTGAGCTTGTTCAAAACCCTTTACCATAAAAACCTCCTAAAATAAACAATACATTGACTCTATAATGCTTAAAATTATCTTTTAACCTGATTTATTTTCTCTACAAATTTTTTAGTAATCTCAACGGGTCTTGTAATAGCTCCCCCTACAACTACTAAATCAACCCCCATTTCAAAACATTTTTGAGCCTTTAAAGGGGTATCTATTTTTCCTTCCACTATTAAAGTGGACTTAAAATTAGAATTAATCAAAGCTTTTAAAAAATTAAAATCATTGTCTGCAATATCTAAACCATTAGTACTTTTTGTATAGCCATACAAAGTTGTTCCAATAAAATCAAACCCCAATTTATCGGCATTAATAGCTTCATCCAAAGAAGAAATATCTGCCATTAAACACTGCTTTGGATATTTTTTTTTAATACTTTCAAAAAAATCATCAAGCAATACACCATCGGGCCTATTCCTAAAAGTGGCATCAAGGGCAATTATATCTACTCCTTCATTACAAAGCTCATCGATCTCTTTCATGGTGGGAGTAATAAACACATCGCAATTATTATAATTTCTTTTAATAATACCTATTATTGGCAAATCAACTTCCAACTTAATCTGGCTAATATCATTAACTCCGTTAGCTCTTATTCCAATAGCTCCACCCATTTTAGCTGCCAAAGCCATCTTAGACATAATAAAACTACTATGTAAAGGCTCGTTCTCAAGGGCTTGGCAAGATACTATTAACCCTCTTTTGATTTTTTCAATAATAATCAAACCTCCTATAAATTTATTTTTAAAAAAGTATAAAAACTCAAATACAGAATATATTTTAAAAAAAAAACAATTCTTTTAAAGAAAACTAACATAATTAACATAAATTTAAAAGATAAAAACAAAAATAATTTATTATTCAATACACATTAAGCTATAATTTAGGCATGATAAATAAAATCAACTGGTTTCCTGGCCACATGAAAAGAGCCTTAGATTTAATAAAGAATAATTTAGAAAAAACCAATATTGTGCTAGAAATACTTGATGCTAGAGCTCCATTTAGTAGCAAAAATCCATTAACTGAAAAAATTATTAAAAATCAAACCAAAATAATTCTTTTACACAAATCTGATATTGCTCAAATAGCTGAAATTATAAAATGGAAAAAATATTTTGAAAATCTTGGCAATACTGTAATAATAAGCAATATTTACAAAAAAGGAATGCGTAAGCAAATAATAGATAATATTAAAAAATTGGCAATTGTTAAAAAGATAAAAAACTATAAAGAAAAAATAAAGGTTTTGATTATTGGAGTCCCGAATGTTGGAAAATCTTCAATAATAAATCTATTATCCGGCAAAAAAAGCGCAAAAGTTGCTAATAAACCTGGATATACTAAAAATATACAAATAGTAAAAATAAATGAAGAAATCAATCTTTTTGATATGCCAGGGATTTTGTGGCATAATCTAGCAGACCAATCAATTGCAAAAAAACTTGCAATATTAGATATGATCAAAAATGAAATAGTAGACAATATAGATCTTGCATTATATTTGCTTGAAATAATGGATCAAAATAATAAAAATATTTTACTAAAAAAATATGAAATATATCATAAAAATTCACTTGATATTCTTCAAAATTTTGCAAAAGCAAGAAAATTAATCCATAAAAAAAATGAGCTTAACCTTGAAAAAGCATCAAAAATATTAATTAAAGAATTCAGAGAAGGTAAATTTGGGAAAATAATTCTTGACAAGAATTATAATGTCTTTTAAAAAGGGCATTTACATAAATAATAATATTAAGTATAATCTTGATCTGTATTAATACAGCCATAAGGAGGTTGGAATTAGTTGGATAATTGTATCCTAGAGATTAGAAATCTAAGTCATTATTATGATAACAATGGAAACAAAACTTTAGATAACATAAATTTAAAAATTAAAAAAAATGAGTTTATTACATTATTAGGCCCATCTGGATGTGGAAAAACAACATTAATAAAAATATTGGGTGGTTTTTTAAGTCAAAAAAATGGAGAAATTTATTTCTTTTCTAAGGAAATATCTAAAACCAGCCCAAATAAAAGAGAAATTAATACTGTATTTCAAAATTATGCACTTTTCCCGCATATGAATGTTTTTGATAATATTTCATTTGGACTTAGAATGAAAAAAACACCAAAAGATATAATAAAAGAAAAAGTAAAAACATCTCTTTCGTTGATAGGAATGCCAAAATATGCATACAGAAATATTAACGAACTATCAGGGGGACAAAAACAAAGAGTTGCAATAGCAAGAGCAATGGTAATGGAGCCCAAGCTTCTGCTACTAGATGAACCACTTTCTGCTCTTGATTTAAAAATGCGACAAGAGATGCAAAAAGAATTAAAAAAAATACAGCGCCAACTTGGAATCACATTTATATATGTTACTCACGATCAAGAAGAAGCATTGACAATGAGTGATAGAATTGTTGTAATGAATGAAGGAATAATTCTGCAAGTAGGAACACCTGAAGAAATTTACAATGAGCCTAAAACAAAATTCGTAGCTGATTTTATTGGAGAAAGTAATATTTTTGATGGAACATATAAAAAGGAGCTAGTTGTAAGCTTGCTCGGCTATGAATTCGAATGCCTTGACAAAGGATTTGAAGCTGAAGAAGCAGTTGACCTTGTAATACGCCCCGAAGATATAAAACTGCTTCCAAAAGGAAAAGGACATTTAAGCGGCATCATAACATCTGCAATTTTTCAAGGAGTTCATTACGAAATGACTCTAGAAATTCAAAAAACAAATTGGATAGTTCAAAGCACAAGACTTACAAAAGTTGGAGAAGAGGTTGACATATTCTTAGAACCCGATGATATTCATGTTATGCACAAGGAATAATGGTTTTGAAAAAATTGATATTAATCATATACTCTATATTCCTATTAACATTTAGTATTCTGCCTTTACTAATAATAATAATACTGGGATTTTTAAATGAAAAGCATGAATTTACAATCTATAATTTTATTGGGCTTTTAAACTCAAGTTATCTTAGTATCTTTTCAAGGAGCTTGAAACTAGCAACAATAGCAACAATTTTCTGCATTTTAATAGGCTATCCTGGCGCCTGGCTAATTTCATTATCAAAAAAAAGTGCTCAAAATAAATTAATAATAATGATAATACTTCCCATGTGGATAAACACATTGCTTAGAACTTATGCCTGGATGAGAATACTTGGAAAAAATGGATTCATCAACAACTTATTTGAAAAGATCGGAATTGGTGCTTTAGATCTTCTTTACAATGAACAAGCTGTTACAATGGGCATGGTATACAATTTTTTGCCTTTCATGATCTTGCCAATATATACAGGATTTTTAAAAATCAAGTCAGAATACATTGAAGCAGCACAAGATCTTGGAGCAAGAATGTGGCAAATATTAATTTATGTAAAAATACCCTTAACGCTCTCCTACCTTGCAACAGGAATAATCATGGTATTTATTCCTTCAATCACGGTATTTATAATTTCAGACTTATTAGGAGGCTCTAAACAAATTTTGATAGGAAACCTAATAAGCAAGCAGTTTCTTTTCATAGAAGACTGGAATACTGGAGCTGCAATTTCATTTATTTTAATGTTAGTAATATTAATTTTTAATTTAATAATAATAAAATTAATGCGAAAAAATAATGGAGAGTAAATATGTTTAGAGCTTTTAAAAACATTTTCCTATTTCTAATACTCAGCTTTATTTACCTCCCAATAATAATCTTAATAATTTATTCCTTTAACTCTGGTGATAGTGGATTTATATGGCAAGGATTTAGTCTAAAATGGTATAAAGAAATTTTTGCTTCAAGTCAAATAAAATCAGCAATATTTAACACCATTTTAATAGCTACAATCTCATCTTTAACCTCTGTTATTATTGGAATTATTGGTGCTTACGCAATCTACAAAGCAGAAAATAAAAAATTAAAAACAATATTATTATCAGCAAATAAAATAACAATAATTAATCCAGACATAGTAACAGGAATAAGCTTAATGACATTTTATTCTGCAATAAAAATGCAATTAGGATTTTCTACAATGCTAATATCACACATAATTTTTTCAACGCCTTACGTGGTAATAATAATTTTGCCCAAATTATATTCCCTTCCTAACAATATTATTGATGCTGCAAGAGACCTTGGAGCATCAGAAATTCAGATATTCTTCAATATAATTTATCCAGAAATTGTCGGGAATATAGCAACTGGAGCTCTTATTGCCTTCACATTATCAATAGATGATTTTTTGATATCATTTTTCACTACTGGACAAGGATTTAATAATTTAGCTATTCTAATAAACTCTCTAACAAAAAGGGGTATCAAGCCCGTAATCAATGCTATTTCTGCTATATTATTTTTTACAATATTGAGCCTTTTGTTTGTTATTAATAAATTTATAGGAATTAAAAAATTAACAACAGATGCTGAGCTTTAAAATAAAAAAAGGAGTACTTATGAAAAAAATGTTTATATTAATAGCAATTCTTACAACTTTTACTTGCACAAAAAAAGACACAATAACCTTAAACGTATTTAATTGGGCAGAATATATTGACGAGACTTTATTAGATCAATTTGAAAAGGAAAATAATATAAAAATTAATTATGAAATCTTTCATAACAATGAAGAAATGATAGCTAAATTTAACACCACAAATAGCTACTACGATATAATAGTCCCATCAGAATATTTAATCCAAGAATTAATCGATGAAGGCAAAATTACAAAATTAGATTACTCAAAATTACCAAATGTAGTAAAAAATATTTCTCAAAATCTCACAGACCTAGAACATGATCCTGGCAATTTTTATTCAGTGCCAGCTTACTGGGGATTAATGGGAATACTTTACAATAAAACCAAAATAGATTTAAATGACATGCAAGGTTTTGACATACTATTTAATGAAAAATATAAAAAAGAGATTACAATGCTAGATTCCCCTAAAGACAATATTGGGGTTGCTCTAAAAAAACTTGGATACTCAATAAATGAAAATAATATAGATAAAATCAAAGAAGCAGGTGAACTTTTAAAAATCCAAAATCCACTATTAATCGGATATTTCTCAGATGTACCCGCAAAATCATTAATGCTAAACGGAGAAGCATCTATTCAGCTTACATGGAGTGGTGAAGCACAAAACGCCATGCTAAAAGATAAAAACTTAGACTTTTATGCGCCAAAAAACACTAATCTATGGATAGATGCATTTGTAATTCCTATTGATGCTCCAAATAAAAACTTGGCTTACAAATTTATAAACTTTCTATACGAAAATGAACCATCTTATAAAAATTTTAAAGAAACTAGATATAATTCTCCAAATAAAAATGTAATAAAAAGAATAGAAGAAGAAGCAAAAAATAATCCCGAAATGAAATTATATTTAGAAGAAAAATTTCTACCAAAAGATTTTTCCAAATTTGAAATTTTTAAAAAAATACCTAAAAAAATAAAAGAGGAAATCCTAAAAATATATTTAAATCTATCTTCTTAAATATTTAAATGCAAAAAAAAATCTTAAAAGCTTTCATTTTAAAAGCTTTTAAGATTTTTGGCTATTATTTAAAAAAGATCTAAATACTAATCTTATATCAAGTCCAATTATAGACAAAACAATCAATAAAACTAAAAATCCTTGATAAATTAAAAATGGAAAAATGTCAAAAGGAGAAAGCTTGCCTTTTGTAAAATCTACAAGAGCTATAACATGCATACTATGGGGCAAAATACTTAAAAAAAAGCACGAAGACATACAAAGTAAAGCTGCAATACGTTTTGAATTTAAATTATTCTCTTGAGTTATTGATCTTACAACAGAACCACTCATTAAAATAGCAAGTCCATTATTTGCAAGAAACACTGTCAAAATGCCAACCAAAAACACAATTACAAATTCCGAAGTTCTTTTAGACTTTGACATTTTTTGCAATTTTAACAGTAACCAATCAAACCCCCCATACTTAATTGCCATATAAGAAATTCCGCCTGTAAAAACAACAAGAATAAACATTTCTCCTAAGCCTAAAAATCCCTCATTGATTTTTTTAGCCAGCAATAAAAAAGTAATATCTGAGTAATAAATTCCAATAATACCAGCAACAAAAATCCCTAAAAACAAGGCTAAAAATACATTAAAGCCTGAAATTGCAAAAGCCATAACAAAAACATATGGAACAATTTTAAAAAAATTTATATCACTAGGCTCAATAATAAAATTAGCAGTCTTACTATAATAAGAACCTAAAAATGCAAAAACAATGCTTGCTAAAATTGCTGCTGGAAACGTATAAAAAGCTCCATTTTTAAAAACATCAACAATATTAACCTTTTGAGTATGACTTGAAATAATAGGAGTATCTGATATTAAAGACATATTGTCTCCAAATGCACCAGCGCTAAGAATAGCGCCAGCAACCAATGGAAGAGAAATGTTCACCTTATCTGCAAGTTCCAAAGCAATAGGAGCAACAGCAACAATAGTCCCCATAAAACTTCCAGTAGAAAAAGACAAAAAAAGAGTAATTAAAAAAATGCCACATACTAGTAAATTAAATGGAACATATTTAAGGCCAATATTTACTACAGCCTCAACACTTCCTATTTCTTTGCAAACAGCAGAAAAAGCACCGGATAACATAAATATTAAAGATATAAAAATAACATCTTGCTGAGCACAACCTTCAATAAATTTATTCATTTTTGCTAAAAAAGATCCCCTAAAAACAATAAATGTCAAAACAATAGCAATAAACATAGCAAATATGGGGGGCATTTGATAAAATGCCCTTTCTACACCATTAAAATAAAGAACAAGTCCTGTACCAATATAAATCCCTATAAAAAGAAAAAAAGGCGTAAGTCCCCAAAAATTTGGAACTATATTAGTTTCTCTTTCCAATTTTAAACCTCCTAAATCATATAGCACAATTAAAAGCAATTTATTCTAAATAAAACAAATAAAAATTGAACAAGACAAATCTTAAAATTTTCAAAATTTTTATTTTTTTAAAAAATATAAAAAAACTTTTTTTATATCAATTCCCAAAATAGATAAAATAACAAAAAACAATAAAAATCCAAAATAAACTAAAAATGGTAAAACGCTAATTGGCGATACAAGCCCATTTGAAAAGCCTACTAGAATAATCATTTGAGCACCATAAGGAATAATACCCTGAAAAATACAAGAAAACATATCTAAAATAGAAGCACTTCTTTGAAATCTAATATTATTTTCAAAAGCTATCTTTTTTGCTACTTTACCGCAAATAAGTATGGCAATTGTGTTATTAGCAAGAAACACATCAATTATTGAAACAAAAGCCCCAATAGAAAATTCAGCTGAACTTTTCCCTCTAATTAAAGATTTCAATTTAATAAACAACCATTTAAAGCCTCCATTATGAATAACAGTAAAAGACACTTCCCCTGTTAACATTGAGAGAAAAATTAAATCCGCCATATTTAAAAACCCTTTATTAATGTTTTTCATTACATCCAAAAGGTGTAAATTCCCGTAAAAAACACTAATAAGGCATATAAAAAAAATGCCCCAAAAAAGAACTAAAAAAACATTCATCCCAGCCAAAGAAAAAAATATAATTATTAAATAAGGCACAGTTTTCACCAAATCTATTGAACTTTCATGTAAAAGGTTTGTAGTATTAAGTAAATTTTCAGAAAGAAAGAAAAAAGAAAAAAAAGTTAGTATAGCAGATGGAAAAGCATAAAAACTACTGCTAATAAAAACATCTAAGATACTACTGCCTTGAGTTCGACTAGAAACAATAGTTGTATCTGATATTAAAGAAAGATTATCCCCAAACATAGCTCCACACATTACAGATGCTGCTATTAAATTTGGATTAATATTGCTTTTAACAGCAATATTAAAAGCAATAGGAGCAATTGCAACAATAGATCCAACAGAAGTACCAGCAGAAAAAGAGAGAAAGCAGGTTATAAAAAATATACCAGAAACAATCCAATTGGGATGAATATACTTAATCCCTAAATTTGCTACAGTTTCAACACAGCCTATTTCTTTGCAAAGAAAAGAAAAAGCTCCCGAAAGCATAAAAATAAGACACATTAGTATAATGTCATACTGAGCAGCTCCTTGAATAAATATGTGAATTTTGTCGGAAAATTTGCCTTTAAAAGCTAAAAAACAAACAATAGAAGCAAAAAACATTGCAACGCTGGCCGGTAGTTGATAAAAGGCCATTTCTACCCCAATAACCCCCAAATAAATCCCTGTGCCTAAATACATAATAATAAAAACAAAAAAAGGAACGAGTCCAAAAAAATTTGGCTGACCTCTTACTTCAATATTTTCCATATATATACATCCTTTAAATATAAGCACTGTTTTTAAAAAAAGATTACTTATATTTTTTAAATGATAACGCAAATTATTAATCGCTGCATAAATTTACAATCAATTCAAGAACAAAAATTCCTAATTTTCTTAAAATATCTAAAAAGAAATAAAAATTTGATGCCTTTAAATTACAAATAAAGTAAGCGTTAAAAATAAACAAGAATAAATGATATAAAAATTTTTATCTCATTTATCTTTTAAAATTAAGAAACTGAAAAATTAAATTTTACGCCAAAAATGATCTTTTTCTAAAATAGAATCTATTTCTTTTGGTCCTTCAGATCCATAAAAATAATTACAAATTTCAATATCTTCCCATTTATTTGCAATATCTGAAACGAATTCCCAAGAACTTTCAATCTCATCGCTTGTTGCATACAAAGTGCCATCTCCTAAGAAAGCATCTAACAATAAACGCTCATAGGCCTCATCAAACAATCTTTTAAATGTCCCGTAATATGAAAATTCCATATTAGCAGTTTGAATTTCATAATTATATCCGGGCTTCTTGGTATTGAATTTAATTTCAATTCCATCTCTTGGTTGAATCCTAAATATTAAGGCATTAGAAAAATCAACAGAACTATTGTTAAAAAGAGTAAAGCTTGGTTTTTTAAATTGAATATATATTTCTGAAAATTTTCTAGCAAGACCTTTGCCGGTTCTAAGATAAAAAGGAACACCAGACCAGCGCCAATTATTAATAAACACTTTCATGGCTAAATAAGTTTCAGTATTTGAATTCCCCAAAGATTCTGTTTCATCTTTATAGCCTTTTTTAAAAACTCCTTGAACTTGTGAACCTATATATTGCCCCTTAACAATGCAATTCTTAATATCCTCTCTGTTAATTTTCCTCAAACTTTTTAAAACTTTTACTTTCTCATCATGAATAAACTCAGAATCAAATTTAATGGGAGACTCCATTGCAACAAGACTTAACAATTGTAAAATATGGTTTTGAACCATATCCTTTAAAGCACCAACAGAATCATAATATTCAGCCCTTCCATCAAGGCCTAATTCTTCTGCAACCGTAATCTGAACAAAATCTACATAACGATTATTCCAAATATTTTCAAAAATAGAATTGCCGAATCTAAATGTAAAAATATTTTGAACTGTCTCTTTACCTAAATAGTGGTCTATTCTATAAATTTGATCTTCTCTAAAAGCAGAGTAAAGTAAACTATTTAATTTTTTTGCTGTCTCAAGACTAGAGCCAAAAGGCTTTTCAAGAACTATTTTTGATAAAGTCAATCTTTCGCTTACAAAATGTTTTTTTAAATTATTAATTATTGGGCCATAAAATGTAGGAGACGTCGAAAGATAATATATTGTTTCTCGACTTTTATCTAAAAATTTAAATAGTTTTATATAAGGCTCATTTTCATTAAAATCACCAAATACATAAATAAAGAAATTTAAAAAAATTTCAATCAAAGAATCGGTCTCTTCCTGCCATAAAGAATCTTTAATATACAATCTAAATTCTTTATCTGTAAAAATTTTACGAGAAAAACCAATAACCCTAAAATTGCTAATACATTTATTTTTAAACAAGTTAAAAAGTGAAGGAATAAGTTTTTTTCTAGACAAATTCCCAGTAACTCCAAAAATTACAATATCAAAATTAGAAACACTTTTTTCTTTCATATAATTAGCCCAATCTGGTCAATTTATTACATATAAAACACATTCATAAACATTAACAAATAAAAATTAAATATCATTTTTTTACAAGCAAAACTAGTATATAATAAGTAGAATGAAAAATCTATCACTATTCACAGATTTTTATGAAATTTCAATGATGAATGCTTATTTTACAAAAGGCATTAATCCTAAAGCAAAATTTGAGGTTTTTTTTAGAAAAACACCGTTTAAAAATGGTTATATTGTTTTAGCTGGAATGCATACATTAATTAATGAATTAAAAAATATTTGTTTCAATGAAAATCAACTTAAATATTTAAAAAGCTTGAATATACTTGATAAACAATTTTTAAACTTTCTCAGAGAATTCAAACTAAACATAAAAATAAGCTCAATAGAAGAAGGTCGCCTGGTCTTCCCCTATACCCCAGTAGCTGTGATTGAAGGGAATCTAATAGAATTACTATTAATAGAAGGACTGGTTTTAAATATAATAAACTTTGAAAGTTTAATAGCAACAAAAACCGCAAGAATAAAAGAATCTGGTGCAAAAATTTTAGCAGAACTTGGGTTAAGAAGAGCACAAGGAATAAATGGCGCACTCTCTGCTAGCAAAGCCGCCTACATAGGAGGAGCGGACTTTACAAGTAATATGCTTGCTGGGTATAAATACAATATACCAGTCACAGGAACAATGGCCCATAGTTGGATAATGAGTTTTGAAAGCGAAGAACAAGCATTTAGAGAATATGCAAAGACCTATCCAAACAAAGTAAGTTTACTAATTGATACTTATGACACGCTTAATAGTGGATTAAAAAATGCTATTAAGATATTTAAGGAGCTAAAACAAGAGGAAAAAAATAAATTTTCAATAAGAATTGACAGTGGGGATCTTGAATATTTAAGTAAAGAAGCAAGAAAAGAATTAAACCGAAATGGATTAAATCACGTAAAAATTATTGCATCTAATGAGCTTGACGAAAATATTATCATGTATCTAAATTCAATAAATGCTCCAATTGATATTTGGGGCGTTGGAACAAATCTAGTTACAGCAAAAGGAGATCCAAATCTTTCAGGAGTATATAAAATGATCTCTATAGAAAAAAATGGAAAATTTATACCAAAAATGAAAATATCAAATAACATAGAAAAATCAACATTACCTGACCAAAAAGAAGTTGCAAGAATCTATTTAAATGGTCAAATGATCTTTGATTTTATATTTTTGAAAGAAGAAAAAGATGAAATTAAAGACCATCTAAACTTAAGAAAAGAATTTACCATTTTTCATCCAATACAAGATAATGTTTTCAAAATTATCAAACAATATGACGATTTTGAATTTTTAATTCACGCTGTCTTAGAAAATGGAAAACTTTGCAAAGGCTATGAATCTAGTTTAAACAACATTAGAAATAAAACGAAGCTTGACTTAAGTAGACTTGAACATACTTACAGAAGAATAATTAATCCCCATATATATAAAGTAAGTATAAGTAAAAACTTAAGAAAGTTAAGAAACAAACTCATAAAAGATAATAAAAGTAATTAATCTGTGAATATATATAAAACTAATAAAGTAAATAAAATTTATAATAAAATAAAAGAATTAACTCAAAAAGACAATATCTTTAAAAAAGAAACACTCATAATAGTAAAAAATGATCTTTTAAAAGAAGAAATTAAAAAAACTATAGCAAGACTAAATGAGATTTCTTATAATCTAAATATTAAAAAAAATGCTGTAAAAAGCATATATGAAATTTTTTTAAAAAATCCCAATATAAAAAAATATATAGAAAAGAACACTTTTCCATTTTATTTGGAAACAGAAAAATTCATTTTATACAACATATTAAAAACTGAAAAACTAAAATACATAAAAGATTTCAAATCAGCAAAGAATAGGTACTTTTTTGCATCCAAAATAATAGATTTATTCCACCATTATTACTCAAAATTTTCAAAATTAATTGAAATCTGGGAAGACGATGGATTTTTATTCCAAGAAGAAAATTTAAAACCCTACGAGAATATGCAAAAAGAACTATTTAAAAAGCTCTTTGAAAAGCAAAAAAATATTTTAAACTTACATAAAAAAGCAATTCAGGAAAAACCAACAAAAAATATAGAAATTGAAATTAAAAAAATAATATTTATTGGCAATAATAGAGAGATTGAAAAAAAAATTCTTAACTCTTTAGAAAAAATTTTTGATTTTGAAGTGCATGTATTAATTTTTGAAGATTTTCTCAACTATAAATCTACTCTTATTGAAGAATTATTGCTAACAAAAGCAAAAATCAATCCAATAAAATATAAAGCTTTAGAAAAAGTAGATATTGAATTATTTAAAGGTGAAAATTTTTTAACAAGCATTAAAAATAACATTATAAGAGGAACTCCGCTTTCAAAATTAGACGATAGCTTTAAAATAATAGAAGCTAAAAATCAAAAACGTGAAGTAGAAATTTTAGTCAATCAAATTGTACACTCAATGCAAAAAAATAACCTAAAATTAAGTGAAATAGCAATAACTTCTTTGCAAGAAAGCTTTAATGAATATTTGCCATATATAGAAGAGTGCCTAAATAAATATGAGATTGAATACAGTGTTCTATCTTATAATAATTTGTCAAAAGGAGAAAGTATAATAGCCTTAAAAAGGCTAATGGATCTTTTTATATCAAAAAACGAAAAAATTAGCAATTTCAGCAGAAAAGAAGTATTCAACCTGCTAAGTAATAATAAAGTAATGAAAAAATTTAATATATCAACTTCTGAATTAAACTATTTAATAGAATTTAGCGATGCAATGAACATTAGTTTTGGTGCAAACAGCACTCACAAAGAAAATTTAAAATATGATCAAAACTTTTTAAACTCATGGGAAGACGGATTTAATCGATTTTTAATGTCTGAAATATTTGACGAAAAATACGAAGGTGAAACTCCAAAAGAAAGCATAAGATTTCAAGATCAAGAATCAATAATAAAACTTATAACAATAGTAAAAAGTTTGTACGAAGATATAAACTATTTTAAAAATAAAACATATAAAGTATACGAATGGGCAGAAATAATAGAAATTTTTATTCAAAAATATATTGATCTTGAAGAATTTAATATAACTGATGAATATTTAAAAAATAAAATAAAATCCTTTAAAAATTTCCCCAAAGATTTTAATGACAATCTTTACAAAAGCTATTTAAAAGAAATTAATGAAATAAAAATTGAATTTTATCTTTTTAAGATTATGTTTGAAGAAAGTCTTGAAAAAGAAAAATATGGAGTAATGTATAAAAAAAATGGAATACTAATTGCCAATTACAAAGAAATAGAATATCTTCAAAAAAAAGAAATTCATTTTTTGGGATTTCAAAAATTCAACTCCAAGATAAATTATGATAATATGAATTTATTAAATGAATACTGCGAATATAATAACACTGAAAAAGAGGCAATCGCGAATCTTTTTAATTTAATTTTTGCAACATCAGAAAAATTTTACCTTTACTACTCATTTCAAGACAATCTAAACCCAGAACTTAATATATCAAAAACAATAAACAAAATACTTGATCACATACAAAAATATGAAAAAAATTTTCAAATAGAAAAGCATCCAAATGAAAACCATGACCTAGCATACTTTAAAGATGTAAAAGAAAATTATTTAATAAACTATGATTTAGAAGCCTTTAACATCGCAAAAATACTACAAAATTCTAAGCCAATTAAATTTAAGCAAAACAAAATTCAACTAGAAGGTCCAATTAAATTAAATTTATACGAATTAAAAAGCGCCCTTTCTAATCCTTATAAACATTTTTATGAAAAAACTTTAAACGTTAAAATACAAGACATAAGATTAGAAAATGAAATCAAAGAAAAACAAGAAGAACAAATTTTCAGCACTATTGAGATTATTTACAGACTTATAAAAAATTCAACACTACTGCATGAATACATAATGGGTAAAAAATATGATACGGATAAAGCAATAGAAATTATTAAAAACCATATTAGATATGAAATACAACAAGGAAGTATTCCTTTCAACATAGATCAAAAAACGATTGTGAGTGATATCTTTACAAAAATAAATAAATTAAAATATAATGCTGCTGAAAATCTTAAAAACCTTTCAATAATGATTGAAGCCAAAATTAAATTTTGTCAAACAATAAAACTAAATTTTCAAAAAAAATATATAGAATTTGAATTAAAAAAAGATATTGAGAATCTATATAAAATTGAAAACGATTATTTTTATTTAAATTTTGTAAAAAAAGACTATTGCAGCATTCCAGATAAAATAAAAAATGAAATAGATTTATATATAACAGGACTGCTAATAAAAAAAGAAATACAAAATTTCAATTCATTAACAGAAGTAAAAATTAATCTTGAAAGCTTATCTGCTAAAACAACTATTTTGTATCACAACGAAGAAATAATAATTGATGACATTGGAAATATACTTATGCAATTTGCATACATATCAAGCTATCCAACTCCAATTTATCAAAGCTCGATAATTAAAATTTTAACAAAAATAAATCAAAATAATTTTTCAAATTGCTTTAAGAATCTCATAAAAATGCAAATAAAAAACCCTTCCAAAGCCTATTTCACAAGCAAATCACACGAGAGATTCTTAAAAACTAGCGAAATAACACTATGTGATTACTATAATAGATTTAAAGATACTCATGATTTAAAGCTAGACAAAAATTTACTAATATTGATAGAAAAATTTTATATTAAATTCGCAAGGACAAAAAATTAAAATTAATGGACAAAATCCTAGAAAAAGTTCAAAATAACACAACAATATTAATAGAAGCATCAGCAGGCACTGGCAAAACCCACATACTTGAAAATTTGGTTATAAATTTAATTAAAACTAAACTATACTCCATAAATGAAGTTTTGGTATTAACTTTTACAAACAAAGCCACAGAGGAAATGCATACAAGGATACTAAAAGCAATAGAAAATGCTTTTTTGGGCTCAAAAACAAATGAAATTTTAAAAGAAGCTTATGAGCAATCAAAAAAACTCTTTATATCAACAATCAATAAATTCGCATTACATGCCTTAAATAATTTTCAAATTGAAACAGAAAATTATTCCAAATATAAACCTAAAGAAAAATTTTCAAAAGAAATAGATGAAATAGTGTATGACTTTTTAAGAAAATCAGATAGCTTGATTCAAGCTCTTGATATCAAAGACTATGAACTTAAAGTATTTAAATCTGATGCTAAAAAAACAGAAGAAATTGTTCTTAAAATAAAAAAAGCTTACGAAAGGGATACAACTCAAGAGCTCGGAGATTGGCTTAAAACCCAAACATCATTTGAAAACATTCTTCTTAAAAAAGAAGAATTGATAAAAGATTACAACAAAATAATAGAAAACTTAGACCAAATGACAGCAAATGAAATATTAAGTTTTTACAATAAACATATTCAAACTGGTAAACTTGAAATAGAATATTCTAAAGAAAACGACATATTCAAAATAGCAGAAACATTATTAAAAAATAAATTTTTTTCAACTCTAATAGAAAAAGAAACTAAAAAAAATGCTAAATTATTACCTAAAGAACTTAAGATTAAAAATGATTTAATCTATTTAGGAATTAATATTAAACATGAAAAATATAAATCAGAAGACAATAGAAATAAAAATAGAAATAATTTAAAGCAATATATTATTTTAAAAGTTGAATACAAAATACTAAAATATATAGAAAAAGAACTAAAAAAAATTATTAAATCAACAAACACAATAGATCAAAATTACATAATTTCAAATTTAAAAAATTATTTAAAATCAGAAGATCAGAAACTTCTAAATGCAATTAAAAATCGATACAAAATCATTTTAATTGATGAGGCTCAAGACCTAAGCTTGATGCAAATCGAAATATTTAAAATATTAAAAACAGCGGAAATAAAATTAATATTCATAGCTGATCCAAAACAGATAATATATTCCTTTAGAAAAGCAGACATTGCATTTTATAACAAAGAAATAAAAAATAAAATCAAAACAGATGCTAGAATTGTGCTAAAAACAAATCACAGATCAAGTAAAAAACTCATAGAACCTTTAAATAGAATTTTTAATAATATATACAATAATGCGATATCCGATGAAATTGAAAAAATTGAATTTACCAATTCACTTCCAAATCAAAAAAATGACAATAATATTTTAATCAACGGACAAGAAATAGAAGGAATCAATATAATAACCACAACTACCGAAAACGAAGAAGACATTTACCAAAAAACAGCATTAACAATAAAATACTTACTTACACATGGAACAATTGTTGAGAATAATAAGATTAGAAATATTGAAATGCAAGACATTAAAGTACTTTGTAGAGGAAAAAATGAAATCAATTTAATAGATAAAGCATTACAAAAAGAGCAAATCCGAACAAACAAAACCCAAGAAAAAGTTTTAAAAACCAAAGAATTTAACGAAATTTTCTATATACTTAAATGCTTAGACCGAAAACAAAGTTTTAAAAACTTAAATTATATTCTAAACAGCAAAATATTAAATGTACCATGGGATTTGCAAAAAATTTTAATCAAACAAGAAAAAATTCAACTTATAGAAGAATTTATTGAAAATATAACAGTTTTGCTTGAAAAAAATGAAATAACATTAATAAATGCAATTAATAAAATCACATTAGAAAAAAACTTGTGGATCAAAATTGCAAATAGCACTAAGGATCCAAAAATTATTGAATGGGCAAAAAACAAAATAAATTACAAAG
Organism: Borreliella bavariensis PBi; assembly: GCF_000196215.1. Classification (NCBI taxonomy): domain Bacteria; kingdom Pseudomonadati; phylum Spirochaetota; class Spirochaetia; order Spirochaetales; family Borreliaceae; genus Borreliella; species Borreliella bavariensis. The sequence goes on along the minus strand of NC_006156.1, from coordinate 668,440 downwards.
GTCTTCTCATTAAAGAAAGCAAGCTTGAAAATTTAAAAAACTATGAAACAGCACTTGAGATCATCTCTAGAATATATTATAAAGAACAAAACATACAATCTCTAATCTCTAGTTTAGAAAGTTTAATAATAAACGAAGAGTCTGAAGAAATAGAAGAAAAAGCAAATAATATAAATAATGATAATGAATCTATAGAGTTGATCACAATACACAAATCAAAAGGGCTTAGTATGAATATTGTATTCTTAATAAATACATCTCCAGTAGAAAATAGCAATATTTTTTCAAAAAAAAATCATTTTTACAAATTTTATAAAAACGGAAACATTGAATATGATTTTTTTAAATTGGAAGAAAACAAAAAATATGCAAGACTAAAAATACTAAGTGAAGAAAAAAATATATTTTATGTGGGAGCAACAAGAGCTAAATTTGCTCTTTTTATTACAAAAACAAATAGCATAACTAGCAAATTATTAGAAATAGCAAAAAGTTTTACTATAGATGATATAAATCATGACTTTAACATATATCAATTTATTAGCCAAAAAAGATTAAATAAAAAAAAGAACAATGCAAATGTAAATATGGAATTAATTCCCCCAAAACCAATAATTAAAAACATGTTTAAAAAAGAATATACATCTAGTTTTTCAAGTTTAACAGCGCATGCTCATCATACAACATTTTACGAAAACTATGATTTTAAAAATACCAACTATGAAAAAGAAACTGATCTTGATTACGAAACTACACTAGAAGAGACTCTACCTAAAGGAAAAGATAGCGGAAACATTTTACATGCTGCCATGGAGGAAATAGTCTTTAGTACAGCAAAAGATACGTTTGATAATTTTAAACAAATTAACATTGAAATTATTAAAAAACAAATACAAAAAATTAACTCAAACCTGAATACAATAGAAATACAAAATTCATTCACTAAAATGATTTACAATATACTAACTTATAATATAAGAGCAATTAATACTCGTCTGTGTGATATTGAAGAATTACAAAAAGAAATGGAATTTTTAATCAAAATAAATTCTAAAGTTCAAAAACAAAAATATCTTTTTGAAAACCACTTTGAAGATCTTCACATAAAACTAAGTGATGGATATTTAAAAGGAATAGTAGATCTCATATTTAAAGCTAATAATAAAATATATATCCTCGATTACAAAACAAATTACCTTGGAAAAGATAAAAATGATTATAATATAACAAATTTAGAAAATATAATAAAAAAAGAATATTATGATTTGCAATATAAAATATATGCACTTGGAATAAAAAAAATTTTATTTAAAAACAAAAGAGAATATAATCAAAAATTTGGCGGAATAATATATCTTTTTACAAGAGCATTTAAAGACAATATTGAATGCTTGCAATCAAAATCTGAAAATGGCATTTATTTTGATCTTCCAAAATTCAATGACGTGGATTTAGATAAAATTATCTTAGAATTAAGTATTAAAAGGCACTTATGAGAGATTTTTTAGTATTAAGAGAATTTTTAAAAGATAAAAACAAAAAATTCTTAATTCCTGAGCTTAAGCTTTATGAAATGATTGAACTTTTAAATATCAATAAAAAAAATTATTATAAAGCACAAACACTTGCAAAGTCCATAAACGATGAAAATATTGTAATATTTTTAATATTTTTATTTAACTACTATGATAAAGGCCACTTAAGAGCTAATATAAAGCTATTAGCAAAAGATATTCAAAATACAATAACATTAACAAAAGACAACCTAGAAAAAACCAATAAAAGTTATAACAAATCAATAAAAATGCTAAAAGGGTTAGAAATATTTGGGGGTCTAAAAACTATTAATAATATAGTCTCACTTTTAAAAAAAAATAATATACTAATGGAATTTAATAAACTTAAAATTACAACTCCCCTAATCCTAGAAAACAATATCTACATTTATACTCAAAAAAACTATAGAGAAGAAGAAGAGTTAATAAAACAAATTATAAAAAGATTAGAAAACCATAAAAGTGAATTAAATGACAACGAAATAAAAAATATAATATCAAATTTAAACACCAGTAATTTAAATAAAGAGCAAATTACATCAGTGAGAAAAGCATTAAAAAGCAACTTCTTTTTATTGAGCGGAGGCCCTGGAACAGGCAAAACCACAACTATTAACTATATCTTAAAAGCAATTAATCAAACATTGAACAATACAAAAAAAAGATTAGTAGCAATTACAGCACCTACAGGAAAAGCTAGTTTAAGACTACAAACAAGTATTGACTATTCATTCAAAAATTTAGAAATAGAATGCAATACAATCCAAAAACTATTGGGAATCAAATTTATAAACAAAAAAAATCTATATGATGAAGAAAATCAACTAAATTTTGATGTAATAATCATTGACGAAGCTTCAATGGTAGATGCATATACTTTTTTAAAGCTATTAAAAGCAACACCAATAACTACTAAATTAATAATAGTAGGAGATAAAAATCAACTCCCATCGGTAAATGAAGGAAATGTATATTCAAGTCTTCTAGGAATAAAAAAAATAACTAATGACAATGTAGAAGATCTTAAAGAAAATTTTAGAAGCAACAAAGAAATAAACTTGCTCTCAAAAGCCATATACAAAGAAGATAGTACCTTGATTTGCAAATACATTAATAACAATAAAAATATTAAATTAAAAGAAATAGAAAAAATAAACTTAAAAAAAGATCTAATAGAATATATAAACAATTTATATAGAAAAATACCCACTTTTAATCTTAAATTACTAAAAGAATCAAAAATTGAAACAATGCTTGAAACTTTGCTTGAAAATATAATTTTAAGTTCAAAGAATTTTGGAAAATTTGGAACTAAAACATTAAATGAAATAATAAAAAATTACCTAAAAAAGACCTATGGAAACTTTATTGGTCAAATAATAATGATAACTAAAACTGACTATAAAAATAAATTATTTAATGGAGAACGGGGCATAATTTTTAATGAAAATTCTAAGTTTTATGCCTTATTTCAAAGAAAAAATGAAAAATATAAAAAAATAAATTTAGATTTACTAACAAATTATGAATTCAGCTTTGCTACAACAATACACAAAAGCCAAGGATCTGAATATAAACATATAAAAGTAATATTAGAAAATAACCCTTTTTTGACAAAAGAACTTATGTATACTGCAATAACAAGGGCTAAAGATAGTTTAGAAATAATTTCTAACAAAGAGACTATTCTTAAGCTAAGTAAAAAATCTATTAAAAGAGATTCAAAAATACTAGAACACTTAAACTCATTTAAAGAAATTGACAAATAAATTAAAAACCACTATAATCTTAAAAAAAGTATGACTTTGGGGGCGTAGTTCAGATGGTTAGAACGCCTGCCTGTCACGCAGGAGGTCGCGGGTTCGAGACCCGTCGCTCCCGATAACAACTTTTTCAATTTATTATATCAACAGTTTTTCTTAGAGAATTTATTACTACTCTAGCGAGTTTTGGATAATAAAAAATTACAAATATTCAATTTAAAAGCTATAATTTAAGTAATTAAAAAAAAATAAAATCTATAAGGAGAAGGTAAAATGAATCTAAAAAAATGCTTATTTTTCACTGCTTTACTATTGATTTCAACATCTGTTTTCGCGCAAGCCAGCATAATAACAAAAGGGAATATAATTCAAAATGAAAACTTAAGCCAATTTGGAGTAGAAGAAATCTGCCCAATATGTGGATATGTTAACTGTGTTTGCGATGAAAAAACTACAGAAATCGCTGCAAAAATTACTCAAACAAATACAACAAGCTCGTTTACAAGCATAGCTATACTTACATTGTTAGCAATTACAGGATTAGTCCTAACAGCAAATAAGTTATATAAGTCAAAATTAAAAATTTAAGCAAACTAAATACTGTAGCTTTTAAAAAGCTACAGTAAAGTTTCAAAATCAAATCTTCAGCTCGATTTAAAAGATTAAGAAATACAAATATCCTCAATCCCAATCTCACAAAGCATTTTTTCAACATCTTGAAATTCACAAAGACTACCTTTTAATGCCGTAGCTGTACCAGCCGCAACACCAAATTTAAATGAGTCTTTCAAAGTATTTCTATTATCAAAAGCATACACAAATCCTGCAATCACAGAGTCTCCTGCTCCAATAGTGCTAGCAGAGCTGATCTTTGGAACAAAGGCTCTAAAAGCAACATTTTTACTACCAATAAAAATAGCTCCGTCACTTCCCATGGAAATTATAATATTTTGAACTCCACTTTCTACAATATTTTTCCCAATTTTAATTAGTTCTTTTGTAGAATTTAATTTGGCATTAAAAAGATCCTCAAGTTCATAAATATTGGGTTTTATTAAAAAGGGATTTAATCTAAGAATTTTTTTTAAAGGTTTACCACTAGTATCAATTATAAGCTTAACATCATTAGAAATGGTGTTAGATATTTCATTGTATGCATTCTCACCAAGAGCTGCAGGAACGCTTCCCGACATCACCAATATACTATTATTTGTTAAACTTTTAAGCTTATCTTTCAAAAGTTTAAATTCATTTTCAAAAATATCTGGAGAATTGGCATTAATTTCTGTTTCTCTGCCATTTGCTATCATTTTAATATTTAATCTTGTATCATATTTTATTTTAATAAAATCGTTTTTTATACCCTTAGAATCAAGAGAAGATTTAATATAATCACCTGTAAAACCCCCTAAAAATCCAAGCGCCGTACTGGACTTTCCTAAATTTTTAAGAACAGTGCTTACATTTATCCCCTTACCACCAGCAAAGAAATTGTTATTCAAAGCATAATTAAGACTTTCTTCCTGAAATTCTTTTAAAACTATTTTATAATCCACAGAAGGATTAAGTGTTAGAGTATATATCAAGATAATCTCCTTTAATTGATAAAATTAATTAAATAAATGTAAAATTTAATAAATATATATACACTATATAATATATAAAGGTGATTATTATGCAAAATTTATTTTCAAAAAACTTAATTATTTTAAATTACAATGCAACTAGTAAAGAAGATGTAATTAGAAAAATGGCTAGCATGCTCAATGAAAATGGATACTTAAACGACATGGAAGCATTCATAAAAGAAATTAAAAAAAGAGAAGAAATTAACGGAACAGGCATTGAAGAACACATAGCCATGCCCCATGCAAAAGGTGGTTTCATTAAAAAGCACGGAATTGCTATTTTAAGAGTTGATGGCAATGGATTTGATTTCAACTCTTCTGATAAAAAACTTTCAAAACTGTTTTTCATGATGGCTCTCCCCGAAGAAACTCCTAGTAATGCGCACATAAAAGCTATATCATATCTAAGTAACACTTTTAGTAAAAACATATTAAGAAATGAACTTATGAGCACAAATAATGGGGATAGATTTTTAGAAATAATCATGAGTAATAATAACGTAAATGAATCTAACAATTTAAATACAAAAAAAGATTTCATTCTTGCAGTAACAGCATGTCCTGTGGGAATAGCTCACACTTATATGGCTGCAGAAAGCCTAAAAAAAGCAGCTTTAGAATTAAACATAAACATAAAAGTAGAAACAAATGGATCTAGTGGAACTGAAAACCCAATAACAGAAGAAGAAATAAAAAATGCAAAAGGAATCATTATTGCATCTGGCAAGACTATCAACAAAGAAAGATTTAGCGGAAAACCTTTAATTGAAGTAAGCGTAAAAGACGGCATACATAAAGCAAAAGAGCTTATTCAAACAATTCTTAAAAACGAAGCACAAATTTACAACAAAAGCAACGCAAACACCATTGCCGAAAAACCCAAACAAAACCAAAGAACAGAAATTTATAAACACCTAATGAATGGTGTCTCATTTATGCTTCCATTTGTAGTCTCAGGAGGAATAATAATAGCAATATCATTTATGTTTGGAATCAAAGCATTTGATATAAACGACCCAAGCTACAATAAAATAGCAGATATTCTAATGCAAATCGGCGGTGGAAGCGCATTTGCTTTAATGATCCCAATACTTGCTGGCTACATTTCATTTAGCATAGCAGAAAGACCAGGACTTGCACCTGGAATGATTACAGGATTAATGATGAGTAATGGAAATGCGGGATTTCTGGGAGGCATCTTGGCAGGATTTATTTCAGGATATGTTACGCTAATTGTAAAAAAAATATCTGACAAAATCATTCCTAGCAGTTTAAGAGGAATAAATCCGGTATTAACTTATCCTTTTTTATCAGTTATAATTTCTGGAATTTTAATATATGTAATGCTTAGTCCAATATCATTTATTAATGAATCAATAACAAATATGCTAAATCAACTTAGCGGGACTAATATGGCAATACTTGGCGCTTTACTTGGAGGAATGATGGCAATAGATATGGGAGGACCTGTAAATAAAGCTGCATACGCATTTGGAATTGCAATGATAACTGCAAAAAATTATATTCCTCATGCAAGCATAATGGCAGGAGGAATGATACCCCCTATAGGGATTGCTATTGCTACAAGTTTATTTAAAAATAGGTTCTCAAAAGAAGAAAGAGAATCTGGAAAAGTTTGTTATTTTTTGGGAGCATGCTTTATTACAGAAGGAGTAATTCCATTTGCAGCATCAGACCCGTTAAGAGTAATACCTGCATGCATACTAGGCTCATCTTTAGGAGGATTTATTTCTGCACTTTTCAAGGTAGAAGTTATAGCACCACATGGAGGAATATTTATTCTACCAATAGTAGCAAACCCATTAATGTGGATAATATCTATTTTAGCAGGATCAATTATAACAGCTGTTTTAATAGGATTTTTTAAAAAAGAATATAATTCAAGAATATAAACTTAATAGTTTATATTCTTAGCTTCTTCAATAAACTAACCTCAGTTTTATTGGTGTTTCAAGGCTCAATCCTTTAATCATGTCTATCTCAAACTTTAGTGCTTTTGAGTTTATCTGTTTGAATCCAAATTGTTCTTGAATATTTTTAGAAGTCTTAACTATAAGATTAAGTTTTGAATTGTCAATAAGTTCACTTGCTTTAGAGGTAAAATCCGATAAAAAATAAACCAAAACATCTTTATATTCTTCAGCAGACATTGGAATCTCATCTGATGGCAAAAGAGCAGCAAGTGCATCACTAATATATTCTTTATTTTTATTAATATTCTTAGTAGCATTTTCTAAATTAATATTAAGTTCAATAATATTTTTACCATCTTTTTTTTCTATCTTAAACACAGACATATCAGATTTTTCCATATAATCACCTAAAATTTTAATTAAATTATCAAACTTAACAACTAAATTAATAGAATCTCCCTGGGTTTTAATACTCAAAAGCTTAAGTCCAAGCTTTCCCTCCCCATCTTTAAAGTATTTTTTTATTTCATCTACAGGGAAAAGAGGCATGCTTGCAATTTCTCCCCCCACCAAAGTTGTTAAGAGTTCTTTTCTAATTTTTTCAAATTCTCTATTAACATTGACCAATATTGAAACAATGCCGCTAAGATCATCTTTTAACTCAATTTCGACATTAGAACTACAAGCAAAAAAAATAAAAACCAATAAACTCAAGCTGACAAAGCGCTTTCTCATAACAAACTCCTAACTAATATACAGTTAAAAACTATTATAATAGAATATATAGCTATAAAGCAATAAAATTAAAGGAGACCCCTATGGTGCAAGATAAAACACTAGAACCAAAATTTTTTCAAAACCTACTAGACAATAATCCTACCCCTTATCACTTAGTAAATTATATTGAAGAGAAATTAATAAATTATTTTAATGCACAACAATTAAAACTTGATGAAAAATGGAAAATTGAAACAGGATCTTATTACATAAAAAAAGAAGGAACTAGCCTTATTGCCTTTAATATTGATGTAAAAAAAAAATATGAACCTTTTCTAATAGCAACAGCACATACAGACAGTCCAGGATTAAAATTAAAAATAGATGCAACAGAAAAAACAGGTGACGTGTTCTACAACCATATTGAAGTTTATGGTAGCCCAATAATTTCCACTTGGCTTGACAGAGACTTAAGCTTAGCAGGAATTCTATATTTCAAAAAAAATGAGAATATTAATTCAAAATTAATCAATATTGAAAACATAGGAATTATTCCAAACCTTGCAATCCATTTAAACCGACAAATCAACGAAGGATTTAAATACAATACTCACGACAATTTAACAGTAATAAATAGCACTAAAAAAACAATAAAAGATAATATCTTAGAACAACTTGGAATAGAATATGAAAATTTTCTATCTTGTGATCTAATATTCACAGAATCACAACCTTCCAAAATAATAGGAACTGAAGGAGAATTTTTAGCATCTAAAAATCTTGATAACAAATCGGGATGCCATGCAATCATGAACTCTTATATCCATACAAGCAATAATAAAAATAAAATAGCTGTATTTTTTGACAACGAAGAAGTAGGATCTTTAACCTCAAGAGGCGCTGATTCCAATCTTTTGTCAGAAGTTTTAGAAAGAATCGATCTTGCTCTTAACTTAACCAGAGAAGAACATTTAATAAAAACAAATAAATCATTTAATATATCTATTGATAGCGTTCACGGCATTCATCCAGGATATGCATTTAAACATGATCCAAACTATCAAGCGACTCTAAATAAAGGTGTGGTTGTAAAAAATAGCGCCAATTTCAGATACGCAACAACTTCAACAGGATTTGCAAAATTAAAAAATTTGGCTATTAACAATAATATTAAGATCCAAGAAATAATAATGAAAGCAAATGTTCCTTCAGGCACAACAATTGGTCCAATCTCAAATGCAAGAACAGGAATAGAAACTATTGACATTGGAACACCGATGTGGGCAATGCACTCCCTGCGCGAAACAGTATCAATAGCTGACCATATAGAAGCAATTAAATTACTAAGAGCTTTCTTTGAAAAAGGAATTTAAAATTGGAAAAAATAAAAGAAATAATTGTAGTTGAAGGGAAAGATGATCTTAAAAAAATAAAAGAATCTTTTGACTGCACAGTAATAGAAACAAAAGGATTTGCTTTAAAAATCGAAACTATTAAATTACTAAAAAAAGCCTTAAAATACAAAGGAATAATAATTTTAACAGACAGCGATAAATCTGGAAATATTATTAGACAAAAAATAGTCAAACATCTAGGAGAAAACAATAAAATAAAACATGCATATCTTAATACTAAAGATACCGAAGTTGAATCAGTAAATAAAACAGAAATAATAAAAATACTTAAAGAAGTTGGTACTTTATATAAAGATAATCAAAAAGATTTATTAACATTAAGCGATTTACTAGAAATTGGCATACTAGGAGAAAATTCAAAAGAAAATAGACAAAAAATACAAAAGCGCCTTTGCCTGGGATATGGAAATAATAAAAAACTCTTAGAAAGACTTAATTACTTCAAAATAACAAAAACAGAACTAAAAAAGCAACTAACTCCCCCAGAAGGACTTGAACCTCCGACCTAGTGGTTAACAGCCACCCGCTCTACCACTGAGCTATAGGGGAAATTGAACACTAGGAATATTATCTTAAATTTAAAAATTTTTGTCAATTATTTTCTAATATTTTTAAAATCCCATTAGCAAGAATTTTGGAATCTTGATCTCTAAGCTTAGAAGACCTAATAGACCAAGCTTCCTCTGGAAATGCTAAATTTCTTACTTCTATTAAAAGCTTCGTCATTACTATATTATTTCTTAAAACATGGAGATTTTGACCCTTAATATAAAAACTTCTTTTCATTCCTTCTGTAATTTTTTCTGCTACAGATTTTGAATGAATATCATATTTTTTTTCGTCATCTTTTTGATAATAAAACCCCATACTCTTAGGCGCACCAACACTATTATCTGCATGTAAACTAAAAAAGGCTATATCCTTATCTTTAATATTTTTATATTTACTAACAATGTTTTTAACAACGACCAATCTTTTTTTAAGGCCCGATGGAGTACCGCTTATCCAGGAATCAACAGTATCATTTTTGTTTAGGTCATAATCATTGTAAATCTCATTTTTAACATTAACAAAAGTATTGTTAGCAAAAACACTATTCCTAATTAAATGATCGGGGGCTAAAATAGTAAGCTCAACATTGGCCCCTTCTTGTTTAAGGTATACATAAAGCCTTAAAGCAATATCATAAACATATTCATCTTCAACAACAAAAACTTCGTTTCCAAGACCATCTCTAGATTTAACAATAGCTCCAGGATCAAGGCCCCCGTGTCCGGGATCAAGAATTATTAACTTATCTTTAAGTCTTGATCCTTTATTAAACCTAGAATTTACCAACTTTTCAAAACTTTTGAAAAGTTGAGTCGCCTTTTTATAAGAATTTAAAGGAGAATGCCAATCTTCTGAATAAAACTCACTTGGCTGACTTATCTTTTTAGGTCTATACCAATAATAGAAATCACCAACAACTTCAAATATTGGTATTTTGGAGTCTAAAATAACCAAAGAACTAATATCAAAAAGATCTTGATTGACAGTAGTTCCAAAAGTATTTAAATTTAGCTTTTTGTTTTTGCTTGAGGGAAAATTAACTATTGTTTGAACTTTATTAGAAGAATTAGCGCTAGAATCAACTTTGTTTTTAATATCTGAATCGTTTTTAGATTTAATTATAGAAGAATCAAGTAAAAGTTTTTTATCAAAAATTTTCAATTTTTGATCGTGCATAATATTGTTACTACTTAAATTATTCCAATTTTTAAGATCCTCAATTAAAACACCATAGTGCCTAGCAATGCTATATAAAGTTTCCCCCACAGCAACTGAATGATAGATAAACTGATTACCTGTTTTTTCCTCAATTTTTAAATCTTTCTCAAAAGGCTTTTCTAAATCATTATTTACAATCTTTAAAACATTTAGCAATGAGCCTGCTTTAAGATTAACAGCTCGATTGCCATTAAGAGCTACAAGATCCCTAGCAGTAAGGCTATAGATATAAGCTATTCTACCAAGAGTTTCTCCTTTTTTAACATAATGAAAATTAACACTCTCGGTCGCTTTCTTTAAAAAAAGACGTTGGCCAATCTTTAATTTATCATCATTAAGAAAATTAAATTTTAAAATATCCTTAGAACTAATATCAAAATCCTGAGCAAGTTTTGAAAGTGAATCGCCTTTTTTAACTACATAAGGCTTTAAAAAATCAGGCTCAGTTAATACAAGCTTCATTCCAACTTTAAGGTCTTTAGATCGTAAATCATTCCAAGCTATTATCTCTTCTTGGCTTATTCCAACAAGCTTTGAAACGCTCTCAACAGTGTCATTCTCTTTTGTGGTATAAAGAATTACCCCTTTCTTAACAGATTCTAACGAATTAAAAGAATTATTGACTTTATGAGTAATGTTCTGATCTAAATTAGAATCACTTGGAATAATTAATATTTGACCCACCCTAATATTGTCAACATTAAGTTTATTAATCCTTTTAAGATCATTTAATTTAGCTTTATATTTAATTGCAATTGAAAAAAGAGTATCTCCTTTGACAACCTTATACTCAAAATCAGCATTAAGATTAGTAGGACTTATTATTGAAAAATAAAATAAAATAATAAGTCCTATAATTTGTAAAACACCAAGAGTTTTACTTTTCCTTAATACCAGTATTTTGAACAATGTAGTCATAAATTATCCAATAATAATCATATTTTTTGAAGAAAAAAGTATATCTTTTGGAAATATAAAAATGCCCATCGTCAAAATATAAATCAGCAATGACTTTGCCCGCAGTATCAGAATAAGTTGTCTCAATAATAGAAAATTCATTTGGTGCTTTTGAAATATCTGAATTATTAGAATTCCATAAATATTCCTTATACTCTTCAAGTACATTTTGATTAGGAGCAGATGATAACTTTTGTTTATAAAGGTATGCTTTGCCTTTATCGTTTAATAATAAACCTTCAATATCAAGATATAAAAAGAATTTTTCTTTTTTTCCAAGCTGCAATGCCTTTAATAAATATTTAACAATTTCATCAGGAGATAGTTTTTTCTTTTTCAGGATATCTTGAATATCCTTATTTTCAGATAAATTAACAAGATCTATACTGCCTGGATTTTCATCAAAACTATCATTTAAAAAAAGCGTAATAATATTGGATTCTTTTTTCTTAGATGGATCTGAAATGTCTGGGAAAAAAACACCCTTAACAAAATAAACTCCATCTTTACTAAACTTAACAAATTGATTTAAATTAATAACTGCAGAAAACTTTTCATTAGGTCTTAAACTCATATTTCTAACAGGAATAGCAACATTTTTAGATCTCATTTCAACATATTCAATAGGTCTTTTAACTTTAATATTGGTGGTATCAGTAACATCAAAATCAAAGCCAAAAGAATTAATATCGCCTATTTCTAAAGTTAAAACACTGTCAGATGTATTGCTAAGAGAAACTTCAATAAAAACATTACTATTGATACGATAAATAGATTGATTGAAAAACTTGATTTTAAAATCAAGGTCCTTGTAATCCTCCGCAAACAAAACAAAAGAAATATTCGTAAAAAAGACACAAAAAAGTAATTTTCTAATTTTCATAAGCTCCCCTCAAAACCTAACCACATTATATATAAAGAAAGTAATAATACCTATAGTATATTATTATACTAAATAAATTAAACAAAAAGGTAAAAAATGAATATAGATGACGAACTAACAAAAATATTAAAAAATAATTCCAATTTAAAAAAAATGAAAGAATTTTTAGAGCAAAATACATTTTTTTCACTAACAGGATATGAAGGATTTTTCAAGGCTTTTTTAATTAAAAAAATCAAAGAATATAGCAAAACCGGAAAAATAATATTAATAGTTAAAGACGAGCATACATTAGATAACATCAAAAATGATTTAAAAGTAATTACAAATCAAATCTTTGAGCTAAGCTATTTCAGTCCCCTTGTATATAAGGGGATTGGCTCAAAAAGTACGATCTTTAACGAAAGAATCAAATTCTTGATCAATTTTTATAAAAAAAATCCTGGAATATATATTACAGTATTAAAATCACTACTAAGTAAAATACCCGATAAAAATACATTACTAAATAACATATGTAAAATTGAAAAAAATACTAAGATTAATAGAAAAGACATTGAAAAAACTCTTATAACATTAGGATATGAAAAAACATTAAGAGTAACAATTCCAGGAGAATTTGCAATAAAAGGAGAAATTATAGACCTATACCCTTTTGGAGAAGAAAGCCCAATAAAAATTGTACTAAACTTCGACAAAATAGAAGAAATAAGAAAATTTAATCCTTTAACCCAATTAAAAAAGGATAATGAAATTTTAGAATTCCAAATTCTTCCAAAAAAAGAAATTATTTGGAAAAATGAAATTATTAACAGCTTAAAAACAAAGATTAAATCTGTTGAATACAACAAGATTTTTGAAGAGTTGAATTTTAAAAAAGAAGCAAAAACAGAAGAAATGTTTTATCCGCTAGTAGCAAATACTTACTTAAGTGATGAGATTGAAAAACAAACACCCATTGTAAACTTTGAAATTAACAATTTTGAAAAAGAAATTGAAAAAATACACCAAGAATATGAAAAGCTCTACAAAGAAGCAAAAGAGGCTAGTAAAAATACAATTGATCCAAAAAGAATTCTCTTAAATTCTAAAACCTTTAATCTAAAAAGCGATGTTTTATTTTCAAAGATTAAAAGTTCTAAGTCCAAAGAAATTGTAGAATTTAAAATTGAAAGTGAGAGAAGCTTCTTCTCAAATATTATGCTTACAAAAGAAGAATTCAAAAATTGGCTAAAAAATGGATTTAAAATCATTATTGCAGCAGAGTCTGAATCACAAAAAGAAAAACTCAAATATATTTTCAAAGAATTACCAAAAGTATCAATTGAAGTTTTAAAAATATCCAGCTCTTTAATAATAGAAGAAGAAAAAATTGCCATTATTCTTGAATCAAACATCTTTAATACAGGACAAAAAATAAACAAAGCCTTTGAATCTTCAAAAACAAAAGCTATTGACTCTTTTATTGAGATCGAGAAAAATAGTCATATAGTTCACATAAACCATGGAATTGGTATATTTAGACAAATAAAGAGAATAAAAACAAGCTCTCTTGAAAAGGATTATATTGAGATTGAATATGCTGAAGGAGAAAAACTATTTATTCCAATTGAACAAACAAATTTAATCCAAAAATATATTGGGAGTAATCCTAAAAATATTAAATTAGATAAAATTAGTTCTAAAACATGGATAAAAAATAAAGCAAACGCAAAAAAAAGAATCGACGAGATTGCAGACAAATTAATAGAACTTTACTCAAAAAGAGAAAGTATTAAAGGTATTAAATACCCAGAAGATAATGAATTACAATTATTATTTGAATCTGAATTTCCATACGATGAAACTCCAGATCAAATAACGGCAATAAAAGAAATTAAAGAAGACATGATGAGTTTCAAAGTGATGGATCGCCTTCTTTGTGGAGATGTTGGATTTGGAAAAACTGAAGTAGCAATGAGAGCTGCATTTAAAGCTGTAATGGGAAACAAACAGGTTATTGTACTCTCACCAACAACCATCTTAGCAGAACAGCATTTTAATACATTCAAAAAAAGATTCAAAAATTTTCCAGTCAAAATCGAGGTATTAAGCAGATTTATAAAAAATAACTCAGAAAAACGGATTTTAAAAGAATTGAAAAGCGGGGAAATCGATATAATAATAGGAACACACAAAATTCTTTCAAAAAAATTCACTTGCAAAAATTTAGGATTAATAATAATTGATGAAGAGCAAAGATTTGGCGTAAAGGAAAAAGAAAAACTTAAAGAAATAAGAATTTCGGTTGATTGTCTTACTCTTTCTGCAACGCCAATTCCCAGATCTCTTCACATGTCACTAATTAAGCTCAGAGATATTTCTGTTTTAAAAATTCCGCCTAAAAACAGAGTAAAAATAGAAGCTTATTTAGAATCGTTTAGTGAACTTTTAATAAAACATGCGATTGAAAGTGAACTATCTCGAGATGGTCAAGTTTTTTTAGTAAATCATAATATTGAAGAACTGCATTATTTGAAAACGCTAATTGAAAAATTAACTCCTTATGCAAGAATTGCAATTATTCATGGAAAACTCACAGGAGACGAGATTGAAAACATAATGCACAATTTTATTAAAAAAGCGTATCAAATTTTATTGGCAACAACAATAATTGAAAATGGAATAGACATTCCAAATGCAAATACAATAATAATTAATAATGCAAACAAGTTTGGACTTGCACAGCTATATCAACTAAAAGGAAGGGTTGGAAGGGGATCCAAGAAAGCTTATGCTTATTTTTTGTACCAAGATAGCGAGAAGCTAAATGAACGCTCTATTGAAAGACTAAGAGCAATAACCGAATTTTCAGATCTAGGAGCAGGATTTAAAATAGCAATGAAAGATATGGAAATAAGGGGTGTTGGAAATTTGCTTGGCAGAGAACAACATGGAGAAATTGAGTCGATTGGGTTGGATTGCTATCTAACAATGCTAAACAAAGCAATTGAAAAGAAAATGGGAAAAGTCTCATCAGAAGAAGAAGTTGATATTGAAATTAACCATAGTGGATTTATTCCTGACAATTATGCAAAAAATGAAAAGGATAAAATACTAATCTACAAAAAAATCTTTGAAATTCAAACTGAGGAAGAAAGTAAAAAGATAAGATCAGAAATCCACGACAACTTTGGCCCAATTCCTAAAGAAATAAATAGTCTATTAATATTAGCTGAACTTAAAATTTTAGCAAAAAAATTAAACATAACAAAACTAAAAGAAACAAACAAAACCTTGGAAATAGAATATAAAAATGCAGAAAGCATTCCTATGGAAAAAATAATAGAAATACTTAAAAAGTATCCTGATTTATTAATGTTAAATCCATCGTATCAAAAATCAATATTTTTAAGCTTTGAAAATATTGAAAAATCTGACAAAATGAATTACATATATAAAAATATTAACTTACTAGAAACAAACACATAGCTTATCAAACATAAAAGGAAGAAAATGAAAATATTAATCATAAACACAGGAAGTTCTTCATTAAAATTTGCTATTTATCAATATGAAAATTCAAAAAAATTAATATCTGGGGTTATTGAAAAAATAAAAGAGCAAAAATCAATCATAAAAATTATAAATACTGACGGATCAATAACAGAAAGATTTGAGAAAGGAATTGAAAATCACCCAAAAGCAATAGAAAAAATGTTTAAAATATTGCTAAACAGTAATTCAAAAATCCTTAAAAATATCAGTGAGATTAAAATAATAGGACATCGCGTTGTACATGGAGGATCATACTTTAAAAATTCAGTAATTCTTAAAAACAGTAATTTAGATAAATTAAAACAAAGTTCCAAACTTGCTCCACTTCACAACCCAAGTGCAATCGCCGCAATAGAAACAGTACTTAAAATTTTACCACACGCAAAACAAGTTTTATGCTTCGATACATCATGGCATCAAACTATAAAAAAACACGCTTTTCTTTATGCAACCCCATATTCTTGGTACAAAGAACACAATATTAGAAAATATGGCTTTCATGGTCTCTCTTATTCTTACGTAACAAAAAGATCCTCAGAAATTTTAAATAAAAAAATAGATAATCTAAATTTAATAATATTACATCTTGGAAATGGAGCAAGCATTAATGCTGTTAAAGATGGAAAATCTTATGACACAAGCATGGGAATTACTCCACTTGAAGGCCTTGTAATGGGAACAAGAAGTGGGGATATAGACCCATCAATTATTAATTTGATGAGCACTATATTAAATAAAAACACTAAACAAATTGAAGAAATATTAAATAAAGAAAGCGGCATACTAGGAATTTCTGAAAAATCAAATGACATGAGAGATATTTGGAACAAAATCGAAGAAGGAGAATATCAATCAAAACTTGCAGTAGAAATAATGACATATAGAGTAAAAAAATATATTGGATCTTACATTGCCATTCTTGATTTTAATGTTGATGCAATAGTTTTTACAGGTGGAATTGGTGTTGTTGATTATGAAGTAAGGGAGCTTGCACTAAAAGGGTTTGAAAAAATTGGAATAGAGCTAGACCTTGAAAAAAATAAAATGGCTCAAAACAAAAATTTAGAATCCGAAATATCAACCATTAAGAGCAAAGTAAAAATACTAGCAATACCAACAAACGAAGAATCAACCATTCTTGAAGACATTTATAATTTGATTCCAAAAAATTTATAATTTTAAAACCTAAATTTGATTTATTTAGCATAATTATTTCAAATAATTTTATGTTTAACTATCACAAAGCAAGGTTGCTTTTTTAACATTTTCCATTATTTGTCTTCCCTTTACCATTTCAAGAAGAGTAAAAGCAAATTCAAATGAAGTTCCAACTCCTTTGGAAGTAATAAAATTATTGCTAATAACAACATTTTTATCTACAAACTCACCATCAAGCACACTTTTCTCCAAACCCGGATAACATGTAAACTTATTAGATCCTAAAAGACCTTTAGCAGCAAGCACTACTGCTGGAGAAGCGCAAATAGCTGCAATAAATTTACCTCTAGAGTTCATATCTTTTAAAATCAAATCTAATTCTTTTGAATTAAAAAGATTAGTGGCTCCAGGCATGCCTCCCGGAAGAATTATTAAATCAAAATAATTCTCCTTACAGTTTAATATTACATCGTCTGTTAAAAAAGAAACACCTTTTGAACTTGTAACAACATTGTTATCATTTAAGCTGATAACTTGAATATTAACATTGCCCCGTCTTAAAATATCAATCGGGATTATAGCCTCAATATCTTCAAAGCCATTTGCAAGAATAATTCCCACTACCATTTAAAACCCCTAATGCTGATGGAGGGACTTGAACCCACGACAACTCGGATATGAGCCGAGTGCTCTAACCAACTGAGCTACATCAGCTTAAACTTTTATTAAGTGTATAAATTAAGCAATGCTTTGTCAATGTTATTATTCAAAAGCATTATTATAAAGTATAATACAAAATGATTTGCTAATAAACATAGACACTAATATTGGCATTTATTATTTGTATGGTTAAATGAAAAGAAATTTTTATCTTATTGTACTTTTTATAGCTAATAACTGCTTCTCAATTGATTTTTGGGATACGATGGAAAGAGAAAAACTAATAAACGAAATGGTAAACAAAATGCAAGACCATGAGCTATTAGGACAAATGTTTATGATAAGTTATCCAAATCAATCAATAACAAATTTTGTTCTTGATTTTATAAGTAAAAAAAACCTTGGTGGAATTAAAATTTTTGGATGGAACGCAAAAAATTTAAAAAACTTAACAGAAAGTATTAATAAAGCTCAAAAAACATCTCAAAATAATAAATTTAAAATTCCTTTATTTGTAGCAACAGATCAAGAAGGAGGGTTGGCACAGCACATAAAATTAAATACATCAGAAACAATTGGTAATCTTGGAATTGCAGCATCTCTATCTCCAAAAGATTCTTACAACACAGGATATTATATAGCACAAGAGCTAAGTCAGCTTGGAATAAATTTAAATTTTGCACCCATAGTAGATATATATAGTGACGAAAATAATTTCACAATAGGGCCAAGAACATATTCAGATAACCCTAAAATAGTATCACTTTTTTCCCTGGCCTTTTACAAAGGACAAAAGCAAGGGGGAATAATTTCTACTGCAAAGCATTTCCCAGGACACGGTAATACTACTCTTGACTCCCATATAAGTATTCCAATAATAAATTCTAATTTACTAGAAATAAATTCAAATGAACTTTTGCCATATAAAATATTAATCCAAGAAAACATCCCTGTAATAATGACAGGCCATATAGCATATCCAAAGCTTACAAATGGAGAAAATATTCCTGCATCATCCTCAACAAAAATAATTAAAGATATACTAAGAAAAAAATTAAAATATAATAATATAATAATTACTGATGACCTATTAATGAATGCAGTAAAATACAATAATGAGAGTATTTATAATACAATCGAAAGAATAGTTAGAACCAAAAGTGACATTTTTTTAATATCTTTAAATGAAAATATACAAAAAAATGCTTACAATATGTTATTAGGCTTAATGAAAAAAGATTCCGAAATAAAAAACAATATTATTGAATCTAATAAAAGAATATTAAGAATAAAATTGGAATACTTAAAAGAAAATAAAAATCAATCTGATCTTTATCCTAATTTCAATAAAAATGAGAAAATATATTCAAAAAAAGGTGAAAAATTTTTCGAACAAAGCACATTAAGAGGTATTACAAAAGTAAGAATAGAAAAAGAAATATCTAAAACTAAAAAAACCCTTATAATATCTCCTTATTACAAAATGATTATAGAAGGCCAAAAAATATTTCAAAATACATATGCTTATTATTATAACTATTATCCCTTAAATGGGATTAATCCCCAAAAACTCGACGAAATTAAAAAATTAATTAAAAAATTTGATCAAGTAATCTTTAATTTATCAACACCCGGAAGCTTAAAATACTTAGAAAATTTGAAAGAATATAAAGATAAAATAAGTGTAATTGTATCTCTTACACCTCAACATATTAAAAAATTAAATTGGATAAAAAACATAGTAATCATTTATGGAACAACACCTCTGGCATTTAAATCTGGACTTTTAACACTCACTAAGGATTTTGGTCCAAAAGGAAATATCCCTTTAAGCAATATTACAAATAAATATTATCCTTAATATATGCTAGCATTCGATTTTTTACGATCTCCAGAGAACTTTGTTTAATTCTAAACCCACTAGCATTTTTATGCCCCCCGCCCCCAAAATCTTCTGCTAATTTTCCAACATTAAAAGAATCTTTGGACCTTAGCCCAACTATAATCGAACCATCATCCATTTCCTTTAAAATGCCTAAAATTTCATTATTCTCAACATTGCTTAAAATCATATAAAAAAGTTCATTAACTCCACTAACACTACCATCTTTATTAAAACTAGAAGAAGATAAAAATGTAAACAAAACCTTTCCATTCCAATAAGATTCAAGGCTGTTTAACATTAACTTGAGAGTTTCTATTGATTTTAGGCTTTTGGTTGTTTCTATATAGCTGTGAACTTCTTTAAGGCTTATTCCTTTTGAAACTAGTCTCGCAATCATTTCGAAAGGCTCTGGATCACTTCTTGAAATAAATTTAAAAAAACCAGTATCGGTACAAAATCCTACTAAAATATACCAAGCTTCTTCTCTTGTAAGATCATATCCAAACTCTCGGATCAATTTTTCAATTAAAAAAGTAGTAGAGGGTGCAAAAGGATCAATATACTTTTCCCATTTTAATTTTTCACCAGACATATGATGATCGATTACTAAAATAGGCATATCCTTTACATAAAATATAAATTCATCGCCTATCCTATCTAAAATTGAACAGTCCAAAATAATAACTGAATAATCTGAAAGCTCAATATTAGGCCATTCAGATAAAAATTTATCCTTAAAAGGAATTATTTCCTTTCTAACAAAAGGACCTTCATTTAACAAAACAGAATTTTTACCAATTCTTGAGAGAAAAGATGATAAGGCCAAAGACGAACCTATGCAATCAAAATCAGGATCTTTGTGTCCAATAATAATAAAATTATTATACTTTTTAATAAAATTAATAACATCTCTCATAATAAAGTCCGCAAACCTTCCGTAAAACAAGTTTTTAACTTATTTTACATTGACTATATTACAATATTTCAATAAAATAAGCCACAAGAGCTAATAAAATATAAAAGATAAGAGGAAATAGTGGAAAAGCCAAAACAAGAAGATATTAATAAAGCATTTTATATGGCAGAAAAAGCAAGAAACAATTCATATTCTCCATATTCAAAATTCAAAGTAGGTGTTTGCATTAAGACTAAAACAAACGAATTTTTTATTGGAACAAATGTTGAGAATGCAAGCTTTGGAGCAACTTGTTGCGCAGAAAGAAGTGCGATTTCAAATATGATTGCAAAAATTGGTGTACAAACAATAGATTTCTTATTACTTAATACAAGCCCTGAAGCTATTCCATGTGCTATATGCCTACAAGTAATGGCAGAATTTTTTGATCAAGATACAAAAATAATAATAACAGAATCTAAATCTTTTAATGAAAACAAAATGCCAACAAAAATTTATACATTAAAAGATTTACTTAAAGTTCCTTTTGATAAAAAAGAGCTACACAGAGTAACACAATAGCAACTTTCGCACAAAAATTAAATCAATCTAATATTTTTAGAAAAACTAAAGCACTTGCAAGTCTATTTAATTTGTCACTTTCAAGAGTATTGGCAGATAAATCAAACACATTTAAAATAAGTTTTTTCTCATCAGAATTAAAATTATATTCCAAATCCTCGGATAATAAAAAATTAATAATTGGAACAAATTTTTCTACAAAGCTGTATAAACTATTATTAAGATCATAAGTTTCATAATAATAACTAAATATATCCTCTAATGACTTTCTGTCAAAATCTTTTAAAATCTCATAAAAAATATTTTTAATATTCTCAATTAAACTGTGCAAATCATTATTATGTAAAATATTTTTTTTACATTTTTTCACAAAAAAATCCGCTTGCTGCATAAAATATTCCTCACTTTTGTCTTAAAAGGCCAAGATTGAGCTTGAATTTAATAAATGATAAAATGTAGTATTAATGCTACATTAATAAAATTATGCAATAACTAGGAGAATGTTACAATTATGGTCAAGGTAATAAGCCTAAAAAACCTTCATAAATTTACTTATTTAAAACTGGATCCTTTAAAAAAAGAAGATATCTGTATCGTTTATATTGAAAATAATTCAAAAATAATTGCAAATCTTAAAGCAAAAACAAAAGCTGATCAAATTGAAATAATTCATTTTTATATTAGTGATGATTTTAAATCAGAAGGCATAGAAAGAATAATGATTAGTAATTTAATTTACTATGGCAAAAAAAATAAATTTAAACCAATTTCATGCAAAATTACTGAAATACAAGAAGAGCTTTTAAGCTTAGGATTTGAAAATATAGATTTTCAATATAAAAAAGAATTGGACTCTGAAATAGAAGAAGATAAATTTGTAATGGGAATAGGAATAATCTCTATATTTACAGAAGTAGCATCAATATCTTCTAAGCTTGCTGTTGGAATACTATTTAACTCATTTGCACTTATTGCTGATGCTTTCCACGTCATGGCCGACTTTGTTTTATCTACAATAACTTATTTTAGTTTAAAAATTACAAGCAAACCTGAAACCATCCATTATCCTCATGGACATAAACTAATGGAAAGCTTAATAGCTTTTATCATGGGAATAATAATACTTATGGCAGGATTTACACTATTTTTAAATACAACTGGATTAAATAAATTTATCACCCTTGGGGGAGAATCTGGATTTAATCTTCACATACACCAAAACAAAAATAAAAATGATAATATATATGAACATGACCACGACCACTTACATGGCCATGACCATGATCACGACCATGATCACAACCATAGCGAAGAAGACAAAAAAAATATACTAGAAATATTTTCAAATAAATCTCTTAAAAAAAGCTTATGGATACCAATAACCCCCTTCATTTTTTTTATAGTGAAAATAATAGAATATTTAACAAAATTCCAAATAGGAAAAAGATACAACAATCAACTTCTCTTAGCATTAGCTTCAGCTGATAAAAACTGTATATTCTCACATGGTGGGATTACACTAAGCTTGCTACTTGCAACTTACATGTGGAGTGGATTTGATAAAATTATGTCTATATTTATTGGTTTTATTATAATAAAAGAGGGCCTTAACGTAATAATAAATAACGCAAACAATTTACTCTCAAAGCAAAATATAGATCTTAAAAGAAGCGTAAAAGACACATTAAAAAATTTAAATATAAACTTTAAAACACTCAATTTTCATAATCAAGGTAACAAGCTTGTGCTTTATATTAAAATAAATTTAAATTCAGAAAATGAATTTCAAAGTTTTATAAATAAAACACAAAATATTAGGAAAATAATAAAACAAGAATATAAAGAAATAAATGATATATATTTCTTAGTCTAATTTAATTATTTAATTAATAATAAACAAATAATTGACACTTATAATAAAGTTATGCTAACATTTTAAACTGTAAGACGCAGGGTAGAGCAGTTGGTAGCTCGTCGGGCTCATAACCCGAAGGTCATAGGTTCGAGTCCTATCCCTGCTATGCTTTATTTTTAATATGTGAGGAATTGATGAATAGAAAACAAATAGCTAAAGGTAAGCTGGTAAGGAGATTCGGTATTAACATTTTTGAGCAGCCAAAATATGACAAAATCCTTAAAAAAAAGCCACATCCTCCTGGAATGCATGGAAAAGCCAGAAAAGCTAAAATCACAGAGTATGGAAAACAATTAATAGAAAAACAAAAGATAAAGTTTACTTATGGTGTAAGTGAAAGACAGTTAACCAATACTTTTAAAGAAGCTAAAAAACATCATGGTGTTACTGGGGACAATTTGCTCTCAATACTTGAGAGAAGAATTGACAATATTGTATATAGAGCTGGATTTGCCATCTCAAGAGCACACGCAAGACAAATAGTTTCTCACGGCATTATTATATTAAATGGAAGAAGAGTCACAATCCCTTCAATAATACTAAGAGCAAATGATCAAATTCAAATAAAAGAAAAAGACAGTCTAAAAAAACTAATAAGATCAAATATAGAAAAAACTTCGTCTCTTAGAAATTTACCAACTTGGATAGAAGTAAATGCTGATGATTTAAACATAAAAGTCAAGCATGCTCCATCAAGAGATGAGATACCAACACTTGCTAATGAGCAAATGGTTGTAGAGTATTATTCTAAGAGAGCATAACATATCTTTTTTATTTCTGTATTATTAAAGAAACAAAAAGTGGCTAATTAAAGCCGCTTTTTTATTTACCCTTTTTCTTACCCTTTGAAAAATTTTTTCCCAAATTATTTTTAGCAAAACAAGAAAAACCATTATTCTTTCTCAAGCTTTTAGCATAAGGCTGAACACTAAAAGACGTCCTACTGCTTGTGGGCCTTCTAACTCCATCTTTCATATATCTACTCCTAAAATATAAATATATAAACTTTTAAATAATATTCAAATAATCAAAAACTTCTTCCAAACTAGAGACAAACTTAACATCTATATTATCCTTAACTTCTTCTGGAAGCTTAAAATAATCTTTTTTATTATCTTTAGGTAAAATAACTTTGTTTATACCATTTCTATAGGCTGCTAAAACTTTTTCTTTAATGCCGCCCACAGGAAGAACAAAACCTTTTAAAGTCACCTCACCAGTCATTGCAAGATCCAAGGGGACCTTCTTGTCAGACAGTATTGAAGCAATTGCTGTTGCAATGGTAATACCTGCAGAAGGTCCATCTTTTGGCGTTGCCCCTTCTGGAAAGTGTAAATGAATTTCGGGACTTTCTTTTATGTCAAAATTAAGCTTAGAAGAATAGGTCTTAACTATAGAATATGCAAGCTGTGCACTCTCTTTCATAATAGCCCCAAGACTTCCTGTTAGAATAATGTCTCCTGTTTTCTCAAACTTAGTTGCCTCAACAGGAAGAACTGCGCCACCATAATTTGTCCAAGCAAGTCCATAAACAAATCCAGAAGAGTCAATCTTAATTAAATCCAAGTTATACTCAGTATCAACATAATTACAATAATTATTAATATTTATTATTTTATAAATACCTGGAATATCAGGATCATGAGTAAAAAGTGAATTGTTTCCATGTATTAAAGAACTTGGTGAATAAAAATTGCCTTTGATGATTTGATCTTTAGAATACTTATAAAGCAGCTCCCTTACGAGTTTTCTAATTAAATTAGTTAAAACTCTCTTTAGTCCCCTTACACCAGATTCCATAGTATACTTTCTAATTAAATTAAAAATAACCTCGTCTTCTATTCTTATATAAACTTTGTCTAAAAAACTCTCTTTAATTATGCTTGGAATCAAAAAAATCTTAGCAATCTCTAACTTTTCAATATAAGAATAACCCTCAACTTTAATTATTTCCATCCTATCAAGAAGTGGCTTTGACATACTATTAAGAGAATTGGCTGTTGTAACAAATAAAACATTAGAAAGATCATAAGGAATTTCTAAATAATGATCTATAAATTTATAATTTTGCTCGGGATCTAAAACTTCTAAAAGGGCAGATTCGGGATTTCCTTTATAACTATTATTAATTTTATCTATTTCATCGAGAAGAATAACGGGATTAGATTTGCCTGCTCTTTTCATTGCACTAATAAAAACACCTGGAAGAGAACCAACATAGGTTCTTCTGTGTCCCCTAATTTCTGCCTCATCTCTTAAGCCACCTAGAGATATTTTAACAAATTCTCTAGACAACGATCTTGCAACAGATTCTACAAGAGATGTTTTGCCAATACCGGGAGGTCCTACAAGGCATAAAATAGGAGCTTTAACCTTAGAATTAATTTGATAAACAGCTAAAAAATTTATTATCTTTTCTTTTGCTTCATCCATACCATAATGAGAATTTCTTAAGATAAACTCAATCTCGCTTAAATGATTTTTCATAAGAGTATTTTCATTCCAAGGAAGATCTAATATTAATTCTATATAGCTTCTAATAATATTAGCATCGGGAGAATTCATCTGCATTTTAGATAATCTAGAAATTTCTTTTTCAATCTTAGATTTAACATCTTCTGAAATATCTTTGGAATTTAATCTGTCAATATAGTCGTTCTCATCTTTACCTAATCTTTTTTGTATCTCTTTAACTTGCTCAGAAAGAAAATAATCTCTTTGTCCTTTATCCAGCTTAGCTCTAACTTTAGAATTAATATCTTTTTTAAGATCTAAAAGGTCAATTTCAATGTTTAAATTAACAATTAACTTTTCTATTCTGGTTTTAACATTTAACTCTTGCAAAAGCTCTAATTTTATACTATTCTCTAAGTTTGAATTAGAAGCTATAATATCAACAAGCTTGCTTGGATTCTCAAAATAATCAATTGGCTCATTATCACTATCATAAGATTTTAAAGATAAAGAATTTCTATAAACTTCGTAAGTTTCTTTTAAAAATTTAGAATAAGTAAAAAGCTCTCTGTTTAATCCACTAACATCAGGCACAAAAGTAACTTTGGCTCTTAAATAATCATTTTTTTTTGAAACACTGTCTATAAGAACTCTGCTTTGACACTCAACCAAAACTTTTACTACGTCTTTACTGACCTTTATAACCTGGATAAGTTTAGAATAAGTGCCTACAGAACATAGGTTTTTAATCCCTCCTTTACCAAATTCGTCATAATTAGATTCATTTGGATATGCAAAAAGAATCAACCTTCCCTCTAACATAGATTGGGCTATGGAATTAATTACATATTCATTATCAAAGGTTACCCACAATGTAATATTAGGGAAAAGAACATTTTCTTTTAAAATAACAATTGGAAGATCTTCTTTTCTATTTTTTATCATATTTAAGATTGATTTCATATAACTCTTTTGCCCAAGGCTTTTTAATTGCATTTCCCACCAAAATTAATGGGTTAATATCTGTATTTAAAACAGATTCTTTTGTAACAATAACCTTCTTAGTCTTACTAATTGAAGGAACCTCAAACATAACATCTTTAAGAAGACCCTCTAAAATAGATCTAAGACCCCTTGCCCCAGTATTTTTTAGAATAGCTTCATCTACAATTGATTCCAAAGCATCTTTTTCAAATACCAATTCAACATTATCCATTTTAAACATATGATAATACTGCTTAATAATGGAATTTTGAGGATCAACTAATATTCTCATCAAATCTTCTTTATTTAACTTTTCAAGATACGAATGTACAGGAAGTCTACCAACAAACTCTGGTATCAAGCCAAATTTAATCAAATCTTCCATTTCTAAATACTTTAATGAAGTGTCCTCTCTTATATTCTTTTTTTCAATTGCTGAAAACCCAATAGAACTCTTGTTTATTCGATTCTTAACAATATTTTCAAGCCCAACAAAAGCGCCACCACATATAAAGAGTATATTTTGAGTATTAATTTCAATAGTATCCTCATAAGGATGCTTTCTACCACCTCTTGGGGGAACATTAGCAATAGTGCCCTCAATTATCTTTAACAAAGCCTGCTGAACCCCTTCTCCAGAAACATCTCTTGTTATTGAAACGTTTTCATTTTTTTTAGCAATTTTATCTATTTCGTCTATATAAATAATCCCTTTCTCAGCCAGACTAACATCCCCATGAGCAGCATGTATTAATTTAAGCAAAATATTTTCTACATCTTCACCAACATATCCAGCTTCTGTTAAAGTCGTAGCATCTGCTATTGCAAATGGCACATTCATCTCTGCAGCTAACGTTTTTGCAAGCAAAGTTTTACCACTGCCTGTGGGCCCAACCAAAAGTATATTGGATTTTTCAATTTCAATGCCATTATCATATTTATTATTTTTCAATATTCTCTTATAATGGTTATAAACAGCCACAGACAAAACTTTTTTTGCATCTTCTTGCCCAACAACATGCATGTCTAAATGATCTTTAAGTTGTTTGGGAGTTGGCAAACCATTGGATTTAGAATCTAGCGGATTGCTCAACTTTTCTTTAAAAAGATTGTGACATATTTTAGAACATTCAGGACAAATCGCTACTCCATTAGATATAACAACATTGCCCCCAAGCTCAGCAACGCTAAGTCCACAAAAAGAACATTCTTTTACTTTTTGACCTTTTAATCTTGCCATAAAAATTTTTACCAAAAATAAAACTACTCCCGTACTAAGATACTATCAATAAGACCATATTTAAGAGCATCATTTGAAGTCATAAAATAATCTCTTTCCATATCAAGAGCCAGTTTTTCCTTATCAATCCCTATCTGATTAGACATAATATCTATTATTAACTTTTTAAGTCTTAAAATTTCATTAGCTTGTATATTAATATCACTAGCCTGACCACTTATTCCTCCCCAAGGCTGATGAATCATTATTCTAGAATAAGCCAGAGATTCTCTTTTACCCTTAGCGCCACCAGCAAGCAAAAAAGCTCCCATTGAAGCAGCTTGCCCAATGCAAATTGTCCTTACATCAGGTTTTATATACTGCATAGTATCATAAATTGCAAGACCTGCAGTAATACTGCCTCCTGGAGAATTCAAATAGAGATAAATATCTTTATTTGAATCTTCTGATTCTAAAAACAAAAGTTGAGCAATAACAGTGTCTGCCTTAAGATCATTAATCTCACCACTCAAAAATATTATACGCTCTCTAAGTAATCTTGAATATATATCAAATACTCTCTCATAATTTCCCGTATGCTCTATCACAGTGGGTATTAAATTATGCATAAACTCCATTTTTCTTACTCACAAATTTTATAATTAACAAAATCTTTAAAAGAAACTTGCTTGCCTTTTAACTCTTTAAGATTTGCTAAAATTTTTTTCTTAACTCTTTTCCTTTTAATATCATCCTTTAAATAAGAAATCAAATTTTGATCTTCATAAAATTTCTTAATCTCCTCGCAACTCATACCTGAATTCTCAGACTGTCTAGCTATTTCATCCTCAAGATCACTCTCAGTAACTTCAATTGGATCTAAATCTACCATTTTCTGAATTATCAACTTAGATTTCAAATTGCTAAGAATTTTATCTTTCAAATTGACACTACCAACATATCCCGAAGAATAAAAAATACTTTTAAACTCCTCAAGCCCCATCTTATTTTGCTTTGCAGTATCCTTAAAAGCAATTTCAATTTCAGCCTCAATCATTGAATGCGGAATATCTATTTCTAATTTTTCAGAAATAGTAGAAAAAAATTTATTTAGCTTTAAAGCTTCCTTTTTTTCTTCAATAACGTTTAAAATATCAGATCTTATAAAATTTTTAAGATCATCCAGCGTATCATATCTGTCGCTAATATCTTGCGCAAACTCATCATCTATTAAGGGGAGATCTCTTTTTTTGATACTTTTAATTTTAATCTTTAATTTTCTTGAAGAGCCCGCAAGTTCTTCAAATTTGTAATCCGTAATGTAAGATTTTTCTAAAACTTTCTCCTCATTTATCCTCATGCCAATTACATCTCTGTCAAAATCATAATAGGTTTCAGACTTTCCAACTGTAAAAACAAAATCTTGTCTTTTGGTTGATAATATCTCATTTAAAAGATCATCAAGTTCAACAAAATCCACTTTAACAATGCTATTTTTCTTGACAACCCCTTCCTCATCTTCAATAATAATTGAATTTTCTATTTGAAGACGCCTAATCTCATTATCAATATCAGAATCATCAATAAAAACTTCAGGAACCTCTACTTTAATATCAATACTATCAACACTTGGAATTTCAAATTCAGGATAAGTCTCATATGTAAAAGTAAATTCAAAATCTTTGTCAAGATCTAATCTCAAATCTTTTTCCTTTATAGTAGGAGCAGCATAACTCAAAGGTCTTTTAGGTTCTTCTTTGAAAAATTCTTTAAAAGAACCATTAATCACTTCTTCTAAAACAGTAGCTTTTAACCCCTCAGAATATTTATTCTCAATAATATTAATAGGGACTTTTCCAATTCTAAAACCCTGAATCTTAAGTCGGGAAGAATAATCTTGTAATAACGACTTATATTTTTCCTGAATAATATTTTTTGAAACTCTAATTAAAACCTCAACTTTCGAACCTGGAAGAAGTTTAATATCTTTACTCAAAATCACTGCTAATGCCTCAATTAAACTTTATTGATAATTATTTAAAAGCGAAAGACGGGATTTGAACCCGCGACTTCCACCTTGGCAAGGTGACACTCTACCCCTGAGTTACTTTCGCACTTTTACAGAAGGTGGGAGTCGAACCCACACGCCAAAAGCACTAGATCCTAAGTCTAGCGTGTCTGCCAATTCCACCACTCCTGCATACTTCATACTCAAACTAGTATACAAAAACTTAAAAGCTTTTGCAAGTATGCCTAATCCAAGAAATAAATAACATTTTCGCACTCAGCAGGACTCGAACCTGCAACCTTCGGATTCGAAGTCCACTGCTCTATCCAATTGAGCTATGAATGCAGCTAAAAGAAAATTAAATACAGGGTGATTGACGGGGCTTGAACCCGCGACATTCGGAACCACAACCCGACGCTCTACCAACTGAGCTACAACCACCAATAACTATGATTACTATAACATTTTATAAATATTTAATTTCTAAGTCAACAAAAGATAAGGATAATAAAAGCTATAAGACCTTTATTCAAAAATTTATATTAAAACATTAAATTTTTAAAACTAAAATTTTTGAAATCTTTCTAAACTTTTTTTCAAGAAATCATAAACTCTAATAGTTGAAGAAATATTTACCCTTTCTCTAGTAGTATGAGGCGATTCAATCCAAGGCCCAAGAGTAACAGATTCTATGCCCCCCAACCTCGAAGATATTATACCTGTTTCAAGCCCCGCATGTATTAAAGAAACATTAGCATCTTCAAGATACATCTCTTTATACACCTCTTTAAGATGTTTTAAAAGATTACTATTCTTGTTAGACTTCCAAGAAGGATAGTCATAAATTACACGCAAATTAGCTCCTGATAAACCGCCTATTGATTGTAAATGATTAAAAACATACTCTTTATCTGAATCAAATAAAGATCTTATTAAAAAAGTAAAAATATAGTCGTCTTTAATTTTGAAAAGACTTGAAAAATTTAAAGAAGTCTTGATGAGCTTATTTTCATAATTTTCTACTTTTTGAACTCCATGTAAAAATCCCATTCCCATATTTAAAAGCTTGCTTTTGCTATTTTCATCAAGAACTTTAACTGATGAAAATTCTTTTTTATTAACAACAATGTCAAATTCATCCTCAAGAGAATATACACTTTTAACTTTAAATACGAAAAGTTTAAGTTCTTTACTTAATAAATCATAATCACTATCATTAATAAAGATTAAAGCCTTGGCTTCATTTGGAATTGCATTACTGCTGTCTCCACCAAAAATACTTTCAATCTCAAAATCAATATTTGATTTAATTTCGAAAAGAGCAAAAAACATTAATTTTAAAGAATTTGCCAAATCTAAATGAATATCTGCTCCAGAATGGCCGCCTTTAAGCCCTTTAAGCAAAATTTCTACTTTTGTTTTTTTTGTTGCAAGACTATACTGAGGAGAAAAAACAATCTCAACAAGTCTTGATCCCGCACAACCAACTAAAAAATAACCCTCTTCCTCCCCATCAAGATTAATAAGGCTTTTGCCACTACATAGCTTAGAATCAAGACTAAGAGCACCTATTAGGCCTATTTCTTCATCAACGGTAAAAAGAAGTTCTAAATCAGGATGAGAGAAGCTATTGGCCTCACTCATAATGCTCAACATCATAGCTACTCCAATCCCATTATCAGCTCCAAGGGTAGTCCCCACTCCTTTTAGATACCCATCCTCTTCAACAATTTCAATTGGATCTGTTTCAAAATTATGTAAACTGGATTCATTTTTTTCACAAACCATATCAACATGAGATTGTAAAATGATAGGGTGCATATTAATATTACTATTGGATTTTATCTGCACAACAAGATTTCCAACACTATCTTCTTTAAAAGAATAACCAAATTTTTTGGATCTCTCCTTAATAAAATTAATAATTCCTTTAACATTTTTTGAACATCTTGGAATTTTTGATATCTCTTTAAAAGAATCAATTACAATACTCATAATAAATTTCCTTTAATTATGTGATTATATTAAATCCATAAAAATACTTAGACTTAATTATAATTAATAATATAATATACTAAATCAATATTAAAATTTATTCAATAATACTAATCAAGCTTTATTTTTAGAAAAATCTGCATAATAGTTAAAATTTAAAAATTCTTTAGGAATTTCTGAAATAAATCTTGAAGGCAGCTGATCAAAAATTTGCCTATCTTTTTTTCGCTTATTGGCCATAGTAATAATAAGAGAATCTTTTGCACGAGTTAATGCAACATAAAAAACTCGCCTTTCCTCCTCTAAACCAATCTCGCTCTCTTCAATTATTCTATGATGCGGAATAATATTGTCTTCAACAGCAATAAAAAATACATAATCAAATTCTAAACCTTTAGCAGAATGCACTGTCATTAAATTAATATTAATATTTTCAGATTCCTCACTAACTTCATTAGATTGAAGAAGTATATAGTTTAAAAAACTGCTTAAATCTCTCAATTCGCCAAATTGCTTGGATTCCCAATTTTTAATTATACTTAAAAACCCTTCTATATTTTGATATTTATACTCAGCCACTTTAATTGAATTGGGATTTTCATTAACTAGAAATCCCCAATATTCAATACTTTCTATCATTTCTTTGATTATATTAGAATAAGTGTTTTTTGTTATACTAAATTTATATTGATACTCTTCAATAAAAGACACAAAATCTTCTATACTTTCAATGACCTGCTTATTTAAAGCTTTGTCGTAACTAGAAGTGCTTGTAAAAGAAAAAACAATATCACAAAGAGCATCATAAATACAGCAACCTTTCTTATCTGCTATATCTCTAATTTTTTTCAAATATTCCTTGCCAATTCCCCTTCTTGGAACATTTATAATTCTAAGCAAATCATAATCACTTTTAGGATTTATTATTACATTTAAATAAGAAATAATATCTTTTATTTCTTTTCTCTGGAAAAAAGATGTTCCCCCTGAAACCTTATATTTTATGCCCTGTCTTTTAAAAATCATCTCAACGTTTCTAAAAAGAGCATTAGTTCTCATAATAACTCCTATTTTTTTAGATTTAAAACCTTCTATCCTTGAAAGCTCTATTATTTGACTTGCAACAAACTCAGATTCTTGAATCTCATCATCAAACATAAAAACATCTATAACTTTGCTACACATCTTTGAAGACCATAAGGTCTTTTCCTTTCGATTTTTATTATTTAAAATCACAGAATTGGCAACATCTAAAATATTTTTTGCAGAACGATAATTTTGTTCAAGCTTTATTTCTTTAGCACTGTAATCTTTTTCAAATTGCAAAATATTGTTATAGCTAGCCCCACGCCAAGAATATATCGATTGATCATCATCCCCAACGCAACATAAATTACTATGATTTATTAAAAGGCGAATAAAATTATATTGAAGCAAAGAAGTATCTTGAAACTCGTCAATCAAAACATACTTATATCTTTTAGAATATTTACTTCTAATGTCAGAATTATTACTTAACAATTCTTTTGGCTTTAAAATTAAATCGTCAAAATCAAAAGAATTATAAAGCCTTAATCGATCTTCATAAAGTCTAAAAATATGTATATCTTCTTCCTTTAAATCATCAAAAGTGAGAATACCATTTTTTAAAAGTGAAATAGCATTGCTAAGCGAACTTAAAGAAACTTTTTTATTAAAAAGACCTTCATCAAGTAAAATCTCTTTAAGAAGAGAAATTCTATCATTATCATCATAAATGCTAAAGTTTTTTTTATATCCTAACAACTTATAATTTTCTTTCAAAAAGAAAAGTCCAAAAGCATGAAAAGTTGAGATCATAAGATTGCTAAGAGGATTTTTCAAAATTTTTTTAATTCTATCTTTCATTTCATTAGCCGCCTTATTAGTAAAAGTTAAGGCTAAAATTTCCTTCTGAGCAATGCCTTTTAGAAGCAAATAAGCTATTCTATGAGTAACAACCCTTGTTTTTCCACTGCCAGCACCAGCAATAATTAAAAGAGCACCCTCAATAGTGGTAACCGCTTCATATTGAAATTGATTTAGAGAATTTTTAAAAAAATCATCAGGCAAAATTAAAAAACCTTTGTTCCATCTGGATATTCCACAATAACTTTAAAGTTTTCAGGAAAAGCAAAAATCTTTCGTGACTTAGATTGATCAAAATCTTTAGCTAAGATTGGAATACGATACTTATTTAATGTATGAACAGCAAACTCTGAATTTTCAAGTCCCACTTTAACAGATCCTTTTGCCATAAAATTAGTTCCTCCAAAAAGCTTAGCCTTAAGATTACTTTTATTAGCCCCATTCTCTAACATCGCATTTATTAACATGGGAATAGCATAAATCCCATACCTTCCTCTTTGATCAGGAGATATATCAAGATCTGACCTAACTAGAACATAATGATTCATCCCAATTAAATTGTTTGATTCATCGCAAAGCACAACAGCAACACAAGAACCAAGAATTGTAGAAATAACTCTTTTATTTGAAACAAAAGCTTCACCAGGAACTATTATTGTAACATCTCGTTTCAATTTGAAATTAAAATGATTTAACATAAAACTTAATACTCTCTTAAAAAAAATTTATAAAACTTTTATAAAGACCTTGCCAAAACCCTAATTTATTTACTTTACTACTAAACAAAGCAACATCCCCTACTTTTTCATTTTCTAAAAAAATCATAGCCCTCCCAACAGGCATATCCCCACTAAGGGGAGCAACCAACTTATCAACAGTATAACTTATCTTAAGTTTATCAAATTCATCTTTTGTTAAAACATAATAAAAAGGCTCTTTAGAAAAAAGAGCAACTGTATCTACTGTACCATTATAGACTTTTTCTTTTAATTTTACTATTAAAGGGAATTTGGAGTATTCATTAAATCCGTACTCAAATAAATCTTTTGCAATCAAAGCTCTCATCTTCTCTCCAAGCCCATTAATTCCTTTCTTAACCCCCAATACAACTGCTATTAATCTTCTTCCATCCTTTTGGGCAGTAGCAACAAGATTTAAGCCTGATTCCTTAATATATCCCGTTTTAAGGCCATCTGAATAAGGATAATCAGATATTAATAAATTAGCATTTTTTTGTTTTAAGTTTAAAAACTTTGATGATAAAGTAGTTCCTAAATTTTTACTCTTTGGGTAAACAAAATACTTTAAAGAATGGATATTAAGCATAAATTTAAACTTTTCAATATAAGATTTTACAAAAAAAGCCATATCTAGTGCTGTAATTTTATTCTCATTACTATATCCAGAAGGTTCAACAAAATGCATATTAAAAAGTCCTAAATTTAAAACATTAATATTCATCAAATTAACAAAACTATTTAAATCGCCTACTACAAACTCAGCAATTGCAATAGAAGCATCATTGCCTGACGAAACTGAAAGCCCCTTTAAAATCTCTTCAAAATTAACAATTTGACCTTTTTCTAAAAACATTAAAGAAGAATTTAAAGGCGCATTATAATATGAAGCAGAATCACTAATAGGGACTATGCTTTTTAACTTTATATTTCGCTTTTCAGCTTCAATTAAAGCCGTATAAATTGTAACAATCTTTGTAAGCGATGCAGGAGGAAAAACCAAATTGGGATTCTTAGAATAAAGTATCCGCTTAGTGTCAAAATCCATCAAAACTATTGATTTTGCATGCTTTGATAATTCATTAATCTCAGCTAGATTAGCTGCAAAAAGATCATCAAAAAGCAGGAAAAAAATTAAAAATAAAGTTAATAGCAATTTTTTAATAACACATATACTATTCATGTTGTAATATTAAAATTATATATTATTTATTGATTGTTAATCATAATATAATTAACAAGGAGTCATTTTTTATGAATTCTTATGATTTTATAATAGCTTTGGTGCCAACAATCCTAATAATTATTGGACTTGGCATAATAAAAAAGCCTGCTTACTATGTAATACCTACGTCATTAATCACCACTGTTGCTATAGTTATTTTTTATAAAAACTTAGGAATAGTAAACACAAGTCTTGCAATGTTTGAAGGCGCCTTAATGGGGATATGGCCAATAGCAACCGTAATTATTGCTGCCATATTTACATACAAAATGTCAGAAGATCAAAAAGACATAGAAACTATTAAAAATATATTGTCAAACGTATCTTCTGATAAAAGAATTATAGTTTTGTTAGTAGCATGGGGATTTGGGAATTTTTTAGAAGGAGTTGCCGGATATGGAACTGCCGTTGCAATCCCTGTGTCAATATTAATAGCAATGGGATTTGAACCATTTTTTGCCTGCTTAATCTGCTTAATAATGAATACCTCATCAACCGCTTATGGATCTGTAGGAATCCCTATAATATCTTTAGCCCAAGCAACTAACTTAGATGTTAACACTCTTTCATCTGAGATTGCATTACAACTAATACTTCCAACCTTAACAATACCTTTTGTATTGGTAATTCTTGCAGGAGGAGGCATCAAAGGATTAAAAGGAGTATTTGTTCTTACCCTACTCTCAGGAATGTCAATGGCAATATCTCAAGTATTAATATCAAGAACTTTGGGTCCAGAACTTCCTGCAATACTTGGAAGCATCCTTTCTATGGCAATAACAATAGTTTATGCAAAGTTTTTTGAAAATAAAGATATAAAAGACCACCAAAGCAAAAACAAAAGCACAATACCCTTATCAAAAGGAATTATTGCTTGCTCACCATACATTTTAATAGTAGTATTTATAGTGCTTGTATCTCCTCTTTTTAGCAAAATTCACGAATACCTAAAAACTTTTCAAAGCACTATTAGCATTTATCCAGAAGCAAACCCCCTACACTTTAAATGGATTACCTCTCCGGGCTTCTTGATTATACTTGCAACAATAATATCTTATTTAATAAGAGGAGTTCCAATATTAAAACAACTAAAAATATTTACACTAACCTTGAAAAAAATGGCATTATCTTCATTTATAATCATATGCATTGTTGCAATATCAAGATTAATGACACACAGTGGAATGATAAGAGATCTTGCTAATGGAATCTCAATAATAACGGGTAAATTTGGCCCATTATTTAGTCCACTAATTGGAGCTATTGGAACATTTTTAACAGGGAGTGACACAGTTTCAAATGTTCTTTTTGGACCTTTGCAAACACAAATGGCAGAAAATATTGGAACAAATCCTTACTGGCTTGCAGCAGCAAACACAACAGGAGCAACTGGGGGAAAAATGATTTCTCCCCAAAATATCACAATAGCAACAACAACTGCTGGATTAATTGGACAAGAAGGCAAGCTTTTATCAAAAATAATACCTTACGCTTTATACTACATTCTAGCAACAGGATTGCTAGTTTATTTAGTATAAATTAATCATTTAAAATAAATAAGATTAATTTAAAATAAAATTAATCTTATTTATAGATTTGAATAATATAAAAATCACAAAATAATAATATGATCTTGAATTTTTACCCAATATTTTAATATTATATACATATTATATACATGTTATTATTATGTGCATAATAGCATGTATATAATATATTATTAATACGTTTAATAAATAACTAGAACTAATAAAAAGTTTATAGTTACAACAGGAAGGTATAATTATGAAAAATCATATTTTATATAAATTAATTATATTTTTAACTACATCTGTAGCAATATTTGCAGCAGCAGATAAATTAAAGGAAGAAGATATATTTAAAATAAATCCATGGATACCTACATTTGGAATTGAAAACACAAGTGAGTTCAGACTTGATATGGATGAGCTTGTTCCTGGATTTGAAAACAAAAGCAAAATTACTATTAAACTTAAACCATTTGAAGTTAATCCCGAATTAGGCAAAGACGATCCATTCTCAGCTTACATTAAGGTAGAAGATCTTGCATTAAAAGCGGAAGGTAAAAAAGGTGATCCATTTCAAATTGACATAGGAGACATAACAGCCCAAATTAATATATACGATTTTTTTATTAAGATAAGCACTATGACAGATTTTGACTTTAATAAAGAATCTTTATTTAGTTTTGCGCCTATGACCGGATTCAAAAGCACTTACTACGGATTTCCAAGCAAAGACAGAATAGTAAGAGGAACAATTCTTGCAAGAGGTACTTCTAAAAACATAGGAACAATTCAAATGGGATACAAACTCCCACAAATAGACCTTACATTTGCAATAGGGGGAACAGGAACAGGTAACAGAAATCAAGAGAATGACAAAGACACTCCATACAATAAAACCTATAAAGGAATACTTTATGGGGTTCAAGCAACATGGAAGCCAATTAAAAATCTACTTGATAAAAACGAAGATAATCGATCTGTAATTGCAGAAACACCTTTTGAATTAAATTTTGGCTTATCAGGAGCTTATGGAAATGAAACATTCAATAATTCATCAATAACATACTCTTTGAAAGATAAATCTGTAGTTGGTAACGATTTATTGAGTCCAACTTTATCAAATTCTGCAATTTTAGCATCTTTTGGAGCTCAATATAAGCTTGGATTAACAAAAATCAACAATAAAGATATCTATCTTATTTTACAAATGGGTACCGATTTTGGAATAGATCCTTTCGCAAGCGATTTTTCTGTATTTGGACACATCTCAAAAGCAGCAAATTTTAAAAAAGGAATATCCGCAGATCCTAGTAAAAAAACCGAAGATATATTTGATCCAAATGGCAATGCTCTTAATTTCAGTAAAAATACAGAGCTGGGCATTGCATTTTCAACAGGAGCAAGCATAGGGCTTCTTTGGAATAAAGACGACGGTGAAAAAGAATCTTGGAAGGTTAAGGGAGCTGATTCCTACAGTACAAGACTATTTGGAGAACAAGACAAAAAATCTGGAGTTGCATTAGGAATAAGCTATGGACAAAATCTTTACAGATCCAAGGATACAGAAAAAAGATTAAAAACCATATCCGAAAATGCATTTCAAAGCTTAAATGTTGAAATCTCAAGCTATGAAGACAATAAAAAAGGACTTATGAATGGAATAGGATGGATAACATCTATCGGTCTTTATGATATTTTAAGACAAAAATCTGTAGAAAACTATCCCACAGCAACAAACTCAGCTACTGACACAAACAATCAAGCCGGACAAAGTTCAGAAAGCACACAAGCTACAATCCCTAATCTAACATTTGAAGACGCAATGAAACTCGGCATAGCTTTATATCTTGATTATGCAATTCCAATAGAATCCATTTCAACAGAAGCATATGTAGTACCTTATATTGGAGCATACCTTTTAGGGCCTTCTAATAAAATCTCAAGCGATGCTACAAAAATTTATTTAAAGACAGGACTTAGTCTTGAAAAACTAATAAGATTTACAACAATTTCTCTTGGCTGGGATTCAAATAACATTATAGAACTTGCTAATAAAAATACAAATAATGCTGCCATTGGTAGTGCTTTCTTGCAATTCAAAATAGCCTACAGCGGAAGCTAAAAGCAAAAGAAGGGCCCTTGGCCCTTCTTTTTTTATCTTTAAAAACAAATTAATATTAATTACTTTATATTTCTTTCTTTGCAAATCTTTTCATAAGCATCTTGAATTTTAATAAATTTATCATTTGCATCTTTTTGCCTTACAGGATCATTTGCAAACTTATCAGGATGATATTTTATAACAAGACTTTTATAAGCCTTTTTAATCTCATCATCACTAGCACTATAGACTAACCCCAAAACACTATAGGGATTTACAATTTTAATATTAATATCTTTATAAGCTTCATAACCATCAGATTCAAGTTCAAGAAAAACGCCAACATAAGAAATAAATTTTTCAGCTTCTAAGTTTTTATACCTCGAAAGCCTGTTAATTTCTTTAAGAGAGGCAAAAAGCCATATAAAAAGATCTTTGTGTTGAAAATAACCAAGCTTAAGGGTATATAAAATTTTATCCGCATTATTATTCTTAATAATAGCAGAATGAAAGATGGTATACAATTCTGATTTACCACGTTCAGATAAATTCAAAGAATTAATAATAAAATTGACGTAACTTAGCTGTTCTCCAGTTACAGTTCCTAAAATGGATAGTAATTTAGACATTAATAAAAAAGAAAGTTTATAAAATTCAAACTCTCTAGATCTAGAATATGAATAATCTCTTGTAAAGTATATTCTAAAAACACCCAAAAAACTAAATAATATCAAAATAAAAGGAAATAATATAAAAAGCATTCCTATTAAAATGGGATTAAAAATGAAAATAAGTAGCAACACTAAAAAAAACGTTCTAATTAAGCTTGGCATTTATTGATCATAACCTCCAAACATAATTAAGGCATGTCAAAATCTCTAATAAATCTTACAACTTCCTTTTTGATTTGTTTTAATTCGATGTCAGACCTTGTCTTTAAAGCTCTAACAATAAATTTAGCAACATTTAAAGAATCATTTTCATTTAAACCTCTGGAAGTAATAGCAGCGCCTCCAATTCTAATACCAGAAGCTAAAGAAGGACTTTTTTTATCAAAAGGAATGGCATTTTTATTTAAAGTAATATTTACACCCTCAAGCAATTTCTCAGCATCGGCACCTGTAAGATCCAAATTACTAAGATCAACCAAAAATAAATGATTGTCTGTACCTCCACTGACAATCCTAAATCCTTCCGATTTGAAATATTCAGCCATAACTTTAGTATTTTTTATTACGTTAGCAATGTATTCTCTAAAACTTTCTTGAAGAGCCTCTCTGAATGCAATAGCCTTCCCTGCAATAACATGAACTAAAGGACCTCCTTGAGTGCCGGGGAAAACTGTAGAATTTACAGCATTAAACAAAGCTTTCTCTTTTCCATTAAAGGTTACCAATTTGTCAAAATCTTTTCCAGAAAGTATTATTCCACCTCTTGGCCCTCTTAAAGTTTTATGGGTAGTACTTGTAGTAAGATGTGCTACATCAATCGAAGAATTATGAAAACCGGCAACAATAAGGCCCGCAATATGGGCAATATCACACAAAAGATAAGCAGAAACATCGTCTGCTATTTCCCTAAATTTTTTAAAATCAATTTCTCTTGAATAAGAAGAAGCTCCAGCTATTATTAAATTTGGTCTACAATCTCTAGCTATTTTAAGAACCTCATCATAATCAATCAACTCAGAATCTCTAGAAACGCCATAAAAATAAGTGTTAAAAAATAT
Source organism: Borreliella bavariensis PBi (assembly GCF_000196215.1). Classification (NCBI taxonomy): domain Bacteria; kingdom Pseudomonadati; phylum Spirochaetota; class Spirochaetia; order Spirochaetales; family Borreliaceae; genus Borreliella; species Borreliella bavariensis. The sequence continues at coordinate 627,317 of NC_006156.1, read as the reverse complement.
GCCAGAAAAATTTACCCTACTACCATGTGTTAAATGCCCTCCATGAGACAATTGCATACCAAGAATCCTGTCACCAGGGTTAATAAGAGCCATTATAGCAGCCATATTAGCCTGAGATCCGCTATGAGGCTGAACATTGGCATACTTTGCACCAAAAAGCTCTTTTGCCCTTAAAATTGCTAAACTTTCAATCTCATCAACAAAAGAACATCCACCATAATATCGATTCAAAGGGTATCCTTCCGCATATTTATTAGTTAAAATACTCCCAACAGCTTGCCTTATCTCTAAAGATGTAAAATTTTCAGATGCAATAAGCTTAATATGTTCTTTTTCTCTTAATTTCTCTTTCTCAATTAAATTAAATATTTGATCATCTCTCATCAAAAATTATCCTCCAAAACAAACCTATGCATTAAAGAATACGATCCGTTTGTCAAGCTTTTATACTTCAAAAACCTAGAATCTAGGTATCCATCAAAAAATTCATTTTTATCATAGTCCTCTATGCACCCATATTGAATATAGTTCTCAGACATATTTAAAAAATACTTAGAGTTATCCTTAAATAATACTGCATTTATTATATCAAAATATACAAAACCAACCCCATCCAAAAAAAATTCAAACCAAAAATGCTCAGTCAATTTAAGAGAATTAGAATCGTAGTAAAGCCCAACTATATTTCTAAGCGGAATCTCGTATTTTAAAAATAGTAAATTCGTAAGAAGTATTAAATTGCTAGATGAAATTTTTTTCTCTTTAATAGAATCCTTTAAGCTTAAATTATTCTCAACAATTTTAAAATTTAAAGTCAAAACATCAATAATTGCTTTAGCCAACTTATAAACTGAATTATTTCCAGCAGTCATAGATAAAATTAGAGAATCTAACGATATTAAATCAACGGAGCTGTAAGATAAATAATCTTTTTTTTTGTCTTGAACATACGTTTTGTACTCTTGATTGTTAATATCTTCTCTACTAACCTTAATGCTTTCTAAATATTTAGTATCCAAAAATTCCAAATTAAGTTTGTGTGTCTTTACCTTAGTCTCAAAAACAAATTTATTTGTCCTTAAGCTTTCAAAAAATAAATTACCAATATTAAAATCAAGAGACTCACTGCTACACTCTATAATTTTTTGACGCTCATTTTCAATTGGTCTTAAATAGAAGATATTAAAATTAATATCTTCAGGTCTTGAATCAACATTGCTACCAAGATCCTGATTAAAATCTTGATTAAAATAAATTTCTTCAATTATTGTAAACTCTTTTGAATCATTCAAAGTCCACCTAAAAAAATCATTTTTAACAGAAAACGGAACTTTATTGCTTTGAAGATTGTCCAATAAAACATAAAGCTTCCCGTCAGAATTTAAAGTTTTAGGAGAAATAAATTCTACTCTATCCTCAGAAACATTTAAAATATTTTGGGGTAAAATTGTATAAAATTTATCTTTGGTTTCAAGAAAAATTTTAATAGCACTAGAACGTGAAAACAAATTCATACCCTGTAATAAAGTTAAAGAATTTGCATTTAAAATTATTTTATCCTCTGAAAAAATAGAAGGAATATTTTCTCTATTAAGCTTAACAGGAACTTGTCTACTAATAACAAGAAAAAGTTCGTTACTAGTCCCTCTTTCGCTTTTTACAAAAATAAGTCCGGAATTTACTTCATCTGTAATTTTAAAAACTATTTCGGTGTTGTTCCAACTAATGATACTACTTTTAACCAAATAATTATTGTTAATATTGATCTCTCCTGTACTATAGCCTAAATTATTCCCCTTAATAACAATAATATCCTTATGTGAAGTGGGAATTGGAGATATATCATAAATAATTGGCTTTGAATAAAATAAAAATCCAGAAAAAACAAACAAAAATAAAAAAATAATAAAAATTAAACTTAAATGAAAATATTTGTTTTTAAAAAAAATAGCCAAATACTAGCCTCTTTTAACTTTAGTTCCTTCCTTGGTATCAATCAAAACAAAACCTTTTTTAGCAAAAAAATCCCTAATTTCATCTGCACGCTTAAAATTTTTTTCACATTTAGCTATTCTTCTTTCTTCAAGCAAAATTTTCATATTCTCATCAATAACTATATTATGATTTTCTGATTTTTTTAAAATTTCTTCTCTTAAATTAAGCGATATAATCTCATCAAAAATAAAAGCTAATTTAAGCTTTGAAACAAAGCCTAGATTTTCAGATTTAATTACCTCCCAAAGTAAAGCCAATCCTTTAGAAACATTTAAATCAAAAGAAACTTTTTCTACAAAAGAATCATAATATTCTTTTTCTATACTAAAACCAAAATTTTTTAAATCTTTATTAAGCATATTTAAATCAGCTGGATCTAAAGATGCATAAAAATAGCTTAGCCTGTTTATCATATTTTCCCTAGCAATCTTACTTGCTTTAAGATTATTAAATGAAAATTTTAATTGATTCCTGTAGTGTGATGTTAAACATAAATACCTAAAATCAAGAGGAGAAAAATTTTGTTCTTCTAAGCCTTTAACTGTAATAAAATTCCCATGTGACTTTGACATCTTGTTATAATCCATGATCAAAAATTCTCCATGAACAAAAATATCACACCATTTCTTATTCAAAAAACACTCTACTATTGCTATTTCATTTATATGATGAACTCCAATATGATCAACTCCGCCTAAATGAATATCAAGTGTATCTTTGAAATACTCCAAATTCATAGCGGCGCACTCCAAATGCCAACTCGGATAACCAAATCCCCAAGGAGAATCCCATTTCATTTCCTGATCTTTAAATTTAGAATTAGTAAACCACAGAACAAAATCGGTTTTATTTCTTTTAAATTTATCAATATCAACCCTGGAAAAAGCCATATCTTTATCAATCAAATCAATGCCAGCCATCTCACCATAGCTTTTAAAACAAGAAGTATCAAAATACACATTGCCATTAGAAAAATAAGTAAATTTTTTTTCTTCAAGAATTTTAATAACCTCTATCATATTAGGAATATGTTTACTTGCAATAAGAACTTTATCGGGATATACAACGTTTAATTTTTTACAATCCTTAAAAAAAGCTTCCGTAAAAAATTTACTAATCTCATAAACTGTAAGGCCTTTCTCTCTTGCCGTTTTAGCAACTTTATCTTCTCCATCATCAAGATCACCTGTTAAATGCCCAATATCTGTAATATTCATTGCATAATTAACTTTATACCCTAAAAACCTTAAAGTTTTAATTAACAAATCTCCAAAAATATAAGTTCTAAAATTTCCAATGTGAGCGTAATTATAAACAGTGGGCCCGCAAGCATACACTTTAACATCAGAAAAATTTGCTAATTCTGAAAAATCCTTTGTTCTAGTATTATATAATTTTAAAATCATACATTTCTCAAAATTGAAAAAATACAAAGTCTAATTTATTATTAAGTAAGTATGATTAAAAGACTAAATAATTTTTTTGAAAAAATCAATATAAAGCCTCAAACAAAAAATCTGATTAACTACACAACATATAAAATTGGAAACATTTCGAAATTATTTCTCATTCCTAAAAATATTCAAGAAGCTGAAAATATTTTTAAAGCAGCAATAGAAGAAAAAATTACACTATTTATTCTTGGAGGAGGATCCAATATTTTAGTCAATGACAAGGAAGAACTTGATTTTCCAATAATATACACCGGACATCTAAATAAGATAGAAGTTCACGACAATAAAATTGTAGCCGAATGTGGTGCAAATTTCGAAAATTTATGTAAAATTGCGCTCAACAGCAGTTTAAGCGGCCTGGAATTTATCTATGGGCTACCTGGAACACTAGGGGGAGCTGTATGGATGAATGCCAGATGCTTTGGAAATGAAATCTCTGAAATACTAAAAAAAATTACATTTATAAACGATAAAGGAAAGACTATTTGCAAAGAATTTAAAAAAGAAGACTTTAAGTATAAAGTATCACCTTTTCAAAATAAAAACTTTTTCATATTAAAAACTGAATTGAACTTAAAAAAAGAAAATAAGAAAATTATTGAAGAAAAAATGAATAAAAATAAACAGGCAAGAATAAACAAAGGTCACTATTTATTCCCAAGTAGTGGGAGCACTTTTAAAAACAATAAATCATTTCTAAGACCTAGTGGACAAATAATTGAAGAGTGTAAACTCAAGGGGCTAAGCGTTGGGGGAGCTGAAGTATCTAAATATCATGGAAACTTTATTATCAATATTAACAATGCCACTTCAAATGACATAAAGAGTTTAATTGAAAAAGTAAAAACTGAAGTCTACTCGAAAACTGGACTTTTACTCGAAGAAGAAGTGCTTTACATAGGATTTAAAAATCAAAAAAGCTAAAAAATAATATCTTTAATCTCATCATTAATCTTTTGAGTCAATTCCTTTATCTTTAATATCTTATCCTTAGAAGATTTCATCAAAGATGAATATTCTTGAAGAGAACTTATTGCGTCTAAATTCATCTTAGAAACTTTAAACTCTTTTAAATCTTGACTAAAGTTGTTAAACTTGCTGCTCACAAAAAAATGGTTATTAAATATTTCTTTATACATATTCTTAGCATCTCTGATCTTAGTATCGTGAGACAAATACCTTTCTTTAAACTCACCAATTTCTTTAAAATGCTTAGCAAGAGTAAGGTCTACTTTCTCGTGTCTTGAAAAATTGCTGTCCACATTATCTTGAATGTCTATAAAATTTTTATAAATTGTATCGATCTCTGAATTAATTACCGCAATAATACTATCAACCGTTTTAAGTTCATCTTTAATGGTTTTAGAATATTTTCCAGAATTAATAGCAAGCTTTCTAATTTCCTCAGCAACAACTGCAAAACTTTTACCCGCATCGCCTGCTTTTGCTGCTTCAATTGCTGCATTCATAGCAAGCATATTAGTCTGAGCTGAAATTGACACTAAAAGTTTATTTGCACTTTGTAAGCTATTTGTTTGAGATAAAAGATCTGCAAAATTTTTATTCACATTTTCAAAAACAATATTTAAATCAAGAACTTTACTTTTAATATTTTCAATATCAGTAGAATTTGTAGTAGCAACTTTATTAAAAATTTCCAAATTTTTATCTATAGTATAAAAAAAACTAACATTCTCTTCAAAATTTGAGGAGATTTCTGACATATGCTTATTGTGATCATTAATTGGATCAGCAACAGATTCAAAGCCTCTTAAAATATCAACAATTGATTTTTCAAATCTAGAAAAAGTATCTCTTAGTTGCTCGTAAGCTAAAACGCTAGAATCTATACTTTCAGTATTTAACATAGCAGTTTCTATTTGTTCTAAATAAGCATTTAAATCTTCAGAATAAAATTTTATTTTCTCAAAAGATTTGTTACTTTTGGACGAAATACTGTCCAGCTTTGAACTAATATAAGAAATAATAGCCGACGAATACTTAACCTCTAAAGGGGGCTCAAGATTAAAAGGATCGCTTTTTGATTTTTGATAATTAACAATTCTGTTAAAATCATTAATTAATGAAAAAATAAAAGTATTGCACAAATAAAATATAATTGCAAAAGATGATAATAAGAATATAAAAAATACAACCCAATTTGATTTAAACATAATAGGAATAGAATTGACATTAAAAATCAATCCTTGAATCAAAAAATCATCGGTTTTTACAAAGCTTAAAGAATAAAAATCGCTTTCATAATTAAAAGTATGCTGAGAAGCAGAAGAATCTTTTTTAATATAGGCTATAACTTTGTTCAAAACATTCTCACTATAAGATGTAGAAAAAGATTTGGCCTTAAGATTATTAAAGTTTAAAAAAATGGGCATATAATTTCTATCAAGCATAAAAAAATTATAATCCTTACTGCTAAATTTAAGAGAAGAATACAGTTGATTTTCAATAATATCAAACGATTCATCAAAACATACTAGAATCCCTATAACGCCCAATGTTGCAACAGAATCCCTAACGGGAAAACTTACTATAGAATAAATTTTTCCATCTATTCTCATGAACCTTGAATAATATTTAAAGTTTTTTTCTACAGGAACAGAATAAATTGGATCAAGTCTAACATCTTTTAAGCTCAGAGATGAAAAATTTAAATTTGATATTAAAACATTTTTCCCTATAGGAATATAAAATATACCTTCTAGTGAATTTTCTGCTACAGGAATAGTTTTAAAAATTTTATCTATAGAGCTAAATTCTCTTGACTTTAAAAACAAATCGCTATTTTCATCTAAATTATCACCCAATTTTAAACTTGAAGACAAAAGAAAGCTCTTTGAAGAATTCACCAATATCCCAAACCTATAGCTGTCTTTTATAAACTCTTCAAGAAACCTAGAGGATTCCAAATATTTAGCCCTAATAACAGAAGAAGCGCTGTTTAAAAATAACTTAGCATCAAATTTAAAGCGATCCAAATATTCATTTTTATGATTTATATAAGAATAGCCTATAAATAAAAAGTTTAAAAAAAGAAATCCAAATAAAATTAGATAAAGAAACCGTTTAGTATTTTTCAGATTAACATCGATTAAATTCTCATCAGTCATAAAAGCTCTCCAAACATAACATTAATATGATTAAAACCTTAAAACAAAACTTTCACCTTCACAAATAATGTATAAATAATTACTAATAATAATAATTAGCAAATTAGACTTTTCTTTCTAAATCTTAAAGATTAAATCCCCAAATATTTGCAAATAATTATTTTATTATTTAGCTACATGCATATATAATTATATAATAAAACATATGGAATACTAAAAATTTAATATTTTAAAATTTTATGAAAAATCAAAATTTTGAGGGGACTTAGTGAAAGAAAAGAAACTTAACTCCAACCTTTTTTATAAATTTAATTTTATAATTCTGGCATATACAATAATCATTATTGCAACAACCTTTTTACTATTAGACCAAGGCTATAAAAAAATAATAACAAAAGAACTTCAAGACTTTACAAAATTCATTAACCAAGCAATGATTAAAAGCTTTTCTGATGAATCTAAAGAGATAATAAAAGCCTTAAGCTTATTAACAGCTAGGCATGATTATAAATCTGCAATTCTAAATAACAGAAGTGATGATCACTTAGTATCTGACAAGATTTTAGTTACACTCCCGTCCTTTATTAAGATAATAGAGTATGCAAATAAAGATGGATACATAATAGCATCAAGTGAAAAAAGAAGAAATGGTCAATACATGAGCTTAAAAGAATTACTCTTGGGTAAAGCTATAACTGCATTTCAAATTTCAATTCTTTACAACAGTTTAGCGAAAATAAATAACAATTTTTATATTCCAATAGCATATAAAATAACAGATTCAAAAAAATCTAATATTGGATATATTATTTTATATGCTGACATTTCAGAAAAAATTGCTGAACTAAAAGAATATCTTTTATTGCTTTTGGAAAACTCACTACTAGAACAAAATGCAAGCAGCCAAAACTCATCAAAATACTTTAATGTATACATAATAAACAGCAGTGGAGATGCATTTGGGGGAAAAGATGAAGTTTTGAAAAACATAAAGCACATATTTGGCTTTAACGTAAAAACATTAACTCAAATATTAAGCGCATTATCTCAAGGAAAAGCAAATTACAATACAAGCAATTCAAATGAAATAATCTCCTTAGCAAGAATCACAACATCTAATTGGTACTTAGGAATAAAGATAGATTACAATAACATATTTTCAAAAGAATTTAAAAATATGAGATTGGTTTCACTTTCCATTATATTTATTTTGGTAATAATTTTTATACTAATAATGATATCAACAATAAAAACTTTAATAATATCAAAAATAGATAAACTCAATGTTGTCATTCCAAAAGTTAAAAACGGCGACTTAACATTTAAAATCGAATCTAAAGGCAAAGATTCAATAAGCTCAACAATAAATCTTTTTGGGCATTTTATTGAAAATCTAAAAAATGTAATCAATTCACTACAAGAACGAGTGAGGCTGCTTAAAGAAAACGGAGACCATTTATTTAGTGAAATAAATAAAACCCATAGTACAATAAAAAATTCAAATCAATACATAGAAAAAACACAAGAAGAAGTAGAAAAACAGGTAGAATTCATCTCTAATACAACAGGCGTAATTGAAAGTCTTTCAAAAAATATTTCGTCTCTTGACAACTCAATTGAAACTCAAGCCGCAAGCGTTGAACAATCCTCATCAGCTATCGAAGAAATGATAGGGGGGATACAATCAATAACAGAAATAACTCAAAAAGCTGCAAAAAGCACAGAAGAACTAAAAAGATTTTCTGATGATGGGCGAAAAAAACAAGAAGAAGTTATTACTCAAATCAAAGAGATTTTCAAAAACTCAACAAGATTACAAGAAGCAAACTCTTTAATTTCATCCATAGCCAGCCAAACTAACCTACTCTCAATGAACGCTGCAATTGAGGCATCTCATGCTGGTGAAGCTGGAAAAGGATTTGCCATTGTTGCAGAAGAAATAAAAGACTTAGCAGAACAAGTAACATCACAATCAGAATCTGTTGCTTCATCAATTAACGAAATAATGGATTCAATAACTAAAACTGTAAACACCTCTGAATTAACAAATAAAGCTTTCAATCAAATATTCGATTCAATCAATCTAGTTGTTCAAGTAATAGAAGAAATAAATCACACAATGCAAGAGCAATCAATAGGTAGCCAAGAAATTTTAAAGGCTTTAAATACAATGAGGGAAATAACATATGAAGTAAAGATTGGCTCAAATGATATGTTTAGAGGCAACAAAGAAATCATTAGCACTTTTAAACTATTAGGAGAAATTAATATTACAGTCTCAAACTCAATGAAAGGGTTAAAAGAAGAGATTAATAAACTAGTAGAAGCAATTGAGCGTATTAAAGTTTTAGGAACTACAAACTCAAGCCATATTTCTGGAATTAGTGAAAGTACAAATCAATTTAAAACCAAATAGAATGGAATAAAGGGAAATAATATGCAAAAAAAGACATTTTATAATACTGAAAAATATCTTAAAAGTCATTTAATGCTATTTCCTATTTTTGCTTATACAAAAAACTTTTTAGATGCTAGTATCGCATCTGTTTGGATTTCACTGTGCATTATATTCCCTGCCTTAATAATCAATCAAATAGAACTAAAAAAACATAAAAGTCATATATTAGGAATATATCTATTAATAATAGGAATTTTTACTAGTCTTACTTACTTATTCATGCTATACTTAACACCAACCTTATACAAAGAATTCAAATTTTCAATACCCATTTTAATAGCCATAATAATATCATTCCATAAAAATGAGCCTTTTAAGATCATGAAAAATCCATCAATGATAATTAAATATTCTAAAATTCCAATTTTAATTTTCATTGCTCTAAGTTCAACAATTTCAATTATTAGAGAAATATTAAACACAGGAAGTTTAAAACTTTTTAACAAAGAGATACCTATAATAAAAGAGTTTATAAATACAAAAATGTCAGCCCATAGCTCAAACATTTTTATTTTAGCGTCTTTAATTTTACTATTAATCAATATACTAACAAGTGTTAAAGAGGAAAAAAATGACTAAAAGTGTTAAAAAAAATATTAAAAACGAAATTAGCATTATAGTTGCCAATCTGGCATTATCAAAAAATATAAAACTGGACAAAATCAATATAAATATTCAAAAACCTCCCAAAAGTGATTTAGGAGATATTTCCATATTAATATTTGAACTTAGCAAAACCTTAGAACTTCCTATTGCAACTATCTCTGAAGAAATAATAAAAACTCTTAAATCTAAATATGAAATTAAAGCTATGGGGCCTTACTTAAACATTAAAATTCCTAGAAAAGAATATATAAACAATACAATACAAATGGTAAATGCCCAAAAAGATAGCTATGGAACAAGTAAATATCTAGACAATAAAAAAATAATATTGGAATTTTCATCGCCAAATACAAACAAACCACTGCATGTAGGACATCTCAGAAATGACGCAATAGGAGAAAGTCTGTCAAGAATATTAAAAGCTGTGGGTGCAAAAATTACAAAAATAAACTTAATAAACGATCGGGGAGTTCATATCTGCAAATCAATGCTTGCATACAAAAAATTTGGAAATTGCATTACCCCGGAAAAAGCTTTTAAAAAAGGAGACCATTTAATTGGCGAGTTTTATGTTGAATACAACAAATACTCACAAGAAAATGAAAATGCTGAAAAAGAAATTCAAGATCTACTTTTAAAATGGGAACAAAAAGATAAAAACACAATTGAACTTTGGGAAAAGTTAAATAAATGGGCAATTGAAGGAATAAAAGAAACATACAAAACTACAAACATCTCATTTGATAAAATTTACCTTGAAAGTGAAATTTTTGAAATTGGAAAAAATGTCGTATTAGAAGGGCTTGAAAAAGGATTTTGCTATAAGCGAGAAGATGGCGCAATATGCATTGACCTGCCTTCTGACTCGGATGAAAAAGCAGAGGCTAAAGCAAAACAAAAAGTACTAATAAGATCAAACGGAACATCTATCTATCTTACCCAAGATTTAGGAAATATAGCAATTAGAACAAAAGAGTTTAATTTTGACGAAATGATTTATGTGGTTGGAAGTGAGCAAATTCAGCACTTCAAAAATTTATTTTTTGTATCAGAAAAATTGGGAATTTCTAAAAACAAACAACTTATTCATTTGTCACACGGAATGGTCAATCTTATTGATGGCAAAATGAAATCAAGAGAAGGTAATGTAATTGACGGGGATAATTTAATCTTAGAACTAATAGAATCAATAATGCCTGAAATTACACAAAAAATTGATAATAAAGAGAATGCTAAAAAAAATGCTTTAAATATTGCACTAGGAGCAATTCACTATTATCTGCTAAAATCAGCTGTACATAAAGATATTGTATTTAACAAAAAAGAAAGTCTATCTTTTACAGGAAATTCTGGACCATATATCCAATATGTTGGAGCAAGAATTAATAGTATTCTTGAAAAATATAATGCACTTTCTATTCCAATAATAAAAAAAATTAATTTTGAACTTTTAAAACATGAAAAAGAGTGGGAAATTATTAAAATAATATCAGAATTAGAAGAAAATATAATCAAGGCGGCAAAAGATTTAAACCCTTCAATACTTACAAACTATTCATACTCACTTGCAAAGCATTTTAGCGCATACTATCAAGAAGTGAAAGTAATAGATATAAACAATACAGATTTAACAGCTGCAAGAATCGAATTTTTAAAAACTATATTGCAAACAATAAAAAATTGCATGCACCTGCTCAATATTCCTTATATGTTAAAAATGTAGACAAGAAAATTCTACAAAATTTTCTTGTCTAATATCCGTTTAAATCTAGGTCACTTTTACTAAAAATTAATCTTATTTTATCTTCATACTTTTGAGATATATAATATCTTTTTAACTTAAGGGTATTGGTAAGCTCTTCCCCAATTGAAAAAGAATCCTGAAGTAAAACAAAGCCTACTATTTTTTCAAAATTTTTAAAACCCGATTTAGTATTAATAGTATCTGAGATATGCTTAGAATAAAGTTTGTTAACACCCTCATTAACCAATAAATCACTTCTAGAAGAAAAAGATATTCCACTGGAATTTGCCCATTTTTCAAGATTATCAAAATTAGGCACAATAACGGCTCCCAAAAATTTTTGATCTTGACCAACAATCATAATATTTTCAATAAATAAAGATTTACCCAAAACTCTCTCAAGAGGCTCAGGTTCAATATTTTCTCCTCCTCTGAGAACGATTGTATCTTTGCTTCTACCAACAATTGAAATTTCATTATTAATTGTCAATCTAACTAAGTCTCCAGTGTTAAACCAACCATCTTCTGTTAAAACTTCACTGGTCTTAGCCTTATCCTTAAAGTAACCACTCATTATTTGTGGTGACTTTACCCAAAGCTCACCTTTTTCTCCATAAGGCAAAACTTTCCCATCAATTCCAACTACTTTGTATTCAACATCTGGCAAAATAGGGCCTACGGTTCTTGCTACGGGACCCTTAAGACGCCTAACACTCAAAACAGGACCCGTTTCAGTAAGACCATAACCTTCAAGAACTTTAATTCCTATAGCCTTAAAAAAATAATCAACATAATCAACCAACGCCCCACCACCAGAAACTCCAAATTCAAAATTTTGTCCAAGGGCATTTTTTATTTTTTTAAATACCAAAATATCACCTAATAATTTAATAGGAAAAATTAAAATAATTCCAATGAATAAAAATAACTTTGAAAAAATTGAAATAAATAAATTGGGTTTTCTATAAACAGGTGAAAAACCTAAAAATTTTTCATTAAGCTTTGCATAAATAATTCCAATTTTTAAAAATCCCCCAAACACAAGTTTCTTAATTAAAGATTCTGATACCTTTTTAATAATGCCTATTCTTATGCCTTCCCAAATTCTAGGTACAGAAATAATCATTTGAGGGTTTAAAAGTAAGAAATCTTTTAACAAAACAGGGCCTATAGGCTTTGAATATGCAATTGCTACACCCTTTAAAGCAACTATATATTCACAAGCCCTTTCAAAAGAATGCCAAAGAGGAAGAATAGAAATCATTATCTTGCCAGGTTTAATTGCTGGAAGATAATCATAAAGTCTGTCTAATTGAAAAATAAAAGATTCATGTCTTAACATCACTCCCTTTGGCATACCTGTTGTACCAGAAGTATATATTATAGTTGCAATATCTTTTGAAGAACCTTTTTCAATCTCTATATCAAATGATTTTGGATTAGCTCTTAAATGCTCAGCTCCAAGTTCTAGTAATTTTTTATAAGAAAAAACAGTAATAGTCCCCATTTTTTCTTCATAAGATTTATCATCATCAATAACAACAATGTACTTCACCAATCTAAGATCATGTTTTTTGGATAAAACTTTTTGAAGTTGTTTATTGTTTTCAACAAAAATAAAAGTGGATTCAGAATGGTTAATAATATAAGTTAATTCATCCTCAGAAGAATCATTTCCCCGTGGAACATCAACACAACCTAACCCTAAAGCAGCAATGTCAATTATTACCCACTCTCTTCTAGAATCAGAAATAATGACAACCTTTTCTCCCCTTTTAATGCCATAATGCAAAAGCCCAGAAGCCACTCTTTTTACCTCATTCCAAAAGTCAGCATATATTTGCTTCTTAAAACTTTTAGAATCTCCTTCCTTATACATAAAAATATCAAGCTCACTATAAAGAGTTATTGCCTCTTTAAAACGCTTGGGCACAGTATCTCTCATAAATCCCCCTCGAATCAATTTGAAATTAACTTAAAACAAGCAACAGGATACTAACAATAATATTATAAAAACTATGTATAAAAATCACATAATATACATTTTTATACCTTAAATAGATAAAAGCAAAAAATATCCCTAATATAAATGTAACCAAAAATCCTAACATTCCATAATATAAATGTCCATAAGCAAAAAAAATACTACTGAAAAAAATGGCAACTACAGCGGGAAATCCCATTTGTGCAAACTTGGTAATAACAAAAGCCCTATAAAACAACTCTTCAAAAGATCCTGTAAAAAAAGAGGTAAAAGTCATTAAAAACAATGATTTTTTACTGCTAATTTTCCAATTAAATCCAACATTGTTTTGGAAATAATAGGCAAGTGCCGATTCTGGCAACAGATATTCAAGTAAAAAAGCTATCAAAAAAATAAATATCATTGCACTCAATATTGTTTTAATAAAAATTACAACAGATTCCCAAATAAAAATAAATTTAAATTTAGGAATAAAAAACTCTACTCTAAAATCATCATAAGAGCTGGTAAGTTTAAAAAAATAAATTATAAAAACAATTAAAAAAGATCTTGAAATCCAAAAATAATAATGGTTTTCATTAACATTCCAAAATTCTGAATTGACATTTTCAAAAGGAGATGCGAGATAAATAACTACATAGACCAAAAAAATATCAAGCAAAGCTAGCTTGAATGGATATTTATTTTTTAACAATTGCATAAAGTATTGTAATTAAATAATCATTAATTGTCAATTAATGATTATTGATTGATTAATCAAAACAAATTAAAATTCAAAAGATAATTATTATTAATAAAAAATTAGGAATATTATAAATGATTTTAATATTTATCCTTATTTTAATAAATTTATCAATTCAATATTATTTAAAACTCAATTTGATTTATTTTGACATAATACTAACATTATTTTTTATAATAAAAAATAACAAACACCTAGCACTTAGTTTTATTTTTTGCACAATATTGCTATTAAGCTTTCAAGCTAGATTAAATTTTAAAACATTGGAAAAAAATATTTATCAAATAACAAACATTAAAAATTTTAAAAAAGATTCAAAAACCATTATTGAAGTAATTGACAATAAAATAAACACACATAGATTCAATTTCAAAAATATTGAAAATATTTATAAAATCGGAGATACCATTAAAATTGAAAACCAAAAAATAAAACTTATTAAAAGACCCTTTTTTGCCAAGCTTAGAAAAAAGTATACAAACAATTTAAATAATTTTTTTACCACATTAAATCCTAGTTATTCCCATTTTGCAAAAACAATAATTTTTAATATCAAGTCAGAAATAACAAAATATGAAAAAACATTATTTCAAAATGCAGGGGTTGCCCACATTTTAGTAGTGTCTGGACTACATTTTTACCTAATAAGCTTAATAAGCTTACTATTTACTTTTAATAATCACAAATGAAAAATTAAAATACTTAATACTAAGCATAATTTTATTAAATTATCTAATATTAACTGGATTTACACCTTCAACACTAAGATCATTTCTAATGACAGAATGTCTTATAATAAGACAAACTAATTTACGGAAAAATTAATTTAATAAGCTGTACATCTATTAGTTTTATAATAAATGCTATTACATTCCCCAAAACACTAAATTCAATAGGATTTCAGCTCTCCTACCTTGCAACAATAGGGATATCAACATCGGTTTATCTAAAAAATAGATACAATCTTAAAAGACTAACATCATCAATGCTTACAACGTTTTTTATTCAAATATTCACTTCACCGGTAATTTATGTTAACAATTTTGATCTAACACCAATTTCAGTGCTATCAAACTTAATAATTATTCCATTAATATTAATTTTCTTATCAATAACAATATTAAGCCTAATAACTTACTTTTTAAGCTTAAATTTATTTTTTTCCTTGACCTTATAAATGCCTACATATTCCAAACAATAAAAATTACAGCAACATTTTTTAGCAAATTCTTTATAGTAAAGCACCACCAAATACCTATATTTTTAATATTAAGTATTCTCCTTATAACTTACATTACTTATAATAACGAAACCAAAAAAACTTCAAAATAATCCAAAAATAGCTGCAAATATAAAAAATAATATGATATTATCTCTTTTATCTATGAATATCAACTATAACAGTATAACTAGCATAAAACAAATATTAAAAGAAAGAAAAATAGCTCCAAGAAAATTGTGGGGACAAAACTATCTAATCAACGAAAGCATAAGACAAAAAATAATAGAAAGCTTAGATATAAAAGAAAATGAAAAAATCTGGGAAATTGGTCCAGGCCTTGGCGCAATGACTGATATTTTATTAAAAAAAACCAATCTTTTAACCGCATTTGAAATTGACTTAAAATATTCAGAAATATTAAATGAAAAATTTGGAAAATTAAAAAACTTTAAATTGATAAAAGGAGATTTTTTAAAAAAATATCCAAACGAAAATAAAAACATTGATAAAATATTTTCAAATTTGCCATACAATATTGCTTCAAAAGTAATATCTAAATTAATTGAAGAAAATTTTTTAAAAGAAATGGTATTAACAGTGCAAAAAGAATTGGCCGACAGAATAACTGCAAAAACAAATAGCAAAAACTATTCTTCATTTACAGTCTTAGTACAATCACACTTCACGGCAATTAAAATAATAGACATAGGAGAAAACAATTTTTATCCTGCACCTAAAGTTAAATCCACAACACTAAAATTAATTCCTAAAAAAAACAACATAAAAGACTTCAAAGAATTCAACAAACTGATTAGAACTGTATTTTCGGGCAGGAGAAAGAAATTAAAAAACACTATTATTAATTTCATCAAAAATAAAGCTATTCTGGAAGAAAATTTTTTAAAAGAATATTTAGGCAAAAGACCTGAAAACATTTCTGTTGAAGAATTCATACAAATTTCAAACAATTTAAATGCCTATCATTAAAGCACTTGCAAACACAATTTCATCAACAGAACAACCCCTTGAAAGATCACTAATAGGCTTTGACAAACCTTGTAAAAAAGGACCGTAAGCCTTAGCAAAAGCAAATCTCTCTACTAATTTATAACCAATATTCCCGGCATCTAAATTAGGAAATATTAAAACATTAGCAGAACCTGCTAGCAAAGATTCACTACATTTTTTCTCTGCAACATCCTTAATTATAGCTGAATCAAGTTGAAGTTCCCCATCAATAAGCAAATCACTCTCTTTATTCTTTACAATATTTAAAGCATTCTTTACCTTTTCAGTTTCTCTAGCATTGGAAGATCCTTTTGTTGAAAAACTTAAAAGAGCAACCTTGGGCTTTGCATTTAAAATATCTTTAAAAGATTTAGCACTTTGCAATGCAATTTCTGCAAGCTCTAAAGAATTGGGATTTACTACTAAAGAACAATCTGCAAAAAATAAAATTCCATTATGTCCAAAACAAAAATCAAGATTGCGAGCAATATTTAAAGTATCCATAATCATAAAAGATGATACAGTCTTAACACCATCCAACTTAGGAATTATTCTTAAGACATTAGACAAAACCTTAGCAGAAGTTGAAATAGCCCCACAAACACAAGACTTGACATGCCCAAATCTTACCATAAGCATAGCAAAAGTAATTTCATCTAAAACTTGAGTCTTTAAACTTTGCTTAGTAGCTCCTTTTAGCTTTAACAAACTCCAATATTCATCCAAATACATTTCAATGTCTGGGAAAGAATTAGGATCAATAACTTCTATTCTTTCTAAAATATTATTACAATTAGAAAATTTTTTTAGAGAATTAATAACAGGATCTTTTTTACCTACCAAAATAACTGAATTAGCAAGATTTTTTTGCAAAACAATAACAGCTGCCTTCAAAACTCTAGAATCACTACTTTCAGGAAAAACTACACTGGCCTTAAACTTATTCTCTTTTACAAATATTCTTGCCTTATTAAAAACATAATCTTTTAAACAAAACACTTTATAAAAATATTAAAACATAAATTTACAAGTGCATAAAGAAAAGATATTTTTTAAATAAAAAGATCTTTTCTCATGCATAATTTTTCAATTATAAAAATTAAATATTCCTTAAAGAATTCTTAAAATTTCTTGTACAACTTTAGCTGAATTAAAAGAAGCTAATTTTAAAAATTTACTATATTCAACCTCATTTTCTTCTTTATTTACAATGTCAGATATGGACCTAATAACTACAAAAGGTACATTCAACATATGAGCAACATGCCCTATTGCTGCACCTTCCATCTCAACAGCTATTACATCTTTAAAGTCTCTTATAATTTTTTTGATATAAATTGGGTCAATAAACTGATCTCCTGTTAATATTAATCCTGAATATGCATTAGAGCCTCTAACCTTTAATTTAACGGCCTCTTTAGCTTTGTTAACCAAATTTTTATTGGCAATAAATTTTTGAGGTAATCCCATAAGCTGTCCCATCTTATAACCAAATTTAGTTAAATCAACATCATGATATGCAATCTCTGAAGACACTACTATATCTCCCACTTTAATATCTTTGTATTTATCACTAATAACGCCACCAGCAACTCCATAATTAATTACATGACTGATATTGTATTTTGACAAAATATAGCTAGTCCACACACCTGCATTAACCTTGCCAACCCCACAAACAATAGCCATAACATTGCGATTAGACAACTTACCCTTTACAATCTTTTTATTAAGACCATATTCCTTAAGTACTATTTCTTCCTTATTAGACATCAGCTTGTTTATCTCTTCGAGCTCAGAATCCATGGCAGTTACTATTAAAACATTGATGTTTTTAGAAAAAGCAACATAGCCGTTTGAAAAAACTAATAAAAAAAGAAAAAATTTTCTTAAAAAATTGTTCATAAAAACACACTCCTTATAGCAAAAAACATTTATAGCATTATTTTACAAAAAAAAATCAAAATTGAATTACTTTTGAAATAATTTTTATAAAAGGTATTGAAAAAAAATATCCTATCCATATTACAATATTAATAGCTTAAACAAAAAAGGGAAACTGAATGAAAAAAATGAATCTGGTTACAGCTGCTCTACCCTATGTTAACAACATTCCTCATCTTGGAAATTTAGTACAAGTATTATCAGCTGATGCTTTTGCAAGATATTCTAAAATGTCAGGAATTGAAACTCTTTATATCTGTGGAACAGATGAATATGGAACAGCCACAGAAACCAAAGCCTTAATTGAGAAAACTAGCCCTTTAGAACTTTGCAATAAATATTATAAAATACATAAATCAATTTACAAATGGTTCAATATTGAATTTGATATCTTCGGTCGCACAACCAATAAGCACCATCAAGACATTGTACAAAATTTTTTCCTAAAATTAGAAAAAAATGGCTATATAAAAGAGAGAGAAACTGAACAGTTTTTTTGCAACAAAGATTCAATATTCTTAGCTGATAGATATGTGATAGGAGAATGCCCAGAGTGCCAAAGCATAGCTAAAGGAGATCAGTGCGAAAACTGTTCTAAACTTTTAAATCCAATAGACCTAATAAATCCAAAATGTATAATTTGTAAAAACAAACCTGTTTTAAAAAAAACCAACCATCTTTATATAGATCTTCCCAAAATAAAAAGAAAACTTGAGAAATGGATAAAAAATTCGACTACTAGCAAGAATTGGAATACCAATGCCCTTAAAATGACAAATGCTTTTTTAAGAGATGGTCTTAAAGAAAGAGCAATTACAAGAGACCTAAAATGGGGAATTCCTGTACCTAAAAAAGGTTATGAAAATAAAGTATTTTATGTCTGGTTTGATGCTCCAATAGGATATATTTCAATTACCAAAAACCTTGTAAAAAATTGGGAATCTTGGTGGAAAAACAATGAGCAAGTAAATCTTGTACAATTTATTGGAAAAGACAATATATTGTTTCACACAGTTATATTCCCTTCTATAGAAATTGGAAGTAAAGAAAATTGGACAATATTAAATCAGCTCTCATCAAGCGAGTACTTAAATTATGAAAATCTTAAATTTTCAAAATCAGAAGGAACAGGAATTTTTGGAAACGATGTTATTACTACAGGAATCCCTTCTGATGTTTGGCGATTCTATATCTATTATAACAGACCCGAAAAATCTGATTTTCAATTTATGTGGCAAGATCTTATGGAAAGAGTAAATACAGAACTTATTGATAATTTTTCAAACCTTGTCAACAGAGTATTAACATTTCAAAAAAAATTCTTTGGAGATGTAATAGAAACAATAGAAATTCAAAATAAATTTTGGAAACAAATAATACCAAAATATAATAAAATACTAAATCTTTTTAAAAAGACAGAACTAAAATCTGCACTAAAAGAAATACTTAAAATTTCATCCCTTGGAAACAAAATCTTTCAAGATAATGAACCGTGGAAAAGAAAAGATAGCTCTCCGCAAGAAACAAAAGAGCTAATCTCAAACTTAATATACTTAATCAGAGATTTATCTATTTTAATGATGCCATTCATTCCAGAAACAAGCAAAAAAATACAACAATTCTTTGGCAACAGCTATCAATTTTCTACCAAAATTCTTGGAACTAAATCGGGAATTAAAAGAATTGAATTCACAGAAATATTATTCAATAAACTAGAGCAAAAAAAAATCAACAATTTAAAGCTAAAATATTCAGGAGAAAAAAACATGGAAGAAAAAGAACAACCAGAAAACTTATTTAGAGAAAAAGTGCTCTTAAAAGTTGTGAAAATAAATAAAATAGAAAGAAATCCCGAGGCTAAAAACCTATTCATATTAAAACTAGATGACGGAACTAATGAAAACAAACAAATAGTAAGTAGCCTTGAAGGATATTATACAGAAAAAGAGCTTTTGGGAAAACATATAATAATAGTAGATAATCTAAAGCCTGCAAAGTTTAGAGGAATAAAATCTGAAGGAATGCTAATAGCTGCTGAAGATAAAAATAAAAATTTTAAAATTATAATTGTAGAAGATTCAATTAAAAATCCTATTCCTGGGGAGCGAATAATACTTGAAAACGATCAAAATAAAGATCTCATTTGCCCACCTAAAATTGACATAAATAAATTTTCAAAAGCTAATATAGTAGCAAAAGACGGAGAGCTCAAAATAAACGGAATAAACTTAATATTAGAACATTCTAAGAATAAAATATTGTCTAAAGATATTCCAAACGGAATAGTTTGCTAAGAGCTGTTAATGACTATTAAAAAAATAAAAACAAAAGAAATGGAAGAAAATTATCTTCAAAGCGAACTGTGGGCATTAATAAAAACAACAAAAAACAGCAATTGGAAAACCATAGCATTTAAAAGTGATGTTCTTGGTAAAATTGTTATAATGCAAAGAAGACTGTTTAAAAATTTTTACTTAGCATATATTCCACATCCAGAATTCTCAAACAAAACTCTTGAGAACATTGATATTGACAAAATTAGCAAAACTATTAAAGAATTTAGCATAAAAATAAAACCCTACTTACATAAAAATACAATTTTTTTAAGATTCGATTTAATGTATTATTATCAAAGAACACTCAATGACAAATACTATCCGCTAAAAATTAACATCAAATATCTAAAAAAATCATTTGATGACATACAGCCCTCAAACACAACAATATTAAACTTAAATAATTCTATTGAGAATATTTTACTTAACATGAAAAAAAAAACAAGATACAACATAAAGCTCAGCACAAAAAAAAATCTGAATATAATAATAGATGATAAATTTAAGCATTTAAATGAATTTTACAAACTCTACAAAGAAACTAGCAAAAGAGATAAATTTACTATCCACTCAGAAGAATATATAAAAAACCTCATTGAAATATTCGAACAAGACAAAAATGCTCAAATAAAATTGATATTTGCATTTTATAACAACATAATTATTTCTGGCATAATAGTGGGAATTTACAAGGAAAAAGCAGTCTATCTTTACGGAGCCTCCAGTAAAGAATATAGAAATTTGATGCCAAATTACGCAGTGCAATTTAAAGCAATACAAATTTTAAAAAAATTAGGAATAAAAGAATATGATTTTTTAGGAATTCCCCCAATTGTAAATAAAAAACACCCCTTATCTGGTCTTTTTGCTTTTAAAACAGGATTCGGGGGAGATATCATTCACAGAATTGGATGCTATGATTTTATTTACAAAAATTTTATTTATCAGATTTATGCAAATCTTGAAAAACTCAGATACTTTTATTACAAAGTAATAAGGAAAAAAATTTAACCAAGCATATTAACTAAATTTTTGAATTGTAAGCCTCTATCAAACTCATTATTGAAAAGCTCAAAAGAAGCACTGGCGGGGGAAAATAATACAATGTCACCTGGACTTGAAATCTTGATAGCATAATTTACTGCATCTCTTAAAGAATCAAATACAAAATATTGTATGCTACTTTTTTCTAAAATCTTAATAATTTTTACAGTTGCACTACCTTTGATCAAGATCCAAGTTTTCACAAGATTAATGATCTTACGAAAACTTGAAAAATCAAGCTCTTTATCAGTTCCTCCAGCAATTAAGTTAATAGAATTATCATTTGTTTTTAAACTTTTAACAGATAAAACCGTAGAATCGGGAATAGTTGAAGCTGTATCATTATAAAACATTACATTTTGAACTAATTTAACAAACTCTACTCTATGCTCAATACCTCTAAACTTATTTAAAATCTTAAACGTATGATTAAGGTCCATATTTAAATAATACGAAACAAAAAAAGTAATAAGCTTGGGAATCATAAAAACAACTTGTGACTCAGAAAAACTTCCAATCAAGTTGTCATTAAAATATACTTCGCCTTTATTATAATAAAAAACATCTTGATCTAAAACGAAAGGATTAAATTCGGAAAATAAAATAACTTTGGCTTTTGATTCAAATTTTGAAAAATATTTGTAATAAGCCTTATCCTGAATAATCGTAATTCCTGAAGCTTGATTTACAAAAATCTTTGACTTATCAATAATATAGTCATCAAAATTTAAATAATAGTTTTGGTGATCGTTGTAAACATTTGTAATAATACTAAGAATAGGATTAAAATTCTCTAAAGATTGCAACTGCCAAGAAGAAAGCTCTAAAATCAAGGGAGATATTCCATCAAGTTGATCAAAAAAACTTAAAGGAGATACACCGATATTTCCTCCAAGCTTTGCCCTTGGATAATTTTTTTTCAAAACCTGATACAAAAGAGATACAAGAGTTGATTTACCTTTAGTGCCTGTTACTGCAATTATAGGGTTCTTGTTGAATATCAAAAATAAGCTAATATCAGTTTCAACTCGTTTTGCAAGCTTTAAATATTTATTATTAGGCTTAACACTAGGATTTTTAACAACAATATCAGCTTTTTTAAAATCGTTTATATCATGTTTACCTAAAACGTACCTAATTTGATCATCAAAATCTTTTAAAGAATCAATACTTAAAGCTAATTCTGCTTCACTTTTAAGATCAGTAATTACTAGCTTTGCCCCGTGCTTTAATAAAAATCTAGAAAGAGCTACTCCCCCTCCATTAAGACCTAATCCCATGACTAAAAAATTTAAATTTTTAATTTCGTCTAAACGCACAATAAGATTATATCAAACCCACCAACTTGTTTTAACAGGTTTAATCCACCTTTCACTATAAAAATAAGGAAGCGAAATAGCAAGTTTTATTGCATCCTCAAGAGCTGGAATAAAAACAATGATTTCAAAAGACAAATTTGTATAATTTGCTAAAACAAAAGCAATAGGAATAGTATAAATAAACGTTACAGAAGCTTCCATAATAGCCCCAAAGCTTGGAGATGCTCCTGCACGAAAAAATCCAAAAAGATACTGAAAAGCAAGCGCCATAAAAAAGGCAGAAATAGAAGAATACCTTAAAATAATTCCTGTAAGTTGCGAATATTTTAATGTATAAAAAATATAGGGAGCAAAAAATGAAAATACAAACAATGCAAAAGATGTTAAAAAAGCAAGTTTGAAGCCAATGTTACCTAAATAGACTGCAACTTTCATGACTTCTTTTTTACTATTATTATGCATTTCATAGCCCATCATAATATTTAAAGAGATGCAAAAGGAATTTATTATATTAAAGATAATAAAATAAATAGAAAAAGATATACTATAAGCAGCATATTTATGAGTATCAATTCCTATAAAAATTGATGTCAACACAAGATAGCCAAAAAACCAAATAAAATCATTTAAAAGAATTGGAATAAAAAATTTAATTAGCTGAACAAACGACTTAATATTAATATTTAAATCATCAAGCTTAAGATTCAAAACTGAATTCTTGTTAAACACTGTATAAATAAGATAAACAATAAGCTCTAAGGCACGAATAGCTGTTGTTGCAATAGCAGCTCCAACTACTCCCATACGAAAACCAAAAATAAAAATATAATTTAATATTAGATTTAAAAGAACTGAAAAAACAGAAATGTAAACTTGAAATTTAACAATCTCAACAACTTTAAGAGCATTAGCAACAAGTCCTTTTATGATTGCAAATACGAAGGAAAAAATAGCTATGTTTAAATAAATCGCTCCATAATAAACTGCCTGCAAATCATTAGAAATTAATCTAAGTAAAAAAAAAGGATTCAATTTCGAAATCAATATAAACGGGAAAGAAAATAAAATAATAATTAATATACTAATAAAAAATGTATTTCTAAAACTCTTAAAATCACCCCGATTGTATTGCCTTGTGGCAATTATATTGTAAGCCCCTACCATAGCAAACCCAATAGTAACAAACAGTTCAAAAAATTTATTTGCAAGAGAAACTCCCGCAACAGGATAATCGCCAAGATATGCAACCATAGCATTATCTGTAAGAGAAATAAAATTAAATAAAAAAAACTCAATAGCGGTTGGAATTGCAATTTTTAGAAGATCTTTATAAATTTTATTTTTTTTTAACACACTTAATGAATACATGAACTTCTCCAAATAAAAAATCAAGACTTTTGCAAAGACAAATACTAAAACACTGCAATAAAACAAAAGGAATTGCTTTTAAATCAGTATAATCAGAATGAATTATAGACCAACCAAGATCATTAAAATTTTTATTAACACCAAATATATCATACTGCTCTATCACTAAATCAAGCTCTTAATAATCAATCTCTCGTATCCAATCATCATGAAAAAATTCAATCGTGATGAATATATTTTTAATGATCTCTTCAGCATTTACAATAAAAACCACTATTGGCAAACTTAAATTTGTATAAAACACTAATAAATAAGCAACCGGAAGCGTATAAAAAACAATTACCCCTGATTCAATAAAAAAACAAACATTTGGGATACCGCTGGCCCTAAAAACACCAACAAGAACTTGCAACGTAAAAGCTTTAAAAACTACAATACTTGCAAAAACATAAATAAAAACACTAACAAGTTTAGGAGAATTTAACTTACTAAAAATATAAGGTGCAAAGCCCGATATCCCAATAAGCAAAATAGCTACAAAAATACCCAAAAGAAATCCTAAAAAAGATAAAAAAAATCCAACTGACCTAACATGTTTTTTATCATGAATCATTAAATGCCCAATAACAACGCCTGTTGCAAGTCCCATGCCATGAAGCAATACAAAACAAATGTCAAAAAGATTTGATGCAACAGCAAATGAAGCGTATTCAATACTCCCAACACGAGCATAAAATGCATGCAAAATAGTTATACTTAATACCCAAAAAATCTCATGCGATAAAACAGGTATAATTAGTTTCAAATTAGCTCTAGTAACTATCTTTGAAGCAAAAAAATCGCTAAACTTAATCCGATAATATGAATTGTCACCTATCAAGCTGTATAAAAAATAAAAAACAAACTCAATAATTCTAGCAAGCACAGTAGCATATGCAACACCTTTTATTCCCATGCTAAAACCAAAAATAAAAATATAATTAAAAACAATATTTATTAAAACAACAATAGAAGTAACATACAAAGGTATTTTTACTTCTTTAGCACTCTTAAACCCCATAGCTGATAAAAAAGAATATGCCATTAACACATAAGACCATGAAATAATTTTTAAATATTCTGATCCAAAATTTAAAGAATTCTGATTAGCTGTGAATAGTCTAAGAATGTTTTTTGGGAAAAAAAATGAAAATATAAAAAAAATTATTCCTATTGTAGTTCCAATTGATAATATATAAGCAAAAGATTGTCTTATTTGAAGAAACTTCTTTTTTGCAATTGCTTGGGACACGTAAGCGCTTAAAGCTGTACCAAGTCCAAACACAATAATAAAAAAAAGAAAAGTTACTCTATTTGCTAAAGAAACTCCTGTAATATGAAAAGAACCCAAATAGGAGATCATAAAATTATCAAAAAAAGTTACCATTTGAAATAAAAGCGATTCAAAAGCTGTAGGAATAGCTATAATAAATAGCTCTTTTATTATCTGATCATAATTTTTAAACTTTTTGATCATATTCCCTATATACACTCTCCTTTATTTATTACTTTTAAGTAAACTTAACCCAATCTGGAATATACATATTATATATACATATATAATTAGAATTAACTATTAATTATACTAAAATATATTATAATTAAATAATATGAAATCAATCTATGTTTTATTGCTTATATTTATTAACATATCTTTATTGACCAGCAATATTTCAAAAAAAGATTTAAAAATACTACTAAAGATTACTAAAACAATGAATGAACAGTGTAAAAATTTTATTGAAAAAAATCCTATTCAATTTTTAAAAGACATAAAGCCTTTAGTAGATGCAGAAAAAAACAACCTCTTAACTCTAATAAATAAAAAAATACCAATTCCTGAAGATTATAAGATACCTGATCTGGTAAATATTGATGATTTTAAAGATCTTAAAAATCTTGGAGCAAAGAATCTTAAAGTAAGACGAATCTTAATCGAAGATTTAATTCAACTAATAAAAGATGCAAAAAAAAATGGAATTGAAATTAAAATCAAATCTGCTTACAGAACAAAAGAATACCAAAAATTTTTATTCGATTACAACGTAAAAACTTACGGCAGAAAAGTTGCAGAAACTCAATCAGCAATTCCAGGTCATTCCCAACATCATACGGGAACAACAATAGATTTTATAAATCTAGACGATAATCTGCTAAACACAAAAGAAGGAAAATGGCTTTACGAAAATTCTCTAAAATATGGATTTTCTATTTCATACCCAAAAGGATACGAAATAGAAACTGGATATAAAGCAGAGCCTTGGCATTACCTATACATAGGCCCTAAGCCATGCTTTATTCAGAAAAAATATTTTAATAATTTACAACATAAGCTTCTTGAATTCTGGAATCATAACAAAACAAACCTTATTAACCTGATTGAAAAATACCCAGCAAACTAAATACTTCTTCCGACATTCAAATAAGAACAAAAAAGATTATCTAGCAAATCAATATCAAGCTTATCGTAAGAAGAATTATCATCAAAAAACAAGTCGAGTTCTTTTCGAATTAAAACTATAACATCTCTATCATCAACAAAATTAGATATTTTTAATTTTAAATACCCTGCTTGCTCAAGCCCAAATAAATTACCAGGCCCTCTTAACCTTAAATCCTCCTCTGCTATTTTAAATCCATCCAAATTTTCTTTTATGGTTTTCAATCGAAATTTTCCAGCACTTGTCAAAGGCTCTTTATAGAGTAAAAAGAAGAAAGATTGCAAATTACTTCTACCAATACGACCTCTAATTTGATGTAAAGTAGAAAGTCCAAAACGCTCAGCATGCTCTACCACCATGCAAGTTGCATTTGGACAATCGATTCCCACCTCAATAACACTAGTAGCCACCAAAATATCTACCTTTTTAGAATAAAAATTCTTCATAATTTCTTCTTTTAAATCAGATGGCAACTTAGAATGAAGCATGTCTACAACATATTCGCTAAACACTTCCTTCAATTTTAAATACATATTATTAACGTCTTTTAATTCGAATTTTTCTGAAGATGAAATTAATGGATAAACAAAGTAAACCTGATGACCCTTTAAGAGCTCTTTTCTTAAAAAATCATAAACTTTATCTTCATTGCCATGTTTTGCCAAATAAGTAGTAATAGGTAAACGGCCCTTGGGTAAGGTTTTAATAAGTGAGACTTCAAGATCACCAAAAAGTGTTAGCGCAAAGCTTCTAGGAATAGGCGTTGCAGACATTAAAAGTATGTCTACCCCTTCTCCTTTATTTTTAAGCTCTTCTCTTTGAACAACTCCAAATTTATGCTGCTCGTCAATAATAACATATGCTAATCTTTTAAATTCTGTACTTTCGTAAAAAATAGAATGTGTTCCAACTATTAAACCAGAAACTCCACTTTTAATACTTTCTAATGCTTGTTCTTTATCTTTCTTTTTTAAACTACCTGTCAAAAGAGTCACTGAAATGTTAAAAGAAGACAATATGTTGGATAAATTATCAT
Organism: Borreliella bavariensis PBi; assembly: GCF_000196215.1. NCBI lineage: Bacteria > Pseudomonadati > Spirochaetota > Spirochaetia > Spirochaetales > Borreliaceae > Borreliella > Borreliella bavariensis. Next base: position 599,449 of record NC_006156.1, on the reverse strand, counting down.
AATGTTGGCGAGCCAAAAGATCAGTAGGTGCCATAAATGCCACTTGATATCCAGCTTCAATTAAAGGCAGCCCTGAAAGCAAGGCAACAAGGGTTTTGCCACTTCCAACATCACCCTGAAGCAATCTATTCATTGGCTTAGAAGAGCTAAGATCTGAGAATATCTCATCAACAGAAATTTTTTGATCTTCTGTAAGCTCAAAGGGCAAACTTAAAACAACTCTTTCAAGCAAATCTCTTGATAAATGTTTTTTTTCTCGAAAAAGAACCTTAGAAGATCTATACCTTGAAAAAAACTGAAGCAAGAAAATTTCTCTATAAATTAAAGTTTTTTTTGCCCTTTCAAGCATTTCTAATGAACTTGGGAAGTGAATCTCTTTTAAAGCCTCGCTTAATGACAACAAAGAATACTTTTCTATTAAAAATTTAGGAATATCTGTTTGGCCAAACTTAAAAAAATATTCAAGAGCTTCTCTTACATATAATGAAATTTTCTTTGATGTTAAGCCTTCTGTTAAAGAATAAACCGGAAGAATTTTTTTAAACCTTTCAGGACTATCACTAAAAACTTCACTATCAAAATTAGAACAACTCCATAACCCACTATAATCATTATAAGTAAATTTAGAATAAATATAGAATTTTTTATCTATTCTAAAAACATTCTCTAAAAAAGCCCTATTAAAAAGTAGAATTTCGAAAGACTCATCATTTATACTTCTAGCCGTTAACTTTAAATTTTTTTTAGAACTATCTCCAAATTTTTTATGCCCGATAACAGTGAAAACCGTCATCATATCAAAACTTTTCACCTTAGAAAAATCTGGAAAAGTTTGTATATTTTGACGATCTTCATATTTTACAGGAAAAAACTCAATAAGATCTTTAACATTAAAAATTTGCAGATTTTTTAACCTTTCAACCCCTTTTTCACCAAGGCCACTTATACCTTTAAGCTCATATTCAAACTCATGTAAAAACATTCCAATCTCCTAAAAAGGTAAATATTCTCCTAAAACTCTAATAGCAAATACAACTTGTTCAATAATGATTATAAAGGCTACCATTAAAGCACTCCCAATAATTAAACGTGAAGTATAAGACATATGTTTGTCAGTAATTACACCACTTATCCTAGTAGATAAAGGAATTAAAAATGAATCGACTGTTTTAAAAAAGTCTGAACCTTGGAACAAATTTAAAAGCAATAATAACAATCTCAATAATAAAAAGAAAACTATAGCAATAAAAATGCTTCTAAATATCCCCCAAATTTCAACAATAAATAAAATAATAAATGTAGAAAGCTTATAATTCCCATAAGCCAACATTCTTTCCAAAATAGTTAAAGTTATTAAAGCTGCAATTGGAGAAAAATCAAACATGCCAAATGTAAAAAAAGGAATTCTTCTAAAAAAAGATAAAAATGGTTCTGTTACAATATATATAAATCTGAAAAATACATTAGTATTAATCCCCGAGGACACAAGCCAGCTAAGAATGATTCTAACTAAAATTAAAATCCTATAAATCTGTAAAAATACCATTAAAGTTTCTATTAAAACAACTAACACAGCACCTCCTAATCAACCCAAACATCTTCAACTATCATACACCGCCTCAATTTATCAAGCTTGTCTTCATCTGGCACAAAATTCAAAATTGAATTCATTTTTAATTTTAAATCCTTGCCATTTTCCCTTAAATAAAAATAAACATTTGAAAATCCAGAATTGTCCTCAAAATTACTTATACTTTCCTTTAAAGAATTAAGTAATTGCAAGTCATTTAATTTATTATTCAAAAATTTAATATGAATATTCTTTACTTTATCTTCAGAGAGTCTCTCAATATTTACAACTTTTTCAACTACAATCGAAAATTTGTCTCTGTTAAACGTAAGTCTACCTATAACCCCAATAACATTGCTTTCAAATAAAAAATCCCTATACCTTTCATAGCTTTCTGTAAAAACTACAATATCTATTGCACCTTTAAAATCTTCAATGACTCCAAAAGCCATTTTTGCATTATTTCTTTTGGTTTGAATAACTTTTACTGAATTTAAAATGCCAGAAAATTGAACAATGCTATCTTTTTTGGTAGCAAGATCTTTTAAAACATTTAAACTGGAAAAACTATTAATTGCCTTTTTATAAGGATCAAGAGGATGGCCCGAGACATAAAATCCTAAAAGCTCTTTTTCAAATTCTAAAAGCTCAGAATAAGAATATTCTTTGAAAGCCTGATAATTGAAATTTTGATGGATTGGGTTTTGACCTTTAAGGACATCAAACAAACTATTTTGACCAAGTTTTTTATTATTTTTATCTTCTGAAACAACTTCAATCAAACGATCAAGATTTTCAAATAAAGTTTTTCTATTTTGATCCAAACTGTCAAAAAGTCCAGATTTTATTGCAGATTCTAAAAATTTCTTATTAATTACTTTATCGTCTACACGTCTGATAAAATTCTCAAAAGAACTATATTTGCCGTTTTTTTCTCTCTCATCAATTATTAAATCAACAACAATTTCTCCAAGATTTTTAATCGCATTAAGCCCATAGGAAATTCCAGAATCAGTTACACGAAATTCTTTAAATGATCGATTTATATCAGGCTTGAGCACATTTATACCTATAGCTTTTGACTCCTCGATATAATAAGAAAGCTTATCATTATTATTAATTTCATTTGTCAAGTTAGCAGCCATAAAATACTGAGGATAATTAGCCTTAAGATAAGCAGTTTGATACGCTATTAAAGAATATGCTGCTGCATGCGATTTATTAAATCCATACCCCGAAAAGGGCTTTAAAAGTTCAAAAATTTCACTAGCAACCTCTTTGTCATACCCTTTCTCAATAGCACCTCTTAAAAAATCGACCTTCATTTCATCCATCTCATCTTCTTTCTTTTTTCCCATAGCACGTCTTAAAATATCAGCCTTGCCAAGAGAAAAACCTCCAATTATTTTTGCGACTTCCATTACTTGTTCTTGATAAACAATAACTCCATAAGTTGGCTTTAAAACTTCCTTTAAATCTGGATGAGGATACTTAATACTCTTTACGCCTTTTTTGGCAGCAATAAATTGAGGAATAAATTGCATAGGACCTGGCCTATAAAGAGCATTTAAGGCTATTAAATCTTCAATATTATCGGGCTTTGCGTCTTTTAGAATTTGCTGCATTCCCTCAGATTCGAACTGAAAAACAGAAGCGCTTTTTCCTTCTCCTAGCATCTTAAAAGTCTTAACATCATTATCTGGAATATTTTTTATTTTAAAATCTGGATTTACACTTCTAATAAGATTTTCTGCATTTTTTATTAAAGTTAATGTTTTTAGGCCAAGAAAATCCATCTTAACAAGTCCACATTCTTCAAGCAAATCCATTGTGTATTGAGTAGAAACAGAGCCTTGCTTATAATCCTTATAAAGAGGCACATAATCGGTTAAAGGGGTTTTAGAAATTACAATTCCTGCAGCATGAGTTGAAGCATGTCTATTCATTCCTTCAAGAACCAATGCAGCATCCATTAATTCTTTATAAACAGGCTTGCTAGTAAAATACTCTTTCAAAGAATTGTCATCTAAAACCTCTTTTAAAGAAACTTTGGGACCATCGGGAATAAGCTTAGTAAGTTCATTCGATTCGGCAAATGGAATATCTAAAACTCTAGCTACATCTTTAACTACAGCCTTGGGCTTTAAGGTTCCAAAAGTAATTATTTGAGCTACCTTATCTTCTCCGTATTTATTGGTAACATATTTTATGATCTCATCTCTGCCTTCGAAACAAAAATCAATATCAAAATCAGGCATAGAAATACGCTCAGGATTTAAAAATCTCTCAAAAAGCAAATTATACTTTAAAGGATCAATATCCGTAATCCTAAGAGCATAAGCTACAATTGAACCAGCACCAGAACCACGACCAGCTCCAACAGGAATATCGTTATCATGAGCAAATTTAATAAAATCCCAAACAATCAAAAAATAGCCTTCAAAGCCCATCCTAATTATTACACTTAATTCATAAAAAGCTCTATCTTTTATTTTGCTTGTCAAAGTTTTATATCTAAACTTTAACCCCTCAAGAGTAAGATATTCTAAATATTCACCAAGAGTATTAAATTCAATAGGAATTTGATAATCAGGCAAAATAGGTCCTGGAAAAGTTATTTTAAAATCATCACATTTTTCTGCAATCCTTACAGTATTTTCTAAAGCTTCAGGCAAATCATTAAAAAGTTCACACATTTCCTCTTGAGATTTAATATAAAATTCATTGGTTTCCATTTTCAATCTATTCTCATCGCTCTTCTTGGCACCAGTACCAATACAAACAATGATGTCTTGAGCAATTGCATCCTCTCTATTAACATAATGAGAATCATTAGCTGCCGTTAAAGGAACTCCAAGTTCTCTAGAATATTCAACAAGTCTTTCATTCACAATGTCTTGATCTTTAATGCCATGCCTTTGAAGCTCAAGATAAAAATCGTTGCCAAAAACTTTTTTAAACCAAAGAATTTCATTCTTAGCATCTTCAAATCTATTCCCCAAAATAAGTCTTGGAATGAGTCCTCCAATGCAAGCTGAAGTACAAATTAAACCTTCTGAATATTTTTCAAGATCCTCTTTATCTATCCTTGGACGATAATAAAACCCCTCAAGATAAGAAATACTTGTTAACTTTAATAAGTTTTTATAACCTATCTCATTCTTGGCAAGCAAAATTAAATGATAAGACATTTTCCCAAGATCATCATGTTTTTTAAAAAACTTAGAAGTTTTTGCCATATAAGCTTCAATGCCAATTATTGGCTTTATTCCTGCTTTTTTAGCTTCTTTATAAAATTTAATAGCTCCAAAAAGATTACCATGATCTGTTAATGCAATATGTGACATATTGCATTTTTTTGCTTTTGATATAATATCTGATATTTTTGCAGCTCCATCCAAAAGAGAATAATCTGAATGAACATGAAGATGAATAAATTTAGCCTTAAAACTCATACCTAAAATTATTTTATCAAAATAAAACTTGATTTTTAACAAACCCTAGTTAAATAAATAAAAATTTAAAAAGCCATAATAATTTTAAATCTCTAATTTAAATTATTGCAACAACTCTTATCAAAATAATCAAGAAAAAATACTAATTCCTTGATTATCTAATTCAATTACCATTTTTTTAATTTGTTCAAGTTTTCTGACAATTTCTTCGGATAAACTCTCAGCTTGAGACAAAAAATCTTTAGCTTGCCTTAAGCCACTATCATTACGATTCTCTACCCTAAATATAATCAAAATTTCAGCTGCAAACTTATTAATATTTAAATAAGGAATATATACTTCTTCCCACAGCTGTTTAATGGCATCATTCTTGGGAGACAGTCCTTTATAAAACAATCCAAATCCATGCTTGGAGGCGTCCGTTTGAATAAATACTGCCCTTTGTCCTTCAACAATTAATCTCAAATTATTAATCCAAGAAAACTGCTCTGAGAGAATAAATTCTAGCTCTTTTAAAAATTCATCATTAGAAAGCACAAAAGTATCAGAACTAATCAAAGAATCACAGTTCCTTGAATAATAAGCCATATTAGCATCTATGCTTTCAAGATTTTCAACTAAAGAAGAAAATTCTTCTTGACTGCTTGAAAAGCGTTTAAATATGCTTTCAAGATAATTAAGCTGTTCAAGAATCTCGGCAAAGAACTTATCAATATCAATCTGCAAATCCTTAAGGTTATGAGAAATTAAATCTTTAGAAACCTCCTCAATTTCCTTTACAGAAATCATATTCATAACACCTTTTGCCTGATCAGAAAGTCGCTTAATTTCATCTGCAACAACAGAAAATCCTTTTCCATATTCTTTAGCTCTTGCAGCTTCAAGCTTTGCATTAAGAGAAATCATATTAGTAGCGCCCAAAAAACTACTTATTGTTTCTAAGCTTCCCTGAATTCCAACAATAACAGAAGATATTTGATTTAGTTTTTCCTTGTTATTTTTACCAATATCACTAAAAATAACACTTATCTGATCGCGAGCATCATTTGTTATCTTAACAAGAACGGAAAATATCTGATCAAAATCTTCTATTCCAGAAAACAAAATTCTTTGTAACGATTCAAATCCTACTTTTAAAGTAGCAATGGAAGCTTTGGTATGATAAAATCCCTTTAGCATTTCCTTAACAGGAGCTTTATACTCATACGTACTCAAATCTTTTTTGTCATTATCAACAACATTTAAAAGGCTTGAATCAAAAACTTTTTCTTTCTTTTTCTTTAAAAACGAAAATTTTTTCATAAAGGGATTCTAACATAAAAAATTTTTTTTGAATAGATCCAAATGTACTTAATTTGACACATTATTTCAACCTTAATATCAAATTAAATACAGAGATAAACAAAAAAATATTTTTACATTCAAATAGTAAAAATTAATAAAGATTAAAGCTTTGACATAAATTTAAACTTTTACCTTAACCCATAAAACCATTTAAAGATACAAATCATTCTCCTCATTTAATTAAATTTTAAAATAATATTAAATTTTATTTATTTCTTTTTATCCAAGAGTAACGCCCACTAGCCTCATTATACTCAAAAAGAGCATCTCTGTAAGAAAAAAAACATAAAAAAATATTAATAAACTCTTCTAATTTAGACTTAACTTTTGGCAAGTTAAAATCGTTGTCAAAATTAAAAATATCATCTGATCCTGCTGTAAATATTTTGTCATCTTGCTTAAGAATAACTTTTTTGGGCTGCCAAAACAGAACGTTGGTTTTTTTATCCTGAAGAAAAAATCTATTAAATTCATAGTCAAGATCAACTTGATCCGTTTTTGCTTCAACAATCCCAACAATAACACATCGTTCATGATCAATTCTTTTAATCAAAACAGCATCCGTAAGCACAACTCTCTCACCAACTTCAAGAGCAAACTGCTCTTCTATTTCATATTGCTTATTAAAAGGAAGATTTGCAATTTTCCTGAAAAGATTGAGAAGTATGTACTTAGTGCTCATCTCTTTATTGTTTATTCTAAGACAAGAAATCTTCATTCTATACTTAAGCTCATCAAAAAAATATTTAACAAGTCTTTTCATTAAAATTGTTTTTCTAATGTCTTCTTCTTTCATTTAATCCTCCTAAAATTGCCAAAAGTTAAAACCATTATACGAATATAATAAAGTCTGAATCGTATTAAAGAAATTAAAATACTTTATTATATACTAATTATAATTAAATCATTACCTAAAATGAAGGAGACAATTATGTTAATAAAATTTATGTTCTCAAACATTAATCTAATCTTAATAGTCAGTATGACTTTATTTAAAATATTATTAGAAATAATATACCGAAAAATATTATGTAAAAAAATAATTGGCAATGTCAACATATTAAATGCTCAAAAAAAACAATGCAAAATAATTGTTATAGTCGTTTTAGCTTTCAGCAATTTATTACAAAGTTTTTTAATTAACGCTCTTATTAATTTATTTAATAATTTAATAACCCTAACTAACAACTCTCTTGAAAGCTTAATAAGCTTAAATTACAATGTATTATCTGCAATGCTAATATCTAGCATAACTTGGCTTGCATTTAGCTTGCCTAAAGTAATAAACGATATAATCTATGAAAAAAGACCGTTTAAATTAACAATGGCTAATGCTTTCTTTGACCTTTTAATAATAATATTGCTAACCATATTCTCTAAATTATTTTTAAGCTATAAAGTATTGCAATTTGAGAATACTACAAACATTAATTTTGAAAACCTGCCCACTCACTAAGTAAATAAACAGAGACTCAAATACAAGCTTTAATTAGCCCTAAAAAAAGCTTAGCTGGATTTTCTATTCTTGTAATAAGTTCTGGATGAAATTGACAGGCTACAAAAAATTTATTTTTAGGAATTTCTATTAATTTTGCTATTTTAAAATCACTTGAAAATCCAGATACTACAAGTCCATTTTTCTCAAATAAATCTATATAATCATTATTAACTTCATATCTGTGCCTAAATCTTTCGATTATCCTGTCTTGACCATAAAGATTAAAAACTATTGTATTCTTTTTAAGAATCACAGGATATCCTCCAAGCCTCATTGTAGCACCTTTATCTTTAATTCCCTTTTGCTCGGGAAGCAAATGAATAACAGGGCTTTTTAAAGGTTTGTCTTTTAATAAGTTTTCCTCTGTATCAGCATCAAGTATCCCGCAAACATTACGAGCAAATTCTATTACAGCAAGCTGTAAACCAAGACAAATTCCAAGAAAGGGAATGTTATTTTCACGAGCGTATTTAATAGCAATAATTTTACCCTCATATCCTTTGCCTCCAAAGCCTCCGGGAACAATAATGCCGTCAAACTCTTTTAAATAACTCTCATTTAAATCATTAGAATCAATTAGAGTGCTTTTAATAAGTAAATCCAAATTAGCTCCAACATGAACCAAAGACTCTCGAATTGACGCATAAGAATCATCAAGTTCAGCATATTTACCACAAATGGCAATATTAATAATTTTTTTAGGCACAAAAAAATTAGATTTTATAACTCCTACAAGCTTTGAAAGCTCTTCTATTTTTGGATCAACCTTAATATTCAACTTAGAACTTAAAATCTCATGTACGCCTTGTTTGTAAAAAGATATAGGAATTTCATAAATAGTAGAAACATCAATATTATCAATAATAGAATTGCTCTCAACATTACAAAACATTGCCACTTTTTTTCTGATTTGGTCTGTTAATACTTGAGAGCTTCTAGCAATAATCAGATCGGGGAAAATGCCTGCTTTATTTAAAGTTTTAACACTCTGTTGAGTGGGTTTAGATTTTTGCTCATTAATTCCAGCTGGACTTGGTACATAGGTTAAATGAATAAAAGCAATATTACCGCTTCCAATCTCATGCCTTATTTGCCTTACTGTCTCAATAAATAAAATATTTTCCATATCTCCTACAGTTCCACCAATTTCAATTATCAACATCTCGCTATTCTCAGAACTTGCAATCTGAAAAATTGTAGACTTAATCTCATCAGTAACATGAGGAATAAGCTGAACTGTTCTTCCTAAATATTTACCCTTTCGCTCATTTTCAAGTATTTTTTTGTATATCTTGCCCATTGTAATGTTCCAACTAGACTTCGCATTAAGATTTAAAAATCTCTCATAATGACCAAAGTCCATATCAACCTCTCCTCCATCATCAAGCACAAAAACTTCTCCATGCTCAACAGGATTAATAGTCCCGGGGTCAGTATTTAAATATCCATCACATTTGATTGGAGTGACCCTAAAATCATATCTAAACAACCTTGCAATACTTGCCGATGTAACTCCTTTCCCAATTCCAGAGATCACGCCTCCTGTTATTACCAAAATCTTTAAGTTTTTTTTCATGTATACCCCAAAATCAAACCTTTAAATTTCAAACCAATTAAGCTTACGCTTAAAAAGACACACAAATTACATATAAAAACATTGCTTACTTACATTAAAACAAACAAAAATATTAAACTAAAATAAAAATTATTAATGCTTAGCTACAACTCTATTTCTAAGCCATTGTTCTAAATCTTTTAAACTATTTTAATCATATTTAACAAAACAATATAATGAACCTTTGGTTAAATAGTAATAATTAAACATTGCCAAAAAAACTAAAAATCCTAAAATAGCAAATAAATTGCCTTTTTTTCTAACACTTCCAAGCTCCACCATCTTAAAATATGAAGCTAAATATAAAAAAAATGCTGAACTATAAACTATTTTTAAAAAAAAGTCACCTAAAAATCTATCAAAAGAAAAAATTAAATCCGAAAAACATGGTACATATTTAAAAACCAAATAAAGAAAAGATGTGAAAAAAAATAATAAAACAATATTCCCTAAAAAGAATATCAAAACCTTAATAAAAGGATGCGTTTTAAACGCTATTCTAAAAAACATGAAAATTGGAAAAATAGATAAAAAATTCAAATAACTAAAAAAGAAAAAATCAGAAAGATATCTTAATTCTAAAAAGACAGCATTCTCCCCTCTTACAAAGAATGCACTATCTAGAAATAAAAAAATATTAAACACCAAATAATAAAAAAATATTAAAATCAAAGGTAACACAAATAGATATTTAATTAAATTGAAAAAATAACGCTCAAAAGTTGAAACGGGTAAAGATAAATAAAGAATATTCCTAAACGGATCGTGAATTACTTTGTAGTAATCACACATAGCAAACATCGATATAATCAAGGTTAAAACCATAATTTTAGGAACAAAAAATCTTAAAAAATCAGTTGCTGTAAAATTAAAATAAAATCTAACAAGAAAATAAGATATAAATATCATTCCTAAAATTTTAATTATTAATAAAATATAGAATTTTTTATTATAAAAAAAATCAAAATAAAATAAATTTAAAAATCTTTTTAAGCTAAACATCCTTTATTACCTCTCCTTTTTATTTTCAGTAACATATAAAAAGAAAAATTCAATATCAACAACTTCAGCTCCATTGCTACTCTCAAAATAAAGTGCCTTAAACCCATCTTTATTTTTTTCATAATACAATTCATTTCCATTAAGTTCACTGATAATTTTAATCTTATAATTTTTATTAATATAAGATATTGAATTGGAAAAAAAAATTGACTTCTCCCCAACAATAATTAAATAATCTATAACTCCTATCAAATCCCTCACATTGTGACCTGTAATAAAAATTACTCTATCATTTAAATTAGAAAGTAGATTTCTAAAAACATTTTTTGAAACAATATCAAGACTATTTGTTGGCTCGTCAAACAATAAGCAAGAAACATTTGTAGCTAGAGAAAATGCAATAATACTTTTTTTCTTTTGTCCAAAAGAAGCGGAAGATAGATCAAGGGAAATATCTAGATTAAAATCTAATAAATATTTTTCAAAATCTGCCTTATTAAAATTTGGATAAAATCTAGATAAAGCTTTACTGTATTCGACCAAAGACAATCTGGGAAGTGAAAATTCTTCAGGAACAAAAAATAAATTCATTAAATTTAAGGGATTTCTTGGGAAAGCTGCCAAAGAGTTGAATAAAACCTTCCCCTTTAATGGCTCTAAAAGTCCACTTACAAGTTTAAGCAAAGTTGTTTTTCCAACCCCATTTTTACCAAGAAGCAAATAAGCTTGAGGAGTCTCAATATTTAAATTCAAATCTGAGTAAACTTCTTTTCCCTTATAAGAAAATTTCACATTAGAAACTTCAATAGCCATAAATACTCCTTAATATTAAAGGTCAAAATATAAAAAAAATTAATTATTCCAAAAATATAAATTCAATTCTTTATAAACAACTTATAAATAAATATAGAAAAATTTACATAAAGTCTTGAGCTAAAATTCCAAATTTTCAACATAATTCTAGGTAAAATTTGAATTTCGTTAAATCCAAAATTTTTTGCATATTCATAATAATCTTGAAATTCAGATAATCCTTTAATCTCATCAAGAACAGAAATAAGCTTTTCTTTGTAAGCCCTATAAACAAGCTTATCGGAAATATTCCAGCTAATAATATAAATTTGCTTAAAAGAAATAAAATAATAAAATTGCAAAAAAAATCTTTTATACAAATGTTGATATTCGTTTAAAATGCCTTCTTTTTTCAATAAAGTTTCTATTGTATTAAGAGATAATTTAGCTTTATGCAAAACACTAATAGAAGAGCTCATGCTTCCCATTCTTTGGAAATTAGTATAAAAATAATTATTTACAAAAGAAACCTTAGAGGCTTTTAAAAAAATTTGCATAACAAAAACTATATCTTCAAATACTACATTTTGCTGACGAATATTATTCTTTAAGATCAATTCTCGTCTAATCAATTTATCCCATAACGTTCCAACAACAAAATTTTTCCTTCCAAAAGTCGCATAAACAGTAAAAAACAAATTTTTAAAAGCCTCCTTACCTGTCAATGGGTAATTGGGGAAAGGAAGAAGGGATTTTCTTTTTACATTTATTGCAAGAAAATAAACATAAAATTGAGAACAAACAATATCAGAATTATCTGCCTTTGCCCTATTATATAAAACTTCAAGCATAGTACTCTCTACAGAATCATCACTATCCCAATAAATAACATATTCCCCTTGGGCCTCAGAAAGTCCCTTGTCTCTAGAAGCAGGAAGCCCCATATTTTTTTGACTAAAAATCTTAATAAAGCTATACTTATTAGCATATTTTTCTGCTATCTCTAAACTACTATCATAAGAACCATCGTTAATTAATATAATTTCTTTATCTTTTAATGTTTGATTAACAGCGTCCTTTATCATTGCATCAAGAGTTTCAGCCGAATTAAAAAAACAAATAATAACAGAAACTTTACACTTATGCACAATATCCTCCAAAATAAAAACTGCTAAGTAAAACCGAAGCTAAAGCTAAAACACTTAACAACAAATTCTTTTAATTTTTAGCATAACAATTAAATTGTAATATATAATTAACAAGTTTGTATTGTTTTAAACTTATTTTTAATGAAAATTTTAGCAGAAATTGCTATATTATTAAAAGTAAAAATTTAAAAAACATTAACCTAAATAAGGAGCTTGAATGCTTGAAATAATAAGTCTTGGGGGAGGAGTAATAAATTCAAATCAAATCAACATAGAATTCATTAAAAATTTCAAAAACTTTGTTTTTAAATGGTTACTAGAAAATGAAAAAAGAAAAATCATTTTAATAGTTGGTGGAGGAAAAGTTGCAAGAGAATACCAAGACGCCTATAAAAAAATCAACCCTGATTTTAAAGTTCGTGAGCTTGATGAGATTGGGATAATGTCAACAAGGTTAAATGCAGAATTTCTCTGCAAAGTGATGAATCCCCTTTGTAAAGACAAAATTGTCACCAATCCCTTAAAAAATTTTTCTTTTAAGGGTAAAATATTAATTGCTTCCGGATGGAAATCGGGATTTTCAACGGATTACATTGCTGTAAAATTTGCAGAAAAATTTAATAAAAAAGATGTCATAAATATAACAAATGTAAATCAAGTTTATGATAAAGATCCAAAAAAATTTAAAAACGCAACAGCTTTTAAAAAATTAAATTGGAAACAATTACAAAACATTGTAGGACAAAAGTGGAATCCGGGCTTAAATTTACCTTTTGACCCAATAGCAACAAAGCTCTCTTCAAAACTTGGACTTACTCTTTATATAGTAAACGGAAATAATATTGAAAACTTAGAAAAAGTTTTCAACAAAAATAATGATTTTTTGGGTACTGTTATAGTAAAATAAAAATTAATGCCGGTATGGCGGAATTGGTAGACGCGTCAGACTCAAAATCTGATGAGGGCAACTTCGTGTCGGTTCGACTCCGACTACCGGTATTTTAATTGCTTTTTTAGAAATTTCAAAATTACCGAATGTTACTATGTAATAATTGCTTCTTTTAAAAAAAATTTAATTTCATAAACTATTTATACTAATAAAAATTTATTACTATCCTTTATGGTCAATAAAATTTAACATTATTATAATAGAAATAAAATACACTCTTCAATATGCTATCTTTATTCTAAAACAACATATTGAAAATTATTTTAATTTATAATAAAGCTTTAAAGTCTATAAATTAATTGAAAAATAAAAACTTAAAATATCTTTGAGATTGTTTTCATCAAAGCTTCAGGATTAAAGGGTTTAACAAGCCAACCAGTAGCACCTGCTTTACGTCCCTCATCAACCTTAGATTGCTCAGATTCAGTAGTAAGAACTAGTATAGGAACAAAGCTTCCAAACTCCCTTATCTGCTTAATAACACCAATTCCGTCTAAATTAGGCATGTTGATATCTGTAATAACAAGATCAAAATCTTTATCTCCTTGCCCAACTGCTTCTTTAAACTTTAAAACTCCTTCTAGACCATCCTTTGCCTCTGAGACTCCAAAACCGTTTTGTTCTAAAATATAAGCAACGCTTTGCCTTATTGCCCTATTATCATCAATAACCAAAATTCTTTTTTTCATCTAAGTTTCTCCTAAAACCCTCCCAAAAAGTATATAAAAATTAAAATAAAATTACACTACCCTCATCAAAGGAATGAACATCCTTAGCTTCCTCTATTAAAGATAATAGGTATTTTTTATGAACAAATAAAGTAAATCGATTAGCAATTCTATTAACAAATTCTTTATCTTCAATTTCAACAAATTGAATTCCGACTTTGGATAATTCTAAATTAAGACTAAAGTTTATTTTGCTTTCCATATTACTTAAAAAGTTTTCTATATCTAAAAGAGAATTTTTTAAATTTCTAACATTATAGACTTCTAATTTCATTTCTTCAAATATTTCCATAAATTCAATTGAAAAAACTTCATAAGACAAAATATTATCAATGGCTATGTTCTTAATATCAAGAATATCATTCTTAATTTCTATAAATAATTTTTTAAATTTATTAAAATAATTTTTTTCAAGATAAAATCTATTGTCATAATCTTTAACAACTTTTTCAAGAAAAAAGATTATTTGATCTAGAAATTCTATTCCCTTAGTAATATTAGAATCAATCTCTTTAATAATTTTCGACATTTCTGAAATATTACCCTCCATAGCTTTAAGTTCTGATCTTTTGACAACTTCTATCTTTGACGCTATATTAATATTTTGAAACCTAGCAGAAATAGCTGCAATATTTGAAAACATTAGCTCTAATGATTTTATAAGCTTAACCTGTTCATAATATAAATTCAAAAAATTAGAATTATTTTTCTCAACATCATCAATTCTTCTAAGCAGGTCAGACAAAATGTTAGAAAATTGTTCTATTATTTTAGGAATATCTATGTATAAGGAATTATCAGATCTTAAATCGTTAATAGTTTGAATAGAACTAAGAGAGGCATCAATAAATTTCTCAAAAATAGTATAATTTTTTTCAAGCTTTTCAAGAACATCTTTTACTATAACTTTTGATGTATCAGTAAAAACTGATAAAATTTTTAATTTTTGAATCTCGCTTATATCTCTAAATTTAAAAACATCAATATTAGAATACATAATATTTAAATGTTGTAAAGATTGAGTTAGTCTGTCTTGGAACTGAAGATAAGAAATAGAATTTACAAGTTTAAACTTAAATTCTAATAAAACTTTTAAAATATCATCATAAAGAGCAATAACACTTCCTATTCCATCTGAAAAGGCATCTATTTTTTTCATTAAATTATCTCTAAATTCTTCAAGAATTTTATTTTCAGCTGTATTACTTTCATATACTTGATTTTTAGCCCTATCTAGACCAATTTTAACTTCGCGCCCCTTACTGGTAAGTTGATCTGCCTGTTTAATCATAGATTGGGTTAAAACCTTGATTTCACTAGTAATATAAGAAAAGGCTCCCCCAGCCTTACCAGCCCTCATGGCAACTGTTAATGTATTAATAGACATTATTTCCATATCAAGAGAGCTTTTTTTCATTTTCTCAATCACATCTTCAAGTATTTCTATGTCTTTAACCTTACTCCTTATTACACTAAATTGAGATTCAAGAGAAGTTGTTGAAGAATTGAAGTAAGCAACAAAATCATCTAATGCTCCTATAATCTTAGCTATGAAATTATTCAAAGAAGCATCATTATCAAGATCAAGATTAGAAATCAAGTCAATACTAAAAGATAAATCCTTAGAATCTTTAGAAATTTTTTCTATTAATTTAGGAATTGATTTGCTTAAATTTGAATAAACATGCCTTGCACTCTCATCAAAAACTTCAAGTTTATAAAATAAGGTTGCCAAATAATCATTAGCAAAAAAGTCATTATTGTCATTATCCATTACTAAGATCTCCTCAGAACATGATCAGCTATTTTACTCAAAGGAAGAATTTTGTAAACGGCTCCTATTTTTATAGCTTCCATTGGCATACCAAAAACAACAGACGTTTCTTGATCTTGGGCAATAGTATAAGCGCCATTTTTTTTCATTTCAAGCATACAAATAGCACCGTCATCTCCCATACCTGTAAGAATAACACCAATAGCATTAGAGCCTGCATACATTGCAGCAGACCTAAAAAGTACATTTACAGAAGGCTTATGCCTACTAACAAGGGGCCCATCTAATAAGTTTACAAAATAATTTCCACTACCATATTTTACAATCAAATGATAACTTCCATTAGCAATTATTACAAGACCTGGACGAAGAATGTCTCCATCCTCAGCTTCTTTAATATCAATATTAAACTCATTGTTTAAGTTTTTTGCAAAAGACTTTGTAAATCCCCCCGGCATATGTTGAACAATAATAATTGGAGGAGAATCTTTTTTAAAAGAGCTTAAAAAAATTCTTAAAGCCTCTGTACCACCAGTTGAAGAGCCAACAACAATAATTTTACCAGTTTTATGCTTATTGAGAAGGCCTTGATATTTAATAATAACATCCGGATCATTTTTGGGAGCAAAATTAATAACATCAGAAACTCTATAACTTTTCCTTATACTTGAATCATCTAAGCTATTTCCTCTCAACTCTACTTTAGAATGACTGGAAAAATCGGGTGCAGAAATTCTTTTAACTTCATAAGAAGATATTAATTTATTTTTGCCTAGATTTCTCAACTCAAGCTTTATTAAAGCTAAATATTTGCTACGAAATAAATCAACTGTAAGCTTAAAGTTAAGTTTATTTATTATTAATTTAACCTTTTCTTTACTTTGCTCAAGACATCCAAAATTTGGAAACATTTCATTTTGTGCAATAAATACCACAGGAAGAGATATATTATTAAGAACATTATTTAAAGAATTCCCAAAATTAGATCTCGCCGTATTCTCATCAATAATGACTAAATCTGGAAATTTTTGTAAAAACACATTAATAAGATTCAAAGAATTAAAGCCAGCATTTAATATCTCAACATCATTATCTTTAGAAAAAGCTCTAATAAAAACCTGCTTTATAAGACCTTGAATATCAATTACTAATATCTTCATTATTATATTTTAATCTTTTTAACCTTTAAAACCAAAAATCTGTATTTTCGTTTTTTTATCTTATAAGCTTAGTTATTGCATCTATGTCAACAACCAAAGCCAAACTTCCATCACCAAGTATAGTAGCTCCAGAAACCCCTTCCACTCGAGAATAAATTTTACCCAAAGCTTTTATAACAGTTTGATGTTGCCCTAAAACTTCGTCAACTACAATACCCATTTTCCCGCTATTTGTATTCACAACAACAACTTGCTCACTAAAGCTCTTCTCACTAGAAACCTGAAAAAACTCTCTAAGCCGAATACAACTAATCATGCTACCCCTATAATTCATTACATTGCTTTTAGTCTCAACCCCATCCATTTGAGAAATTAACTTATTAGATTCTAAACAAGACTCAACATTAGAAAGAGGAACAATAAAGTGCTCATCTTTTACTCTGACAAGCCAACCCTCAATAATAGCCAAGGTTAATGGAAAAATTAATTTAGTTCTAGTATATTTGCCAAGCTCGCTTTCAAGTACAACATGTCCTCTTAAAGATTCAACCTGCTTCTTAACAACATCCATACCAATCCCACGACCTGATATATCAGTAACAGAACTTGCGGTTGAAAATCCAGGCTCAAAAATCAAATTATAAACATCAATATTTGATAAAGTTTTGACAGCTGAGTCAGAAATTATATTGCGCTCTATGGCCTTTTTAAGTATTTTATTCTTATCAAGACCTCTCCCATCATCCTCAATAATAACAATAACAGAATCCCCAGATTGACAAGCTGAAAGCTTAATAATTCCTTTAGGATCCTTGCCTAATCTTTCTCTCTCTTCAGGCGATTCAATTCCATGATCTATTGAGTTGCGAATTAAATGAACCAAAGGTTCATTAAGCTTTTCAATAATACTTTTATCAAGAACAGTATCGCCTCCATAAGCATTATAAAGAATTGACTTGCCAAGACTAGTAGATAAATCTTTTACTATCCTTTGAAATTTTACAAACAAAATCTCAATAGGAACTGTTCTAAGCCCTGTTGTATAATCCCTAAGCTCATTAATCAGTAAAGAAAATTCTGCTGATATTGAATTTAAAATATTACTATTTCTGTTTTCGGCCTCTTTTGAAAGCTTTGATTGTATTGTAACAAGCTCTCCAACAAGATTTACCAAATGGTCAAGCTTTTTAGAATCTACTTTAATACTAGCAATATTAACCTTGCTTCTAGCAGTATCATCTTGAACATTGGATCTGTTTTTGTCTCCATTTAAAAAAGATTTTCCAATAAATGTCGATTTTTTAAATGCAGAATTAGCAGAATCTTTGATACTTCTATCCAAGCTCGATAAATTAAAATTTTTAAGTCCTAAATTATAGCCTTTATCTGTCTCTAAACATTTATCTAATTCTTGAATATCAATTTTCGATTGAGAATCTAAAAATATAAAAATATCTGCAATACTCTCTCTGCTCTCTTCTGTATCTAACCTTATCTCCCAATCAACATAAACATTGTCAGGAGAAATAAGCTCTAAATCTGGAATGTTATCTACTTTGGCTCTAACATGGCCACTTCCCAAATCAATTAACTTGTTCAATAGATTTATAGGCTTGTGCCCATGAAACAAAATACCCTTAGCAGGAGAAAAAAGAATTTTATAACTCTTAAATTCAGATCGTAAAGCCTCATCATCAAATTTATTGTCTGAATTTACTTTCAAACACTCTTCTAAAACAGAACTCTTGTCGGGCTTTGAAAAATCATTTTCTAAAGCTTCTTGAAAAGCGCCTTTAACATTAGGAGTCTCAAGAACCCTTTTAATTTCATCTACCAAAAACTGTTTACGCTTATCAAAGTCAATCTCAGAAATTGCTTCATCACCTTCAATAAGCTCCCTAATAAAATCAACTGACATTAAGGTAGTATCGATAGCAGCTTGATTAAAAGCAGCTCTACCATCTTTTATAACATCAAGAACTGTTTCTATTTCATGGACAAGCGATGCTGTAAAATTAAAACCAAACATACCAGAACTTCCCTTTATGGTATGTAAATTTCTAAAAATAGAATTAATAATCTCTTGATCTGAACTTGCCTCAAGATTAAGAAGTGCTTGCTCAATATCTGAAATATTTTCTATTGATTCTTCCTTAAAGGAATTCTTAAATTTATCAATCACATCACTACTATCCATAAGCTTTCCTTAAATTTAAAATCCAACTAAATTAGCTCCCAAATCAAAGCTATCAACATCTTCAATATCTATTAAAAACCCGCCATATATTAATGAACTTAAAACTTCATCGGATGGATACTCAATTTTTACAAATAAATTTTTATTCTTAGCATATTTATTAGATGCATACAAAATTTGTATAAAAGTAATATCTATTTTTTCAACATTCGAAAGGTCAATAGTAAGAGTATCCCCTTCTTTCATTTTTTTAAAAATATGCAACAAATCTTCTTTTACCTTAAAAATACTATTTACTACAAGCTCTCCCTCAGGCCTATAAATCATGACTAAAACTCCTATTGCTGCTGATGCTCGGGATCATATATTGTTGTATTTCTAAATCTAGAAAGCTCTCTAACGTCAAATAAATTTTCTACATCTAAAATAATAATAAACTTATTATTACTCTTGCCAATTCCTGAAATAAATTTTGAATTAAATCCTGATCCAATCTTAGGAGCGTCATCAATACTAAATGGATCTAATTCAAGAACTTCATTGACATAATCTACTAAAATTCCAAGATTAAATTCATCCCCCTCGTAAACTAAAGTCAATATAATAATATTTGAAATATTAACTCCCTTATTTCTCTTTTTTGCATCCTCATCAACAACACGATCATCCATTCCAAATTGTTTTCGAATATCAATTATTGGAACGATCTTACCTCTATTATTTATTATTCCTGCCATATAACTAGGAGTCCTTGGGATTTTTGATATTTTGGTATATTCTAAAACCTCAACAACATATTTAACCTCAATAGCATAAAGCTCGTCCAAACTAAATAAAAGATACTGGCTTAAAGAATCTTGCATATCTGAATCCATGCCCATAAACGCCCCTTTAAATACAATTTAAATCGCAAATAGAATGTTAATATTAAGATTAATATTACCTCATATATTAATAAATACAAATTAAAAACTAATAAAATTTAATTTCTAATAAACAATAAAAGACATGATTTAGCAGAATTCTATCTTATAATTTAGATATAAAGTTTTAGTTTAATTTATATTTCGAATAAAAAAGTTAACAATGCAAAGTAAAAACAAAATTATCAAATTATTAATAATAATTATATTATTTTTCAATGTTGAAAATATTTTCACAAACGAAAAATCTAAAAACAACTCAACTAGTTCAAAAATAGATAGCTTAAAAACAAAAACTAAAATAAAATTTGGCTTTATTATGCCTTATCCTACTGCAATAGAATTTAGCATTAATAACTTTAATATTGGAATAGGAGTAACAATACTAAGCGTCTCGGAATTTTTTCCAAAATCACCAGTAGCATTGCTATTTAAAACATATTTTGACTATATGTTCTTAAATTTAAGAATTAAAAATTCAAATTTTATCTTTTTTCTAGGATCTGGCCTATTTTTTGAAATAGGCAAAATTACAAACTCAAATTTAACAAATGTTTTTTCTGGGATTACCTATAAAATCGGAATGGGTTTGCCCTTAGGAATAACATATGAAGCTTATTATGACGTTATTGAAATTATAATAAAAACAACACCATCAATTTTTATTGGCCAATTACCTAACGGAAATTTAATGTTCCCAATAAAAGGAAACTTCTCTATTGGAATAAAAGGCTCTCTTAAGATATAGTTTCCACTCTTTAGATAAAAAAAATTATTGAACTAAAATTATTTAAAGGCCAAAATATTGCGCTTAGGAGATAACAAAACAATGAGAACAAAAATAATTATTATGTTGATTATTATTTTATTAGCCCCAAGCTTAGGATTTGCTAATTCAAAAGCATCTGCAAGGGGTAAATTTGGAGCAGGAATTATCCTCCCACTACCAATTGCTTTACATATTAATATGGGAAGCTTTGATCTTGACATTGGTCTTTACAGTGGAGTAAATAATTTATTTTTAGATTGGAAAACACTGTTTATAGCATTGGACTATATTTTCTACATATATACATTCCCAGGAACTGCTAATATTTTGGATTTTTCAGTTGGGGCTGGGGGGTATGGAACAATATGGTTTTCAAGATTTGGCGGCAGTAAATCAGGCTCTGGACCAATGAGCATTGGAGCAAGATTGCCTTTGGCTTTAAATCTTGCAGTATTTAGAAAAAAATTTGACATATTTTTACGAATAGCACCGGGGCTTGGAATGAATATTTGGAGCGCTGGCATTGGATTTAGATGGGAAGTATTCGCAGGATTGGGACTAAGATTCTGGTTTACTTAATAATACAATTATTCTTTTTAAAAGAATAATTGTTAAAAAATCAAATCATTCCAAAAAACTTAAACAAAAAATTTAAATATCCAAAGACTTATTTTTATTGTTTTAAAATTCAAAAATAAAATATAATAATAAGATAAAATTTGGGAGACAATGTTGAAAAAAATCTTCATATTACTCATTATGATTGCAAATATATCTACAAATAGCTTTGCAAAAGATTCTTATTTAAATAGAGGTATTGGCTTTGGAGCAAGCATTGGAAATCCAATTATTAACTTAATAATGTCATTTCCTTTCATTGACTTTGAAATAGGCTATGGTGGTAGCAATGGAATAAATTTATCGGGCCTTAAGCTTGAATCAAAACTTTATGATTTTAATTTATTAGCAATAGCAGCATTTGATTTCATTTTTACAATACCTTTGATAAAAAAATTAAATTTAGGGGTTGGAATAGGAGGAAATCTAAGTATATCGTCTCACACATCTAAATTAATAAACATAGAATTAGGATTTGGAATAAGAATTCCACTGGTTATTTTTTACGACATTACAGAAAATTTAGAAATAGGTATAAAGATAGCACCTTCAATAGAATTCATCTCAAATACAAGATCCCTTGCACACCATAAAACCTATTCAGGCATAAAATCAAACTTTACTGGGGGAATATTCGCTAAGTACTATATCTAAATCCACATAGTGATTCATTAAATTTAAAATTTATTGCCAAATACTATGAAAAAATTCACCTCGTTTTGAGTCTAATCTTTCAAAAGAATGGGCACCAAAAAAGTCTCTTTGTGCTTGAATTAGATTAGAAGGCAAATAATTAGTGGAATAAGAATCTAAAAATGAAAGACTGGCATAAAATGCTGGCAAAGGAATCCCAATTTCACTAGCCTTTGAAACTATTCTTCTCAAAGATTTGTGATTATTTTTTAATAAATCCAAAAAATAATCATCAAAAAGCAAATTAATAAGATGGGGATTTTTATCATAAGCTAATTTAATTTTGTCTAAAAAACTGCTACGAATAATACAGCCTTCTCTCCAAACTAAAGAAATTTTACCCAAATTTAAATCCCAACTATAATTTACAGATGCGGTCTTAAGCATCATAAAACCTTGGGCATAAGCTACTATTTTTGAAACCAAAAGAGCATAATAAAGATCTAAAATCCAATCGCTAAGCTCAAACTCAAAAGAAGCAGTATCCATCTTAAGCAAATCACTAGCAATAATCCTTTCGTGTTTTAGCCCCGACATAAATCTTGAAAAAACAGATTCAAGAATTAAATTTACAGGCATGCTAGATTCAAGAGCATCAATAGATGTCCAAACACCAGTACCTTTTTGATTTGCAACATCTAAAATCTTATCAACTAAATATTCATTATTTTCTTTATACCTAAGAATCTTAGAAGTTATTTCTAGCAAATACCCTGAAAGATCGCCTTCATTCCATTTTTCAAAAACTTCAGAAATTTTTGAATTATCTAAATTGAAAGCTTTTTTCATGAAGAAATAAACCTCGCTAATAAGCTGCATATCAGCGTATTCAACCCCATTATGTATCATTTTAACATAGTGTCCAGAACCATTCTCTCCAATATAAGTCGAACAAACATCGTTGTTTTTAGTTTTAGCTGCAATTTTATTTAAAATAGGCTCAAGAATTTCATAAGCTGATTTACTGCCTCCATACATTAGAGCAGGACCAAATCTTGCACCCCTCTCTCCTCCAGAAATTCCAAGCCCTACAAAATAAATGTCCTTGGCAAACAATTCTTTTTCTATTCTCATTGTATTCTTATAATGAGAATTCCCACCATCAATAATTATGTCCGATTTATTCAAAAGGGGTAAAATTTGTTCAACAACCTTTTCTACAGCTAAACTTGTCACCATTAAAATGATTTTTCTTGGGGGTTTTAAGCTTTTAACAAAAGATTCAACATCTTTAAAGCCATTTATCTTTTTATGAGAATTTTGTTTAACAAAAATTTCAGTTTTTTCACTATCTCTATTGTAAACAGAAACATTAAAACCGTTATCAGCAATATTTAGAGCTAAATTGCCGCCCATAACACCAAGACCATAAATTCCTACATCCATTGCATTCTCCTTGATTCTAATTTTCTATTTTAAACAAATTGCTTTATTTATTATTTTTAGATTATGTTATATTATAAAAAAAGTAAAGATTAAATTGAAAAGGAAAATTTACATGAAAAAACAATTTGATACAGAAGTAAATGATTTGCTCTATTTAATCATTCACTCTCTTTACTCCCATAAGGAAATATTCTTAAGAGAATTGATATCAAATGCATCTGATGCCATTGATAAACTCAAGTTTTTAAGCTTGACAAATGAAAAATTCAAAAACATCGCCCTAGAACCAAAAATAGAAATAACATTTGATGATAAAAGTATCCTAATTAAGGATAATGGAATCGGAATGAATGAACAAGACTTAACTAATCATCTTGGTGTAATTGCAAAATCAGGAACTAAAGAATTCATTAACAATTTAAAACAAGATGAAAAAAAATCTGCAAGTCTAATTGGCCAATTTGGAGTTGGATTTTACAGTGCATTCATAGTATCAGAAAAAGTAGAAGTTACATCAAAAAAAGCACTAGAAAGCGATGCTTATATTTGGTTCAGCGATGGGAAAACAGGATATGAAATAGAAAAAGCAAAAAAAGAAGAGTCGGGCACAGAAATAAAGCTTTATCTCAATAAAGAAGGGCTTGAGTATGCTAATAAATGGAAAATTCAAGAAATTATTAAAAAATATTCAAATCACATAAATTATCCCATTTATATAAAATACAGCGAACCTATAATGAAGGACGGGAAACAAGAGGGAATAGAAGAAAAAGAAGAGAAATTAAATGAAACCACTGCTCTTTGGACAAAAAATAAAAGCGAAATTAAAGCAGAAGAATACAATGAATTTTATAAAAATACAACCTTTGATTATGAAAATCCATTGATGCATGTTCATACAAAAGCTGAAGGAAATTTAGAATATACTAATTTATTTTATATCCCAAGTAAAGCTCCTTATGATTTATATTATCCAAACACCAAACCTGGAGTAAAGCTATTTATAAATAGAATCTTTATTACAGACTCTGAAGGTAGTTTGCTTCCAAACTATCTAAGGTTTATAAAAGGAATTATAGACTGCCAAGATTTACCGCTCAATGTAAGTAGAGAAATTTTACAACAAAATAAAATTTTGTCTAAAATAAAATCATCTTCTGTAAAAAAAATACTAAGCGAGCTTGAAAAGCTAAGCAAAAAAAATCCTGAAAAATTTTCAAAGTTTTCTAAAGAATTTGGGAGATGTATTAAAGAAGGTGTTTATTCTGACTTTGAAAACAGAGAAAAGCTTATCTCATTAATAAGATTTAAATCTTCAAGCGTAGATGGATTTGTGTCTTTTAAAGAGTACAAAGAAAGAATGAAGGAAAGCCAAAAAAGCATTTACTATATAACAGGGGGTAAAGAAAATATATTAAAAGAAAATCCAATAGTAAGCGCTTATAAAGAAAAAGGATTTGAAATCCTAATCATGGACGATGAACTTGATGAGGCTATTTTAAATCTAATTCCAGAATACGAAGGATTAAAACTAAAAGCAATAAACAAAAATGAAACTAGCAATGAATTAAAAGATGAAAATTTCAAAAAAATTGAAGAAGAGTTCAAAGATATACTTACAAAAGTAAAAGAAATCCTTAAGGACCACATAAAAGAAGTTAATCTCTCAGCAACATTGATAAAAGAGCCTTCGGCAATAATAGTTGACAGCAATGATCCAACTTACCAAATGCAAAAAATCATGCTATCAATGGGACAAGAAGTAAAAGAAATTAAACCAATACTTGAACTAAACCCTAATAATAAAATAGTCCAAAATTTAAAAAATCTAGAGTCTGAAAAATTAGAAAAAATAAGCATTCTCCTATTCGAAGAGGCTCTGCTAACTTCAGGAATGCCTAGCAAAAATCCAGGAAAATTCATAAACATAATAAACGAATTCCTAGAAAAAGAGTTGTTATGATTAAAAATAAAAGAGAGGGTTTAAAACTCTCTCTTTTTCACTTTCTAACTCGCAATACTAAATCTTTGCCTGCTGTAACAGGCTTTGTTTGAGATATTTTATGTCTAATTTCTTCTGTTAAAACAGTTGACGACGACAAAATATATTCGGACTCATTTTCAAGTCTTCCAAAAGAATATTCTATGCTTGAAACTTCATCAGAATTTGCAATAACAACTGGAGTAATAACGGATTCTGAATGCTCTTTTAAATATTCAAGATCAAGCCTAATAATAACTTCGCCTTGTTTAACATTAATGCCCTCCTCGGCAACTCTTGTAAAACCCCTGCCATTCAAATTAAGAGTATTAATTCCAAAATGAACAAAAATTTCAACGCCCTCTTTGGTTTCAAGGCTAAAGGCATGATTAGTTTTAAAAATTTTGCCTATTTTCCCATCACAAGGCGCTAGCAACTCATTACTTGTTGGAAGAATTGCAATTCCATCACCAACTATCTTTTCAGCAAACGCTTCATCGGGAACCTTATCAATTGACATAACTTTTCCACTAATCGGCGCAATCAAATCCAATGTAGCGGTTTTTTTAAAAAAATCTAAAAACCCCATAACTAATCTCCTATAAATTTATCAAAATAACTTAAAGTCTCTTGCTCAGAATTACTATTTAAAACCTTATTTGCCAATTCTTCTAATTCCATTATTGTATACTTTCTAAGCAAATATTTAATTCTAAGTGTAGCGCTAGGAATCATGCTTAAAGACCTAAATCCAAGACCTACAAGAAGTAAAGCTCCAGCATCATCTCCCCCAAGCTCGCCACAAACAGACACATCAATTCCAGAGCTAATTCCATCGTCAAGAACCTTTTTGATTAATTTCAACACAGCAGGATTATACTTGTCATATAAATTTGATATTTTTTGATTGCCACGATCAACAGCTAAAACATATTGGGTTAAATCATTAGTCCCTATGCTAAAAAATTTCAATTTATTGGCAAGTTTAGAGGAAATTAAAGCTGCAGAAGGAACTTCTATCATACAACCCACTTCTAAGTTTTCATCAAAAGGCAAGCCTCTAGACTTTAAGCTAATTTTTGCATTATTCACAAAATATTCGATCGTTTCAATCTCTTCATATCTAGTAAGCATAGGCACCATTACCCTTATTTTCCCATAATGACTGGCCCTGAAAATAGCATTAAACTGTGCTTGGATCAATTCCTCATATTTCTTATACATCCTAAGTGCTCTAAAGCCTAAAAAGGGATTCTCCTCTTTCTCAAAATTAAGATAGGGAATTTCCTTATCCCCACCAACATCAAGAGTACGAATCGTAACAATCCCCTTTTTTTCCATTGTATCTAAAACTCTCTTATAAGTTTCAAACTGTTCATCTTCTGTTGGAGGTTGTAAAGATTTCATATATAAGAATTCTGTTCTAAAAAGACCTATTCCCTCAACGCCATATTTATTAACATAGGCAATATCAACAGGTGTTCCAATATTTGCCTTTAAAAATACTTTTACACCATCTTTTGTTTCAGCATCTTTATCTTTTAAAGAAAAAAGCTCTTTTTCCATCTCTACTTGGCGCAAAATCTTACCCTTATAAAGATCAAGCTCATCAGAAGAAGGATTTTTAATAACAATAGAAGATATTGCATCAATGACTATTTTATCACCATCCTTTAACGCATCAATATCTAACAAAGTCATAACAAGCGCTGGAAGCCCCATTGTTCTTGCCAAAATAGCAGCATGAGAAGTTTCTCCTCCAACTGCAGTTAAAAACCCTTTAACATAATTTAAGTCAAATTGCATGGTATCAGATGGAGTTAATTCCTCGGTAACAAGAATAATATCTTTATTAATTTCAGAAAAATCGGTTACTTGACCTAAAATGATAGAAATTAATCTATTCCTAATGTCCTTATAATCAGACGCTCTTTCTTTTAAATAAGGATCTTTATAGTCTTCCACGCTTTTAACCAAATTTTCAAACGCTAAATAAATAGAATAAGCAGCGCCATAATTTTCCTTTGTAATAAGCTCAATAACAAGCTCGGAAAGCTCATCGTCTTCAACGATCAACACTTGACCTTCAAAAATACCTTTCTTGTCATCTCCAAATTGAAGCACAGCTTTTCTATCAAGGTCTTTAAGCGCTTCAATTGCTTTTAACTTAGCTTTATTGAATTTTGATATCTCGCTATCAACTTGAGAAAATTCGATTTTTTCTCTACTTACAATTTTATCAAAATTTTTTCTAATACAAAGAACTTCTCCAATGCCTATTCCTTTGGATATTCTTTTACCCGATAAAGTCATAACTTAAATCCTTCTAAAATTCATTCTTTAAAAGATTCGATAAGCTCCGCAAGCTCTGAAGCAGCAATCTCCTCATCCTCACCCTCAGCACATATCAAAAGCTTTTTACCTGATGATAATTCCAAAGTTTGAAGCCTGAATAAGCTTTTACCGCTAACAGACTTTCCATCGGACTCTATTGTTATCTCGCTAGAATATTCTTTAGCTTTTTTTACAAAAGTTGACGCAGGCCTAACATGTAAACCGTTTACAGCCTTAATAATTGCTTCTTTTTTTACCATAAGTACAGAAACCCCTCATTATGAATATTATTTTTTTGATTAACTTTTTACATTATAATACATAAAAATAAATTATATATTCCCTTTATATAAGAAATATAGCATAATAAAGATAGTAATTAAACTTATTCGAACTATTAAAAATTAAAATTCATTAATATATCTAAATAAAAATTCTTTATTAGCTTTAAATTTCTCTCTCCTATATTAAAATTTTTAGAATCTCTTATGTTTTTATCCAACATTTTAAGAGAATTTTCTATCTCAGAAAATGAAAGCGGCAAAGATTTATTTAAAAGTAAAATCTGAAAATCCTTGATGACAATCACCTTATCATCATAAAATATTTTTAACAAAAAATCATTTATAACATCTCTTTTTATGTTTAAAAGAATGCATATAAAGATAATGTTCGCTTCTTCTAAAATATCAAAAGATAAGGTATTGAAAAATACTTTATGATAAAAGCTTCTGTTGCATAGATTCATCATTGGAAATTTAAATTTAGTAACAAGAACAGTACTTCGGTTTGCAATATACTCAGCTCTATTTAAATTGTAAGCACTAAAAACATAAGTTTTTTTGGTTAAAACATTTTTAAACTCAATTTGTGCATCAAGGCTTAATAATAAAGGATAAATATCAAAAATAGTGTTTTTATAATAAAACCCATTTGCAAGGTTAATACTATTTAAATATATTTTATCATTAAATTTTGAAATAAATTCATAAAAAAGACTTGGAATATTTTTCTTACCAATCTTAAGTATCTCGTTGTAAGTAACACAAGGTCCCATCTCAAGAAAATTACCCCTTAAAGATACCTTATTAAATTTTTCAAAATTACCAACAAGAAAAAAATTATCAATAGGCGTTTCCCTATTAAACAAATTAGGATTTTTTTTAAAATCTAGCTCATTATAAATAATATAATTATTTAAATTTTTGTTAAATAAATTAGATAGTATATTAAAATTTTCAGGATAATAAACCTTTACATTAACCATTTTTTCTATACAATTCTTCAGCTTTCAAATAGAGAGATAAAAAAGTATTAACATCCATACAATTACATTTTAATGAATTTCTATAGCCTAAAATATCTGATTTGCTTACAATCTTGTTTTCCAAAAAGTAATAAAACAACAAAATATTAGACTCAAAACAATTGCTGCAAAAATTAAAATCATCTTCTAATAAAATATTTTGCATGTGCTGATAAAAATTTGTTTTCTTAAGTCCTTCAAGAGTAACTACACTACGACCATTTAAAATAAAAGCAGGAATTAAATGAGAATACACAAGTCTAAAATCCAATAAAATTAAAAAAAATCTGTTATTAACAATATACTCTAAACTATTACTCTTGGCAAAAAAAATAGAATCCAAAAGACTTCTAGTGCCCAAAGAAAGACTAATCTTTTTTGAAATACTCTCTCCATTTAGATTGAAATTAATTAATATCAATTTTTACACTCCAACTATTTAAAATTTCTTCAAAATTAAGAGGCGTGCTGCCTGCATTAAAATCAAATATCTGAATCAAAGCAGTCCGAATTGCAGAAACAGAAACGATAAAAAAACTTCTAAAAGAAAAAACAAACTCGCCATCTTCAATAAACTCTAAGCTTAAACAATCTTTAATATCACAATTTACATTAGCACTGCAAAATACATAATCAACTGCTAACCCAAATATTGTACGAATTCTTTTGTTATTTAACTTAAGCTTGGTAAACTTGCCTTGCTCTACAAAAAAACTTACATTAGTAAAAACAGCATTAAGAGAATAAAATTCAAATTTAAGCTCAACAGAACATCCAAGCACGCAATCATTAACATATTCATTAGCTATTTTTTCTTTAAAAATAACAGGATATTCACTTATAAAGCCCGTACTTATCAAAGAAGAAAAATTATCCTTAATGGTTAAAATTGCTTTTTCAATCAAATAAGGATCTTTAAAAAGAAGACTATAAAAATTAGTAAAATCTAATGAACTCCCATCTATCAAAAAATTTATACTGTTATAGGCTAGGCCCAATGTTTTAGCTAAGCTATTTTTCAAATAGTTGCTTAAATTGTTGTCAATAATACTGTAAGGCAAAAATATATTTAATCCATCCTTATATAAGAAAGCAACAACATATTGCTCACCACTTAAAAAATAAGCATTTGAATTCAAATAAGCAAAACCGACTCCCCTGCGACTAGTGTCAAAAATATCATAATTTTTATTAACACTTATAACAGAAGATTTCTTTATTAAAGAATTCTTTAAATCTAATCTTTTAAAAATTTTAAAAAACCTGCTATAATCACCTTTAATCTGTGTAAGCAAATAACCTATTGGCTCACAAGGCATCGCTAAAGCAAGATTATAAAAATTAGAATAAATAAAATTATAAACCGAAGTCTCAAATGCTAAAAGATTGTCATAAAAAAATATGAAATCACTTTTATTTTCAACAAAAAAAATTTCTAAAAACCCATCAAAAAACAAATTTTTAAAAATATTATTAATAAATTTAAAATAAAACTTATATAAAAAATTTAAAGGTCTATTTATTATAATTTCTAAAATAACTTTTGAAAGCTTGTTATCCGCCAATAAACAATTAGAAACTGAAAAAGTTAAATTTAAATTATCTAAAATTCTAAAATGCCTTTTGTAGTAAATAACATTAACCCTTTTATTAATTTTTTTTGAAATTACAATGCCCTGTAAAATTGCATTAAAAGAAACAGGAAAAATAGAACTAGACCAATAATTATTAAGAGAATTGATTGTGATTTTGTCTTTATTCACACTAAAATTTTCACTAATAAAAAATTTTAAAAAAGAAATATTGTCTACATTAGCATCAATAATTAAATTTTCAGAATCAAAAAATATTTTAACCAAAATAAAGTCATCTGGAAAACTATTGTAATCACTAAATTCATAACAAGCATTCAAGGCATTACAATCTCCAGATTCTTTCTTTTCAAATCTAGGGGAATAATTATTACTACCATCACTAATTCTTAAATTAAAAAGAACACTTTTTTCTGCTTTTAGCAAATACTCCAAATTATCTGAATACAAAACCAAGGGAATCTGACCCTCAAAGCTTACTTTATTGTCAAAAAGCTTTAAATTAAATTCATTAGAATCAACAAAATCCCTAAACTTTAAAGTTATATTGTCTTTATAACTGATACTAAAAATTGAACTTAAATGTTCATCTACAAAGCTAAAATCTTCAATAAAAGAATCTTTAACATTACAGCAAACTGGCAAAGCCCAAAATTCATATGCATCAACATTTGTCAAACTCGCAAACTCCAACTAAACAAAAAAATTTAATTAGTAAGAACATAGCATTAAATAAGTAAAAAGGATTGAAAAATAAAACTTCAAAAACAGCTGACCTTACCAACATATGCAACAATCTTAAAGCAACTTAATAAGAAATTCACTTAAAACTAATTTGAAATCAATGCCGCTTGTCAATAAAAATAGCACCTTCGGTGTTTTTTTTATCACTTTTGAGAAATGGACAAACTATGCTAATATTATAAATTATAGATGTTTTCTAAATAAAAACAAGGACCTTATGAATAAAACAAAAAATCAAAGCTTTAAATATTTTATAATGCTTTTATGTATATCATTATTTGGGGCTAATAATACAATAAATTACTCTAGCATTGAAATTCCCTTAGAAGACTTAAGTGAAGAATTTAAAGACACTGGGAATAAAAACGATCAAATAAATACCTCAAAACATTTAAACAAAAAAATAGTTTCTTATAAAGACCCCAAAAAGGGTAAAGAGCTAAAATTGCCAGAAAATATAAGAGACGAAAAATTGTTAAAAAAAAGAATGGATGAAAATGATCTAAAATCTATAATCGAAAATTATGAAAATAAAATTAAAAATATAGAAAAGCTTTTAAAAGCTAAAAATCAAAAAGCATCGTCAAATGAAAATAAAAAAATAGAATCAATCGAAAAAAAAGCAAAAAAATATGAAATTTTAACCAACAAATTAAAAAACGAAATAACAGAAATAAAAAAGCTCCTTAACAAGAGGTCCAAACCTAAAGAAGATGAAAATTATGAAAAAATAAATATTGAAAACATTGATGATGATGATGATGATTTTGAAGAAAATTATGAATATAATGATGAAATTGAAGAAATAAATGAGGACAAGTACCCTTCTAATGAAGGAATAATAAATAGCCTAAAAGAAAACCTTCATGCAAATGAAAAATATTATGCTATTAATGAAAA
Source organism: Borreliella bavariensis PBi (assembly GCF_000196215.1). NCBI lineage: Bacteria > Pseudomonadati > Spirochaetota > Spirochaetia > Spirochaetales > Borreliaceae > Borreliella > Borreliella bavariensis. Next base: position 566,971 of record NC_006156.1, on the reverse strand, counting down.
AAAAATCGATGAACTTGAAGACAGAATTAATGATAATGAAAATACTATTTTAGACTTGCAAAGAGAATTAAGAAATTTTAAAAAAAAAGATAACTCAGATAAAAACTTAGAAGAAATTGAAGAGAACTTATCTTCAATAGGAAGAATAATTAATGACTTAAAAGAAAAAATTAGCGCAAATGAAGCAATAAATAAAGAAAATCAAAAAAAAATAAGAACCGATAAACATAAACTCAAAGAATTAGAAGATAAAATAAAGGAAAATGAAGAGACTATTTTGAAACTTCAAAAAGAATTAAACAATTTTAAAAAAAAAGAAATTTCTCAAAAATCTTCAAACGAAGAGACTTTTATTCCAAGTATTACAAACAAAAATGACGAGCTAGAAGAAAGTAATAAATTAGAAAAGAAATATTTTAAGCCTATAGAAAAAAATGAAAGCGAAGATCTAGAAGAAAAAGCCAAAAACACTAAAAAAACAACTATGATCAAAACAGCAAATTTTCAAGTCTACCCTGACATATACATTAATAACTATAAATTCAAGGAAAAAGGGGATCAATTTGCATTTAAAAAAGAAAACACATACTATATTGAAATAGATCCAACCAATAATTTAAATGAAGCTCTAAAAAATCATGAAATAATCTCAAAATATAAATTTGAAAAATATTTCATTAATCCTACTCTAAAAAATAAAGAAGAATTTTTTAGGAACTTAATAGAAGTTAAAAATATCCATGAACTAGGAATTATGTATAAAAGCCTAAAGCCTAAATTTAAGCAAATAAAAATAATTAAATAAAAATCAAATCTTTTTAAATCTAAATCAATTTAAATAACTCTTTATGTCTTCAAAAGACATAATTTTTACATTCAAATTTAAAGCTTTTTCAAGCTTTGATCCAGCTTTTTCTCCTACAATAAGAAAATCTAAACCCTCAGTAACACAAGTTTTAAAAATTGCTCCTTTGTTTTTTAGTTTGTCAATAATAATAGACCTAGAATAACCGTTAAAAGTTCCAGTAATACAAAACTTTTTACCAGCTAATAACCTGTTTTCATCATCAATCAAAATAGACTCTTCCATTTTAAATCCCAAATTTTCAAAAAATTTAAACTTATTAAGCATTGTTGAATCATTAAAAGCTTCAATAATATTTAAAGCAATTTTCTCCCCTATTCCTTTAATTTTCAACAATGTTGAAAAAGCAAAATTCCTGTCTTGACAAAGCCTAAAAAGCTTTGAAAATGAATTTAAATTATTAAGAAATAATAACCTTATGGCGTTTTCTCCCAACTCTTTAATTCCTATGCTAAGAAGTAATTTGCTAAATGGTTTTTTTTTGCTAGCTTCAATTGAATTTATCAAATTATATACCTTCCTATCTTTAAAGCCTTTAAATTTAAGAAGTTTATAAAAATTAAATGTATAAAGATCAATTTCTGAAGAAATAAATTCTTTCTCAAAAAGAAAAGAAATAGTCTTATCGGAAAACCCTTCAATATCCATACAATTTTTACTACAAAAATATTTTATTCTCTCAACTGCTACTGAAGGACAACTATTATTTGTACAAAAAAAATGTGCCCCTTCTTTTACTAAAACCGTTTTACAAGCTGGACAATTGTCAGGAACCTTAAAAACTCCTTTTGAACATTTATTTATCACCATTTCAACAGCAGGAATTACATCTCCCCTTCTTGAAACTTTAACAACATCCCCAACATTTAAACCAATAGATATTATATAATCTTGATTATGCAATGTTGCGTTAGTAATAAAAGCCCCTGAAACAAAAACTTTATCAATATTAGCAACCGGAGTAATTTTACCACTACGCCCAACCTGAACAACAATGCTATTTACCCTACTAAAACCCGAAAGCGCTTCAAATTTATAAGCCATTGCCCATTTAGGATGGTGCGAGGTATACCCTAATTTTTCTCTTAAAACAAACTCGCTAACCTTAAGAACAACTCCATCTATTTCATACTCAAAAGAATTTCTTTTTTTTGTTATATCTGCTATGTAATTTAAAACTTCTATAATTGAACTTTTTTGATCAAAAAACCTAATCAAAGGATCGACCTTAAAGCCCAATTTTTTAAGTTTTGCAATAGCCAAATCATTGGTTTTAAGCTCTAGTTCAGCATTCAAAAAATCATAAATGAAAATATTTAAAGGGAAATTAGCAACCTCTCTGCTATCAACCCTTCTAAGTATTCCCGAGGCTAAATTTCTAGAACTAGTATAAGGCTTTTCCAAAAATTTATTTATTTTAAAAAAATTTTCTTTAGTAATATAAACTTCACCCCTTAATACTAAATCAACCTTTTCATCAAGAAATAGGGGAATATGCCTAATGGTTCTAATGTTTTTAGTAACATCATTGCCAAATTTCCCATTACCCCTAGTAAGAGCTTTTTCAAGAATACCATCCTTATAATAAAGAACAATAGAACATCCATCAATCTTTGGTTCAACAGAAATATTAAAAGAATTATTAAAATCAATCTTATCTATCCATGATTTTAGTAAATCAAGATCATAAACCTTATCAAGACTTAATATAGGAACAGAATGTTCAACCTCTTCAAAGTTATTTAAAAGATCGCTACCAAATTTAAGAGTAGGGGAATCCAAGGTCTTATATTCGGGGTGCCTACTTTCCAACTCTTTAAGCCTTAAAATATGATTATCATATACAAAATCTTCAACACTAGGCAAAGAATCGACATAGTACTCTTTATCCCACTTTCTGATCAGCTTCTTTAAGTCTTCAATTTCTTGCTGTATTTTAATGCTCATAGGGTAAAATTTAACATATTCTTTATTATTTTATCAAATAATCTAAACTCACAAGCAAAAACCACCTTTTTATTATAAAAACTGTAAAAGAGTACCACAAAACATATCATTTTTACTTATATTCAAATTAAAATAATCTTTAAATAAAAAGATCAATAAAAAAGACAATATTATAAAAATGTGAATTATATTTTAATTGTCGTTAAAGATATTTTAATATGTTAAAATTGATAGAGGAGTGTTCGTTTGGAAGAAGGCAAAAAAGCTTTAATAGCTGATGACTCACTTTTTATGAGAAAAAACCTAATAAAAATCTTAAAACAATTAGGATTTAAAGAATTCTTAGAGGCTGAAGATGGAATTCAAGCTGTTAAAGAATTTGAAAAACAAAATAATATTGATTTAATAACACTCGATATAACAATGATGGGAATGGATGGAATCACAGCTCTTGAGAGAATGTATGAAATTAATAAAAAATTGCTTAAAAAGGTTAATATACTAATGGTTACAGCCATTGGAAAGCAAGAATTAATACAAAAAGCTTTATCTCTTGGAGCTAGAGGATACATTACAAAACCTTTTAAAGAAGACCAAATAATAGAACAAATTAAACTTTTAGATTAGAGGAAATTTTGATAGCAAAAGAAACAATATATAAACAAACACAAATAAATACATCAAACCCCCTCTCAATATTGATAATGCTTTATGATAAAGCAATACAGGATTTAAAAATTGCTAAAGAACTTATAAAAGATGAAAATTGGCAAAATAAAATTAAAGCTAATGAAAAAATCTTTCATGCACAAGAAATCATTACTGAATTAATGTCAACTTTAAATTTTGAAAAAGGTGGAAACATTTCTACAAACTTACTCTCAATATACTCGTTTCTAAATAAAGAACTAGAAAATGTTCTTTTAAAAAAAGAAATACATAAAATTGACAATGTTATAAAACAATTACAAGAATTAAGCTTTACCTGGAAAAAGTTAAGAAAAAAAGAAAATAATATTACTCAAAATAAATTAGGAATCAATATTGTCGGTTAATGAAATTTTAAAAAAATATTTTAGCAATTTATTATTAGAATTAAAAGAATTAAAGTTAATACTAACAATAGAAAGTAATGAATTGCAAAGAGAAAAAATAAGAATATTAAATATAACCAATCCTAAAAAGGATTTAATATTAGAATCAATCAAAAGCTATTATAAAACAATAAATGCATGGTTGAAGTCCTCCAAAAACCAAAAATTGGATAATTTCGACCACTTGATTAAAGAAATTAACCTACTAAAAGAAGAAATATATATTAAATATCAAATTTGTTATAAATTATTACAAAAAATTGTAAATTCAAAAAGAAAAATCCCAAAAATTAAAAAACATCAAAGCTGCATTATAGTAAGCAATTCACCTATAATGTTAGATATTAAAATATGAAAGAACTTTACCTAATTGACGCACTAAACATAATATTTAGAAATTATCACGTATTGAAAAATTATCCACTTTTAAACACACAAGGAGAAAATGTAAACGCATTTATCGGCTTTTTTAAAACATTATTTTTTATAATAAAAGAAAAAAATCCTGAACATTTGATCATTGCCTTTGACTCAGAAATGCCAACTTTTAGAAAACAAAAATATCCAAACTACAAAGCAACAAGAGATGCGCCTCCTAATGATTTAATACCTCAAATTGGATGGATAAAAGAAGGCCTTTTAAAGGCAAAAATACCAATCTTTGAAATCGATGGCTACGAAGCTGACGATATTTTAGCTAGTTTTGCGAAAAAAGCTGAAAAGAACGGCTATTTAACTTATATTATTTCTCCTGATAAAGACTTGCTGCAAACAATGTCAGAGTATATAAAAATACTTAAAATTGAAAACAACAGCTTTATTGAAATGAACAATGAGTACGTAATAAAAAAATTTGGAATAAATAGCTTTCAAATAAAAGATTATTTAGCTATTGTTGGAGACAGGTCTGACAATATACCTGGAATAAAAGGCATTGGGTCAAAAGGAGCAGCAAATTTATTAAGAGAATTTAAAACCTTAAAAGGAATATATTCAAATTTAGAACTAATAAATAAAAAACATCAAGAAATTTTAATTAAAGAAAAAGAAAACGCTTTTTTAAGCTACGACCTTGTAAGTCTTGAAGAAAATTTACAAATTCCAGAAATTGAAAACTTCTACTTAAAAAATTTTAATGAAGAGATAATATCTTTGTTTGAAAAGCATTCAGCAGTTGCTCTAATAAAAACTTATAAAAAGGATATCTTAAAAAAAAAAGAAGAAAATTTAGGACAAAAAAGCCTATTTGAGCAAGAATCTATTACTAAAAGCTTAAATGCCCTAAATACAATTGACACAGAAAATGTTAAATACTATTCAATAACAACAAAAAAAGAGCTTGACAATTTAATAGAAGGCCTAAAACAAGCTAACTACATATCAATAGACACAGAGACATCTTCGCTTGATACCTACACAGCAAAATTAATTGGAATTTCCATTTCATTCAAAGAATTTGAAGGTTACTATATTCCAATCGAAACCAAAGGAAAAATTTACATAGAAAAACATTATATAATACAAAAATTTAACAATCTCTTTAAATCAAACCCAAAAATAATTGGTCAAAATTATAAATTTGACTATAAAATACTAAAAAATAATGGATTTAGTCCTATACCGCCTTATTTTGATACAATGATTGCAGCATACCTTATTGATACAAACTCAAAAGTATCGCTTGATTTTCTTGCAGAAAAATATTTAATGCATAAAAATATTAAATATGAAGATGTAATACAAAAAAATGACAACTTCGCAAATATATCTCTAGAAATGGCAACGAGTTATTCATGCGAAGATGCTGATATTACATTTAGATTATTCAATATATTTACTGAAAAATTAAAAGAAGACGAACTCTATGAGTTGATGCACGAAATAGAAATGCCTTTTAATAATGTAATTATAGAAATGGAAGAAAATGGTATTTACCTGGATAAAGAATATTTAAAAGAATATGGAAAAGAACTTGGAAAAGAATTAGAACTAATCGAAAACGAAATAATAAAAAGCATAGGAATTGATTTTAATCTAAATTCTCCAAAACAAATGCATGAAATTTTATTTGAAAAATTAAATCTAAAATTACCAGAGAAAATGAAAAAAGATTCAACTGATATAAAAGTGCTCGAATCTCTAAGAGAGCAGCATGAATCAATTGGAAACCTCATAAAACACAGACGAATTGCAAAATTAAAGAGTACTTACACAGATAATTTGATAGAACTAATAAACTATAAAACAAATAGACTGCATACAAGCTTTATACAAACAAGAACAGCAACTGGTAGAATCACTAGCATAAATCCCAACTTACAAAACATACCAATAAAAGATGAAAAAGGGCGAAAAATAAGAAAAGCATTTAAACCGGAAAATGGAAACATTTTTATTTCAGCTGATTATTCTCAGATTGAGCTCGCCATACTTGCTCATTTATCACAAGATGAAACCCTTATTAAAGCATTTGAAAACAATAAAGATATTCATATAGAAACTGCTTCCAAGCTTTTTAAAATAGAGGAAAAAGAAAAAATTACTCCTAACTTAAGAAGAATAGCAAAATCTATTAATTTTGGAATAATTTATAGAATGTCAGATTTTAGACTTGCAAAAGAACTCGGAATTACAAAAGAAGAAGCAAAAGGATTTATAAACTCTTACTTTGACTCTTATCCAAAGATTAAAGAGTTTATAATAAATCAAATAAACTTCGTAAAAAATACTGGATATAGCGAAACTATCTTAAAACGAAGAAGATATATAAAAGAAATTAATAGTAATAATTATCTAGAAAGATCTGCCGCAGAAAGAATAGCAATAAATAGCACAATTCAAGGAAGTGCCGCTGATTATATGAAGATTGCAATGATCAAAGTATTTAATGAATTTAAAAATAAAAAAATGGAATCAAAAATATTATTACAAGTGCACGATGAAATGCTCATTGAATCTCCTATTAAAGAGGAAAATGAGGTGAAAAAAATATTAAAAATTATGATGGAAACCGCTTACACATTAAATCTACCCCTAAGAGCAAATATTGAAACAGGCAAATCATGGGGAGAAATCCATTAATCATTGGAATAACAGGAAGAATTGCATCTGGCAAAGATGCTGCTTCTAAAATAATTAGCAATAAATATGGATTTTATGAAATAAGTGCAGACAAGCTTGGACATTTGGTCTTACATGAAAAAAAAGAAGAATTAGTTAAAATATTTGGTCAAAAAATATTAAATACCAGGAATGAAATAGACAGACTCTTGATAAGAAATCTTGTATTTAATGATAATAAAGAATTAAAAAAACTTGAAAGTATATCGCATCCAATTATATTTAATAAAATAAAAAAAATCCTAATTCAAAACCAATCTACAAAAATAATAATCAATGCTGCTTTACTTTTTAAAATAAATTTAGAAAAACTTTGCGACTATATAATTGTAGTTAAAGCAAAGGCTCCTATAATAAAAAATAGATTATCATATTCTATGCCAAGCATTGACTCAAATATAATAAATAAAATACTCGAAATCCAAAAAGATATTTTTTTTAAAAAAAATATTATAAACTTAAAAATAATCAATATAATTAATAACAAGAATTATGCATATCTAGAAAAAGAAATTGAAAAAAAAATGCAGGAGATAATTAACTATGAAAGATTTGAATGAAAACAATGATAATAATAAAGGATTTTTTGTAGCATTAACCTCGATTGCAACAGTTTGTATCATAATATTTCTTGGGACAATTATTTTCTTTCCAAACAAAAATTTGGCCTCAGATATTGCAGAGAAGAATATTGTTTTAGAAGAAGCCAAAGATCAAAACATTTTAGAAAATATTGACGAAAATGAAAAATCTTTAAAGGTATCTGAAACTCCAAATGAAATAATAATAGATTTAACACAAGATTTAAATAAAGAAAAAAAACTTACAAGTAAAACCCCTAATACTTCTCAAAAATCAAAACCTATTGAAAAATCTCAACCCGTAGCTAAAAAAATACCTAATACTTCTCAAAAATCAAAACCTATTGAAAAATCTCAACCCATAGCTAAAAAAGCTTTAGATATTGATAGCGTATATGACCCTAATACAGAATATTACATACAATTCGTATCACTCTCAGACCCAATCAATGCAGACAACTATATTCAAAAATTACTCAAATATAATATAGTTGCCAAAATATATTCTGCAACAGTAGATAATAAAGATATTTACAGGGTAAGATCTGGTCCTTATAAAACGAAATCAGAAGCAAAAGCAGACTTTAAAAAAATAACAGGAATAAGTGAATTTAAAGAAACTTATATATTACCCGTTAACAAATAGACTATAATTATTAATATATTTTTGATATTTTTCTAAATATTCTTCATGAATCTCACTAATAGGCGAAACAACGTGCTTAATCTTTGCAAGCTTTAGAAAAGAATCATTCAAACTGCCAAATTCTCTTAAAGAATAGAATGCTTGAATTGCTCCCCCAATAATCTCTGAATGCTTAAAATCAAAAATCTTTAAATCTTCACCAAGAATATTTGCTTTTACTTGATTTAAAAACAAATTATCGGAATTAGATCCACTAACAAAAATACTTGAAATTTCTTTTTTATAGGCTTTTAACTCTACTAATCTGTTGTAAAAAGCAAAACATACAAACTCAAGTATTGCTAAACCAATCTCTAACGGATTTTTAATACTCCCAAAAATTCCTTTACTTAAATCTTTACAAATATAAGGATCTAAAATAAATAGATCATTAAAAAGTCTAATTTTGCTTGGATAAAAGTATACATTATTTAAAGTGGCACTTTTAACAATCTTTTTTAAAAGAGCCTCAAAAGTCAAACTTTTTTTATAAAAACTGTCTTTTAATAATTGAATCAAATATCCAAAAGGAACAATTCTCCCAACAATAAAATATCCTTCTAAAAAATAAGGATATTCCAAAGAAAATCCGGGCAAATATGTACTTGAAACAAAATTAAACCCTTCACTTGTACCCATTCTATTTGATACAATTCCCTCTTCAAAAGCACCACTTCCCACTAAAACACTCAAATAATCTGATCCCGCATTAATTACACTAATTCCGCTATTTAGTCCAAATTCAACTCCTGCTTTATAAGTTACAACGCCAACATTTTCCCCCATTTTTATAAACGGAGGGAATTTGTTCTTATCAAGCCCATATTTTTTTATCTCTATATCATCCCAAATAAAGGGAATGTACTCTATGCTTGGAAAGCTTGTAAAAAGCTTTCCTGTAAGCAAATAAATAAAATACTCGAAACAGGAAACAAAATAGCTTATTTTAGAATATGTGCCTCTTTCAACCGTATTAAGCACATAGGGCAAAAATACAGACTTCCCTCTAAAATCGGGCTTAATTTTTTTAAGGGAATTCCAATGTAACACTTCTAAAGGAATTAAATTTGAATTTAAAGCAATTAAACATGGTGAAATACCACTAACAGAAATGCAATCTATTTTGCTAGACTGAAAATTGGATATAGCCTTTTTAAAAGAAAAAAGCCATATATTGAAGTCAAAATTTTCGAAATCGATATCAAAATAATCCGAATAACTAACATCAATATAACTTAAAACACCACTTTCAGAACTAACTAATGCTGCCTTTAAAACACTGGTGCCAATATCAATGCTAAGGGAATTCATAAACTAACCCTTAGTAATCAATTTTTGAATATCGTCCCTTCTATCAAGAATCTTTTGTAAACCAACTTTATTATAAATTGCAAATATTGCATTCGCAAAAAGATGCGCAACATTAGTTTCATGATACCAGGGTTTATTTATTAACTCATCATTATGACAAACAGCATTCGTTCCAATTATTTTATAAAAATACCCTTCCTCATAAGCTTTGTCAAAATATTTAATAGCATCTCCATTGAAAAAAGGCAAACTAATCCCACATATAATCTTTTTAGCGCCCATACTTTTAAGCAATTTCATTGCCTTAATCAGAGTGCCCCCAGTAGCCAACATATCATCACTCATAAAAACATTCTTACCCTCAACATCTCCTAAAAGTTTGGTTACAGAAATATTTGAATCAGCAACATCATTTGAAACTCTTGAATAATCTCTCTCCTTATAAAGCAAAGCAAGAGGACTCTTAAGGCTTGATGCAAAAAATTTATTTCTACTTACAGCACCTGTATCAGGTGAAACAATAACTAAATTAGAATCTCTGATGTCAATTAAATCCCCAAGAGACTTAAAGATTTCATAAGAAACATTTAAATTTTCAAAATAAACCTTTCTAAATACATTCTCAATGGCCTTTGAATGAATGTCTAAGGTTAAAATATGCCTAATCCCCAACTCTTCTAAAAATCTTCCAATAAGACTTGCCGTTAAACATTCTCTTGAATGCTTTTTATCTTGTCTTGAATAAGGATAAGATGGAATAATAACACTAACTGAGTTGGCTTTAGCCTGCATACAAGCATCTATTGTTGTCATTAAATTCATTATATGATCATTAACTGTCATAATAATTTTTTCACTACTATTTATCTCAACTTCATAAGTATTAGCAACATCCTGGACAATAAAGATATCCTTATTCCTAATTGTTTTTAAAATTTCAGTTTTAAATTCACCATTAGCAAATTTAACAAATTTTACAGGAATTTCTAAAGGCTCTTTACTTTTAAAAGTAGATAAACTAAGCCCTTCTAAAAAAGGAGATAAAACTTTTTCAATCTTAAAAATTTCCTCCTTTAAGGCTTTAGAATCTTGACATATACTATCTACAATATCATTTTCAACATTTATAAATATTCGTTCAAGCTCTTCTATTATTTTATTGGCGAAAACTCTGCCCCCAGGACAAGCAATAATTCCTATTGATTTTTTTTTAAGTAAATTCACCTAACTCCTCGTTATTTTTTTAAAAAATACCTTAACAACTTTCATTTGACAATTAATATAATTTATAAACACGAAAATAACTAAAAATTTTTTAAAGCAAAGTCATTAAAATAATTTAGCTTTAATAATAAAAAGAAAAATCAAAAAATCCTATTAATATCAAAAACAAATATTATGCATAATCCTAAAAACAAAATTGACTAAACTACACAATTCCAAATTCAAATCCTATCCCAAACTTAAAATCAGAAAATTTAAAGTTTTGAATATTCCAAACATAGTAACCTTCAAGAATTAAAAAAGAGAATGAAAGCCTAGCACCAATATCCCAACCCATTGTTCCCATTTCTGCTAAAACAGAATCTGCAGCAGCAGTAGCTATATTAATTTTAGGACCTGTGAAAAACGCTAAAGCCAAAACAAAAAAATCTAATTTTGTATAAAATCTCGGTGTTATTGCCATAACAAACGAGAAATTTTCATTTGCAGTTCCATCTGAACGCTTTATTACTTTAAAAAGGTTTATGTCAAACATGAGCTCACATCCAATAGAAACAAAATCATCAAATTTAGCACCAAATTGAGCATAAGTCCCATATCTTAATCCAGATTTAGAAATATTAGCCAAATCGGAAAATTTTTGAGCTATATCTTCTTTTTTCATTGGGGATAAATCTGAAGGCAAATTTTGCTTAAGCTTTGCATTGATCTCTAAAGCCTCATTATAAAAGCTTGAAAAGGGATTAACAGGAAAAGCAACCCCCCCACCAAAATTAAATTCAAAATTAGTATCTGTAAAGCCATTAACCACAAAAATTCCAAATAAACACAAAATTAAAACTTTAAGCCTCATCATATACAAAATCTCCTACAAAAATTTATGAAAAATAAAACAGAGTTTATATTGCATACCTTATTATATAATAATTATGATAAAGTAAAAAAGTAAAAAGTAAACAAAAAATTAACTCTTGAGAATAGAAGAAACTATTTCTTCAACACCGCTTGGCATAGGATGATTTAGCTCTTTATATCTTAAAATATATTTCTTTGCATTTTTTTTATCGCTCTTTAAATGATAATTGTAAAAAATATTAAATAGGGCCTCTTTATTTGCAGGCGCAAATTCTAGAGTTTTTAAATAATAAATCAAAGCATTATCTAAATCATTTTTCTTAAAGAGTAAATATCCCTTTAAATTAATTAACAAAATATTTTTTGGATCTTCTTTTATAATGGAATTAAGTTTCAACTCAGCTTCTACATATTTTTTCAAATTAATGCAGGCTAAAATAAAATTGTAACTTGAATCATTGCCAGCATTAATATTAAATTTAATAGATTTTTCATAAAGCAAAACAGAAGTCTCATTATTACCAAGCTCTTCATTTAATTTAGCAAGCTTATAATATTCACCTGATATGTTTTGATATTCCCTAAAAATAGAGCTACAAGACAAAATAAAAACAACAATAAATAACAATTTATACATAAAATTTATTTAAGTCCTTAATATCATTTAAATTATTCAAAGCAGCAAAATAGCACTAAATCTAATAATAATTAAAATATAAAACTTCGATGCTATCAAATTTTAAAATTAAACAATCTAAAACTATATTGACTACTATAGAATAAAACTTATCACTCTAAAAGCCAACCATAAATAAGCCCTCCTGTTTAAAAAAACAAAAGGGCTTTTAATGTTATCTAAAAACCAAATTAAAGCTTTTCTTGATCATACTTGTTAAATATATTTTCTGTCAAATATTTACCAACCGATCTTTTGTCCTCAATCAATTTAGATATTACGCTAAAATGTCTTGGTTCGATTTTAAAATACTTATAAGCTCTTCCATCCTTAAAAAATACAGAAAGCTCAGACACAGAAGAATCATAACCTACCTGTGATATTTTGCTCAATTCATTAGATATAATTAAAGTTTCCAACTCAAATTCCTCCAAATAATTATCTTAGGAGTATAATAATAAAGTAAGAGTTAATTCACTAAATAAAAAATTTTAATCAATAAAATCAAAATCTACTAAATGATATATTCCCTAAGATAAGGATATACATTAATGCAACTTTAATCAAGCAAACTGCAAACATCGTGTTAAAAATATCATGTTAAATAGTTTAAACTTCAAAATATTTAATAGTATAAAATGCTATGAGATAGATTTTTAAAAAAAAATTTTGTAAAATTACTAAGATAGTTAATCTTCTACTCAAATATCATCAGGAGGGACAATGTCTAATGGACTACAATAAATTACGAAACATAGGTATCAGCGCTCACATCGACTCGGGAAAAACCACTCTTACAGAACGCATTCTTTTTTATTGCAACAAAATTCATGCAATTCACGAAGTAAAAGGCAAAGATGGAGTTGGCGCAACAATGGACTCAATGGAACTTGAAAGAGAAAGAGGAATCACAATCGCGTCAGCTGCAACTCACGTTGAATGGAAAGATTTTCCAATAAATATTATTGATACACCAGGTCACGTAGATTTCACAATTGAAGTTGAAAGATCTCTTAGGGTACTTGACGGAGCAATATTAGTTCTTGACTCTGTTGCTGGGGTTCAATCCCAATCAATAACTGTTGATCGACAACTTAAAAGATATAGCGTACCACGCCTTGCATTTGTAAACAAATGCGATAAAACTGGAGCAAATCCCTACAATGTAAGAGATCAACTAAGATCAAAACTTGACTTAAACTCCGTTTTAATGCAAATTCCAATTGGGTTAGAAGATAAACATATTGGAGTTATAGACCTTGTATTAATGAAAGCCTACTATTTTGAAGGAAAAGATGGAACAGAAATAATAGAAAAAGAAATACCCTCAGATCTCTTAGGAGAAGCAAAAAAGAAACGAGAAATAATGCTTGATGCTCTTGCCGACTTTAATGATGAACTTATGGAGCTGCACATGGAAGGTAAAGATGTCCCTATTGAAATAATATGCAATGCAATTAGAACAGGAACATTGGCTTTAAAATTATGCCCTGTATTTATGGGATCTGCTTATAAAAACAAAGGAGTACAATTGCTCTTAGATGCTGTAACTAGATTTCTACCATCCCCTCATGATATAAAAAACACTGCTCTTGACATTAATAATAATGAAAAAGAAATCGATCTTAAAATTGACAACGATCTACCAACTGTGGCTCTTGCATTTAAACTTGAAGACGGGCAATACGGCCAATTAACCTACGTTAGAATCTATCAAGGAACTTTAAGAAAAGGACAAGAACTTATCAACTCAAGAACTTCTAAAAAATTCAAAGTCGGAAGACTTATCAGAATGCACGCTAATAATACAGAAGATATTGAATTTGGAGGAAGTGGTGACATCGTTGCTTTATTCGGAATAGAATGTGCATCAGGAGACACATTTTGTGATCCATCAATCAATTATTCAATGACATCAATGTTTATTCCAGACCCAGTAATTTCTCTTTCTGTAAAACCGAAAGATAAAAAATCTGCTGACAATATGGCTAAAGCTCTTGGAAGATTTACAAAAGAAGATCCAACATTTAAAACTTATGTTGACATTGAATCAAACGAAACAATAATTCAAGGTATGGGAGAACTACACTTAGAAGTTTACATTGAAAGAATGAAAAGAGAATTTAAAGCAGAAGTTGAAACCGGCATGCCACAAGTAGCCTATAGAGAAACAATTACAGGAAAAGCTGAATTCAATTATACTCACAAAAAGCAATCTGGGGGAGCTGGTCAGTTTGGACGAGTTGCTGGATTTATGGAACCTCTTAATAAAGAAGGAGAAACATATGAATTTGTCAATCTGATAAAAGGAGGAGTAATCCCAACAGAATACATCCCATCATGTGACAAAGGCTTCCAAAAGGCAATGGAAAAAGGAACATTAATTGGCTTCCCAATAGTTGATATAAAAATTACAATCAATGATGGCCAATATCACATTGTTGACTCATCTGATATTGCATTCCAATTAGCAGCAATTGGTGCTTTTAGAGAGGCTTATGAAAAAGCAAAACCTACAATTCTTGAGCCAATAATGAAAGTTACCCTTGAGGGGCCTACTGAATTCCAAGGAAATATGTTTGGACTTTTAAACCAAAGAAGAGGAATAATAACAGGTTCACTAGAAGATGGAAGTTTTTCAAAAGTTGAAGCTGAGGTGCCTTTAAGCGAAATGTTTGGATTTTCAACAGTCCTTAGATCCTCTACCCAAGGAAAAGCAGAATTCTCAATGGAATTCTTAAAATATGGAAAAGTTCCAAACGCCATATTTGATGAACTTCGCAAAAAATTTAACGATCAAAACAAATCTTAAACAATAATAAGGAGGCTTTATTATGATTGAATTAACACAAGAAAAACAAGAAATATTAATAAAAAACAAATTTTTAGCCAAAGTTTTTGGGCTTATGTCAATTGGACTTTTAATTTCAGCAATATTTGCATACGCGACCTCAGAAAATCAAGCAATAAAAGCAATAATATTCTCAAATCCAATGTCATTTATGGCTATAATACTTATACAATTTGGACTTGTATATGCAATAAGTGGCGCTCTTAATAAAATATCAAGCAATACTGCAACAGCTCTTTTTCTACTCTACTCAGCACTAACAGGAGTAACATTATCTTCTATATTTATGATTTATACACAAGGATCAATAGTATTTACATTTGGAATTACTGCTGGAACATTTCTTGGAATGTCTGTTTATGGATACACCACAACAACAGATCTAACAAAAATGGGAAGCTATCTAATAATGAGCTTATGGGGAATTATTATTGCATCTCTTGTTAATATGTTTTTTAGAAACTCAGGCCTTAATTTCCTTATATCTATTTTAGGCGTAATCATATTCACAGGACTAACAGCTTATGACGTTCAAAATATTGCTAAAATGGATAAAATGCTACAAGACGATACTGAAATAAAAAATAGAATGGCAGTTGTAGCATCACTTAAGCTTTATTTAGATTTTATAAATTTATTCTTATATCTTCTAAGATTTTTGGGCCAAAGAAGAAACGACTAAAATAACAATAAAAAAACATTTTTATGAAAAATTCAATCAAAAATGAATGCTTTTAAGTTAAAGCATTCATTTTTAGAGGTTCCAATGAGCATAGATAGTTTAGAATTCGAAGAAAGTAGTACTCAAAATGTAATTAAAAAAAATTTTGAATTTGAAGGATATATTGAAAGTAATAAGCCAATAATAATAGAAGGAAAGCTTAAGGGCTTAATAAACTCATCAAACTCAATCTATCTAAGGGAAAAAGCTAGTGTTGAAGCTGAAATAAAATGCCAACACTTGCTAAATCATGGAAAAATAAAAGGAAATATTGAGGCTTTAAAAACAATTAAAATCTACAAAACCGGCAAATTAATAGGAAACATTAAAACCAAAGAACTTTTTATTGATTCTGGAGCAATATTTAAGGGGAATTGTGAAATGGAGAATTTTGAAGAATGAAATTCTTTTTTCTATTACAAATAACTTTAATTCTGCTATTCAATTTAAGCTTATTATTTGGACAATCGCAGCCTAAGGAAAAAGAAGACTCTCTCCTTCTCTATAAAGAAGGAAAATTTAAAGAAGCTATTTCAAATACGTTAGAAGAAATTCGATTAAATCCTAACAACTTAGATGCTAGAACAATATTGATATGGAGCTTAATAGCTATAGGAGAATACAAAAGAGCTGAAAAAGAAGCTATTGTGGGTCTTGGCATTAAAAAATATGACATAAGAATTATTCAAGCACTAGGAGAAGCTTATTTTTTCCAAAAAAATTATGAAAATGCATTAAAATACTTTCAAGAATATATTAGCCTTGATTCCAAGGGCGCAAGAATAATAAAAGTTTATAATTTGATTGCAGATTCCTTCTATGAGTTAAAAAGATATAATGAAGCAGATTTTGCATACGAACATGCATTACGATTTGCTCCTAATAACCAAAATTTATTAATAAAATTAGCAAGATCAAGAATAAATGCAAATAATAAAATATTAGCGGAAGAAGCACTAATTAAACTCCTTACGATCTCTCCTAATAATCTAGAAGCAAAAAATTTACTAGAAGAATTAAAAAAAAACAACAGTAAACCTTGACATTCAACTTATAAAAACTTATTCTTATTGTTAGCAAATCAATAAACTGGGCTGCTAGCTCAAGTGGTAGAGCATCGGACTCTTAATCCGTTGGTTACAGGTTCAAGTCCTGTGCAGCTCAAATTGTTAAGTGCCTTTTTGGTATAAAATTATTAATTTTTATGCCAATTTAACTTGACATTATTGGAAATTAAATATACCATTAATTTTGATGGTCATAAAATGACTTTTGGGCTCATAGCTCAGGTGGTAGAGCAGCGCCCTTTTAAGGCGTTTGTCGTAGGTTCGAGTCCTACTGAGCTCATTTTTGTCCTCTTCGTCTATCGGTTAGGACTCCAGGTTTTCATCCTGGCAAGAGGGGTTCGATTCCCCTAGAGGATGTCTTTTAAGAAAAAGTTATATTTAGTCTGTTAGGTTTTCAATAAACATAACCTATTCGGGTATTAACAATATCTCTGCTTTTTCGTTAAGATTAATTTTCTTAAAAAATTTATTTATCAAATCTTTGCTTAAATTTGCCTCTATAAACTTAACACCAAAATTATTTTTAAATACTCCATGCCAGGATAATGATGCTAATATATTTGAAATCCAATAACTATTTTTTTCTGAATTTATCTTTGTATTTTTAATATAATTTTTCTTAACATAAGAAAAATCTTGATCACTAAAATCTATTTTTTGCCTTTCGATCATATAGCGATTAATAGAATTCAAAACATTATCCAGCTCCTTGGGCTCAGTAGTAAAAACAATAGACAAAATACCATCGGAATCTACATATTTCCTTAAATTGGAGTCAAAAGAAGCTTGAATTGAATAAACACTCGACATTTTTTCTCTAATATTTTTTATAAGATCATCCGTTAAAAGATCCGCTAAAGCATTTAAATTTAATGAGGTTTCTTCTAAATAATTAAATTTAAAAGGATAAACCACATAAGCAAAGCTAGTTAAATCTTTTCCCTTCCTTATAACTGTTTTATTAAAATTCTTACTATAAGAATAATCTAAATCTTTATACTCGCTTATTTTTTTAAAGTTAAGATTTCCTAAATATTTCTTTGAATAAGCTTTTATTGTCTCAATATCTGAATCTCCAACAAAAACAAACTTAAAATTATTTGCATAAGTAAACCTTTTCTTATAAAAAGATAAAATATTTTCTTTTGTAAAATATTGCAAATCACTATCTTTTGGATCTTCAAATCTAGGATCATTATTGTTTAAAAATTTACTAATAGCTTTGTTAAAATGATATTTAGAATTATTTTCATCGCTCTTTATTAATGCTTTTATATCATTAATAGCATTTTGCAAGAAAACATCATCTATTTTGGGTGCCTTAAAAGTAAAATATATAAGCTCAAAAAGAGTTTCAAGATCTTTTTGAGCTGAACTTCCAACAATATATGATTCTTGGGCTCCAACACTAACATTTAAAGAAACAGATTTATCTGATAAATATTTTTCAATCTGCAATGCAGAATAATCACCGTAGCCTGAACTAGATACTACTAAAGGAGCAAAAGTTAAAACAGGAATAAGCTTTGGATTCTCATTGATTAAACCTCCCCAAGAAGTTGCTCTAAAATCAATTACACCTTTTTTTTGATCATTATATTTAAAATAAACTTCAACTCCATTTTCAATAACAAATGATGAAATTTTATTTTCAAGCTCATTTTCTCTAATAATATCTTTATTCTCTAAAGACTCTTTAAAAAATTTACCTTCAATTGAAGAATTCTCATAAGGCTTAAACTCTCTTTTTAAAGCTATCTTTTGAAGATTATCAACGTCTTCAAAAGCCAAAGTAGGATGTACTCTTCCATTATAAGAATAAAAAATTGCACAATTTTTCACATCAAACTCTTTTTCTACAAGATTGTTCATTGTCTTTAAATCAATTTTTCCTAAATATTGTAAAGAAAGATCGCAATATTCACTCATATCGAATTTATTAGAACCACCAACAGCAAGGTCTATTAAATCTTCAAAAATAGCCCATGAATTTGTTTTATTTATATTATCTTTCTTTAGTGATAAAAATTTAAAAAATTGAGATCTAACTTTTTTAAACTCATCCTGAGTAAATCCAAATTTTTTTATTCTCTCAAGCTCATAAAAAAAGTCTTCTATTCCTTCCTTCAAATAATCTGGATTAAAGTTTAAGGAAATTGATCTTGCAACAATAGTATTGTTATCTGATTTAAATGAAAAAAAATCTTTATTTGAAACATTTTTAAAATGCTTTACCCCAACAGTCTTTAATTCAGAAAATCTATTTTCAAAAAGAGCAGCCAATAAAGAACTTTTAATACCATTTAAAACATCATCTTTAGTCTGTTCTACGTTAACAATTTCCTTTTTAAAGAACATTAAACTGGGCTCCCCCACTTCCAAATCTTCTAAAAGTAAAAACTTATCTTTAAGCCTTACATCTAAATTTACTTTTACCTTTTTAATTTTATCAGTTGGATTTTTCCAAGAAATAAATTGCTTCTTGATTTTCTCTTCAATTTCTCTAGGATCAATATCTCCTACCACAATAACACTCGCAAGTTCTGGCCTATACCACTTTCGATAAAATTTTTTGAAATCTTCTGGCTGAAAAAACAAAATTTGCTCTTCAAGTCCAATAGGATTTCTAAATTCATAAATACTTCCGCTTGCCAAAAACTTATACATTTTTTCATAAATCCTTCTAGGATAAGTTTCACCCAACTTTTTTTCCTCAATAATAATATTACGCTCCAAATCTATTTCTTCTTTAATGAAGCTGATTTGAGAAGCCCAGTTCCTCAAAATATTTATAGATTCATCAATTTCATCTTTATTGTTACCATCTGACAAATCAAGTCTATAATAAGTGAAATCAAAACTAGTAGCAGCATTAATATCAGCGCCAAATTGCATTCCAAATTTTTTAAGAACATCGACAATAGAATTCCCAGGATAATCTTTTGTACCATTAAAGGCCATATGTTCAAGATAATGAGCAATGCCCCTCTCATTATCTTCTTCATTAATAGAGCCGACATTAAAGACAATTCCCATATTAACAGCATTCTTTGGGGTTTGATTTTTATAAATATAATAGCTAAGTCCATTAACAAGTTTCCCCTTTACTAAGTTTTTATCTAGCTTTAAATCATTAGAAACACAGGAAAACAAAAAAAATAGAAAAACGCTTGTAAATTTCCAATAATTTTTAATTCTTTGACAATTCATTTGCACTCCCCTTTTTTAAATTTATTTTTTCAGAATAAATTTTATTTAATGTTTTTGAAATAGATGAAAATCCAAAATCATTCCAATCTTTTAAACTCTTTAGCTTGGAAATTGGAAATAACTCATAAAATAAAAATAAAAGCTCTTCTTTGCTTAATTTTGGAATATCATTTAAGTAAACGTTTTTATTAAAATCTTCAAGATAAACAAAAGGATTTGAGCGCTTATCTAGAATAAATTTATTTAAATTAGGCATTAAAATGCTTTTATTATAAATTTCAATAGTAGTATATTCACTTGGCACATTATTATAAAAATCGTTATTCAAAAAAGAATCTAAAATAATAAATTTATTATCTTTAAATCCCACATTTCTTCCATCTAAAGTCTTTAAAAGCCCATCCTTACTAATATGAACTAAAGTATTTAAATCCTTTGTAGCGTTAAAAATAAGCCTTGCATTGTTATAGACCTTAGATTCTCTTAAATGTTTAATATTACTATCTACTGTTAATTCTTTGTCATTTTTTAATAATAAATTAATATTTTTTTCTTTTAATGCTTTATAAGCTAATTCAATATACTCTAAAGCACAACTATTTGCCAAAGTAAGTTGCTCTCTCTTTAGCAAATTAATAAAAAACATCAATTCTTCCTTTTCAAGACTACGGTAAAAATCAAAATCATTTAAATTAATGCCAAAACTAAAAATAGCACTAAATATTAAATAAAAAATTGCAATATTTTTTTTCAATCTAGCTTCCTCCCTTTAACTAACTACATCAGCCAACTCTAAAAAAACAGGACAATGGTCGCTTCCCATTACTTTGTCTAAAATTAGAGATTTTTTAACATTTCTCTTAAAAAATTCATTCACAACAAAATAATCAATTCTCCAACCCATATTTCTCTCCCTTGCTCTTGTTCTATAGCTCCACCAAGTATAATAACCGGGTTCCTTATTAAATATCCTAAATGTATCCACATATCCTTTGTTTAAAAAACTATCTAGCCAAGTCGTTTCTTCAATATAATATCCGGGAGAGTCTCTATTAGAATCAGGACTTATAAGGTCAATCTTGGTATGAGCAATATTAAAATCACCACAAATTACTACATTTTTCCCACCATTTACAAGAGAATCTATAAGATTCTCAACATAAGATAAAAAATTAAGTTTATAAACAAGCCTTCTTCTTAAAGCTTGAGAATTAGGAAAATAACCGTTAATCAATACAAAATTATCATAGTATGCTATAAGCCCCCTACCTTCATTGTCAAAGATTTCTTTTCCAAGTAAATTTACAGAAATAGGCTTAACTTTAGAGTAAATACAAACACCACTATAACCTTTAATCTTTGACTTTGAAAAATAAGAATAATAATTTTCAAGAATTAAATCCCTTGGCAACTGCTCTTTCAAAGCTTTAGTTTCTTGAACACATAAAATATCTGGGGTATATTCTTTTACAAACTCAAGAAAACCTTTCTTTAAAACAGCTCTAATTCCATTTACATTCCATGAAATTAATTTCATAAATCCTCTCAAAATTTAAATCAAAAATAAATCTTTAATCCATCATAAGCTAAATAGATATTGTCTTTTTCTAAATAATCAAATTCTTCATGCATTATATCGTGTGCAATATGTGTAAAGTAAGAAATTTTAGGATTGATTTTTCTTACCTCGCAAATAGCCTCTGAAAAATTTAGATGAGCAGGATGAGACTTGATCCTTATAGCATCTATTATAAGTAGATCTAAATTTTTTAAATAATCATAGGACTCTTCCGGAATAAATTTAACATCGGTAAGATACGCTAAATTGCCTATCCTATAACCCAAACTAACTATCTCTCCATGAATCAAAGGAATTGGCACTATCTCTAGACCTTTAAAAAAAATGGGTTCAAAATCTCTAATCACATTAGGAATAATGTTTGCCTTTCCACTTAAAGAAGGTTTAGATGAAAAATTATGCGGAAAAGCATTCATTATGTGAGCCATAGTAGTATCTCTAGCATAAATGTTTAAAGGAGCCTCTCGTGTATAAAACTTAATATCATCAAAACCCATAATATGATCATAATGTTCATGAGTATAAAGCACTAAATCAAGCTTATCTATATTCTCTCTTAAAAGTTGTTGCCTAATATCAGGACCTGTATCAATCAATAATTTAATGTCAGAAGATAACTTAAGAAAAAAAGAACTTCTTAGCCTTTTATTTTTGCTAAAACTTGAAGTACAGACTCTACAACTACAATTTAACATAGGAACACCACTTGAAGCACCTGTTCCTAAAAAGGTTCCAACCATATGTTTACTACCTTTCGCCTGTAAACACAATCTATTTTAACACAACATTTTATATTAAACAAAAAATAAACCCTCTTAATAAAAGATCCCCTTAAATCTAAAATTAAATTAACGCTATTTAATAAGCAATTCTGTAAACTATTTTGGAAAAAACACTTTTATGCTTATAATTATTTAAGGAAAACTTATTTTTATGGATACGCAAATTTATGAACTCATTTTCTTAACCAGCTTTAGTATATTTTTAATAGTAAATTTATTTAACTTTAAAAAAGAATTTACTTATGAAGACTACTTCATAATATTCCCAGGTACGTTTTTTGTAATAACTTTATACTTTACAGAAATCAGCCCATTAATGTTATATATTGGCAGTATATTCTTAATCTTTATGATAATAATCTTCTTTAAAAACATAAAAACAATAGTAAATAGAAGAAGAAGAAGAAGTAACAACAGACCTATAAAACAATCAAAAGGAATATTTCTTTCAATTTTGCTAAAAACAATACTTGTAATGCCTGCTATTTTAACAGTTATTATTGCAACCATTTTTTCATACTTAGCACTTTTTATAAATTATCCCAAAGATGAAAACAGTAGCTATCAAATTGGATTCATAAGGATTAAAGATCACAAAAATGATTTGAACTTGTCGATTTGGTATCCTGTAAGCTCAACATTGGGCCTAAAAAAACAAAATCCATTTCTTTTATATGAATTTAATCCTTTTTTCATAAACGAAATGAATTATTTACCCAAGCAGAATAATATATATAAACAAGCCTTTATTAGCAATAACCAAAAAATATATGATTCTATTTTACTTATACTTCCTTATTATTCTCACGATTCAATGTTCAAATCCCTAATCAGCAGACTTGTTAAGAAGGGAAAAATTGTTTATTTATATTCACCAAAATATAAGCATATGAAAAGATACGATTTTATTAAAAATAGCCATAAAAGTATATTTAGCTATGTAATTAATAAAAGCATTAGCTATTTAATTGAACCTGCCAATATCCTTAATGAAAAAGCTGATATCGCATCTACTGAAAATGATATTCAAAGCATTATTGAACTAGTAAAATCAAGCAAAAATTTAAAATTTTTAAATTCAAAAATGAACCTGAATAAATTAACGTTAATTACACTGGGAAATCAAGCAAATATTGCTAATTTTATCCTTGCAAAAAACACAAATATAATAAAATATATCAATATAGGAGGCAAACCACAAGCAATAAGAAATTTAAAAAACTTACAACTAATTCTCAAAGAAAATGAAAAGGAACTCCATACAAAAGTTACTAATATAAATTCTATAAAACTAATAGACATAAGTAATATTGCAGAAATTTCTGATCTTATTTTTAGTCGAAACTATTTAAAAAGTTTTAATTTTTTAAAAAACAAAAAATCAATGCTATCAAGATTTAATTTTATAGTTACTGAAATTAATAAATTTATTGAAGAGGAAAAATAACAATGATAAAAAAATTCTTGCTATTGGCAATGATAAACATCTTTCTAACAAATAAAGCTTATAGTAATGAAGAGGTAATCGAAATAAGTACTGAAATACAAAAAGAAAAATATATTCCCTTTTTAATAAGTAGAGGAAAAACCCAACTGGAAGACCTTGTAAAATATACTCTAGAAATAAATCCAGACCTTGACAAAAAATATGTAAATACTATTGCTAAAACCTACATAGAAGAATCTTTAATTGAAGGCATTAATTACGATATTGCCTATGCTCAAATGCTACTAGAAACAGGCATTCTAAAATTTAATGGGATAGTATCAAAGGAGCAACACAATTTTTCAGGAATAGGCGCTACTAATAATCTTACAAAAGGAAATTCTTTTCCCAATATTACAGAAGGAATTAAAGCTCATATTCAACATTTAAAAGCCTATGCATCAAAACAAAATATCAACTCAAATATGGTTGATCCTAGATTTTACCTTGTTGAAAGAGGATCTGCTCCAACAATATATGATTTAACTGGGAAATGGGCAAAAGATAAATTTTATGATAAAAAGCTTAAAAAAATATTATTAGAACTATTAGAATATAATAATGCAAATAAAAGCTAAAAACTCGCTATATGATTTTCTAGAAGAAATATATTCAAAATATAATAAAAAAAAATTTATACATCCTGATCCTTTAGAATTTTTATATAGATATAAAGAAAAAGAAGCCATTGAACTTGTAGGCCTAATTAGTTCTTCATTGTCACTTGGAAGAGTAGAAAAAATTTTAGAAGCAATAGAGAAAATACTCAAACCACTTGGCAAATCCCCTTCTGAGAACCTTAAGCTAGTAAATGAAAAAGACTTAAAAGAAATGTTTAAAGGCTTTGTTTATAGATTTTTTAAAGAAGAAGACATTGTAAGATTACTATATACCCTTAAGATAATAAAAGAAAAGCATCATACACTTGAAAATCTTCTTTACAGTATTTATTACAAAAACCAAAATTTTATACTTAGTATAGATGAATTAATAAAGCATATGGAAAAAATAAATGGAAGAGAATTTGGAATGCTGCTTCCAAAGCCTTCAAAGGGAAGCTCTTGTAAAAGACTTTTTTTATTTTTAAGATGGATGATACGCAAAGATGACGTCGATTTAGGTATTTGGGAAAAATTCAATCCTAATAAGCTTATAGTACCAATGGATACTCATATGACAAATATTGCCTCAAAGCTATTTAAAATAAAAGAAATAAAAAACGTAAATCTTAAAAAAGCAATAAAAATTACAAGATATTTTTCAAAAGAAAATAGAGAAGATCCTGTAAAATACGATTTTTCTTTAACCAGATTTGGAATAAATAGAGATTTTAATAAAGAAAAATTATTAAAAAATATTGACAAACTATGAAGTTTTAGTTAAAAAACCTTTAAAATAATAAATACTTAAATCATTAAAACAAAAATATCATTTTATCATAAAATAAAAAGGAAAATCTATGAATAATCTTAAAGAAAAAATAAATACTTATAGCAAACTAATTTTGGGATCTTGGCAATTTGGAGGGGGATATTTTAAACAGGTTGAAAAAGAAGCTGCCAAAAAAATATTGAAAAAAGCATATAATCACGGGATTAGAAATATTGACACTGCAAAAGCTTATGGAAATGGAATATCAGAAAAAATCATTGGTGAAATAATATTAAAAGACCCAACAATAAGAGAAAATATTTTAATTGCAAGTAAATGCTACCCAATGGAAATTTCAGAATTTACAAACAACTTTAATGAAAGCCTTAAAAATTTAAAAACTGATTATATAGATATTTACTATATACACTGGCCTAAAAACGATTTTGACCTAAAACCAATCGCCTCATTTCTTGAAGAAATGAGGGCAAAAGAAAAAATAAAATATGTGGGTGTAAGTAATTTTGAAATATCACACATGGAAAGCATAAAAAACGTTTGCAAAATTGACGTCAACCAAATAGGATACAACCCCTTATTTAGAAATAAAGAAAAAGATGTAATTCCTTACTGCGAAGACAACAATATTGCAACCATATCATATTCAACAATTGCTCAAGGACTTTTATCTAAAGCTAATATAAAAGACAAAAGAAAATTTAATGATATTATAACGGGGAAATTGATACTTTTTAAAAAAGAAATTTGGCCTCATACTTTAAAAACCATAAATAAACTTGAAGAGATAGCAAAGAGAAACAACTTAACAATTTTAGAATTAACATATTCATGGCTTAAAAAAACAAAATTAAGTGGATTTATAGTGGGTTTCAGCAAGGAAAGTTATGTAGAATCAAACTTGAATTCATTTAAAGCGGAAATTAATGACGAATTATACAAAGAGATTACATCAATCTTAGACAATTTTAATCACCAAACAAAAAATTTCCCAAATTTATTTAACAAAAAAATTTAAGACTTCATAAAAATAAATATTTCAATTAACAAACTTAACGACAATAGAATTTCCTAAAATTCTAATACCTTCTACGGTTAAATGAATATTAAAAATAAATTCTACCTCAATTAATGGTAAAAGTAGATTCGCATTACCCCCAGTAATTATCAAATTAAATCCTCTTTTATATATCTTTTTAATATCATGATAAACACCTTCTATTAAATACTTATATTGATAAAATAAACCGCTGTTTACACTACCAGATGTAGTTCTCTCTAAAAGATTAGTTGGGGTACTAATGGGAAATTTATTAAGAAGATAAGCATTATCTAATAAAGAATTAAAATTTATCAAAGGACCAGAATTAATAAGACCTCCAAGTATTCCATCCTGCCTACTAACAGCAAAAATAGTACATGCTGTCCCAAGGTCTGCTACCAAAACATTTTCTAATGAATAATTTTCAATGGCTGCAACAAGATTAGCAAAAACGTCTGATCCTAGCAAAAATTTACCACTTCCGTAAGGATTAAATGTCAAATCATAATTTAAATCAAAACTAATAAACAAAGGTTTTATCTTAAAAAAAGAAAAAATGATATTTTCAAATATTTTGTTAAGAACGGGAACAACGCTACTTATAAAAACTTGATTTACATTAAAATCAAAATTTTCTTTAAAAAAACTATAGACCTCATCATAACTTAACATAAGATTTGTTTTCATTTTAATAAATAAATTGACTTTATTGTCTTCAAATAATGCAAAAGCAATACTAGTATTTCCAATATCAATTATCAATTCTGATAATAAGGACTTATTCATAAATGTTTATTTTTTTTGCAATTTTGTCAAATCTTAATAAAAGATTAAGGGGCTTCTTTTTCTTAGGCGTTGCTTTAATAACTAAAATTTTATTCAAAGGATAATACTTCCAACCATCGGAATATATATAAAACTTATAATCTGTAAACCAATCAATTTCTCTAAATCTAACTAAAGTTGGATTTAAAATATTTCCAAAAAATATATAGTTTGAATAATTAATTTCTTGATCAAAATTAATTATAACCTTGGTATCAGTAATTTCGCGATTTAAAATCCTAGAAGCAGCATATATCCACCTGATAGAACCATTGCTAGGAATGAAAATAAATTGGGGTATGTATTGATTATCAATAATATCAGAATAATAGCTTTCATAAGGAATTCCTTTAACATAATCATTTATTAAAGAATAATAAATCACATTAAATGAAAGCTTTAATATTAAATTATCTTTCAAATAAGATGCTATTCTTTTAAGAACTCCAGAAATCTTTACTGCATACTCAACAACATCAGATGAATTCATGTTATAATTATTTAAAATATACACTTTTCCTTCATCTGTAACGCCAAATACAGTGAATATAAATCTATAAAGCTCCTTTTTAAAATCTGAATAAACAGAATCATCATTACTAATCTTAAGAAAAGTAAGATAATTAGATAGAATGTTATAGGTTTGAGTAAAATCAAAATTAGAACTTAATATTTTTTTAGGATCTTTGAGAAGATTTAAAGCATCATTCAATTTATAACCGTTTTCTGATAAAAAAATTTTTTCCAAAAGACGAGGATCCTCTTTTAAATAAACCATAAGTCTGTCTTTCTCAAGAGAGTCAATAAAAGTTTTATTTCTTGATAAATAAAAAATAAATTTATCGATTTGATCTGAATTAGCATAATAATTTAAACTTAAATAAGTAAGTTTATGTTCATTTTTAACCAATAAAGAATTTAATTTCAAAAATATTGATTCGTGATCTCCTCTAATTAAAGATTCTGCTAAAAAACAAACCATTAGATTTTCATCAAAGCCATAATCACCGTATTTAAGCCATCCTCCCCTTGAAACATTAAAATTAGCAGGATTGTTCCAAAAATCATAAGCACTTTGTCTAAAATTATCTAAAGTATCACTAAAAATTTTATTATCCACCTCTTTAATTTTTGAATGAATAGTAGAATGGTCTAATATATTGCTTTTATTGCCCTCTATAATTAAATTTGGAATATTTTTCTTTGGTGAATCGATATAAATAGCATTGCCAATTCTAAATGTTGCTTGAGGAAAAATTAAAATATCTTTTTCTCTTAGTTTTACATTTTCTCCTAAAAAGACTCTATATTCTAAATTCTCTCCTTGTCTTATTGAAATAGTAGGCTTATCTAATAAAACTTCATAATGATCTTCAACTTCATAGCTTAACAAAAAGCTCTTAGAGAGATTTGACTCAATACTAAAATTATTTTCTGAATCAAGCAAAAATCCTAGAAAAATATTATTCTCAAAATAAACATAAATGCCCATGTCTTGCACTTTATAAGAGATGGGTAAAAGATTTAACCCTGTTTCCAAAACAATAAGTGGATTAAGTTTGGACAAAAGTATCCTAAGTCCCCTAACATTAACAACAATATCATTTAAAATATATTCACTATTTTCAACCTTATTGTTTACTTCTAATTTTATATCTTTTAGAAAAAATATATTTAAGTTTAAATTCCTAAATTGTAAAAAAATAACAACAAATAATATTAGAACACCAAACAATAAATTAAAAGCTCCTGCCCTTAAAAACCCCTTCATATGATGATTCTAATAATAAAAAATTAAAATATCAATATTGATTGCATAAAAACACAAAAAATAATAAAATATATAGGTTGGCTAGCTAAATAGGAGAAAAATGTATGAAAATTCCTAAAAATTATATTCCAGGAACAAATCCTTACAAGTCTCTACCTAAAAAACCTATTATTGAAAACAAGAAAAAAATTACTAAAAAACAAGAACAAATTAATTCAGAAATTATGAAATCACAAGAGCGTATTTTGAAATTATATATGAGACGTCTGCAAAAAAAAGATCAAATAACTCTTCAAAACTTTATTCTAGAAGGACATAGAGTTGGTTCAAAAATTTTCAACAATTTGCCAAAAACACTAAAAGAAATAATAGCTTTAATGAATATAGAATCGTTAAAAGTGCTAAAAAAAAATACAAAAAATCCAATTAAAATGCTTTACATAAAATTTTCAAGCTGGACCTTAAACAAGCTAATCAAAACACTCGACATTGAATCTAATAAAACTGTAAAAAATAAATAACAATTTTCAAATTCTTTTTAAATATCTTACTTATTAAATTTTTTATTCGCGACTTTTCTTGCAATATCTATTGTTGATTTATTATCAGAATAAATAAAAAAATCTTTCAAGGACCATCTTTTATGATTATTAGGCTCTAAAATGTACATTGAATCTAAAATGTCTAATGTCATTTTATTGCCACAATAAAATTCACCAACCATGCCTAATTTATTCCCAATAGCTAAACACGCTGCAATATCCCAAAGTCCTACAAAAGAAAAATAAGCCTTATAAGAACCTGTAAAAAGTTTGACAAAAGAACTTATGTATACTGCAATAACAAGGACTAAAGATAGTTTAGAAATAATTAAGATTAAATGACCTAATAGACTTTAAAACTGCAAGCAAACTGTGGTTATTATAACATTCAGAATTAGTAAAAATAAACTTATTAAAATCTTTTCTTAAAGGATAGGTATCAACGGTTTTTTTTAGCATAAAATACTAAAACAAAGTGCTTTAAATTATACTAGCTTTAACTAAAGCTAGTATAAAATCATAAATATCCATATTAACATTTTTTTATTTTTAATCTCATAGACTCCATTAAATAGCAAAAGCTGAGAAAATTTATCAAACATAAACTCTTTCCCCCTCCTATAGATATATTAGTAACTGTAATAATATAAAAATTAATAATATTGATAAACTAAACAAGAAAAAAACAGATCCTATAACATAACTAGACATGTCTATTAAATAGATTTTTAATTAATTATTATTTATAAAATAATAATTAATTAAAATCCTCATATAATTTATTTAAGGGTATAAAAATTTAATTTAAACTTTAAAAAAGCTGTTTTTCAATTTTTTAGCAAGTAAACCTTTAATATAATGCCAACCAGATTTAATTATATCATTCTTAAAATACTTTCTATTTTCAAATAGAAACCTTAAATACTTTTGTTATTAATCTTTGACTCGCTTCTTTTTAATAAAATTTTTAATTTTAGCATCCAATATTGTAAAATCCAGACTCTTTAAAAATAATCAAACTTCTCTCTAAAGAACGCCTTAATAATATTATTATCGCCTATTTTTAATAAAAAAATAATGAGGATCTTTTCTAAAAGACTGTTCCTTTAAAAAATTTAAGCAAATTTGAAGCTAAATTAGTTTTACTTTTAAAAACTCAATCAAAAACAATTAGAGCATAAAAGACATTTTAAAGGCCTTTTTAAAAAATCTAAAAATATTTAAAATATTAATACTATATCTTTTTAAAATTAAATACTCTGTAATTTTTTACTATAAATAATATTATGATATAGGATTGAAATCCTACTACTTTTTAAATTGTAAATTTTTTTATTCTCAAACACATTAAATAATATTAAATCTCCAATTTTCCCCATAAAAAATATTATCAATAAAATTTAAAAAAAAGGAAAAGAATTTAAAAAACTAAGCTTTACATAATTTCAAATCATATTATTTAAAATAGGAATTGAAAGTTCAAACCCAAAGGTTTTTTTAGAAACTTTAACTATAGGAGCTCCTTGTCTTCTTTTGTATTCATTTTTAAAATATAGAGTTAAAACTTTATCGACTACACCTTTTTCAAAATGAAGGTAAATTGAATCTACAGATTCATTGTCAATCAAATATCTACTTAAAATAACATCAAGAAATTCATATTTTGGAAGATAATCGCTATCTTTTTGGTCAAATCTTAACTCAGCTGAAGGCTCCTTTAAAATAATATTAACAGGAATAATACATTGGTCAAACTTTGCATTAATGTACTTTACAAGATCATAAACCTCAGTCTTAAAAAGATCTCCAATCAAGGCAAGTCCCCCACAAGCATCCCCATAAAGGGTGCAATAACCAACTGCAATCTCGCTTTTATTGCCAGTATTTAAAAGTAAAGAATTTTGAGAATTACTATAAGACATTAATAAAAGTCCCCTTAACCGGGCTTGTAAATTTTCTTCGGTAACGCCTTTAACATCAAAATGCCCTTCAAGAAATCTACTGCTTACCTCAAACAAGTCTTTTATTGGCATTTCAATCAATTTAAAACCTAATTTTCTAGAAAGCTCTTTAGCATCAGAAATAGAGCCTGTTGATGAAAATTTACTAGGCATAGAAATTCCAACAACATTATCAGCGCCCAAAGCAAAACATGCAAGACACGCAACAAGGGCAGAATCAATACCCCCAGATACCCCCAAATGCACTTTAGAAAATCCTGAAAAACGAACATATTCTCTTAAGACAAGAGATATTGCTATAATAATTTTTTCAAAAAAATCATTATATGTATCAAATTTTAAATCTTGAAATGCATCATTAGATATAAAATCAAATTCAAATCCTTTGGCTTGTTTTATCTTCCCAAAACTATTAATAAAAAAGCTACACCCATCATAAACTGCAGAATCTTCAGCCCCATAAAAATTTGAATAAACAACATCTAGATTGTTTTCAACAGCAACTCTTTCAAAGAATTTTAACCTAAGATTATTCTTTTCCTTAGTAAAATAAGATTTGGATGGTACTATTAAGTACTGAGCCTTCTTTAAATTCTCACCAAATTTGGGACTTAATTCATTAAACAATAAAGCATCTTCAAAATTTAATACCGCAAATACATTGTCCTTATAACTAAAAAACCCGGGAAAGTTGCATTGTGATATAGTTAGAATAACTTTATGATTACTGATTACAGAAATAATATTTACAAATTCGCCACCCTTATAAACACTATGCCCAAAAACAACTAAAATTCTATCATCAACCTGTTCTCTTATAAACTCAATGAACTTACATATATTTTGAGAATATTGAGAACGCTCAAACAACTCACTATGCTTAGTCTTATCTAAAAACATAGAAGGAAAAACTAAAACTTCTGATCCCCTTAGCAAGGCTTCTTCATAATTAATTTTAAAATCATCAATACATTGATTAAAATCTAAAACTCTGTATTTCGTTTGAACAATGCTTATTTTCATAGGTAAATAATAAGCAATAATACATTAAATTACAACAAAATTTTAACAGATTCGGAAAGCCAATACTCATCCATATTTTAATAATACCTTAAAATTAAGATTATCTATAAACGCGCTAAAAACAAACAAAATCAAAAAATGATATCAAAAATATTCTGAGAAATAAAAAATTAAAATTTTTTATTTTGACAAAAAAATACACACCAAAATTTTGTTAAATAACAATATGTATCAATACAACACTATTATTGAAAGCTTAAGAAAAATATATATCTTGCGAATGCTCAAAATGAATCAATTTTAGTAAATTTTAAGAAAGAAAAAAATTTGTAAAATATTTTTTTTAAAGATAAAATGCTTTATCAAAGGAGGAAAAATGGAAAAAAAAGAAACTAAAAACGATGCCGAAAAAAACAACAAACAAGATAACAAAAGTACAAAATCTCAAAAAAAAGAAAACTTAAATTTGGTAAATTCTGATAAAAAAATTACCGAGCTTGAAAATGAAATCTCCAATCTTAAAGATTTGTATTTAAGAAAACAAGCAGAATTTGAAAACTTCAGAAAAAGATTAGAAAAAGAAAAAGACAATTTTGTTAAATTTGCAAATGAAACCATAATGAAAGATGTTGTTAATTTTCTTGATAACCTAGAACGAGCTATTAACTCTTCAAGAAAATCTAAAGATTTTGACAACCTATTAACAGGAATCAGTATGATTGAAAATGAAATACTATCAATCTTTGATAAAAAATATAATTTAAAAAAATTTGGAGAAAATGGCGAAAATTTTGATCCAAGTCGTCATGAAGCAATAAGTATTGAAGAGAAAGAAGATCTTAAAAATCCAGAAATAGTAGAAGTATACCAAAAAGGATATTGCTACAACGACAGAATATTAAGAACAGCAAAAGTTAAAGTTGCTCAAAGTAAAAATTAATTATAAAAAAGGAGGCTTATAATATGGGCAAAATAATAGGTATTGACCTAGGAACAACAAACTCATGCGTAGCTATAATGGAGCATGGAAAACCAGTTGTAATACAAAATTCAGAGGGTGGAAGAACTACTCCATCTATTGTTGCTTACACAAATAAAGGCGAAAGGCTTGTGGGGCAAGTCGCAAAAAACCAAATGGTTACAAACCCTGAAAACACAATTTATTCTATTAAAAGATTTATGGGAAGAAGATTTGAAGAGGTTGCAAGCGAAATAAAAATGGTTCCTTATAAAATAGAAAAGGGACTAAATGGCGATGCAAGAGTAAACATTTCCAATATAAAAAAGCAAATGTCACCGCCTGAAATCTCAGCAGCAACCCTTACAAAAATGAAAGAAACAGCAGAAGCTTACTTGGGTGAAAAAGTTACAGAAGCTGTTATTACAGTTCCTGCGTATTTTAACGATGCTCAAAGACAAGCGACAAAAGATGCTGGTAAAATAGCCGGCCTTGAAGTAAAAAGAATTGTTAACGAACCAACTGCCGCTGCTCTTGCTTATGGAATTGAAAAAAAACACGAAGAGATTGTTGCTGTTTACGATCTTGGTGGAGGAACATTTGATATTTCAATATTGGAGCTTGGAGATGGTGTTTTTGAAGTGAAGTCAACCAATGGAGACACACATCTTGGGGGAGACAATTTTGACGATGAGATAATAAAGCATTTAATTTCAGAATTTAAAAAAGAAAGCGCTATTGATTTGTCAAACGACAAAATGGCTCTTCAAAGACTCAAAGAAGCAGCTGAAAAAGCTAAAATAGAACTTTCAGGCGCTCAAGAAGCTTCAATAAATCTTCCATTTATTACAGCAGATGCAAACGGCCCAAAACACTTGCAATATACTCTAACAAGAGCAAAATTCGAACAAATGGTAGACCACTTAGTTCAAAAAACAAAAGAACCATGCCTTAAAGCTATTAAAGATGCAGGGCTTAAAGCCTCTGACATTAACGAAGTAATACTTGTAGGCGGATCAACAAGAATTCCTGCTATTCAAAAAATTGTAAAAGATATATTTGGACAAGATCCCAACAAAGGAGTAAATCCAGATGAAGCCGTAGCAATTGGAGCTGCTATTCAAGGTGGTATTTTAACCGGAGAAACCAAAGACATGGTACTCCTTGACGTTACTCCACTCTCACTAGGAATAGAAACTCTAGGTGGTGTAATGACTAAACTTATTGAACGAAACACTACAATTCCTACAAAAAAAAGTCAAGTATTCTCAACAGCTGCTGATAATCAAACCTCTGTTGATATTAAAGTCCTTCAAGGTGAACGTGAAATGGCAGCACAAAATAGAATACTTGGTAACTTTATACTTGATGGAATACCAGCAGCACCAAGAGGAGTACCTCAAATTGAAGTAAGCTTTGACATTGATGCTAATGGAATAGTTCACGTATCCGCAAAAGATATGGGAACAGGCAAAGAACAGAAAATTAGAATTGAATCATCATCAGGACTCTCTGAATCAGAAATAGATCGAATGGTAAAAGATGCAGAAGCTCATGCGGAAGAAGATAAAAAATTAAAAGAAAATATTGAGGCAAAAAATACAGCTAATTCTTTAATTTATCAAACAGAAAAATCATTAAAAGAATATTCTGAAAAAATTTCAAGCGAAGACAAAGAAGCTATTGAAAATAAAATAAAAGAATTAAAAGAAAGTCTTGATAAAGAAGACATTTCACTTATAAAATCTAGAACAGAAGAACTTCAAAAAGCTTCTTACAAGATAGCTGAGATGATGTATAAAGATTCTTCACAGCAAAATGCAAGCAACCAACAAGAAAATGGTACCCAAAGCAATACAAGCGAAGAAGGGAAAGAGGCTGATTACGAAGTTGTTGACGAGGATAAAAAATAGTGAAAAAAGATTATTATGAAATTTTGGGGCTCTCAAAAGGAGCCTCAAAAGATGAAATAAAAAAAGCTTATAGAAAAATAGCAATTAAATATCACCCCGACAGAAATCAAGGAAATGAAGAGGCCGCTTCTATCTTTAAAGAAGCTACTCAAGCTTACGAAGTTTTAATAGACGATAATAAAAAAGCCAAATACGACAGATTTGGGCATTCGGCTTTTGAAGGAGGGGGTTTTGAGGGATTTTCAGGTGGATTTAGTGGATTTTCAGACATCTTCGAAGATTTTGGCGATATTTTTGATTCATTTTTCACTGGAAACAAAGGACAAGAAAGAAATAGAAAACATGCAAGAGGTGAAGACTTAGGATACAATATAGAAATATCCCTTGAAAATGCATACTTTGGTTACAAAAATAATATAAACATAACAAGACAAATACTCTGCCATTCTTGTCTTGGGAAAAAATCCGAAAAAGGGACAAGTCCTTCAATATGTAATATGTGTAACGGTAGCGGCAGAGTAGTACAAGGCGGAGGATTTTTCAGAGTTACAACAACATGTTCCAAATGCTACGGTGAGGGTAAAACAATATCAAACCCTTGTAAATCTTGTAAGGGGAAAGGGCGTATTACAAATCAAGAAACTATTCAATTAAACATTCCTTCAGGGATTGATAATAACCAACAAATAAAAATGAAAGGGAAAGGGAATGTTAATCCAGACAACCAAGAATATGGTGATCTTTATGTAAAAATATTAATAAGATCTCATAAAATATTTAAAAGAAATGGCAAAGATCTCTACGCAATGCTTCCAATAAGCTTTACTCAAGCAGCCCTTGGAAAAGAAGTAAGAATAAAAACAATAGCTTCAAAAGAAATTAAAATACAAATTCCAAAAGGAATAGAAAATGAAGAACAAATTATAGTTAAAGGCGCAGGAATGCCAATTCTTCAAACCGAAAAGTTTGGAAACTTAATATTAATCACTAAAATAAAAACACCTAAAAATTTAAATTCTAATGCTATCAAACTTTTTGAAAACTTAAGTAAAGAATTAAGAGATGGTGATGAAATAGATTTACTCAAAGTATAAATATGTATATAACTCATTCCAATTCAATAATTGAAAGCATAAAAAATAATAAAGGTTTTGAACTTTATATATCAAAAAAAAGTTCAAAGACTAAAGAAATTGAAAGATTAGCTAAAACACAAAATATAAAAATAATAAAAATAAGTATAAATGAACTTGACAAAATTCTTAAAAGCAAAGACCACAGAGGATTTGCATTAAAACTAAAACTTGAAAAAAATAAAAATGGAAAAACACAAACTAAAGATTTTGAAAACCTACTAGAAACATTTAAAAAAAAAGAACATGCTTTCATTTTGCTTTTGGATGAAATAGAAGATCCCCAAAACTTCGGAGCAATCCTTAGAACAGCAGAACAGTTTAGCATAGATCTTGTAGTTACTACTCAAAAACGTAGTGCAAAAGACAATTTAACAGTTTTGCGCACTAGCTCTGGTGCAAGTCAATATGTAAAAAAAATAACAGTTACAAATATAAACAACACAATATATTTTTTAAAAAAACATGGCTTTTGGATATACGCTGGTGATATTAAAGGACAAGATATAAACAAAATTAAAATAAACGACAAAAAAATTGCACTTATTTTAGGCAATGAAAGCAAAGGCGTACACAAGCTAATAAAAGAAAATTCTGATTTTTTAATAAGAATCCCAACTAGCGGTAAAATAGACTCACTTAATGTTTCTGTGTCAACAGGCATTTTAATTTTTGAAATCAAAAGGCAATTAAATCTACTCTAAAACATTAAATTAAAGCTTTATCTAAAACTAAAAAATATCTTAATAAAAACTATTTTAAAAAATTTCCTAACTCAACAGATGCAATAAACCCTTCAGCAGCAGCAGTAATGGCTTGAGCATAAAGTTTATTGCTAACATCTCCACACGAAAAAACACCATCAACACTTGTTTTAACAATATCTTTAGTTATAATAAATCCCTCTTCATCCAAATCTAAAAATCCCTTTAAAAATTCTGTATTCGGCTTATAACCAACAGCCATAAATACACCATTTACTTTTAATTTATTTACAACATTATCTTTTTCATTAAAAATCTTAATCGAAGAAACAGAAGATTCGCCATCTACTTCTATGGCTTCTGAATTATAAAAAATCTCAATATTAGGCAACTTCGCAACACTATCTCTTAGCATAGCAATAGCTCTAAGATAATCTTTTCTTACAATAATATAAACCTTATCCACTAATTTGCTTAAATAAATTGATTCTGAAAGGGCAGTATTGCCTCCACCAATTACGGCAACCCTTTTACCTTTAAAAAGATGTCCATCACAAATAGCACAAACCGAAATACCCTTATTCCAAAATAAATCTGAATTTTTAAGAGTTTCAAGTTTTTTAGGTTTTGATCCCACAGCAATAATAACAGCTTTACTTTTATAAATATAATTTTCTGTATAAAGGTAAAAAATACTATTCTCCCTTTTTATAGAAAAAACAGTTTCGGGAAAAGTTTTGGCTCCAAGATTTACTACTTGCTCTCTCATATTTAACATCAAATCTCTACCACTTATTCCATTTTTAAAGCCAGGATAATTATAAACTTCTGTAGTTGTAGTAAGCTGTCCTCCAGGTTCAGGGCCTTCTAAAATAGTAACTTTATAATTACTCATAACAGAATAAATACCAGCTGTTAATCCAGCCGGACCAGATCCTAAAATTATTACATCTTCAATAAATTCTATCTCTTTTTGAGATAAATTTTCCTTTTTGGTCAGATTTACATTAATAGTTTCAAATTCTAACATATATAAATTTTAAGCCTCTCTTAAAAACTTCAATACAAATCTTAGCATTGCTAAAATTAATATTAAATATTTAAGATTGACTCACAAGTTTATTGATATTAACCTCAAAAACAGAACATGGAATAAAAATTCCAAAATTATTTAAAACATAAGGTGAAATTTCACCAAAGCTACCCACATTGAAACCTTCAATCAAAATATCTGCCCCCCTGCCATTAATATAAAAAGTAGCTTTTGACTCTCTTAAAATAATCTCAATATTTAAATAATAAAAAAGCGTTGCAACAATTGAATTAATCTCATTAAAAGAAATTTCTTTGCCAGACATTAAAAAAGCTAAATTGGTAAAAGTGCTTGTTCCTTCAGCAGCATCCAAATTCTTTAAAGCTACCTTGCCAACCTCAAAAATTTTATGTGGATAAGGAAAATTAGAACTAACGCTTTCTGATTTTAATAAATTAGGTATTATTGATGCTCTAATATATTCATAATTCTCTGTCATTGGATTAGATACTTTTAAAAAATTTTGATCATTAATATTCATTCTATCAATAAAATCTTTCCTAGAGCCCATATAATTATAAATCATCTCTTGGAATCCCATACCCATCATTAAATTTCTAACATTCCTTGAAAACTCTTCCAAAGCACTAAGCCTTCCTATTGTAAAGGCCTTGGGAAGCTCTGGATAAAAACTTGCAAGACCCTCCCCTATCATTACATCTTCAATTACATCAACCTCATGAAGAAAGTCATTTCTATAAAAGGGCGGAACAATATAATTTTTAAAATCTCTAGAATAAGAACTTACTCCCATTTTTTTTAAATTAAGGCAAATACGCTCTAATGTTAAATTATTTCCAAGCAGTCTATTAACATTTTTAACATCAAACTCTACTTCTTCTTGAAAATAATAAGGGCATACTAATTCTTCAAAATCTAAACCAAAAGGGTCTTTAAACACAGTTTTTACGGGCAAAATTTCAAAACCCATATCATAAAAATCACAAGCTACTATAGATAACGCTAACAAAGTTGCTTCAAAATCGATACCTGTAACCTCAACAAATAACTCAGTATCACCAACCTTTAAAGATCCAATATTGTTAGAATTAATTATTGGGGGGTACGAGACTACGTTATTATTATTATCTAATAATAAAGGATACTTATCAAAATTTTTGACAATATAGGAATATTCCAACCCTTTGGGATGCTTTTCATTTATTTCTAAAAGAGAAAGCTCACAATCCATTCCCAAAGGAACAAACTTATGATTAGGAGACGAAGCAACATAACTGATTGGAAATTTAATAAAATTAGAATTATACATCCCCATTGCAACTCTTCTTCTCTTTTGTCCATAACTTTGACAAAGTTTTTCCTGAAATTGAATTAGTGCTTCAAGCATTCTATCATTAATAATCAATCCTTTTGCTAAAAATCCAAAAATAAACGGTCTTATTTGGGACATTTTATTGTCCACTAAAATTTCACCATAGCACTTTTTGAAATCTCCTTTTTTTGAAAAAAAATCATAATAAGGAATTTCTCCAAAAAGATACGTTTTTATTTGACGAGCAAGTCCAGTATAAGACCATAAATCTGGTCTATTTGTATCATTAAATTCTATTTTGATTTTTCCTGAATTTTCATCAAAGCCATCAAATTCTGCTTTAAATGGTTCAAGTAATTCTGAAATCTCTAAATTTGTAAAATTTTTTCCTATTTTATCTAAAAAAAGATTTTTGTAAATTTCTACCTTTGGCATCTTCTCTTTCCTCGCCTTAAAACAACATCACCAATATCATACGTAAAAAGATCTCTCAAATCATTTAGGCCCAAGTGCATTAAAGCCATTCTATCTATTCCAATCCCCCAAGCAATAACAGGAAAATCAATACCTAAGGGTTTTGTAACTTCTGGCCTAAAAATTCCACTTCCTCCAAGCTCAAACCAGCCAAGAACAGGATGTTTTACATGTATTTCAATCGAGGGCTCAGTAAAAGGAAAATATGCGGGAACATATTTAACTTCTGTAGCGCCCGCAAACTCTTTGGCAAAAATTTCAAGAAGGCCTAGCAAAGTCTTAATGCTAACACCATCTTCAATAACAATCCCCTCGGTTTGATAAAAATCGACTCCGTGAGTTGCATCTACTTGATCATATCTAAAACATCTAATAACTCCAAAATATCTGCTTGGATTTTTGGCATTAATTAATTGTTTTGCAGAAAGAACGGTGCCATGAGTTCTTAAAACCAATCTCTTGGAAAGATCCTCACTAAAACTATATCTCCAACCTCTTGAACCTGTTGCATATCCTGTTTCATGAGCTAATTTTACATTAGAAAAATAAGGTTCGGGTAAAGATTTTTGCATACTGGGATCTGAAATGTAATAAACATCCTTAATATCACGAGAAGGATGAAATTGAGGCATAAAAAGAGCATCGTTGTTGAAAAATTCTGTTTCTATTAAAGGACCGTCAAACTCTTCAAAACCAAGCCCTACTAATTTGTCTTTAATTTTAGAAATATAATCTAAATAAGAATTAAAGCGCCCAATAAAAGTTTTAGCTGATGGAACATGAATATTATAAGCTCTAAATTTTTTATTCTCATAAGTCTTATTTTTTAAAATTTCAGGAGTAAGCTTAGCAATCTCATCTCCTGTTAATTTATTTTTCATTAAAAAATTTTTCACTTCCAATCCAAAACCAGACAATCTAAACGTTAAATCAAGTTTTTCTATTATTTTAAAAAATACAGAATCTGCTCCTTTTTTCTTAGCAAAATTTGATATTAATAAAAGCTCTTCATTTGTTAAACTTTCTCTAAGAAGATCACTACTTTTTGCTCTTTCTAGCAAGAAACGTATTTTTTGATAATTGACCTCTATGCCATCTAAACAATTTATAATAATCTGTTTATTCAAATCAAGAGAAAGAATGCCCTCTTTTAATAAATTTCCAAACGCTTTTCCCACTTCTTTAACATCAAGATCAAGCTCTAAGGCTAAATTTGAAGCCAAAACTGCCTTTCGAGATACCAGGTTTATTATTTTTTCCTCAACAAACCCAGCTATTAAAGCGCTAAGGCCTCTTTCTGTTGCTTTATAAAATACATTTAATTTTCTACAAGTCTCTTCAATAATCCTTTTAGAATTTAACCATTCAATTGTTTTGTTTGCCTGACCTTCATTAAACCCTAATTTTTCAATAATAATTGAAGCAGAAATATCATCCTCTTCTCCATTGTTTAAAATTACTTTCATCTCAAGAGGATGTAATGTTTTTATTAAATTTAAATCTGCCTTCATAAATATAACCCTTAATCACCTTTATTGCTTATACCAAGCTCTAAAATAAGCTCAACTTCCCCAATAGATAATTTAGTAGCTCTAGAAATTTCTTCAGCACTCCATCCCTGTCTCATTAATTTTATTACAGAATTCCTAACAGTTTCATTATTAAGACCAACATTATCTTGATATTTAGAATCTGTTTTGACAAGAATACCAAGAGTTTTTATTCTTTCTTCTGCCGCAATATTTAAATTCTCTAGCCTTGTTTCAGATTTCACTACCTTTTCTCTCATAGTTAAAGTATTTTTTAACCTATTTTCAATATCTAAGAGCATTTCCTTTAAATTCTGAGCATTAATCAATACTTCTTCTGAAAGCCCTTTGTTTAATAAGAGATTCGAAACAACATTTTCCATATCCTTTAGATTGTTCTGAAAATTAGCACTCTCTTTACTTAAATTATTAAATCTCTTCTCCATTTCATTTATTAAATCAAAGTTTTTATCAACGGACTCTATAGTACTCTTTAATATACCCTCTTTATTGCTAATTCTTTCATAATTATCAAGAATATTTCTCTGCTCATCAGCTATTTCTTTTATTTTGGCTTTATAAATTTGCATTTCATCATAAGATTCGATTAAACTCTTATATCTACTATCAAATGAAGAGTAAAATTCAAAAAATCTATTAAAATCATTCTTAATAGCTTTAATAGATTCTTGTTCTAACTTCAACTCATTAAAAGTTTCAATAATACCTAATGTTTCTTTTTGAATATTATAGAATTCCTTGTTAACATTTTCAAAATTATTTTTATATTCTTGAGCAAGATTTATCTCATTTTTTAAAGTTTCCCATAATTTTTCCAACTTCTCCTTAAGAGAATAAGCCTCTAAAAATATCGAATTATTTTTTTCAAGCTCAGCATCTAGTTTCTTAAAATTTTCAATTTGAAAATTTATTTTATCATAACTATCTTCAAATTCTTTTCTCAAATCAGATTTATATTCAACCAAATTGTCTTTAGATTCACTAATAAATTTATTAAATTCAGTATCACAATTTAATATTTTAGATTCAAGTTCTAAAATATTAGTATCAACTTCTTTCAATAATTTTTTATGATTTTTCTTGAACTCAACCTCAAATTTATCAATTTGTTCTTGCAAATCATTCTTTACAGTTTCAATCTCCAACGTTGAATGTTTTAAATTTTTTTTAAGCTCGTCTTCAAGTAAGCCAAACTCTGATTTTATAGATTTAGAAAACGCATTATATTCATTCTCAATTGATGTCTCAATATTATTTCTATATAAACCAATTTTTTCAGAAAATTCTGAAATATTTTTATGCATTAATTCAATTTGACCTTCAAAGCTTTTTTTATCACTAGAAATTACATCAATCATTTCTCGTCTTACTTTATCAAGATTAGAAGACAGGGTTGTAAACTCATTCTCTAATT
Source organism: Borreliella bavariensis PBi (assembly GCF_000196215.1). Taxonomy (NCBI): domain Bacteria; kingdom Pseudomonadati; phylum Spirochaetota; class Spirochaetia; order Spirochaetales; family Borreliaceae; genus Borreliella; species Borreliella bavariensis. The sequence continues at coordinate 523,852 of NC_006156.1, read as the reverse complement.
TTTGATTAAGCTCAAAAATCCTATCTTCAAGGCTCTTTTGCTGAGTTAAAAATTTCACTTCTGCTTGAATTAAGATGTCTTCGGTTTTCTTATTAACCCTTTCGTCTATCTTTTCTACTTTAAAATCAACAAATTTTTCAAGATCTAAAACTTTAAGATTTAATGACTCACCAATATTTTTAAAATCAAGATTAACTGATTGTTCAAATTTTTTAGCCTCGCTTTGCAAATTGCCAAAAATCTCTTCAGCCTTAATCTCAAAACTATCTTTAAAAGATTCTAAACCAATCTTAACATTAAGAATATCATTCTCAAATGATTTAATTTCAAGTTCAGCAAGACTTATTTTCTTTTCTATTGCACTATAAGATTTTTCTTGCCAATTTTTTACATCATCTTTAATATTTAAAAACCAAGAATCAATAATATTTTGCCTATTATTTACAAAATCAATAAATTCATCTATCCTTTCAGTAATATTAGTTTCCATTAAAGCTATCTCACTCTCCATATCTTTTTTTTTAGAAGAAAATTCCTTAGTAAAATCTAAATAAAAAGTTTCTTTATCATTTTTCATTTTTTGTTCAATATCTAGGCGGAAACTTTGAATAAGTTCTGTTTTATTTTCTAGATTTTTAGACAAATCATATTCTAAATTTTGAATTTTATCATTATGCGAAGCAATAAAGTTTTCTAAAGAATATTTAAGCTCTTCACCTCTAATTTTCAAATCTTTAAAAAAATCTTCTTCTAATAGCTTAAGATGAGATGAAACATTATGATAAGACTCTTCTTTCAATCTAATAACATCCTTTTCAACATTATTTAAATCAGATTCAAGATTTTTAAGATTTTTCAGTTGAGATTCAAGTTCAAAAATCATCTCTTTATTTGAATGCTTAAACTCTTCACTTAAAGTTGCAATATGAGAATTTAATCTCTCTAAAAACTCATCGTACATATCAGCATACTTTTTCTCAAGCCCATCATATTGACTTAAAGCTAAATTATCAATGGCTTTAATTTTATTGTCAATTTTACTCTCCAAATTTAATTGCCCTTCATTACACCTTTCTTCAAGTTCAATATACTTAAGATTAAAATCATTGGATATTTTATCAATGCACCCATTCACTTTATCATTCAAATTTTTCTCTATGCTATCAAAAGTATTTTCAATCGATTTTAAAGAATCGATTCTCTTATGAATTTCATTTTCATACTTTACAATGTCATCATCAATTAAAGTGTTGACCTTTTTTATACAAACCTCAAAATGATTTTTTATATTCTCTTCAACACTTCCCTTAATCTCTCCAAATTGAGAATTTATAATACCGTAACAATCTTGAATTTTATCTCTCAATTCTTTTTCAAACTCTAAAATATCTTTTGATCTTTGCTCTATTATCTCAAAATTATGATCCATTTCAGAAATCTTAATTTGCAAATTTTCATCATTTATTGTAAGTGTTTTATAAATTTCATCTCTAATTTTTGAAATAGCTCCTTCACTTTCAATTAAAAACGTAGAATACCTCTCTTCAAAATTACTCTCAATAAGTTTAAATCTTTCCTTATAAAGATCGTTTAAAAACTCAGACTTACTCTCAATATTATTTTTAAGATCATTTGTTATCTCTCCAAATCTCTCTTTTGCTTGCATAATATCACTATCAATCGTTCTCCTATAATCAATTGCTTCCTCTAATCTAGATTTATAATACTGTTCAATCTCTTTAATAAACTCACTAATTTTTGCCTCTCCAGAGTCTGTTAGATCTTTAACTTTTAATTCAAATTTTTCAACTTGATATTTTGATACATCAAAAGATTCCTTAAGTTTTTGAAGATTTTCATCCATACCTTTGCTAAGATTATCTATTCTATCTGTCAATCTTCTATTTATATTTTCAATCTCATGCATTATTTCATTTTCAAGTTTACTAGAAATATTTTCTGAATACCCTCTATAATTAGATATCACCTCATTATATTTTCCATTAATTTCTTTATTTATATCATTAAACTTTACACTAAGGGAATCAAGAGTAATATCTATATTGGCCTGAAAAGACGCAATATCGGTTCTTTTATCCTGCAGCAAGCTATCAACCTCTTTAACAAATTCCTCTGAATTATTTAAAACTACAGCAAACTTTTTTGACAAATTTTCCTCAAGTTCTCTAGTCTCTTTATTAAAATGGTTCATTATATCTTGTAAAAGCTCGTCAGAATATATAGCACCTTGATTTCTAAACTCATCTATTTTTTCAAGGTAATAACTCTCAAGGCTTTCTATGGAAAATTTAAGCTCTTTAATTTTTGTAGTCACCTCAGAATCTATTAAATCCAAATCCACTTTACCCGAAGATAATAAATTCTCAATTTTAACAGTTATTTCGTTTAATTTGCTTTGCCAATCATTAAGCTTACTGTCTACTTCATTGTTAATTGAATCTTTCCTATTTAAAATATCTTTAGAAATTCTATCTAAAAAATCATCAATTTGCTTTTGATTGTCCGATTTTATATTAGAGACAATTTGTAGCTTTGATTCAATAAATTCATTAAGATCAGATTTAAAATTATTTAAAATATCTTCTGATTCACTCTTGAAATCTTTTAATTTATAATCACATTCTTCAATCTTACTTATAACAAAATTATTCTTATCATCAAATTTTTTATTCAAATCCTCAAGCATAAATACGCTTTTATCTTTAATTATTTCTGTTTGCCTATTAATAAATTCTTTAATTCCTAATATAGCCTCGTCACTTTGTGAATATGACATATCTTTTAATTCTTTATATTTTTCTATCACTAAACTCTCAATATCGCCTGTTTTTAACAAAACATATTCTATTCTATCGTTAACATCTCTTTCTAGATTTTCTATTTTTAAAGTAGCAGATGAAAGTAGCTCTTCACTAGAAATCTTAATATCAAGCAATGATTTATTTAAAGCAATAAGCTCATCTTTCCAACTACCATGAATGTCAATAGCTTTCTTTTGAATATGATCTGAAAGATCATTAAAAACATTTTCACTAAGTTCTATTCCCTTGTCTTTTTGAATCTGAATTAAACTTAAAAATTCTTCATTTGTTTTATTTATTTGAGATTCAATATTTTTTAAATTAGAATCCATATCACCTTGCCACTTTGAATATTGAAGCTTACTTTCTTCTAGCTTACTAACAAAATTATTTACCTCATCGGAATAACGATCCTTAAACTCTACTATATTTTTATCAATTTCATCTTTAATATTAATTAAATTGGTATTAAAATCTCTCTTTAAAATCTCTTGGTTTTCTTCAAACATATTACACAAAGATTCAATTTCATTTTCTAATTTCTTGTTTAAATCTTGAAATTCTTGATAATTATTAATTGCTTCTTGAGAGAGCGTGTCAAATTTCTCACTATAAACTAAAGAAAACTCATCCATTTCTGCCGTTAATTTATCTTTAAAGCCTTTATATTTAGATTCCATTTGATCTTCAAATTTAGAGCTACTAGAATCTAAAGATTCAAAAAGAGTAATATACTTGGAATTTATATTATCAGTTAAATTTGAATAATTATTATTAAACCTGCCATCAATTTCTTGAAAATTAGAAATCAAATTATCATTAAGCTTAATAAGCTTTTCTTGCATATTTGAATCAACATCTAAAAGTTGAGATTCTAATTGCCTTTTAAGTTGATTAATATCATCTTTAAAACTTTCACTAAATATTTCAATGTCTGACTCAAACTTATTTTTAAATTCAAGATATATTCGATTAGAATCATCTTCAAGTCTCTTGATCAAAGAGATGGCACCTGTTTGAACACTTTCCATTTTAGAATTCAAATCTAACAAACTAAGCTCTACCCTTTCTCTAATATTCTTATCAACTTGGCTTATTTTATCTTCATAGTCCTCATAAATATTTTTAAGATTCAGTTCAACTTGAGATCTAAATTTATCAAAAACATCATCAACCTGCTCCTCATACTTTCCCATCTCTATTCGTATTGACTCCTCAAGTGAATTAATTCTTGAATAAACATTGTCCTTGAAAGAAGAACTCATAGAAGAAATTTCATTGTCCACTAAAATCAATTTATCCTCAAGTTTATCTTGAATTTCCCTAGAACGATCATCAACGTATGTGAAGATATCTTTAAATTTATTTTCTAATTCCTCATTCAGTCTATTTAAAATAAAATCTTCTTTCTCATTAATTTTATTCTTTACGCTCTCCATAATAAGCTCTATAGAATCTTCTATTAACTTATATTTGTTTTCATAAAAAATAAAAGAACTTTCTATCTCTTTATTATATTTACCAATATTAAATTCAACCTTTTCAAGAAAATCATTAAATTCTAAATCTAATTTCTCATTACCCTTATCTAAAATATCCTTTTTTCTCTCTTCAATATTTGCTAAATCTTTTTCATAAAGATCAATCTCTCTGTTTAAATTATCCATTTTAAAAACAAGGTCCTTAATATTAATATCAAACTTTTCCCAACTAGCAATTTTAATAGACTCGAGATTTTCTTTATTGGACTTTTCAAATTTTTCTAACACTGAATTCAAATTTGATTCAACAGAATCAATCTGAGTATTAAATCCTTTTAAAGTTTTTGAAAGTTTATCTACTATTTTCCCATCAACTTGCAACCTTTGAATATTCTCTTGAACTTTCAAGGTCATTTCATCAAGATCCTTGAGCATAGAATCATGATAAGCTATCTTTTTTTCAACCTCTGCAAAATCATTGCTTTTGTTTTTAATCTTTGGCTGAACTTCATCAATCTTTTTTATTATTTCTATACTAGATCTTTGATAAGCTTCCATATCAACAGCAAGATCATTAATCTCTTTTGTCTTATCTTCAATAAAATCTTCAAGATTAACCTTCACAAGATCGATGAACTTTTTAATTTTATCTAACGCCCTAGAACGCTTGTCATATTGCCTATAAATAAACAAAACTATTGAAACCAAAAAAAGGTTAACTAAAATAGTAGCAAAATCTATCATAAAATATTTTACCCATATTCTATATATTTAAACGTATATATTCTCTTAAGTCTTTATAATCATGAAAAATAAAATCAATCATTACTTTCCAATTTATATTCTTTTTTGAAAAAAAAGCTGCTTTCATTGAAACATTTTTAGCGCCCAAAATGTCATATTCATAAGAATTTCCTACATACAAAATATTATTACTACTTAAATTTAAATCCTCAATAACCTTTAAAAAAGGTACTTTATGTGGCTTTAAATATCCAGTATCTTCTGAAGAATAAAGAATATCCCAAAAACTATCCTGAATGCCTAATAAATTTTTGACACGATCTAAAATAGGAAAGTCTGACATTACACCCAATTTTATTCCCTTAAATTTAAGCCAATAGATTAAATCTTGAACTCCAAGATATGGCTTGAGTTTTTTAAACTTATCGCTAAAAGTTTGACTGTAATATATTTTATTTAATAAAAAGGCACACCTATTCTCATCAAGATTTAAATGTTGGGAAAGCATTTTAACCTGAAGGGACAAAAATTCATCCCTATTTGAAGGCGAAAATTGATTGCTTTGTAAAATTCGTATTTTTTTCCTAATCTGTTTAAAAGCTAAAAAAAACTTAACATTAGTTAAAAATTCAAAAAACATTAATTTATTTCTATCCACCTCAGGATACAAGGTACCATCTAAATCAAATATTACAGCTTTAATCATGATGATTGATTATTTGCCTTTATAGGTATAGGTACTATTGGTAAATTTTCAGGAACCTTAACTCTAACTAAATGAATATAAGAGTTTGGATATCTTTTTTGAAGAGACTTGATTGAAGTTTCAGAATTAACCTCATTAACTGAAACTCTAAAAATCCTATTTTCATCAAGAAATGGAAGAAACAAAACAACATGTTTATGAAGCATCGTGCTTGATAAATTGTTAACACCTGTACTAATAGATCCAAAATAAATATATCCAGGCTCATCTAAAGCCAGACTATATAATAAAAACTCTAAATTTTCAATTTTATAGCCACGATTGTCAATATAATTAAAAAACTTAATATTATTGACATCATTTTCCTTAATTTTAGATAATTTTAGATCCACATTAATATTATTTATCCTATAGGCAATATTACGAATCCAATCAAGACCAAAAAAAGGATCCTTGTTAAATTCCTGACTTTTAGTAAAAACACTCCCTCTAGCACCAATATGCCTAATCTTAAGATCATCAATTCTTAAAAGTCGCCCCGTCATTGATTTATAAATCGAATCCGCCACCCATTTAACAAATCCTGAACAATTAAATCCTACAGGATCTTTTTGCAACAACCCAGTTTCTATGTGAACCATTTTGCCATACTCATCCATTGCACCATCAACAACCTCAGCAATGGGAAAAGATGAGAGAGTCTTTCTTAAACTAATTACCATATTAGAAATATTTTTATAAATATCAAAATATTCAGGAATAAAATATCTAAAATCAATAACCTTGGCAATATAATTTATTATATTGCCAATAGAAGTTACTGCAATGTCTTGAATCTTAAAAGGTAATTTAACATCTTTATAAATTAAAGTATTTATTAAATAAAAATCAGCACTAGAAGAAAATTTTGAAGATTTTATTCTAATAAACGTATCCCCTCTGTTTATGAAAAATATTTTTATCTGCTCAATACCATCTTTACCCACCTTAATCACATAAGAACCTGGAAAAATATAATCCACATTCTTTTTTTTATTAAAAAAAGAATAATAAACATACCCAGGATAAACTGCACTTGAAACTTCAATGTAACAATTTTCTGTAATAAAATGCTTTATTGGACTTATTTTTTTTTGCACATCGCTTGAATTAAAATATTTTGAATACTTACTCCTTATATCAAAATCATAAAAAAAGCTCTCAAGCGCAAAAAGATTTAGACTCTTAATTATTAAGAACAAAAATATATATTTCACTTTAAATCTCTTATTTTTTCTCTCAATTCTACTAAAATTGGAATATTTTTATATCCAATTTTACGTAAATTATTTACTAAATAATTATAGTAAGAATTTGGAAAATTCTTTATTTTATTTGCAAAAAGAATAAACTTTACAGGATTAGTGCTAACTTGTGTAATATATTTTATTTTATGAGAAATGTTTAAATGATAGTCTTTGATCCATAAATTTAACATTTTATTTAAATCTGGAGTGTTGGTTTTAAGCTCAAGCTGATCTTTTACCTTCAAAGCTTCTTTAAAAAGAGAATCTAGACCTATCTTTTTATAAACAGAAATTCTAAATATAGGAGCAAAATTTAAAACAGGGAAAAAAAATTTCACACGACCCTTTAAGGTTTCAAAATAGCCTTTAGATTCCTCTAAAAGGTCCCATTTACTAAACACAATAATAATTCCTTTCCCCTTTTTAGTAACATAATGGGCAATCTTTTTATCCTGAGAGGTCAATTCTTCTTCAACATCAATCAACAAAAAAACAATATCCACTATGTCAATTACTTTCAATGCCCTATTAACAGAATAATATTCAACAACTTCATTTACTCTAGCCCTTCGCCTTATTCCAGCTGTATCAATAATCTCAAAAACTTTCCCATTTCTAGTTAGCTTGGTTTTAATAAAATCTCTAGTAGTGCCGGGCTGGTCTGAAACAATTGAAATTTCATTTCCAGATAAATAATTAATAAGAGTAGATTTGCCTGAATTAGGCTTACCTATAATCCCAACCTTAATATTAACTTCCTCCTCAATATTGACTCTGCCGACTTCTACTTTTAAAAAATCTCTAAGCTTAGTAATGCCTCGACGATGAAGTGCACTAACCAGGAAATACCGCTTAAACCCTAAATTATGAAATTTATGGGCTAAAAATTCCTTATCTTTAGTATCTACTTTATTTAAAACTAAAATTACCTTACTACTGTATTTTCTCAGTCTTTCAATAATCTCATAATCTTCAAGTAAAATTTCATTAACATCTAAAACTAATAAAATTAAATCAACTTTCTCTAAAGAGCTTAAAACTTTTTGAACAACAATTTTGCTAATTTCATCTTTTAAGATCGTAAACCCACCAGTATCAATTAATTTAAAATTAAAAGAACCAACCTTACAAACCTCTTCAACTAAATCTCTAGTAACACCATAAGTACTCTCAGTGATACTTCTTTTTGCATCTAAAATTCGATTAAATAAAGCAGATTTCCCAACATTTGGTCTACCAACAATAAGAACCTTTTTGTAACTAAGCAAAGCAAATATACCTCTTTATTTATTCCGATATTTCCATTATAATAGCAAATATTAGTATTTATGCCAATTACAAATGAGTGTTTATATTGAAAAGAAAAAAAAGTTCAAGCTCAACTAAATCAGACATACTTTTAATTTTAATTGCTATTATTTTAACAATAATTAGTGCACTATTAATAATCAAAAATTCGCTTATTATGCATATTTTTAAGGAAGAAAATTATGATAACAGTTTATTTGAATCAAGTCAAACACAAGATAATAAGTTAATTGAAGCCAAAAAAGACGCAAATCAAAATGTAAATATAAAAATACTTAAAAATGAAAGTTTTTTAATCCAACCACCAGAAATAAAAAAACTTGAAGAAGAGCTCAAACAAAACCAAAGAAATAATAACCTTAAAAACAAAAAATTTATTAAACTTTATTTTATAAAAGTAACCCCAGAAGGCTATTTTTTAAGACAAACTGTAAAAAGAGCTATATATTACGACAAGAATATTCTTGAAGAAACACTAAAATCTTTAATCAAAGGGCCAAATGAATACGAGCTAAAAAATAATTTTTTAAGTTTAATACCTATAAAAACTAAGCTGTTAAACTTAAGCCTAAGCGAAGGAATTGCCAAAATAAACCTATCTAAAGAATTTTATGAAAATAGTTTTGGCATTGAAGGAATAATTAATCAAATAGCTCAAATAACCTTGACATGTCTTGAAATTAAAGGAATTGCTGGAATAATTTTAACAATAGAAAATAATCCAATAATACTTGAAGAATTAAACTTAAACTTTTCAGGAATATTAAATAAAAAGACTTTAGACAAATATTAAAATTCAATATTGTTAAGCAATTGCATAGAGCTTACAATATTTAAAACACTTGACCTAGCAACTAAAAACATAAATTCTTGATTGCCTTTTTTACCTTTTGTTTTTAACTTTAATATATTTTTAACTTGTAATTTGTTTTTATAGAACTTTTCAATTACACTTTGCAAAATTGTCTTCAAATAATCACCATTCACAACACCATTAAAATTTTTTATATCTAAATTTAAACTTTTAACCTCAAACTGAGGCTTGATCAAAACTATAATAAAATTATCAGAAAGCTTATCTATTAAATTCACACATATGCTTATTGATGATCTAAAAGAAACATCTACAACCGCAAAATTAGGAACAATTTTAAATTCTGTAACATCAAAAATATTAGTTCTCTCTAAAACTTTAACTCTTGGATCAATTCTCAATTTATAAGAAAGTTGATTAATGCCTACATCAACTGAATAAACAAAATTGGCACCACACTGCAATAAACAATCAGTAAAACCACCAGTTGAAGAGCCAACATCAACACAAATTTTATTTTTAACTTCGATCTCAAAATCTTTAAGAGATTCTAAAAGCTTGTAACCTCCCCTTGATACAAATGTTTGACAAGCATTCTCAACTAAATCTATTTTACTTGTTTTGTTTATTAAGATTTTAGGATTTTTTTCTTTATGAGAATTTACATATACATTCCCTGTTAAAATCAAAATCATTAATTCTTCTCGTGTTTTTTTTGGATACCTTTTACAAAGTATGTTTAATAAATTATTTCTGAATCCTTTCAATTTTTAAAGCGCGGCCTGTCTTTAGATTAGAAGTAATAATAACTCCCCGTAAAATTATGTTATCTTCTACAACTTCAGCTCTTAAAGGAGTATATTTAAGTAAGCCTTTAAGAGAAATATCAGGATTAAATCCTATTACAGAATTTAATCCACCTGTCATTCCAACATCACTAATATAGGCTGTCCCTTTTGACAATATTCTTTCATCTTTAGTCATAACATGGGTATGAGTACCAACTACACCTGTTACAAAACCATTTAAAAAATATCCAAAACTTTCTTTTTCATAATTACTCTCAGCATGGAAATCTACAAAAATAGTTCTAACCTTGTTGCTGAGCATATTGACCAATTTTTTTGTATTATTAAAAGGATTCTTAACAATAAAATTCATATTTAAAACCCCTTGAACATTAATCACAGCAACCTTTTCATCTCTAATAGTTAAAAAACAATAACCATGACCATCTAACAAATCTGAAAAATTATTTGGCCTTAAAATATATGTTTGCTTATTGAGATAGTCATTTATTTTGTAATTAGAATACACATGATTGCCAGTAGTAATAACATTAACACCCGATCTAAAAAGATTATTTGCTATTTCTGGAGTTATTCCAAAACCGTTTGACGAATTTTCTCCATTAGCAATTACCAAATCTATTCTATATTTGTTCTTAATATTTTTAAGATTAAAAAAAACTTTTTTTAATCCACTCTCGCCTACTATATCTCCAATTATCAAGGTTTTAATAGTGCTATCTTGCATATTCAATAACTCTAGTTTCGCGAATAATTGTAACTTTAATTTTCCCAGGATATCTCATTTCAGCTTCTATCTTCTTAGCAATGTCTCTTGCAAGTAAAATTGATTTTTCATCATTAACCAACACATTGTCAACAATAATTCTAACTTCACGACCAGCTTGAATCGCATAACATTTTTGAACACCTTCAAAACTATATGCAATATCTTCAAGTCTTTTAAGTCTATTTATATAGTTATTTAAACTTTCCCGCCTTGCTCCAGGGCGAGATGCCGAAATGGCATCTGCTATTTGAACAACAATAGCCTCAAGACTCTCGGGTTTCACTTCATTATGATGAGCAGCAATGGCATTAACAACAATTTCGCTCTCCCCACAACTTTGAGCAAGTTCAGCACCAGTAATAGCGTGTCCCTCGCTATTCTCAGAAATACTTTCCATCCCCTTCCCAATATCATGTAAAAGACATGCTCTTTTTACTACAATAGGATCTAATTTCATCTCTTTAGCTAAAATTTCTCCTATTATGGCCGTTTCTTTAGAATGGCTTAAAACATTTTGACCATAACTACTTCTAAAATAAAGCCTTCCCAACCCTCTAATAAGTCTCTTGTCAAGTCCATGTATATTAAGATCAAAAACTACTTTCTCCCCTTCTTCTTGAATAATACTATTTATCTCATTGGTAACATTATATACAACTTCTTCAATCCTAGCAGGATGAATTCTGCCATCTGTAACAAGTCTTTCTAAAGTCCTCTTGGCAAGCTCTTTTCTTATTGGATCAAAACAAGAGATAACAACAGCCTCAGGAGTATCATCAATAATAATATCAGCTCCTATTAAAGTTTCAAGGGCCCTAATATTGCGCCCTTCTTTACCTATAATCCTCCCTTTCATCTCGTCATTAGGTAATTCAACAGAAGCTACTGTAAACTCCGAGCTTACCTCTGTAACAATACGCTGCATAGTAGATACTAAAATATCTTTTGCAACTTTATCTGCTAATAACTGGGCTTCCTGTTCGCTTTTATTAATAATAACTTGAGCATCTCTTCTGGATTCATGCTCAACTTTTTCAATTACAATTTTTCTTGCATCTTCTCTTGTAAGACCAGAAATATTCTCCAATCTTTTAACAAGATCTGCCTCTTTTTCTCTTATTGCTTTTTCTTTTTGTTCAAATTCTTTAATTTTAAAATCAACTCTAGACTGCTGTTTATCAAGAGCAGATATCCTCTTATCTAAGGTTTCTTCTCTTTGTAACAATCTTTTTTCTAGATTAACAATCTCATTTTTCCGATCTCTTATATCCCTATCTTGCTGGTTTTTTTCTTTAAGCATTTGAGATTTTGCATTAGCAATAATTTGCTTTCTTTCATTTTCTATCTCTAATTGTGATTCTACCCTTACTTTTGTCAGATTTTTTTCTAAATCTAATAAAGACAATCTACCTAAAAAAACTCTTACTAAAAATCCTAATATAAAGCCAGCAAAAATAGAAGAAAAAATAATATATATCATATCATTTAACTCCTATGCTGTTTAAAAGCAATTTAAACTTTAATCTTTAAAACAGTGTGTAATTATTAATTATTCAACTTTTAAAGGCTTTTCAACTAATTCTAGGATAGCCATTTCAGCCGCATCTCCATATCTTTTTCCTAATTTAATCATCCGAGTATACCCACCACTTCTTTGCCTAAAAACAGGAGAAATTTTTGTAAACAGCTTATTTAAAATATACTTATCATGTATAAATTTTGATAATTCCCGTCTATTATGAACAGTATCAACTTTTGCCCTTGTAATTAATCTTTCAGCAAATCTTTTAACTTCAAACAATTTTGCCTTAGTAGAAGAAATTTTTTCATGTTTTAAAAAAGAAATTACCATATTTTTTAAAAGTGCTCTCCTATGACTAGATTTCCTACTTAACCTATTAAAGCCTAATTTTGTTTTCATGAAATAACCTAAACTCTCCTTTTATTCCGATATTTTAACATTCTTACTCAATACAAATAAAGCATCTTCTTTAGACATTCCTAAAAACAATTGATAAGAACTAAGTTTTTCAATTATCTCTTCTAAACTTTTTTTCCCAAAATTTCTTGCCTTAGAAAGCTCTTCTGCATTTTTACTAATAAGTTCCCCTAAAGTTCTAACATTTTCTTTAGCTAAACAATTTAAAGATCTGACTGACAAATCCAATTTTTCAATACTCATATCAAGTAAGTTAGAACTTTCTGATTTTGATTTCTCAAAAGATGTATTAATATTATCTTCAAAATCTATAAGAGGAAATAAAAACTCTCTTATTATTGATGCGGCTTTTTTTATTGCATCTTTGGCAGAAATCACGCCTGTGGTCCAAATTTCCATTACAAGCTTGTCATAATCTGACCTTTGCCCAACCCTAGTATCTTCTACAGAGTATGAAACTTTCTCTATAGGCGAAAATATAGAATCTAAAGCAATAACATTAACTTCTTCTAAATACTTGGAATTTTGCTCAGAAGACACATAGCCTCTACCATAATTAATTTGAAATTCAAGATCTAAATTCACATCCTGTGATAAAGTAGCTATAACTAAATCTCTATTAAAAACCTCAACGCCATCTCTTTCAAAATGAGAAGCTTTCAAAACCTTAGTATCTTTACCGCTAACACTAAAGCTTATTATCTTTCTTTGCTCTCCTTCTCCAAGTTTCAAATGGATATTTTTAATATTAGCAATGACCTCAAGAGTATCTTCAGAAACTCCAGGAATCAAATCAAATTCACTTGAAACAACCTTTGACGAAGAGTCTTTATTGTTAGACTGAATTCTCATAGCAGTAATCGCATACCCTTCAATAGAAGAAAGCAACACGCGTCTTAAAGTATTACCTATAGTAACTCCAAAACCTCTTTCAAAAGGATATATCGTAAATTTACCATAAGATCCATCATCTTGGCTTTTCAAAAATTCAATTTTTTCAGGTATAGTAAAATCTTTCAAAAATTTTTCTACAGGCATCATAACTCCTTCTAGCTAAACTCGTCTGGTTTTTTTCGGTCTGCATCCATTATGAGGAATAGGGGTAATATCTGAAATTGACTTTACAGTCATACCAATTGAACCAATAGCTCTTATTGCAGATTCTCTACCAATACCTGGCCCTTTTATATATACATGAACATAATTAATTCCAAAATCTCTTACTTTATTTAAAGCAGATTCTGCTGTTATTTGAGCAGCATATGGAGTCGACTTTTTAGCCCCTTTAAAACCCATTCCGCCGGCACTTGCCCAAGCTAAAGCATTCCCCTTTATATCAGATACAGTAACTATCGTATTATTAAAAGTAGCTTGTATATAAACGTTTCCTTCTCCGATGTTTCTTTTAATTTTTTTTTTACTATTAGTTGATAATTTTGCGCTCAACTTGCCCTCCAAATCTTAAAAACTATTTTACTTACTAGCTATTTTCTTATTAGCTACAGTCTTTCTTTTCCCTTTTCTAGTTCTTGCATTCGTTTTAGTTCTTTGTCCTCTCAAAGGCAATCCTTTTCTATGCCTAACACCCCTATAACATGCTATATCCATAAGTCTTTTAATAGACATAGCAACCTCGCTTCTAAGTTTTCCTTCTACAACATAATCACTCTCAATTACCTTCCTAAGTCGATTAACCTCATCATTATCTAAATCTTTAGCAATTTTGCTTGGAGAAATACTTGACTTATTGCAAACTTCCAAAGCTCTTGTTCTACCTATACCATAAATAGAAGTAAGCGCTATTTTTAATTGTTTATTACTTGGTAAATCTATTCCAGATATTCTAGCCATCTTATTTCCTCTAATTTTTACTTTTGTCTTTGTTTGTGCTTTAAATTATCACAAATAATCCTTAATACACCTTTTCTTTTTATAACTTTACATTTTTCACAAATTGGCTTTACACTTGCCCTAACTTTCATAGTTAAACACTCCTAAATTTTTTGCAAAAATGCATAATTTTTTTTATTTCTATAAGAAAATCCTTGAGTTTTCAAATAAGCATCAATATGAATCAATGTATCAAGCGCAACTCCTATCATGATAAGTAAAGAAGACCCCCCCATTATCCTAGAAACATCATGCGGAAATCTAAAAATATTTTGCACTAAAAATGGAATAATTGCAATAATTGACAAAAAAATAGATCCTGAAAATAAAGTTTTATTCATAATTTCATCTAAATATTTTTCCATCTCATCAGACTTTATTCCAGGAATAGTGCCTCCGTTCTTACGAATATTATTACTTATGTCTTTAGGATTTAACTGAATCTTAGAATAAAAATACGTAAATCCGATTATTAAGACTACATTCAAGAAAGTATAATAAAATCCGTTGGGCCTTAAATAAGATAAAACTTGTCTAGCTATAGAAGAAGTTTCCGCAAAACCGCTTAAAATTTGCAAGGGCAAAGTAATTAAAACAGAAGCAAAAATAACAGGCAAAACGCCCGATGGATTCAACTTGATTGGCAAATATGAACTAACCGTACTATTAGAATTTGCTCTAGCATAATGAATAGCAATTCGCATTTGAGCTTTATATTCATATATAATTAAGATAACAACTAAAATAAATATGCTTATAACAAGTATCACAAAAACAGGATTAACATTTTGAGAAGGATCTTGCATGCTTTGGAATAAGTTAAACAAAGCTGCCTGAAGTCTAACTACTATGCCAGAAAAAATTATCAAAGATGTTCCATTGCCCACACCTCTTTGGTTAATCTGCTCTCCAAACCACAAAAGGATAAATGTTCCTGTAGTAACTGTTAAAATAGCAATAAAAATATACCTATAAAAAGGAATAGTAACGGCACCCGGAATACCCTTAGCATAAAGACTTGTTGCATATCCTTGAACCATAGCTGCAACTATTGTTAAATATTTTGTATATTTTTTAGTCTTTTGTCTTCCTCCATCACCTTCTTGCATTTTTTTTAAAGAAGGAAAAGAATAAACAAGAAGCTGAACAATAATAGATGCTGAAATGTAGGGCCCTATACTAAGCATAAATATAGAAAAATTACTAAAAGCTCCACCTGAAAAAAAATCAAAATAATTAGCAATTGAAAAATCTGATTGTGACTTAAAATAACTTTTCAGCGCTACAGAATCTATTCCTGGTATCGGCAAGTATGAACCAACTCTAAAAAGAAAAAGAATAAATAAAGTAACCAAGAACTTATTTCTTAAATCCTTAACAGTAAATAAACTTAAAAACAATTCTTTCATTTTTATTCCACTTTAAACTAATTTAATAGTACCACCAATTCTTATTACAAGGCTTTCAGCCGATTTAGAAATTTTAGAAACTTCCAAGGAAACTTTTTTTGTAAGCTCTCCATTAGACAAAATCTTAATTTTTTTATTTTTCTTTCTTATAAGTTTATTTTCAAGCAAAGTGTCATAGTTGACTACTTGTCCATCCTTAAATTTTTTATCTATATCTCCAAGATTAACAATTGTATATTCCAATTTATAATCATTATTAGAGAAGCCTTTCCTAGGTAATCTTCTATAAAGAGGAGTCTGCCCACCTTCAAATCCAAGTCTTGGAGAAGTATTTCTTGCTTTTTGACCCTTTTGCCCTCTCCCAGAAGTTTTACCAAGTCCTGAACCCGGACCTCTACCAACAATTTTACGGCGCTTGCTCGCTCCTTTAGGCTTTAATAGGTTAAACATTATTTACCTCGCTTAATAAAATCATATTAATAGTCTCGTTAAGCATGCCTTTAATAGATTCATTTAAAAAATGGACCTTTTTATCGCCTATTTTATTTAAACCTAGCGCTTTTAAAACTTTGACCTTTTTATTTAATTTCCCAATAAGACTTCTTACGAGAAAAACTTGTACATTAATATTATTTTTAGAAATAATTTCCCTATTCTTTTCCATTCTTCTAATAAAACATTTATTTTTAGACCTGGACCTTGAGGCATTAAACCTAGCTTTCTTTAGCTGCAATCTTAATTTCCTTTTAATCATATATTAACCCCATAAAGTTTTTAAAGTTTTTTTTCCGCGCATCTCTGCCACTTTTTCAGCATTTAAAACTAAATCAAATGCCTTAAAGGTCGCCTTTACTACATTCATAGAATTATTAGAACCAAGAGATTTACTCAAAATATCATGCACTCCTAAAGCTTCCATTACAGCACGAACAGGCCCTCCTGCAATAACACCAGTACCATGAGTAGCCGGCTTGATTAAAACTTTAGCTTTTTTAAAGCAACCAATAACCTCATGTGGCAATGTTCCTTTTCGAATAGGAACAAATCTTAAATTTTTTCTAGCACTTGTTAAACTTTTTTTTATTGCATCACTAGCATCATTAGCTTTGCCAAAACCCCAGCCAACATATCCTTCTCCATCTCCAACAACCATGAAAGCAGCAAAAGAGAATCTTCTCCCACCCTTAACAACTTTAGTAACTCTGTTGAGTGATATTAATTTTTCTATCTGCTTTCTCTGTGCCTGAACATCTACCATAAATACACTCCCTTAAATATTAATACCAAACTCTCTCAAAGAAGTTGCAAAACTTGCAATAAGTCCATGATACTTATAACCATTTCTGTCAAAAATAAGATTATTTATATTTTTCTCCTTAAGCCTTTTAGCAAGAACTTCTCCAAGTTTTTTTATATCATCAATATTTTTGCTTAAATTAAGACTTTTTTCAATAGTAGAAATACTTACAACAGTATGCCCCCTGCTATCATCTATGACTTGTGCATAAAAATACCTATTAGATTTAAATATAGTAATTCGTGGCCTGCTCGCTACTCCACGCCCTATTTTGTCCTTTATTCTTTTTTTACGCCTAAGCTTTCTCTGTTCTGCTTCTTTTATTTTTTTCATAACTACTAACCCAAAATTTATTTTTTTACACCAGATTTTCCAACTTTTCTTCTAATAACTTCATTGTCATACTTAATACCTTTTCCTTTATATGGCTCTGGTTTTTTTAAACTTCTAATCTCGGCAGCAACCTGACCAACCTTAAACTTGTCTATTCCTTCAACAGAAATTTTAGTATTACCATCAAGCTTTACACTAACACCATCTGGAACAACATATTCAAACTGAGTTGAATAACCAAGGTTTAAAAAAAGGCTATTGCCTTGTTGCTCTACTCTATACCCTATACCATTTATAGTAAGAGACTTGGAAAATCCTTCAGTTACTCCTTTTACCATGTTAAAAATCAAACTTCTATAAAGACCATGGTAAGCCTTTGTTTTTTTATCATTAAAAGCTCGATTAACAATAACGCTACCATTCTCAACTTTAACATTAATGCTGTCTTTTATATCTTGAACCAATTTTCCCCTAGTACCTTCAACTATTACTAAATTGCCTTTAACATCAATCTTAACAGTATCTGGAATCTTTATCGGAAGTCTTCCAATACGTGACATATATTCCCCCTATTAAACTACCAAACTGAGCAAATCAACTCACCACCTATTTTTTTATTTTTAGCTTCCTTGCCAGTAATAACACCTTTGGAAGAAGATATGATTAATATTCCATATCCATTCTTTATTCTTGGCATATTTTTATACGAAGAATAAATTTTTCTACCGGGAGTAGAAATGGCATCTATTTTATTTATAACAGGATTTCTTTTGTTGTCATACTTTAATAAAACCTTAATAAAAGCAATTCCTTCTTTTTCTAAAAAATTAAAATCCTTGATATAACCTTCTTCTTTAAGAATGTTTAATATTGATTTATTCATATTAGACATCTTTAAATCTACAGATCCATGCTTAACTCTGCTTGCATTCCTCAATTTAGTTAGCATATCTCCTACTGAATAAGTAATCGCCATAAAATCCCCTTACCAACTTGATTTTGAAACGCCAGGAATTAATCCTTGAGACGCATACTTTCTAAAACATATTCGACACATACAAAAATCTCTCAAATATCCTCTTGGACGACCACATAACTTGCATCTATTATTTTGCCTTGTTTTATACTTAGGCTTTCTTAAAGCCCTAATAATCATTGATTTTTTAGCCATATACCTTATAAATCCCTTTAATTACTAAACGGCATTCCAAATTTTAAAAGCAAAGCTTTACTTTCTTTGTCATTTGAAGCTGTTGTTACAATTGTAACATTCAAACCAGATATTCTTTCTATTTTATCATAGTCTATCTCAGAAAATATTATTTGCTCCGTTATCCCAAAAGAATAATTTCCATTACCATCAAAAGCATTTCCATTGATTCCCCTAAAATCCTTAACCCTTGGCAATGCTAAATGAATAAGCTTGTATAAAAATTCATACATTGCATTGCCCCTAAGCGTAACTTTAGCGCCTATTTCTTGGCCTTGTCTAATTTTAAATCCTGCTATTGCTTTTTTTGCTTTTGTCTTTACAGCTTTCTGACCAGTGATCTGAGAAAGCTCTAAAACAGCAGAATCTAACAACTTCTTATTCCTAACAGCCTCACCAACACCTACAGAAACTACTATTTTCTCAAGCTTGGGAACTTGCATTATAGATTTATATTCAAATTCCTTAACAAGCTCCTTTATAACACTGTCTTTATAATATTTCTTCAATTCAGGAATATAATTCATAAACTCTATATCCTCTGTCCATTTTTTTTAAGATATCTTATTTTTTCATTATTTTCAAATCTAATGCCCAATCTTGAAGAAGTTCCTTTGATAAATATTATTACATTTGAAATATCTATAGCGGCCTCCTTATCTATTATTTTACCTTTTTCTTGGGGTGTCCTAGCTTTAATAACTTTTTTAACCATATTGCAAGATTCAACAATAACTTTATTTTTTTTTCTATTTATACTAGCAATCTTACCTATTCTTCCCTTATCTTTTCCAGAAAGAATTTTTACGCTATCACCTATCTTCAACTTTGTTTTCACAAAACCCCCTTTTGCTATATTACTTCTGAGGCCAATGATACTACCTTCATAAAATTAGCATCCCTAAGTTCTCTTGCAACAGGCCCAAACACCCTTTTACCCCTAGGGCTCAAATTGGCATCAAGTATCACACAAGCATTATCATCAAATCTAACATAAGTTCCGTTCTTACGTCTTACTTCCTTAGAAGTCCTAATAATTACAGCTTTACAAACATCTCCTTTTTTAACAGAAGAATTAGGAATTGCTTGTTTTACTACAATAGTTATTATGTCCCCGATTTTGGCATAACGCCTTTTACTACCACCAAGCACTTTAATACATTGAGCTAGCTTGCCACCAGTATTATCAGCAATTGTTAAATAAGTTTGCATCTGAATCATAATCAACCTCCTTTAGAAAAATCAAAGCTATTTTAATTTTTCTAAAACCTCAACAAGAGCCCATCTCTTATCTTTACTAATAGGCCGAACTTCAATAATTTTTACCTTATCGCCAACCTTTGAAACTTCTTTTTCGTCATGTGCTTTAACCTTCTTGCTAACCTTTAAATACTTATGATAGATTGGATGCATCTTCCTTTGAACAATTTCTACTACTATAGTCTTAGACATCTTATCACTAACAACCTTACCAATTAATTCTTTTTTATTTTCTCTTGCCATATTTAAACCTTTCTAATACCTAATTCATATTCACAAATTATTGTATTAAGCCTTGCAATATCACGTCTAATCTCTCTTTTCTTTAAAGGATTTTCAACATGACCAACAATAGATTTAAATCTTAAATCTAAATATTCTTTCTTTAATTCTAGCCTTTTGGCCTTCATGTCTTCAAGAGTAAAATTCTTAAAACTTTTTAACATAATTACCTCAAATCTCGTCTTACAACAAACATGGTTTTTACTGGAAGTTTAGAACTCGCAAGTGACATAGCCTCTTGAGCAAGCTCCTCTATAACTCCAGCCATTTCAAACATAACAGTGCCAAGCTTAACAGGAGCATTCCAATGATCAACACCCCCTTTACCTTTGCCCATTCTAGTTTCAGCTGGTTTTTTAGTATAAGGAATATCAGGAAATATTCTTATCCAAACTCTCCCACCTCTTTTTATTTTACGAGTCATTGCAATACGAGCAGCTTCAATTTGGCGAGCAGTAATAAAACTTGTTTCCAAAGAAACAAGTCCATATTCACCAAAAGAAATTTTATTGCCCTTCTGAGCCTCTCCAGACAATCTTCCCCTCTGCTTTTTTCTATATTTAACCTTTTTTGGACTTAACATCTAATTATCCTCCAATATTCTGCTCATTAGAATCGATTCTTTCTTTAGAAAAAGACGAACCAAGCTTATTTAAAAGACCTGTTTCGTCTTTAGATAATCCATCTTTTTTATTTAAAGCAGCCCTACTTTGCCTTTCATTAGCCTTTTCTCTATTATTTAAAATTTTATCAAAATTTTTAACGGACTCGCCTCTTTCTCTAAAAGGCTTTTTATTTATTACCTGCCCAGCATCAGAATTGGTTTGCCTACCTAAAACTTCACCTTTAAATAACCAAACCTTAACTCCAATAATGCCGTAAGTAGTTTGGGCTTCAGAAAACCCATAATCTATATTAGCTCTAAGGGTGTGTAAAGGAACCCGACCTTCCTTAACTTCAAAGCTTCTTGCAATCTCAGCCCCACCAAGTCTACCAGCAATTTTAATTTTTAGCCCTTGAGCACCTTTTAACATAGAAGTAGAAAGAGATGATTTTAAAACTTTCCTATAAGACACTCTATTTTCTACTTGCTTTGCAATCCCATTAGCAATAATTTGAGCATCAAGCTCTGGTCTTTTAACCTCTTTGATTTTAATACTAATCTTTTTAGAAATTTTTTTAGTTAACAATTGCCCAATTTTTTCAAGATTAGAACCTTTAAGTCCTATCACAGAACCAGGCCTTGGAGTAACAATTACTACTGTTACTTTTTGAGGATTATTTCTAATTATTTCTATATCAGAAATATCAAATTTAATCCCTTTAAGAAACTTCATAATCTCCAGTCTTATTAAAAAGTCTTCATGAAGAATTGTAGAATACAATTTTTTATCAAAATACCATTTTGATTTCCAATCCTTATTAATTTTTACCCTTAAGCTATATGGATGTACTTTTTGGCCCATGCTTTATCCTTTAATATCTTTTTTTTCATCAACTTCAACAAAAATATGACAATTTCTATTAACAAGCCTATCAGCTCTACCTCTAGCCCTAGGCCAAATCTTTTTACGACGACGCCCATCATCAACCATAACTATTTTAACAAATATCATGTCCTCGGAAAGATTTTTATTGTGATACATCGCATTTGATGCTGCTGATTTAACAACTTTTTCTAAAAGCTTAGCTCCTTTATTAGGCATAGAACAAAGCACTGCAATAGCTTTAATATAAGACTTCCCCCGTATATTGTCAGCTATTGGCCTAACTTTTTTTGGAGAAGAGGGTAAATTTTTGCCCCTTGCTGTATATCTTCTATTTACCAACATAACTACTCTATTTCCTTCCCTTTTTATCTGACTTAGCATGCCCTCTAAAAATCCTTGTAGGTGAAAACTCACCAAGCTTATGTCCCACAAGATCCTCAGTAATATAAATAGGTATAAAAGTCTTGCCATTGTAAACAGATATAGTAAGACTTACCATTTCAGGAATTATTGTTGAAGATCTGGAATAGGTTTTAATAACAACCCTCTTCTCACTTCCAAAAGATGATAAAACTTTTTGATAAAGACTCTTTTCTATAAAAGGTCCTTTTTTAATAGATCTTGCCACTATACTCTCCTATTTATTTCTTCTTTTAATAATAAATTTATCTGAATATCTCTTCTTCTTGCGAGTCTTATAGCCTTTAGTAGGCTGTCCCCAAGGAGACACAGGATGGCGACCTCCAGAAGTTTTCCCTTCACCACCACCATGCGGATGGTCAACAGGATTCATAGCAACACCTCTAACCTTAGGTCTTCTACCAAGCCACCTACTTTTACCAGCCTTCCCTATAGAAACATTAGCATAATCTTCATTCCCAATTTCACCGATTGTTGCAATACATTTTTTGAAAATTAACCTCATCTCACCAGATGACAATTTTACAGTGACATAATTCCCATCAGAAGCAAGTATCATGGCATACCCCCCAGCACTTCTTACAAGCTGTCCACCCTTTCCCACATTAAGCTCGATATTGTGAATAGTTCTTCCAATAGGAATGTTTTCAAGGGGTAAAGCATTGCCAATTTTAATTGGGGCATTCGGACCACTTTCCAAAACATCTCCAACCTTAATTCCTTTAGGAGAAATAATATACCTTTTTTCTCCATCTTTATAAACAAGCAAAGCTATATTAGCACTTCTATTGGGATCATATTCAATAGAAGCAACTCGAGCAGGAATGCTAAATTTATCTCTTCGATTAAAATCAATCAACCTATATTTTCTCTTATGCCCACCACCTCTTCTTCTAATGCTAATCCTACCAGAAGAATCTCTGCCCGATTTCAATTTTTTACCTTTTGTTAAAGATTTCAAAGGATCATTACCTTTGCTCAAATCATCAAAAGATAAAGTCGTCTTATAGCGCAAAGAAGAAGTTTTTGGCTTATAAGTCTTAATACCCATATTTATTTTTCTCCAAAACCACTAAAAAATATCTATTTTATCTTCCTTTTTGAGATAAACATATGCCTTCTTCCATGAAGAAGTTTTCCCCTTACCTATAGGATATCCTCTTCGAGACACCACAACCTTGGCTTTACTTTTAATATTAAGTAAATTACACGATACTGGAGTAACATTGAAAAGTTCTTTTATTGCTGCACCAACCTCTTTTTTATTTGCTCTCTTATTAACCTTAAAAACATAAACATTAATACTTTCTCTTTGAGTATTGGTTTTTTCAGTAAGCATAGGTGAAACTATTATATCATAAGCTTTCATACTTATCCTCAACATCTTTTTTATTTAACATAAAACTCATTAAGCTTGTTAACAGCAGATTCCAGGGCTATTAAATTCTTAGCATAAAACAAATCAACAACTCTAAGTTTATTAAAAGACAAAATCTTTAAATCTCTTATATTTTTACCAGCCCTTTTAATCATCTGATCATCATTGCCCAAAAGAATGACTACCTTACCATTGAAACTCGCAAAATTCTTGATTATTAAAGCAAGATCTTTTGTTTTACCTGATTCAATATTAAAATTCTCAACAACCTTAAAATTATTTTCATCAGCAGCACGTAAACTTAATACAGACTTAAATGCAAGCCTTTTTACCTTTTTAGGCAATCTATAGCTATAATCTCTGGGTTTTGGACCTAATGCTATACCTCCGCCAATCCAAATTGGATTTCGCTTTGTACCCACTCTAGCCCTGCCAGTTCCTTTTTGCTTCCAAGGCTTTTTAGAACTACCCCTAACCTCTGATCTGGTTTTAGTTGAAGATGTTCCAACCCTAAGATTAGACAACTCATTTTTTATAGCATTATAAATAGACCCATGACTAATTTCTATATTAAAAACTCTATCATCCAAATTTATAGTACCGATCTCTTTCCCATCTTTAGAAAAAACTTTTCTTTCCATACTAAATACCTACTTTTTAGATTTCTTAACAACAACAAAAGAACCCTTAGCACCAGGCACAGCTCCTTTTACCAGAATAGCCCTATTTTCTTCATCAATTAAAACAACTTCAAGATTTTGAATAGTTTGTTTATTTCCACCCATTCTACCAGCCATTTTGGTCCCTTTAAATGTTCTTGCGGGAGTAGTAGCTTGTCCTGTTCCACCAAGATGTCTATGGAATTTTGATCCATGAGAAGATGGACCACCACTAAAATTATGCCTTTTCATAGCTCCTTGAAAACCTTTGCCTTTAGTAGTACCTGTAACATCTACATACTTAACTGACTTAAAAACATCAACCTTAATCTCATCCCCAGCATCATATCCGTCAAGCCCCTTAAGCTCTATTACATATTTTTTAGGCTCAATATCTTTTAAACTCTTATATTGACCTTTTATAGGCTTTGAAACTTTAGAACCCTTAAGATCAACAGAACCTGCTATAAGAGCGCTATAACCATCTCTATCGACTGTTTTCTTCCCTATAATATAATTGGGCTGAAACTCTATAACAGTAACAGGAATCACAATGCCATTTTTCTGAAATATCTGAGTCATGCCAACTTTTTTTCCAATCAATCCCAACATTAAAACACCTCAAATTCATATACTTAACTTAAAATATCATTTACTGTTTAATATCTACCTCAACGCCTGCTGGAAGCTCTAATTTCATTAAAGAATCCATTAAAGCAGAAGTGGGTTCTAAGATATCAATAAGCCTTTTATGAGTTCGCATCTCAAATTGCTCTCTTGACTTTTTATTGACATGAGGAGAACGTAAAACAGTATATTTTTTTATTTTTGTCGGCAAAGGGATTGGACCCTTAATCTGAGCCTTAGCCTTCTGAACAGCTTTAACAATAGATTCGGCACTCTGATCTAATATCTTAACATCAAAACTAAATAATCTTACGCGTATCTTATCTTTAGCAATCAATTTATTCTCCTAAACTTTAGAGAGTATTAAATATATCCCTAAAGTCTTAAACTATTCCAATATCTCAAGAATTCTTCCTGAGGCAACAGTTCTCCCGCCTTCTCGAACAGCAAATTCTACATTTTTATCCATAGCTATTGAAGAGATCAGCTCAACAACAATATCAACATTATCGCCAGGCATAACCATTTCTTTGCCCTCTAAAGCAACAACGCCAGTAACATCAGTTGTTCTAAAAAAGAATTGTGGCCTATACCCTGGGAAAAATGGCTTATGTCTACCACCTTCTTCTTTAGTCAAACAATAAATTGAAGCTTTAAACTTCTTATGAGGAGTAATTGTGCCCGGAGCTGACAAAACCTGTCCTCTCTCAATATCTTTTTTATCAACTCCTCTCAAAAGAAGACCAACATTATCCCCTGCTTGACCTTGCTCAAGAATTTTTTGAAACATTTCAACACCAGTAACAGTGGTTTTTCTGGTTTCTTTAATGCCGACTATTTCAACTTCTTGACCAACCTTAATAACACCTCTTTCAATACGCCCAGTAGCAACAGTACCTCTTCCTGAAATAGAAAACACATCTTCAACAGCAAGCAAAAATGGCTTATCAATATCTCTTTCTGGAAGATCAAAATAATTATCCATAGATTCAAGAAGCTCTTTAACACATTTTGTAGATTCAGGATCTTCTGGATTAGACATAGCGCCAAAAGCCGAACCCTTGATTATTGGGGTATTAGCTGAAAAGCCATATTTTTCAACAAGCTCTAAAACTTCAACTTCAACAAGTTCAACAAGTTCAGGATCTGCTAAATCTAATTTATTTAAAAAAACTATTATTTTCTTTATTCCCATTCTTTGAGCAAGAAGTAAATGCTCTTTTGTTTGGGGCTCAGCACCACTATCAGCAGCAACTAAAAGTATAGCTGCATCCATTTGCGCTGCTCCTGTAATCATATTTTTTATATAATCAGCATGGCCTGGACAATCAACATGAGCATAGTGCCTATTGGCTGTTTCGTACTCAATATGCCTAGCATTAATTGTTATTCCTCTTGCTTTCTCTTCTGGTGCATTGTCAATATCTTCATACTTTAATGCTTTTGCATCTTTATTTAATTTTGAACAATAAATACTAATAGCCGCTGTTAATGTTGTTTTACCATGATCAACATGACCTATTGTTCCAACATTCATGTGCGGCTTTGTTCTTTGAAAAACTTCTTTTGCCATGATTAACCTCCTAAATTTCACATTCTAAATAGCTACTTACATTTAATCTCTTTAAAAAATTTTTAATAATTTTATTATTATCAAAATAAAAAATAGCTACAAATAATCAAAAAATAAAAAACTATTTTTTAGAAATTGACCCGCACTGCGTGTTTTTCTAAAAAATTTTAATAGCTTTAAAATTCTACACATTTTATAAAATATAGTCAACATACTTTAACTTTTAAACTTAATTAATCTCACATATAACATAGTATTAAAATTAACATAAACTTTATATTAATTAAAGAAAAGCACAAAATATTTAAAAATAAAGCTTTAAAAACAACTGCCTAAAATAAAAAATACTCGAATAATAAAATTCAAAACAATAGTCAATAATCTTCAAAATCTAGTCACCATTTAAAATTGATCAAACATCTTTGTTTTATCAAAAAGGTTAACACTGATCCAATAAAAAAAATATAATAAAAATGATGAAAATTCAAAAATTTAAACTTAAATTGCTCCTAATGCTTACAATTACTAGTATTTCAATTGTTTTTATATCTTGTTTGAAAACAAGTACAATAAAATAAAAAGAGCATGCACAAGAAATTACCTATCTTATTAGCACTATAAAAACTACTAAAAAAGTAGAAATGGTAAACTACAAATCCGACAGCAAAAACAATCTAATAATTGCGCTTAAAAACAAAAGTGGAGAAAATATCAATGCAAATTCATTAGCAATTTTTAAAGAAGGCAGCAAAACGGGTGAATTAATTAGATAAAAACTTAATGGATTTGAAACAAAAACTTTTTATTTGAAAATTAAAATCAACACTAAAAGAAAAAACATATTATATATTTTTGAAAAACAATAACAAAGAGAAACAATTTAAAACCAAAATTATTAAAATTAATTCTACTTAAAATAAATCTTATTGCAAATTAAGCTATTACACTTTAAAATAGATTAACAAAAAATCTAAAAACAATTTTAAAGGTCAAAAACATTAAATTATTAAAAATAAACCATTTCCTTTGGTAAAACAAAAATATAAATAAATCTTAATTACTATTTCTATTTTTTAATTAAAATGGGTTTAGCCCAATAGCGAGTACAAGTAAAACCAACTAAAATGATAATTGCCAAATAATTGGAAATTATAAAAGCATAACCTAAAGAATTTTCAATTATGCCAAAATATTGAAAAATAAAAACTACCGGAAGACGAATAAGCCACAACCTAATAAAAATAATAATCATTGCAACTTTTGTCCTACCAGATCCAATAAGTCCTCCAAAGAACACTTGCTGCAATCCATATCCAAAAGTACCAATAGTTGTTAACAATAAATAATTATTAGCATAATTTAAAACTTCCAAATCATTTGTAAATAATCTCAGTATAAAATGTTTATTAATAATAACAATTGAATTTATTATTAATAAAATTGCTAAAGAAATAAAAAATCCCTTTTTCAAAACTTCTCCCACCCTATTAATTTTCTTAGCACCAAGATTTTGACCAACAATGGAAATAATTCCAGTACCAATCCCCATGGCAGGAAGGAATAAAAAAGAAATAATTGTGTTTGTAAGTCCATACGCCGCCAAAAATTTCGGACTAATCTCAATACCGATATAATTAAAAATAAAAAAAGACAACGAAACCATTATTTGCCCAAAAGTTGAAGGTAATCCTAAATTAACAATTTCTTTAATATATCTTATATCTAACGCTAAGTCCTTAGGATAAATTTTTAATCCACGATTTAGCCCATAGGTCAAAAATAAATAAAAAGCAACGGTTAACAATTTTGAAAATAAAGTAGCCCAAGCGGCTCCAGTAATGCCCATATTAAAACTAAATATTAAAATTGGATCAAGAATAAAATTAACAATATTAGCAAATAAAACTATTATCATTGAAATGATAGTTTCTCCTTGAGCATTTAAAATATATGTAATTGAAATGCTTAAAAACATAATAGGTATTCCAAAAATTGTCACATAAAAATAAGCTCTTGAAAGTTCTTTAAGCTCGCCTTTTACACCTAGCAAATCCAAAAGATGCTCAATAAAAAAAAAAGAGCAAATAGCAACAAATAAAGATAAAACAAAGTTTAAAACAATAAGTTGCCCCGCATACCTTGAAAAACGAGAAAAATTTCCCTCTCCTATACATTTTGAAGTCAAAGAAATGCTTCCTGTAGCCATACCCATAGCAATAGCCATAATAAAAAAATTTACAGGACCAGCAAGTGAAAGCGCTGACAAAGGCATGGCTCCAAGCTTACCAACATAAAACATATCAGTAAGATCATAAAAAGCTTGAATAATATTGGTTATAACAATGGGAAAACTTATTAAAAAAAGAACCTTATATAGATTGCCTTTTAATATTAATTCCCTAGCCTTGCTCTTATTTTTAGACATAAAATTTTATCCTTATCTAAAAGATTTTTTATAAAAAATATAAACTCAAATTTATTCATCAATAATAAAAAAGTATTTAATTTTTAATTTTAAAAATTAAAAATTAATATGCAATGTCAAAGCAATTAACACATTATGTATTATAATAGTCAAGATACAAATAAAATCTATTAACATGCTACAACAAAAAAATCATAACCAAAAACATAAAAATTAAAACCAGATATAATAAAAATTTAATAATACTGATATTAATCATAAATAAACAGCAATTAATAAAATTAAAACCATTTTTAAGAATTAAAACAAAGCAATAAATACTTATTTAAAATAATAATTAATATTATAAAGGCAAAAATTCAAAATCAGAAATACCGCTGCAAATTTTTCTCAATCTTTCAATATTATTTTTTATATTAAAATCTTTAAACTATAAAATAGAACAAAATTTAATAATATTAGATAGAAAATCCCAACAATAAAAATTATTTAATATATTCTCATTCACAATTCAATCAGCTAATACCTTATCCTCTCTTAAAAACATTTTCAATAAACCACATATAATAAAAATATAATAAAGTCTATTAACAAGCTATTGACTTTTAACTTTCTTAATTTTTGCCCCCAAATTAATTAATTTATTAGCTACATCTTCGTATCCCCTTTCAATTTGATAAACATTTTGAATCTCGCTGCGACCTTCAGCAACAAAAGCAGCAATAAGAAGAGACATTCCTGCCCGCACATCTGGAGAAGATAAAACATTGCCTTTAAGAGGAGATTTGCCAGTAACTACTACACGGTGTGGATCACAGAGTACAATTTGAGCCCCCATTTTTATTAATTTGTCTACAAAAAACATCCTGGATTCAAACATTTTTTCAAAAACAAGAACTGTGCCTTCTACTTGAGTTGCAGTGACTATAATAATACTCATAAGGTCTGTCGGAAAGGCGGGCCATGGACCATCATCAATTTTTGGAATGTGTCCGCCAAAATCTAGCTTAACCTTTAACTCTTGTTTATCTCTTACGTATACATTTTCCTTGTCATATTCAAAATTAATACCAAGCCTTGAATATATATGTCTAATTAATCTGAAATGTTGGGGATCTGCTTTTTTAATTTCCAATTCACCCCCTGTTAATGCAGCAAGACTAATCAAAGAACCAACTTGCATGAAGTCGGCACCTATTCTAAATGTGGTTCCTCTTAATTTTTTTACACCCTTTATTTCTAAAACATTTGAACCAATCCCTAAAATATTAGCACCCATTGAATTCAACATATTACATAAATCTTGAACATGTGGCTCACAAGCAGCGTTCATAATAACAGTATTCCCTTCGGCAAGAACTGAAGCCATAATGATATTTTCTGTAGCTGTAACAGAAGCTTCATCTAAAAACATTTCAGCTCCAACAAGCTTTTTGGCCTTTAAAACAATTCTTCCATCTTTGTTGATTAACTTAGCTCCTAGTTTAGAAAGGCCATAAAAATGAGTATCAAGCCGCCTTTTTCCAATCACATCTCCTCCTGGAAGCGCCATATCTATTTCCCCAAATCTAGAGACAAAAGGTCCTAATAAAAGTATGGAAGCCCTAATTAAATCCGTAAAAGAGGAATCTATTTCTGTTTTCACAATATTTGAAACTTTTATTTTTAAAGCATTTCCCTCTCTTACAATATCTGCTCCTATATCACTTAAAATATCTAAAACAACTTTTACATCATTAATATTAGGAATATTTTCTAAAATAACATCTTCATTGGTAAGTAAAGCCGCTAAAATACAAGGTAAAGCAGAATTCTTATTGCCGCTAGCTGTAATTTGACCACCTATCTTAAAACCACCTTCTACAATATAACTATACATAACTCACCCTCCTATACATACTATATATAAGAAAATTAATAAAATTAAATCACATTAATAAGATCAATTAATAAGATCAATTAATAAGATCAATTAAATTTAAAAAATCCCTTAAAAGACATAAATATCAAATAATATCCATATCATCCATATCTTTTAAACTTGATTTATAATCTATATATTCTCTGACAGTTTCTACAGAAAAAGAATGTCCATTCTCATCGATATCAATTAAAACACCGTTAAAACCAATACCTTCCCAAGATTCATTAAATCTTTGATTTAAAAATCCTTTCAAAAATTTATCCACCTCTAAATCAGGAACATATCCAATAACGCTATCCAAACTCCCAACTCTGCCTAAATCAGTTATAACAGCAGTATTATCTAAAATTCTCAAATCAGCTGTTAAAATCCTTTTGCCAGTTCCAAGACAAGCACTAACTCTTGATTTTAGATAAAAAAATAAAGCATTAACTTCGGCCGTAGTATTTGAATCAAAAAGAACAATAATATTGTTTGTTTGCATTTCAATTCTTTTATAAAAAAAGTCAAAACTATAAAAAGGATGATTAAATTTATACTTAGTTATTCCTGTTTGGCCTACAATTCTCACCACAGCCAATTTTTTACCATTAATATTATAAATAAAATAAGAATATCCTTTTAATTTTGCAGGACAATTTAAAGGTTTTAAAATAAAATTATACTTGTCAAGATCATTAGACAAATCTGCCCTTGCAAAAGCATTTTCACCTAAGGTTAAAACATCAACTCCATACTTTTTCAATAAAAAGGCATGCTTCTTGC
The DNA here is from genome assembly GCF_000196215.1 of Borreliella bavariensis PBi. Classification (NCBI taxonomy): domain Bacteria; kingdom Pseudomonadati; phylum Spirochaetota; class Spirochaetia; order Spirochaetales; family Borreliaceae; genus Borreliella; species Borreliella bavariensis. The sequence goes on along the minus strand of NC_006156.1, from coordinate 492,232 downwards.
CAAGACCCCTTAAACCCGTAGTAAAATTATTGCCAGATATTACAAAATCAATCCCTCTCCTAACTCTAAAGGATGATAAAAAAGATTTTATAGCAATAATTCCAGCTTTACCGACAACCTCGCCGGCAATCAAAACCCTTAAAGACATAAAGCCTCTCTTTATTTATCTGGTTCAAATAACTCAATAAACAAACTTCTTACAATAAAAATTGACACAAAATATCCCACCAAAATAGCAAAAACAATCATCATGAAAATCAATATAAATTGCAAATAAGGCTTTACGATAATACTAAATTTAATAGCTAAAAGAAACTCTAAAAAGAAAACTAAAAACATTATAGATAAGTTTATTAATGCGCATAAAATAAAGCCTAAAATCTTCATGTATTAAGCACTTTTCTTTTTATAAAAAAATCATAAACCAAAAATAAAATCATTCCTATAACAACATAGCTATCTGCAAAATTAAAAGTAGGCCATCTGTCAAGTCCAAAAATTCCATAAAATTTAAAATCTAAAAAATCTACAACTCCAGAAGGTCTAAATAATCTATCAATAATATTCCCCACCCCTCCTGAAAAAATTAATAAAAGTGAAATTCTGGTAATACAATTTTTCTCTTTCAAAGCAAGAGAAAAAACAAATATTAAGATGAAAATAGGCATTGCAATAAAAAAAATTTTTTTCAAACTATAATGGATGTCAGAACCCATGGAAAATAAAATGCCCGTGTTTCTTACATGTATTATCCTAAAAAAATTATCAAAAAAGGAAAAATATATTGAACCCAATTTGACATACTTCACAACCAAATACTTAGAAAGTTGATCAAAAAAAATTAAACTAATAACAAATACAAAAATATTAAAATATTGTTTACTTTTAGCGCCCATATAAAAATCCTTATAAATTAGTATCTTTAAAAATAAATTTAACCTCTAAATCTTCTTGAATTTTGAAATCTTCCATTAATTTGATTAAACCAAAAGTTTCAGTAAAATAATGACCCGCAAAAATCAAGCTCACACCGCATTCTTCTGCTAAAGAATATATTTGATGAGAAGTGTCCCCGGTTATAAACAAGTCTATACCATGACATAAAGCCTCTTCAAAAAAAGAGTATCCAGAGCCACTAATAATCGCAACCCTATTCACCGATTCTTTAAACTTTTTATAAAAAAGAATATGTTTATTTTCTTTTTTGATTTTTTCTAAAATTTCAGAAAAGCTAAAAGTAGAATCGGCAATAATTCCTAGATTAAAACCCCCATAATTTGCAAAAGCAAAAGGATTTTTTAATCCTAAAACATCTGAGAACACTTTGCTGTGTGAATAAACAGGATGAGCATCCATAGGTAAGTGTACCGAATAAAGAGCTATATTATTTTTAATCAAAAATTTGATTTTATCATACATACTAGAAACAATGCGCTCTTTTTTTGACCAAAAAATACCATGATGAGTAATTAAAAAATCATTTCCTTTTGCTTCTTTTAAAGTTGAATAGCTAGCATCAACTGCAAAGGCAACCTTGTTAGCCTCGGCATTGAGATTTCCTACTTGAAGACCGTTTAAATTTTTATCAACATGCTCATACTTCTCTATATCAAAAATTGAATTAAGCTTAAAAGACAAATCTCTTACTTTCAAATTAAATTCTCCAAATTAAAGCATAACTTTGTCCTTCTCTTAATCTTCTATAAGAATAAAGATTTTTCAAACAATGCGTACAAAGTTTTGAATTATAAATATTTAAATTAAAACTAGAAAGTAAATTTAAATTAAAACTAGCATTATCAAAGTATATTTTACCATCTCTTATGTCAAAAACAGTATTTAATAAGCCTTTGCTAAATTTATTACCTACTTCTTTCAAGAAAATTTCAGAAACTTCATAACAACAAGATCTGTTATAAGGTCCAAAAACAATTTTTAAATCTTTAAAAGTTGATCCCATTTTCTCAAACATAAACAACATTTTCAAAATAATCAAACTAAAGCTTCCTTTATATCCACTGTGAATAAGTCCTACGATTTTTTTCGCTGAATCATAAAAGTATATTGGAAGACAATCTGCAAAGTAAGCAACAAGAGCTACATCTAAAGAACTAGATATAAGCCCATCTCCTTCTTGGAAATTTATAAAATCATCTTCAGCCCTATAAATAATATCTGTATGCAATTGCTTTAAATATTTTATTTTCTTAGACTTAGGAACAAAATTTAAATTATCATTATTAAGTTCTCTTAAATTTAGATGAAAAGGCTTTTTAGTATAAATCATTCTAACATCATCAGCTACCCTAAATTCATAATAAAATTCATGATCTATTGTTTTCATAATCTAAATTCTTCTCCTAAATAAAGCTTTTTAGCTTTTTCACTATTTATTATATAACCAACATCACCTTCATCAAGTACTTGTCCCTGATAAACAATATAAGCTCTATCGATTATATCAAAAGCATCTCTTACATTATGATCGGTGATAAGAACTCCAATGTTTCTTTCTTTTAAAATTTTTATTATATTCTTTATATCCCCGATCGCAATAGGATCAATACCGGCAAAAGGTTCATCTAAGAGCAAAAAATAGGGGTTTACAGCTAAAGCTCTTGCTATCTCTGCCCTCCTTCTCTCTCCACCAGAAAGAGTATAAGCTTTTTGGCTTTGTATTCTTTTTATCTCAAATTCTTTAAGTAAATTCACAAGTTCTATCTTGCGTTCAGCCTTAGACAGATCTTCTCTTCTTTCTAAAGCAACCATAATATTCTCTTCAACTGTAAGTTCCCTAAAAATTGAAGCATCTTGAGGAAGATATACAATTCCTATCCGAGCACGCTCATACATATTAAGAGATGAAATATTATAATTATTTATTAAAACCTTACCTGCATTAGGCCTAATAAAGCCTACAATCGTATAAAATGTTGTTGTTTTGCCAGCTCCATTTGGACCAAGAAGCCCCACAACTTCACCTTTATGAATGTTGATCGTAATACCATTAACAGCAAACTTTTCACCATACTTTTTAATAATATTGTCTGCTCTTAAGACAACATTATTAACAGAATTAAGGTTAAGACTTTCCTTAATCTCTTTTATTTTATTTTTTTTCTTCAGAAACATCATTTTCAACTTGAGTAAACTCTCCCTCAACACTCCCCTCAAGTTTATACCTATTAGTTTTTGTATTAAAAATGATTCTTGAAGCAGAATAATAATTGTCCTTCTGATAAATTACTGGAACTCCTTCAAGAATCATTTCTTTGTCTTCTTTATTATAAGTCCCATTTTCAGCTCTTGCAAAAGTATCATCCTTATATATTTTAACAGAATATTGCATAATATAAACATTGGATTTATTACTGCCTTCAACTCTTTCCGCTTTAATAAGCATATTGTTTTCTAAGTCTTCAAGCTCGACCCCTTTTTGAAGATAAAAATTATCTAATTTTCTATTAAAAAACAAAAACTGGGCCTTAACATGCATCTTATTCTTATAATCTTCATAAAAAATATTGCCTCGAGCTTCAAGATAAGAGCCATTTTCTCCATAAATTTCAATTTCATCTGCTCTAAGTTTAAAATCTGGCGAAATAACCTCTGAATTTCCTTTTAAAACAATTTTTTTATAAAAAGAAGACACTATTCCTTGTGCAAAATCTGACTTAAAGGTAAAATTAGTATTTTTTTTTTCATTCTCTTTAAAGCCTTTAGATTGGGGCTTAGATTCTATTTGTGTTGCTTGAATATTGTTAACAAAAATAATAAAAATCCATATTAAAATTAAATCCTTCAATTCATGATTCCTTCAACCCCAGAATCAAAATAAAAAACATTGCTCTTTAAAAAATAAGAAAATCCTTTTCCTTTTATTTTGCTACCATTAAATCTAATTAATACTAGCTCATTTGGAGGAGATTGCAACTTCTTGTCTTTATTCTTCCACAAAATCCTATTTGAATTAAGTAAATAATAATTATTTTTATCTTCTATTTTAAATTCTACAGAATCTCTCATATCCAAATCCTTTGTAATATAAGAACCTTCCAAATTATTAAACTTTCCTGAAATTTCATTATCTAGCGAATGATATAAAAACCTTCCATTCTCTGCTTTATAAACTTTATAGTCATTAAAATAGCTAAAGCTTAAAGACTCTAAAGCGGTTTGCTCTCTATTGTATACAACATTATAATACTTGATTCCTAATATTTGTATTGAGGGAAACTTTTTGGCCGCATCAGACCTATTAGAATATTCATCATAATCAAAAGTACAAGCAAAAAATAAAAATAACGAATAAAGCCTTAGTATTCTCATAACTATTTTCAACAAGAATAGAAATTTTCTATTTCAATTGACAATCCACTAAACATAACAACATAACATTAAAAACTTTATCAAACAAAATTTATTTACATAATTAATTATAATGTAAAACATAAAAACAAAATAAAAACACCATTCTTAGGAATAGCCTTCTGTATAAAAATTCTCCTAAAAATACCAAAAAATTAAAATAAAATACAAAAATTGCTCTTATTTTAGATTGGTATTAAAATGACAATTTAAAACTTATTCCTTTAAAGAAATAGATTATAAAAATCAACAATAATAATGTTCGCATTCATCATCTCTTTTGTAGTTTAAAATTTCATTATCTTTAAACCAAATTGGTATTTCACGAATCGCATCTACCTCATTTGCAGATGCATGAATTACATTATAAATTGAAAAACCTTTTTCATTTGAATATCTAAAGCTATGATAAGAAAAATCTCCCCTTATTGTTCCAGGAATGGCTAATTTTGGCTCAGTAGCGCCACAAAGCTTTCTGACAACCTCAATACTTTCAACTCCTTCAACAACAAATGCAAAAACGGGAGAATTTGAAATAAATTTAATTAAAGACTTCCAAACCGCCTCGCTATGCCTAAGAACAATATCATCATATAAATAATGTTTTTTTGCTAGACTCTCGTCAATAATAAGCATTTTAGCAGCCACTATTTTTAAACCTACTCGTTCAAACCTAGCAACTACATCGCCAATTAAACCTCTCCTAACCCCATCTGGCTTAATAATACATAAAGTTTTTTGCAATAACATTGACATAAAATCCCCCTAAAATTTAGGACATTTATTTAAAAATAATTAAATAAATTAAAATACTTACTTAATACTAACAGTATACCTGATTAATTAAATTTATACGGAATGCTAAAAGTTATAAAGCACATAACATTATATTAAAAAATTAAAATATAACTTTTACAAAATTAATAACTACATTCCAAAGGGAAGCACTCCCATAGTTTTTAATTTTATCTCTTCTTTAACCTTAGAGACAGCATCATTTAAAGCAGATTTAACCATTTGTTCAAAAGCACCATTGTCTAAATCATCAAAAAATTCCTTATTAATTGAAACTTTTTTAACATTAAATTCGCCATCCATCTCAATAACAACAATATTGCTGCCAGCTTTACCACAAACCGTAATTTTAGACATTTCCTTTTTAATATTGTCAATATTGTTCTTAACGCTAGACATATTTTTTAAAAAATCTAATGGATTTACTGCCATATTTCTATCCCTCCAGAACTTCACTTGCTCCAAAAATATTTTTTACAGTTTCTAATTTTTCAAAATCCTTTTCAAGGCTTTTAAAATTTTTCTGAAAAACAATGCTTAAATTGGGAAATTCTTTATAAAACTCAGACCTTATTTCACCTTTATAATTTTGAAGCTCATTATACTCAAATTCACTAAACACCTTATAATAGAGAACATTGTCATCAATAACAACTTCTCCTGAATGAACTAAAGTTTGAATATACCTTGAAACAACATAAATAAATTTATCTCTTATATTAATAAAATCATTTGCTTCACTTGAATTATCATCCTCAATAAAAATCTCATCAATCTCCTCAATGCTATTGGCCTCTAAAAGATTTTCATCAATTTTTGTTGACAAATTTTTATCAAAACTAGTCTCCTCTTTTTCTAAAGGTCTGATTTCAGGAAATTCATCTTCTAAACCAGGTTTTGCTGAAATAAAAGCTAAATCATCTTTATTCTTCTTATTTGCTAAAACATCAAAATTGCTTGAATCTAAAGCCATATTTTCTAACAAATTGTCTTCAAGATTTTGAATTTGTTTTATTAAAACATGATTTGGAATATAGTTTTTAAGTCTTAAAATTTTAACAAAATTAATCTCAAGCTCATATCTTGGATTAACCGAAAATTGCAAATCTCTGTAAGTTTCAAGCAAAACAACAATAATCCTCTCAAGATAGTTCAAATCAAACTCAGCTAATTTTTTTCTTAAATCTTCAGATTTAATTCCAATAAACTCAAAATTTTTAATGCCTATCTTTAAAAATAATGCCTCTCTAAAAAATTCGATTGAATCTAGTAGGAATTGCTCATAAGACACCCCGGACAAAAAAATAGAATCAAGAACACAAATTAACTCTTTTACATCCTCGCTAAGAATACTAGCTGACAACTTCTCTAAAAATTCATCATTGGTTAAGCCCATCTTAGATCTTATTTGATCTAATTTAATGTCAGAACTAGTAAAAGAAACTACCTGATCAAAAAGAGTGTAAGCATCTCTTACACTACCACTACTTTTATATGCAATCCATTTTAAAGCCTCATCTTCATATTTAATATGATCTTCAAAGCAAACTTTCTTAAGCATATTATAAATTTTTTCTAAAGACAAAAGTTTAAAACTAAAATGCTGACATCTGCTTTTTATTGTCTCTGGAAGTTTATGTGACTCTGTAGTAGCAAAAATAAAAACAATATAATTGGGGGGCTCTTCAATTGTCTTTAAAAGAGCATTAAAAGCAGAATTGGAAAGCATATGCACTTCATCAATAATATATATTCGATATTTAGAAATTGCAGGAGGAAACATTATTTCTTCTTTAATTTGCCTAATATCCTGAACCGAAGTATTTGAAGCACCATCAATTTCAATAACATCAAGACTGCTATCATTCTCAATAGATTTACAATTATTACACTCTCCACAAGGCATAACTGTCGGACCATTCTTGCAATTTAAGCATCTAGCAAAAGCTCTGGCTGATGAAGTCTTCCCAACACCTCTTGGTCCCGAAAAAATATAAGCATTCGCTATTTTATTTTTCTCTATAGAATGCTTTAGAGTTTCAACAACAAAATCTTGCCCTTCAAGAGAGTTGAAATCTCTGGGGCGTTTCTTAAGAGCAGTACCTCTTGAAGGCGCCATTAACGTTTTACCTCCCAATGCTTTAATAAGTAAAATGCTATAAATATATACTATACAATATATTTATATCTCAGAACTATTATTTTAAAAGATTTACCAAAGGATTTGATAAAGAATAAAAAATATCTAACAAAGAAAAGGTCCTTAAGAAAGGATAGCAGAGTTAAAAGCTTCAAAAAGATAAATTTATATCTTAACATAAAACGAAACATTACATTTTGACTTAAAATTCAACCTAAGACTTGCGTACTCACCAAAAAAATCGCTTACCGCTGCTACCTTCCAGTCCTGACGGGGTTTAGCAACACTTGATAGTACGGGTCCTAGGAATCGGAGAGAATGGGATTCGAACCCATGATACATTTTACCGTATACACGCTTTCCAAGCGTGCGCCTTAAGCCACTCGGCCATCTCTCCAAACTAACAAATTTTTCGTGTCCAAGAGGACTTGAACCTCCGACCTTAAGAATCGCAATCTAACGCTCTATCCAACTGAGCTATGGACACAAACAATTAATTTTTATTGTAATAAAAATTACTATTTATTACAATAAAAACATTCAATAGAAAATGGAGAAGTTGTGAAAACTAAAATAATCATTTTTCTTTTAATGTCATCTATTTCATCATGCTCTAAATCAGTTTCGAATGAAATTAATTCTGAATTCATAATTAAAACTAAAAATATCAAAGAAAAAATACTAAAAAACAATAATATTCTCCACATAGATGCAAAAATTCCTTTTATGGAAAATACAAACTTTGAATTTGAAAATTTTATAAAAAAATGGAAAAAAGAAATCGAAAATAAAATATCAAAAACCGAAAGTTCAGAAAATGAATATTTTTATTTTTCAAGCTTTACAATATTTCAAAATGAAAATATTGGCATTACATCTATTTTATATAAAGAATCTTTAAAAGAAAAAGAATCAAGCACCCTCTTAAGATATTACCCTTTAAACTTAAAAGGAAACAAAAAAATAGAAATTTCAGAAATAATATCAAAAGATCAGCTAGACTCTCTAATAAACGTATTAAAAGAACAGGTAAGAAGTAAGATTAAAGATTTTAACGTCAAAGACAAACATACCCCAAACGAATTGGAAAAAAAATTCACAACAATTTTTCCAAGATATAAATATTACTTCAAAAAGAACCAAATTGTAATTTTTTATAATCCATTCTTAATTGATTATAAAAAATTCGATAAAATTGAGTTTCAATTCCCTATACACGAAAATACAGAAAATGAATATCAGTCCAATAAAAAACTGCGCCCTTAATCTTAATACTTTAAATATAATAATTACGGAGAGGGTGAGATTCGAACTCACGGTAGGCTTACACCTACAACGGTTTTCAAGACCGTAGCATTAAACCACTCTGCCACCTCTCCAGAGCTAAAAAAAATTTTAATAAATAAAGCATCCACTGTCAAGATTTAAATAATTACGGAGAGAATGGGATTCGAACCCATGGTCCCCTTTCAAAAGGACAACTTCTTAGCAGGAAGCCCCATTCGGCCACTCTGGCATCTCTCCTACAGCATTAATAAATATTATATTAGAGATATTATTATTGTCAACTAAATAAATTACAAATAATAGTAATTTATTCTAAACTCTTTATAAGCTTCTATTAACTTTTGGAAATCCCCAATAGAAATGTCAATTTTGGGACAAACACATTCTGAATGTAATATCTCTTGCACCATTTTTTCCTCATTATTGCTAAATTTTAATTCAATAAACTCATCTTTAATTCTCCAAATATATGTATTTATCCTTATATTGTGATCAAAAATAAAAATAGGATCTCCCAAATTTAAAGAATTGTCAATAAAAAATAAATACTCTAAATGCCAATTTGCTCTTAAAGATACTGCAAATTCTTCAAGCAGATTTTCAATTAACATATCCTCGCTAGACTCAAGTAATTTTAAAAATTTTGAATAAGGCTCTGGATTAAGCTCGCAAAGTTTTTTCATGTAAAAATAGGCATCTTCAAGATCGCGATTTCTCAGAAAAAATAAAGTTGCATACAAATATATCAAGTCTAAGTTGGAATAATCGTCAATCATTCTCTCAATAGACTTTTTAGGAGAAAATTTTAAAAGCTCAATTGTTGCAATATGCATATTATAAATTGTATAAATATTTGGAAAATTCAAAATGGCTTTAACATAAGATGTAGTAGCTTGAGTCATATTGCCTATTTTATGAAAAATAGTTCCCCTATTGTGCCAAATATACTTAGAATAATGAGAATCTGTTAAAAATTTTTCAGAAAGTCTGATTGCCCTGCTTATTTCTCCAATAAAATAGAAATAATACATCAAATAATTAACAACAAGAGCAAGATTGACATCAGAAAAAATTTTGTCTACTTCTAAAAAGCTTCCTGCTTTAAGAGATTCTCTATTTTTTAAAATCCAAATATTAAGCCTAACAAGAGAATTATTTTGATCTAAATCTCTAGCCTTAAAAAATAATTTTAAAGCCTCGTCCTTGTTGCCCAACATTTCAAATAAGACAGCACTATTGTTTAACGCTTGTATAAAGTCAGATTTTTGCTCTTTGGCTTTTAAAAAACAACTTAAAGCAAGTTTATATTCTTTTAAATTGAAATAAAAAACACCCAAATTATAACTCTCAAAAGGCCCTAAATCTTCTTTATTTTTTTCAATTTTACCATAATCTATAAGCTTAACTAAAAAATTGTATTCACTCAAAACAGCAGGATAAGTATTCAAGACATATAAAAGAGCCTTATAATCCTTTTTCTTAAAATAAATAAGAGCTTTAAGTGCAAGAGAATCTAAATTTTCATCAAAAACATCTAAATTGTCAAGAGAGCTTTTAAGATCACCATTTTTATAAAAATTTAAAGCTTTCTCAAAATTAAAGTTATTCATATTTTTTTAAAATCTCCATAGGCCTTACAGAAATTTCCTTAGAAAAGGAAGTCTTATTAACACTTTTATCCAAATTATAAGCAGCAATACTAATATAATAAAGCCTTCCATCTTCAAGTCCTGTAATCTTAAAAGAAGTTGGATTTCCAACATCAATAGGAGAAGTTAAAACACCACTAGTTTTTCCATGATAATTGCCAGAGGTAACACCAATATAAATATAATATCCTTCAACACTGCTATTAACAACAGGAATCCACTCTAGAAAAACTTCTCTGGAACCCGGAATAACCCTTGTTATTACAGGAGGGAATGGAGCTGCTTCAGGAACATAAGTGATCGACATACTATAAAGAGAAGGACTACTTACAGAATCTCCACTAGGATAAAATTCAACTTTTATTTGAATATATTTTGATATCTTTGAATCTGGAAAGTCTTTTTTAGGATCAAAATGAATCCACGCCCCGGTTAAATTTTTCTTAATATTCCCATAGCTATCAGTATCATAAAATACCTTATTGTCTAATCTATAATAATAAACAATCTCTGTATCCTTAGGAACATTAGAATCAACATCAAATGACAATACTTGAGAATAATATTTAGAAAGCTTGATAGGCTCTGTAATAATGTATCCCATATTCTTTGAAAAAAAAGCATTACTAACCTCTTCAAAGCTTTTATGTATTTCTAAATTTTCAACAGCACCAGTAAAATAAGTTCCTAAGGTAAAATCAATAAAATTGCCAATGCTTAATAAATATCCCGATCCTTCTTTCTTATTATCTGTTATATATTCTATTGCCTGAGGTTTAGAATCTATCAAATATTCAAGTATGCCATCCCTTTGCCTATATCTTAAAGTATGCAAATGCCATTTCTTTGGAATAAAATCATCATTACTTTTCATTCTAATTTTGAGAGGCTTTTTATTATCTTTTAAAAATACATTGTTTAAAACCCAAACAAAATTTCCCTCATCACTTTCTAATCTAATGGACTGATCTACCCATAAATTATTAATATTTTTATAACCATCCCAACTAAAAATAATTTCTCCTGTAACAGAGGTTGTTCGATATACCCAAAACTTAATAGTAAAATCAGAGACAGTATTACCTGAGGAAAAGAAAGCTTTCTTTGTTAATGGCTTAAACTTAACAGGATTTTGATTTGAATAAAAAATTAAAGAGCCATTAGAAACATTTCGAAATTCATTTGAAACTCTCAAGCTGTTTGCACTAACTAAATAGTTTGAAGATGTGTCTTTTAATTTATTATCCCTTCCTATTTCTAAGCGTAAATCAATATTATTTAAATCTAAAACAGCTTTATATCTGTCCAAATAAATGCCAAGCACACCCCTCATATCCCTTTCAAAAGTAATATTGCTAGAATCTTGAACAAATTTAAAATTTTTTTTCGAATCAAGTATTAACTTCAATTCTTGAGATAAAAGAATAGAAAAGCACAAAAAAAATAGCAAGAGCATTAAAATTAATCTCATTTTTGACCTTTTATTTGTTATTATTAATATTTTTAAATATCTCAGATCATAAAACAAACTGTCTTATGATACAATATTATATCATAAGATGATTTCTAAAATCTAAAAACTATCTGACATTATGAAAGAGGCCCTAACAAGTTTATTCGAAAAAGTAACCAAATTGCCAACTACAAGCGGTTGCTATAAAATGCTAAATGAAAATAAAAAAATACTCTATATTGGAAAAGCAAAAAATCTAAGATCAAGGATAAAAAGTTATTTTTTAGAAAAAAAAAGTCACAAAATCAAAATATTAATGAAAAATGTAAAATCAATAGAAGTTATTACAACAAACAGCGAATACGAAGCATTACTACTAGAATGCAATCTAATCAAAACTCACAAGCCTGATTATAATGTAAAATTAAAAGACGGAAAAGGCTATCCTATGATAAGGATAACTCATGAAAAATATCCAAGAATTTTAAAAACTAGAAAAATAATTAATGACCAAAGCGAATATTTTGGACCATTCACCAATGTAAAAAAATTAGACCAAGTATTAGATTTTATTAACAAAACATTTAAGATTAGAAAGTGTAAAAAAAAATCCAATGCTCCTTGTCTATATTATCATATGGGACAGTGCCTTGGAGTATGCTACAAGGAAAACCTTGAAAAAGAATATCAAATAGAAGTAAATAAGGCAAAATCCATACTAAACGGGAATATATCAGAAATATTAAGCCAAATTGACATTAAATTAAAACTTGCTGTACAAAAAGAAGATTTTGAAACTGCCATTAAATTAAAAGAAATGAAAAGTTCTTTAATAGAAATTAATCAAATCCAAATCGTTACAAAAGCCAATAATTTAAACATAGACTATGTATATGTTCACCCGGGAGAAAATGTAAATACAATAATAGTGTTAAAATATAGAGATGGAAAATTAGTTGAAAGAGATGCAAACTTTGATGAGAGCATATGTAAAAAAGATGAGTTGGTTTTACAATTTTTGATTCAATATTACACATCTATTAATATGATAGTGCCCGACAAAATTCATATTTTTCTCAAAGATGTCGATACTAAAAATGTTGAAAAACTAATAAATGAAATTAAAAATACAAAAACAGAAATTATTTACAAAGAAACAAAAGAAATTTTAAAAATAATGGAAATGGCCATATCTAACGCAAAATTATCTTTAAGAGAATACGAAAATAAAAGCAACAAAGCACTTGAGAGTTTAAAAATTTTTCTAGAAATGGATAAACTTCCCAAAATAATTGAAGGATTTGATATTGCTCATCTTAAAGGTCAAGAAACAGTGGCTTCTATGGTTACTTTTAAAATGGGAATACCCTTTAAAGAAAACTACAAGCTTTACAAGCTAAACTCACTGTTAAAAGGAGAAATTGACGACTTTAGGGCAATAAAAGAAGCAATTTTAAGAAGATATTCAGAAATAATCAATAAAAAATTAGAGCTACCAAATTTAATTTTAATTGACGGGGGAAAAGGACAATTAAGTGCTGCTTTTTCTATCTTAAAAAGCTTAAAAATAGAAGACAAAGTTAAAGTCTGTTCGTTGGCAAAAAAACACGAAACAATATTCTTAATCACCAATAAAAAAGGAATAAATCTCCCCCAAGGACATCCTGCTCTTAGGATACTGCAAAATGTAAGAGATGAAGCACACAGAAAAGCTAATGGATTTAACAAAAAAAGACGGGAAAAAATAACCCTATTGTATAAAAAAATAGATGGGGTTGGAGAAAAAACAGCCCAAAAAATATTAAAATTAATTGGAACCTATAAGGATATATTACCTTTAAGTGAAAATGAAATTTCAGAAAAAATAAAAGTAAATATTAAACTTGCAAAAAGAATAAAAGAATTTGCAATAAAAGAAAACTCAATAAAAAATATTGATAACGATAAATAAATTTTAAATTCAATTAAAATTTTATGTACTTCCTCAAGTAACGATAAAATTACAAAATTTAAACTAGATTATTATTTATTAATATTTTTTAAAATTAAAACACTATTGGAAATTCCAGGCGATAAAACTAAAAAAAGTTCATTAATAAGCTTGTTTCTAACTTGTATATTTAAAACATCTCCCAAAAGCTCTATTTTATAGTCTCCGGAAGAACTCTTGACTACTCTAAAAAAATGAACAATCTCAGTGTAATCAAAATTATCTAACTCTCCAACAACTTCATTTATTAAATTGTCAAATATTTTTTTACGCTCTTTTTCCCCTAAGTTTTTAATCTTTGAAGATCCTACTTCAATTTTATTTAATTTGACCAAAAATTTTTCTATCCCGTTTTTGAAGTTAATATTTTTAATAATAACTTCAAATTCAAAGCCCTTAGAAATATTTTTTTTACCTATTATTTCATATCTTAGATTATTAAAAAACAAAGGATAAAAAATAAAATCATCCTTTGCCTGAGATTTTAATCCAAAAATTTTTGCCCTCAGATCATCATCACTTGGAATATTTAAATAGTTAAAAAATATTTCAGGACTGCTTTGCAAATTTTTAATAGAATCAAAAAACTCTATTAAAACAATTTCCGCCAACCTAAATTCATATCTACAAGATAAAAAACAAAACAATAAAATCCAAATTAATTTTTGCTTCATAGATTAAAAATTAAATTTTGATTCTTTGGAACAATCTATTAAAAAGTTATTATTAAAATTTAAGATTGAAAATATTAAAAAATATGACAAATTTTGATGAATATTTTTAGAATAAATCCTCAAATATAAATCAAACTTATATAAAATTTTCAAAACAATTTTTATTTCCTCAATTGAATAATTTTTAACCCCTACTCTATAAATTTTATTTAATGAAAAAAAAATTTTATTTTTATTCAATGCACTCTGTAAGCTTCCACATGTATTGTAATCTATTTGCACCTTTAACAATCTTTTAAATTGCCAAATAAGACTCATCAAAACATTAAGAAAATCTTCTCCCTGATCCAAAATAGACTTAATCTTTATCAAAGAATGCTCCATATGTTTTTTTAAAATTGAATTAAATAAAGAAAAAGTGTTTTCAAAACGAACAAAGCTAATCCAAGAAGTTATATCTTCCTCATCAATGGTGTTGTTCTTGGCAAAAAGCGCAAAAGAATCTATATAAAATTTTAAAATTTTAGTATCTGAATTTAACATTAAAAGCATTAAATTTATTGCAGAATCTGTAATTTTAATATTAAGATTAAAAAAATTTCTTTTTACAAATGTAAATTTGTCATCATCAGGAATTTCATAAAAAACTTTTTTTATAAACTTAAGCTTACCCTTAAAATCAATGTTACATGTATTGCTATTAGAAACAAAAATAATAGTTTTATTGCTAGACTTTAAAATTGCATTACATACTAGTTCTAAATCTTTATCTGCTTTTAAAAGTTCAGACTCATAAACAATAAAAATTTCTTTTTCTGAAAAAAAAGAATTGGAAAATAGCTTCTCAACAAATTCCACAACTGAGAGTTCTGACAAAAAAATTTTAGTAACTAAAACTTTCGATTTAAAAGCATCCATCTTGACTAGCAACTCTTTTAAATAAGCTTCTTTTAAGCCTTGCTCACTACCCAATAATAAATAAACCACTTGCATCAAAGTAAATTATAATCCAAGTATTAAATATATTATACTTAAGCTAGGAGGAGAATATGAAAGTTGCAATATTTACAGATACTTATATTCCAGAAAAAAATGGGGTGGCAACGTCAATAAAGCAAATTAAAGAAGGATTTGAAAAAAATGGCTATGAGGTTTACATATTTTGTCCAAAATCCAAAACATCTTTAAACGAAAAAAACGTTTACAGATGTTCATCTATTCAAATAAATAAAAAACTTGATGCTGTAATAGCTTTTCCCAATAAAAGAAAAATATCTAAAATAATAAAAAGTTATAAACCAGACATTATTCATACTCACTCCGAGTTTTCTATGGGTAAAATTGGAAAACAAATTGCATTAAAGCAAAACATACCAATAGTTCACACAAGTCATACAATGTGGGATTATTATTTACATTACCTAGGAATTTTTAAATATTTTATTAAACCCGACAAAATGATGCAAAAACATTATAATAAAATAAAACATTTTATTTACCCGTCAAGCAAAGCAAAAGAAAGGTATTTTCGACTTTCAAATAATTCTAATTATAGAATTATTCCAAATGGCGTTGATAGAAAGCTTTTCATAAAAACTTTAAGCAAAGAAAAAAAAGATGAAATTTTTAAAAAACACAATATAAAACAAACAGACAAAATAATAATATTTGTTGGAAGAATCAATAAAGAAAAAAACATAAATTCATTAGTAATGAATTTAAAAGACCTTTTAATACAAAACAAAAATTATAAGCTTATCATTATTGGTAAAGGAAGTGAAGAAAAGGAAATAAAAAATTTTAGCATCAAACATCGGCTTGAAAAACAAATATTGCTAATAGGAACAATTCCATGGGAAGAAATATGCTTTTACTACAAAATTTCTGATATCTTTGCTAGTCTATCAAGAAGCGAGGTGTATCCAATGACAGTAATAGAAGCATTAACTGCTGGAATACCTGCTATTTTAATAAATGATTATATATATAAAGACGTAATAAAAGAAGGAATAAACGGATTCTTAATAAAAAAGTATGAAAACTTATCTTATTACATAGAAAAAGTAATAAAAGATGATAAAACACTAAAAACATTTAAACAAAATGCTAAAAAACACTCTATTAAATTTTCAAGCCATTTTTTTACAAAAAAAATTGAAAATTATTACTCAGAAATTATTGCAAGAAAAAATCATTAATATAGCTTATCAAAAGGTATAAAACAAATTGGAAACTTAATTTTCATATCCAATAAAACATTTTTAATAGACTCACCAATAAAATATTGAAAAGTCCAAAAAGCATCTGTATTAATAAAAAATCGAACCTGCACGACTATGTAACAGGGAGTATATTTTTTGACAATAAGAGTAGGAGAACAAATCTCAACATTAAATTTCTTATTATTAAAAATTATTAAATCCTCTATTTTATCTTTCAATAAATCAATATTCGTATCATGGGGAACTTGAAAAGAAAATACAACTCTTCTTCTAGGATTTGCTGAAAAATTAACAACAAAATTAGATGTAAGCTTACTGTTTGGAATTTTAATAATTTCTTCGTCGAATGTTTTAAGTGTAGTAAAAAAAATTTGGACATTTTCAACCAAACCTTCAACATCGCCACATTTAATATGATCTCCACACTTAAAAAACTTAGAATTCAAAACAATAATTCCGCTAACAAAATTAGATAAAATACCCTGAGCAGCAAGCCCAATAGCAAGCCCTAATGATCCAAATACAGCAATAATAGATGTTGTAGGCACCCCAAGATATGGCAATATTATTAAAACAATAAGAAAATCTGTTAAGATTTTGAAAAAAGATTTTAAAAAGTTAAAAACCGTAGCCTCTAACTTCTCCTCTAATTTAGACTTTTCCAAAGTCTTAAATAAAATTTTACCTATTTTCTTAACTATTAACTTTAAAAAATACCATAGCGCTATAGCAATCGAAACCTTTAAACCATAACCTACCACACTCTCAAGAATATAATTAAAATAATCTTGAAATATAAAAAACTCCTTAAACAAACTAAACTTTCCTTCTAATATTCACATAAATTAATTGAATTATATCACAAAAACAAACAAACCTTTTCAATAGAAAAAATCTAGTAAAAACAACAAGTAAATATTTTAAATATAATAAAGTATGTTTTAATTGCCGATACTCAACAAAAAAATGCACATTACAATAATATTTGTGGTAGAATTAGTGCCAAAGGTTTTTACTAAATTTGAAGAAACAAATGAAGAAAAAAAAACAAAAAAAACTATATGAAATTCTGAACTTATTTTTACTTGTCTTCAAAACAACAACGCTTACAATTGGTGGGGGATTAATAATCATATCTGAACTTAAGAAAATACTTGTTAAAAAAAGAAAAATAATATCTGAGGACGATTTTAACAAAATACTAGCAACATCAAATGTTATTCCTGGAGTTACAGCAATTAATTTTGTGTTCCTAGTAGGAAGAAGATTTGGGGGGTTCCCATGCGCACTTTTACTCGTTGTTGCCGGAATTTTACCTTCCATTATTGTAATAATAATGGTTTTTTTTTACCTAAAATTAGTACCAAATAGCATACATGTTGAGAAATTTCTCGAAGGTGCAAAAATCTCTTCAATTATTATAATGTTAACAGTTGTTTTAAAGTTTTCAAAAAAAATGTTGAATAATTCTATAATAAAATGGACAATATGTTTTCTTGTAATTTTTGCAATTTTTAAATTAAAAATAAGAATATCATATGTGCTGCTAATTTTCTTTTTAATATACACATTAAAATATATAACAATAAAAAAAATATTAACCAAAGAGAAAAAGGATATCGATTGATTTTAATAAATTTATTCATTACATTTCTAAAAATCGGATTATTAAATTTCGGAGGTGGCAATGGAATTGCAGCGACAATAAACAATGAAATAATTAATAATAAACAGTGGATAACAAAAGAAGAATTTGTCAATATGATTACAATATCAAGAATAACTCCTGGGCCTATTGCCACAAACATAGCAACATACGTTGGAATGAAAACTGCAGGAATTGCAGGAGCAATAATTGCTACAGGAGCATTAATAACCGCCCCAATAATAATAATGGTTATAATCATCCTAATGCTACACAAAACAAGCTTTTTAACTTATTGTTTAGAAAATCTAAAGCCTATTATTGTTGCACTGTGGATAATTACAATAATCATTCTACTCGAAAACACATATTTAAAGATAGAAAACGACAAAACAGAGTTTTTAAGAACCTTGGCTATTGTGGGAATTAATTTTTTTATTTTATTTTTTTATAATAAAATAAGCCCAGCATTAGTAATTATACTTAGCGGATTTTTTTATACATTAATATAAATATGATTAAACAAAAATTAAAGTTATCCCAAAATTTAAACTCAATTCAATTGCAAACAATAAAAATATTAAGTCTTAATAAAAAAGAATTAACACAGCTTATAGTGGAAGAAAGTGAAAATAACGAATGCCTAGAAATAGACTCAAACAAAATATTTTTTGAAACATTAAAAACATATAGGTTTAAAAAAGTTTTTTATAAAGAAGATAATATGATAAAAAATCAACACGACATAGCTCTTGAAAAAACACAAACAAATACTTCTTTAAAAGAACACCTTTTACTACAACTAAGAATTCAGAGAATAAATGAAGATGAACTTAAAATAGGTGAAATATTAATAAACAATCTAAACAACAAAGGGTTTCATATAATAAACCCTTACGACCTTTTTAAAAAGGAAGAAAAAGAAAAAGTAAAAAAAATAATTGAACTTATTCAAAAATTTGATCCAATTGGAATTTGCGTTCCCAATATAATAGAATCGTTAATTTTACAAGCAAAGCATCATAAATTAGAAACCAATATTATTAAAATTCTTGAAAAGGCAGAACTTCTTGAAAAAACTCAAGAAAAGTTAAAAGAAGAACTTAAAATAAGAAGTAAAGAATTTAACAAAGCTTTAGAAATTATAAGACAAAAACTCAATCCCAACCCAACACTCGAATTTAAAGACCCAGAAGATACTAATTTCTATGTTGATCCAGATATATTAATAATAAACCACAATAACAAATTTGAAATTAAAATCAAAGAAGTTAACATCTTTAAAAAAGAACTTAAAAAGACAGCTATAAATCCTCAAAAACAAAAAAAAGCAAAATGGTTAATAGAATCATTAAGATATAGAGACGAAATACTTGCAAAAATAGGAATAGCTATATATACATTGCAAAAAGAATTTCTAAGAAGAGGTTTTAAAAGCTTAAGACCAATGAACTTGAGCATTTTGTCAGAAAAAATAAGTGTATCAAAATCAACAATATCAAGAGCAATAAAAAATAAATATTTAAAATGTGAATGGGGTACTATATTAATCAAAGAGCTCTTTAGCTCTGTTGGTGGAGCAAAAACAAATGAATTTTCAAAATTAAGCATTAAAATAACAGTAAAAAAGTTACTAGAAGTAAATAAAAAGATGTCAGATAAAGCGATTTCTGCTATACTGAAATCCAAAGGGATCTCTATTTCTAGAAGAACAGTAAACAAGTATAGAAATGAATTGAAATCTGAGAAAGGAAAAATATATTATGGAACCTAAAATTCAGACAGTTAATTATAACTTAAATGAGAGTGAAAAAAATTTTATTCTCAAAAAACTAGAAAAATTTGATACTCATATCAAAAAACATGTAGAAAATTTAAAAATTACAATCAAAAAAGAACATGAGCTTTTTGAATTCGACGCACACGTTCACTTTAATTGGGGGAAAATAATACATATAAGAGAAGATGATAAAGTATTTCTCAACCTTATTGATAGAGCAATAGAAAAACTTTACAAAACAGCAACTAAAGAAAAAGAGAAAAAAAATAATAAATAAGATAAGTAAAAAATGCAAGAAGTAAAAATTGAGATAATAAATAAGGATGAAATACATTCAAGGTCAGCAAACATCATTGCTGAATTTATAAATAAACACTCTTTATGCTATATCAAGATAACAAAAAAGAATAGTAGAAAAGCTGATGCAAAATCTGCAATTGAAATTATTATATTAGGAACAATATACAAAGAAAAAACAAAAATAATAATCATCGAGAAAAAAGAAAAACTGGTAATTAAAAATTTGCTAAACTTGCTAAAATGCAATTTTTAAAAAGAGCTTAAAAAATGAATAAAAAAATTTTTTATACAACAATATTACTGCACTTACCTAATCTTTTATTTTCATACTCAACAAAATATGACATTGAAGCAAAAATGTCATATTTTGTCATGAGTCTGGCGATCATTGTAATCTCATCTATTTCACTGGGTAATCTAGTAACTAAAATAGGGATTCCAAAAGTAATAGGGCAAATAACAGCAGGAATAATTCTAAGTCCGAATGCCTTTGGGAAAATTAAAATACCTTTATTATTCCCATTAGGGATAACTCAAATTGGAGAAAATTATTTAATAGATGAAAAAATATTTGCAATATCTACCATAGCTTCAATAATATTGCTTTTCACAGCAGGACTTGAAACTGACTTAAAATTGTTTATCAAATTTTTGCCACGCGGAGGAATTATTGGAATAACAGAAGTTATTGGCACCTTCACAAGTTTTGTACTAATGGCCAGCATAATTTTCAACGTCCCTCTAATAAGCCCAACCTCGCTTTTTATTGGAATAATTGGAACTCCAACATCAGCAGGAATCGCAGCAAGTATACTCTCTGCAAAGAAAAAAATGAGCACTTCAGAAGGAGTGACAATAATCTCAACTTCAATTATTGACGATGTGCTTTCAATGCTTATGCTTACAAGCGTAATAACTATATCAAGATCTATATCAGATCTTGATATAGCAAGCTCTATTAAAACCATAATTCAAAGCATAGTAATTTGGCTATGTTTAACTTTCTCTTTAATATATGTATCAGAAACACTCTCAAAACTGTTGAAAAAATTAAATAGTGTTACCTTAGCAACCGTAATAACACTCTCTCTAGCCCTTACTATTGCAAGTATTTTTCAAAATCTAGGAATGTCTTTTGTTGTCGGAGCTTATGTATTTGGACTTGCCATGTCAAAAACAGACATTGTATATGTAATTCAAGACAAACTAACAATCTTTGAAAGATTTTTTATCCCAATCTTTTTTACATCAATTGGACTTATGTCAGATATTAATGAAATACTCTCAAAAGAAGTTCTTATTTTAGGATTAGCAATTAGCGCAATAGCAATAATTACTAAAAGTATATTTTGCTTTATTCCAGCACTCTTTTTAGGATTCAATAAACTTGGAGCCTTAAAAATTGCAACCGGAATGGTTCCTAGAGGAGAAGTTTCACTTATTATGGCAAATGTAGCATTATCTTCGGGATTTATTAGCCAAAAAATATTTGGAATAATAATAATAATGGTATTTTTGCCAACAATCATTGTAACACCCATAATAAACTTTTTATTCAAAATAAATAAAAGCGGACTTAAAAAAGAACTCCCAATAGATCAAAATACACACATATGTGTGTATTTTGAATATGATAATTTAGCCAAAATTCTTATATGGGACTTGAAAAATGAGTTAAGAAAAGAAGGATTCTTCACACAACAAATTAAAAATGACTCTTCACAATATATTAATGCAAGAAAAAATAATATATCCTTCTCAATAAAGCGAGAAGGCAGTCAAATCACATTCGAATGCCCAAACAATCACTTAATTATAATACAAGATCTTTTTAGAGAAACAATTTTAAACTTAGAAAAAATAACCGAAGAAGTTAAAACGGTCTCTTTAAGAGCAAAAAAACTAGATTATTCAATAAATTATGATAAAATTCTTAGTAAGATCAACCTAAATAAAAGAATAAAAAAGGAAAACATTATTCTAGAATTAAAAGCAAGCAATAAGGCTGATGTAATAAGAGAACTTCTAAGCGTAATAAACATTGAAATTGATAAAAAAAGAATATTTCAAGATTTAATGGAAAGAGAAAAATTAATTACTCCTGCACTAAAAGAAGGTTTTGCTATTCCTCATTTAAAAACAAATTTAATTTCAAAAATACATATTGCAATAGGAATAAGCCATGAAGGGATTGACTTTAATGCTCTTGACAAAAATTTAAGCCATGTTTTTATATTAATATTATGCCCAGCAAAAGATTATGTTAGCTACCCCAGAATCTTAGCATCTGTTGTAGGCAAAGTTGATCTATACAAAAAAGAAATTTTAAATGCGAAAACAGACAAAGAAATTTATAATATAATAGTAGGCTAAGTTATGTTTAAAGTTATCAAATGTAATGAATTGAATGAAAAATTGATAAACAAAAAAGTTGAAATAAATGCTTGGGTGAAAAAAATCAGACACCACGGAAAATTTATCTTTCTAAATATAAGAGATAGATATGAAAAAGCTCAAGTTCTGATAACCGAAGAACACCTTTTAAAGATAGCAGAAAAAATAAAACTTGAATATTGCATTAAAATTCAAGGATTATTAAGTAAAAGGCCTCCCAACATGATAAACGAAAATATGAAAACAGGATCTTTTGAAATATTGGCAAAAAACATTGAAATTATCTCAAAGTGTAATGAATTGCCATTTATGATAGAAGATGACAATAATGCAAGTGAAAACTCAAAGCTTAAATATAGATACTTAGATTTAAGAAGAGATTCATTAAAAAATAAAATCATTTTAAGATGTCAGGCTACTCATCTTATTAGAAATTTTTTAGTAAAAAAAAAATTTCTAGAACTAGAAACCCCAACTTTTGTCAAATCAACACCAGAAGGCGCAAGAGACTTTGTAATCCCATCAAGGATTCATAAAGGATCTTTTTATGCTTTGCCTCAATCTCCACAACTTTACAAACAGCTTATAATGATAGCAGGATTTGATAAATACTTTCAAATCGCCCGTTGCTATAGAGACGAAGATTCAAGAGGAGATAGGCAACCAGAGTTCACTCAGCTCGATCTTGAAATGAGCTTTGTCAAAAAAGAAAACATTTTCAAATTAATAGAAAATATGCTTTTTTTAATATTTAAAAATTGCCTTAATATTAAATTACCTAAAAAATTCAAAAAAATAACATACAAAACGGCAATGAATAAATATGGGAGCGATAAACCAGACACTAGATTTGAACTTACATTGCAAGATATAAGTCGCAATCTAAAAAATTCAGAATTCAATGTATTCAAAGAGACTCTAAAAAACAAAGGTTCAATTAAAATTTTAATAGTAAAAGATGAAGCTGATAAGTTTTCAAGAGCAAAAATAAATAATTTAGAAGAAATTGCAAAGCTTTACAAAACACAAGGGCTTTATTTTGCAAAAATTGAAAACAACAAATTTTCTGGAGGAATTGCAAAATTTTTAAAAACAGAAGAACAGCAATTAATAAAAACCTATTCTCTAGAAAATAATGATATAATTTTCTTTACAGCTAATAAAAAATGGGAAACTGCTTGCAAAGCAATGGGCCAAATTAGAATAAAAATTGCAAACGATCTTGGACTAATAGATGAAAATAAATTTGAATTTCTATGGGTCTACGACTTTCCACTATTTGAATATGATGAAAATACAAAAACTTATACGCCAGCTCACCACATGTTCTCGCTTCCTAAAAAGAGATATATTGCCAGTTTAGAAAAAATCCCAAATAAAACCATAGGTGAAATTTATGATCTTGTTTTAAATGGTGTAGAGCTTGGTTCAGGTTCAATTAGAATACACAACAAAGAACTTCAACAAAGAATTTTCAACATAATAGGATTTCAAAAAGAAAAATCAGAAGATAGATTTGGATTTTTTCTAAAAGCATTAGAATATGGCGCCCCTAATCATGGTGGCATTGCAATTGGTATTGATAGACTAATAATGCTAATGACAAAATCAACTTCAATAAAAGATGTAATATTATTTCCCAAGAATTCTTTTGCGACAAGTCCTCTTGATGACTCCCCCTCTAAAATTTCCAATGAACAACTAAAAGAACTCGGAATAAATATTGTTACTGATGATGCTTAAATTCATAATATAGATTGTACTATATGCTTTTAAAAAGTATAAAAATCAGTTAAACCGTATTCCTTGGGATTTTACAATAATCTACTATTCTTTCAAGAAATTAAATCTCAAAGCTCAAGTTTAATTTTTCACAAACAATAAACAATTTAAAAAAACATGAAGTCAATCCAGAGCAAAATGCTTTTTTAGAAATTTAGAAACAATCTTGATTGCCTCCTTATTTAATCATAAAAGGCTCATAAACATAACATTTAACAATCATTTAAATAAATTAACATTTTATTTAAGTTCTGAAAAAAAATAAGCAAAAATAATCAAAAAAGATGGCTAAATAAACAATAGGAAAATACATCGAATCATCAATCATTTTATAATTCAATATCTAAAGCATAATAGAATAATAAAAAAGCCGCTTAAAAAGCAGCTTACAAATAAAAATTAGTGAATTTTTATTTAATTCCTATTAATATTATTAAGATTTTTGCATGCAATCTTTACACGCTCTTTTATGGAAACTTCAGCTTCTCTTAACCAAACTCTTGGATCATAAAATTTCTTATTAGGAATATCAATGTCCTTACCATCTCCTAATTGACCTTGTAAACGACTTTCATTTTTTTTATAATAATTTAAAACACCCTCCCAGGCAGCCCACTGTGTATCTGTGTCAATATTCATCTTTACAACCCCATAAGAAAGTGCCTCATTAATCTCATCAATTGTAGATCCAGACCCCCCATGAAAAACATAAGAAACTGGCTTGGTAACATTTACTCCTGTTTTTGATATGACATAATCTTGACCATCTTTTAACACTTTTGGAGTAAGCTTAACATTTCCCGGTTTATATACTCCATGAACATTTCCAAAAGCTGCTGCAATCTGAAAATTTGGACTAATCTTTAAAAGCTCTGAATATCCATAGTAAATATCTTCGGGAGTTGAAAATAGTTCATGCAAAGCTCTATCAGAATTATCAACTCCATCCTCTTCTCCACCCGTAATTCCAAGCTCTATTTCTAAAAACATTTCAATTTTTGCCATTCTTTCTAAAAATTTTTTAGAAATTTCAATATTTTCTTTAATAGGTTCTTCCGACAAATCTAACATATGTGAAGAAAATAATGGCCTTTTGTGCTGACTATAGTATTTCTCACCATACTCTAAAAGTCCCTCAACCCAAGGAAGCAAATTCTTAGCACAATGATCAGTATGAAGAACAACAGGAACTCCATAATGCTCTGCCATCAAATGAACATGCATAGCACCAGAAATGGCTCCAACTATTGAAACTCCTTGCAGTTTTTCCATCTTCAATCCTTTCCCACAAATAAAAGCAGAACCACTATTGGAGAATTGTATCATAATAGGAGAATTAATTTCTTTTGCTGCTTCTAAAACCGCATTAATAGAATTTGTTCCTATACAATTAATAGAAGGAATAGCAAATCCTTCCTTTTTACATATTTCATATAAAGAATGTAATTCTTTCCCATAAACTACACCGGGTTTAATCTTATCTAAAACACCCACTTATATCACTCCTTTCTATTTTATTTTACTTTATTTTTTCTTTTATCAAATGCCTATAATAAATTATACACCTAAGAAATAGAATTGAATTTAAATAAATAATTAATTATTAAACTAAAAATAAACATAAAATTTATTATGCTGTATCAAAAAGCTTAAAATTAAACCTTCTCAGTAGACTCTAACATTTTATACCACTGTGAAAATTCTTTTATTCCTTCTTTAATAGAAATTTTAGCCTCATATCCCACATCATTTTTAAGCTTTACAATATCACAACAGCTTTCCACAACATCTGCTTTTTGCATGGGCATATAATTTTTTAAGGCCTTTTTATCAAAATTAGCCTCAAGCTCTCTAATAAAATCTAACAATTTAGTTGCATGTCCAGTCCCTATATTATATATTCTGTAAGGAAAAGAAGATGTTGACGAATTTGGATTTTTAACGTCAAAATTACAATCACTCTTAGCTGGATTTTTCAACACTTTGTAAACGCCGTTTGCAATATCACTTACATATGTAAAATCTCTAGCCATATTCCCATTGTTAAAAATATTAATAGGCTCACAATTTTTAATTCCATCTGAAAATAAATATAAAGCCATGTCAGGTCTTCCATATGTTCCATAAACTGTAAAAAATCTAAGCCCTGTTGTAGGAATATTAAAAGATGCACTATAAGCATGAGCTATCATCTCATTAGATTTTTTACTAGCTGCATATAAATTTAAAGGATGATCCGTAATAGAATCCTCACTAGATGGAATATTCTCATTTATACCATAAACTGATGACGTTGAAGCATAAACAAAATGTTTGATGTTTTCTTTATAAACCCTACATACATCTAAAACATTAAAAAATCCAACAATATTTATTGAAACATAGCTATCAGGATTTTCAAGACTATCTCTAATGCCCGCTTGAGCAGCCAAATGACAAACATGTGTAAACTTATACTCTTTAAAAAGTTTCAGTAGTTTGTCCTTATTTAGTATATCAAGGTAGGCAAAGGATAAATTATTATATTTTTTACTCTTAATAATCTTATGAGTTTTGACATCCTTGGGACAAAAACCTAAAGCCTCTAATCTTTCATTTTTAAATTTAAGTTCATAATAATCATTTAATATGTCTACACCTAAAACTTCATGTCCTTCTTCTACAAGCTTTTTAGCTACATGAAATCCAATAAACCCTGCAATTCCGGTTAAAAAAATTTTCATATTATCATTCCCCTTTAAAATTCAATACAAACTAACGCCATCAATTTATTTTTTAAAACCAAGATCTTTTTTTTGATAACTGCGAGAATTATTGTTACTAAACCTATTATTTCTGACATAAGAAACTCTTATTCTTTTTATATTTCCATCACCCTCGCTTTCAGTTTTTATATCACTATAACGATTTAAAGTTGTATGAATAATTCTTCTTTCAAAAGGATTCATTGAAGGTAATAAAATAGAGCGTCTGGTTCTTTTGACTTTATGAAAAGAATTTATTGCTAAATTAATAAACCTAGATTTAAATCGTTCTCTATAGTCTCCAATATCCAATACAACCCTATTAAAGGAACCATTTTCACCAATAAGCTTAGAAGTATAAACATTTGTCAAAAGCTGTAAAGAATCTAAATTTTTACCCTCTCGTCCAATTAAAATATTTGGACTATCTGTCTCAATAGAAATCTTAATATGCCCTCCTTCTTTAGGCTCTATTATCAAGTTTACAGAATATCCCATTTTAATTAGCATTTCTTTTAGAAATTCTAAAATTTTATCACAAATTTCATCCCCAATTTTAATTTCAAAACCACCTTTTTTAACTTCCTTTACATGAGGAGAAACCCTTATTTTAATCATTTCTTTCTTAAATAAAAATCCAACCCTTTCTTTATCTAAAATTTCTACATCAAACTCACCTTCTTTTAATTCAAGGTCTCTCATTGCTTTCTTTATTGCTTCTTGTTCGGTTTTTCCGTAAAATTCATAGCTCATATTATTCCCCCTTTAAGACAAATGCATCTTTATATAGTATTGCTGCAAAATAGTAAAAATATTTGTTGTAATCCAATATATCAAAAGCCCTGACGGCATATTGTAAAGTATGAAAAAAAACATAATAGGCATTCCAAAATATAAAAACTTCTGTTGTGCTCCAAGATTTTTTAAATCAAGATTAGAACTAACAATTGTAGATCCCAATTGAGTAAACATCATAATAAAAGGTAAAATTCTAATATCAGTCCAAGAAACAAAATAAAGCCTATATCCAAAATTATATACACTGTCACCAATAGACAGATCGTCAATCCATCCTGGAATAAAACTAGCTCCTCTTAATAAAAATAAATTATTTACAAGTGAATAAAGAGCAAAAAATATAGGAAGCTGCAAAATTACAGGAAAACACCCCCCAAGAGGATTAACCCCTTCTTCTTTATAAAGTCTTCCCATCTCTTCATTCAACTTCTTGGGATCATGCTTAAACTTTACTTGAAGTTCTTTCATTTTAGGTTGAAGTTTGGAAAGCTCAGCAGTAGCTCTAAATCCCTTAAATGTCAAAGGAAAGATAAGTATTCTAACAACAATTGTCAAAAAAATAATTGAAAGCCCCCAATTAGGTATAACGTCATAAAAAACTTGCATTACCATTTGCATAGGAACTTGAATTAAATACCACAAACTCTTTTCTACTGACATTCCAAAAGCAATATCAGATAAACCGAAGGTATTGTCACCACTCTTGTCAAAAATGTCTAGATATCTATTGTCCTTAGGTCCAGCATAAATAAAAAACTCATCACTAATATTTTTTTTATTTCCAACATTATTGACAATAAATGATTTAAGAACTCCTCTTTCCTTCTTAAACTCAACCTCCATATTTTCTCTAGAAATCAACACCTCAAAATACTTAGTACTAGAACCAATCCATCTGGGATTGTTAATACTTAGACCATCCTTACCATATTTAAGCTTATTGTCATAATAAATTATTTGAGATAAATAATTATTATATTGTAGCTTAGCTTTATCGCTCAATCTCTCAATCTCAGAACTAAAAACAATTTTATAAGAATCAATATCAAATAAGTCATAATCGTTAAGACTATTTACAATAACTGTAAATTTCATTAAGTATTCATTTTTTTCCGAAAATGTATACTTCTTTACATACTCATAAATTTTGCCATGATTTTTAAAATAAGCTTTGAATTCGTGATTTAAATTATCTATTTTTTTATACAAAAATAAATCCTCTACTAAATAGTCTAAACTAACATCGAAAAAAGTTTCATTTTTATAATCAACATTAATCAAATCTGTAGGATCTTTTTCCAAATTTAAATGATTTTTAAGCTTTAATGAAACCAAATTTCCTCTAAATGTCGAAAAAGTAGCAAAATATATTTCTGTTTCTACAACAATATTTTGAGACTTATTAATCAAATCAAAGCCATTGCTTTTACTTAAAAATATTTCATTATCATCAAAACTTTTATTTAAATCAAACTGCACTTCCTTGTCAGAAGACTTAAAGCTTAACATGATTGAAGAAAAAATATCATTAATAAGCATAAAAAGACCTATTAAAAATAAAGACAAATAAACCGTTCTTAGAATTTTTTTACTTTGATTCACTCATGCCCCTTCACACCATTAAAACTAAATTTTTTATAAGAGATTCAATCCTAAAATACGTCAAATTCAACCTGTTATAAGAAACTACAAAAATAATATCTACAGCTCTACCTTCTAATAATTCTAATCTTTTCCTAAAAGCTTCTTTAAAAAGTCTTCTAACACGATTCCTTTTAACAGACCCCCTAAAACCTTTAGAAAAGGTAACAAGAAGTCTAGAATAAATCAAATTATTTGATTTAAAGAACATTTTAAGATTAAGATTACTAAACCTAATCAGATTGCCTTCTTTAAAAATTTTTTGAATTTCTATTTTTGATTTTAGACTAATATTTCTTTTTTTCATCAGAAACGGTTAATTTCATTCTTCCTTTTGCCCTTCGTCTTGCAAGAATAAGTCTTCCACCTTTAGTCTTCATTCTAGCTCTAAACCCAAATTTTCTATTTCTTTTAACACGACTAGGCTGATAAGTCCTTTTCAAAACGCTCCTCCATTAAAAACAATTTCCCGCTACTAAGCTGCAAATTGAACACTACAATGGTATAGTATATAAATGCGATTGTCAATAATGATCACTTTACTAAAACTTTTATATCTATTATTGCAATCCTCGTTAATTCTTTTATTTCCCTTATTATCTTTGACTTATTAATTGATATGCTATACAAAATACTTGAATTGCTTACCTCAAGGAAAAGAACCTGCTCATTTTTCAAATCTAAAAATTTTACATCATCTGATAAAGTCTTAAAGATCTGATTCCATTTGTCAGCAATCAATAATTTTGAACTTATTTTTTTATTAACAAGCAAATTAGATTCTAAATAATCTTTAAGCACATTACCTATTTTTTTAAAAGCAGAATCATTCATAACAATTTTTTTATACCGCAATGCAAAAAACAATATAAAATAAGCTTTATAAAAGCTCGTTTTAATATTTAAAATTACATTAATAATTCACTTTAACCTAAAGACATCGGCATTATCAAGTGTGTAAAATTAAAGTTTTCAGGTTCACTTAATTTCAATACATTCCCTGAATTAAATTGTATTTCTATCTTCGAAGTTTCAAAAACACTAATAGCTTCAATAAAATATGAAATATTAATCGCCACAACTTCATCTGATCCGTCATACAGATAGTTCGGGTTTTTAATAAAAAATTCACCTTTTCTTCCAGTAATTAAATCTTCTCCAAGAAGTTTAAATTGAAGCTCAGAAAAAGTTAAAATCAACTTTTTTGACTTATCAACATATAAATTAACTCTTGCGAGTCTATCTTTTAAAATGCTTAGCGAAACCAAAGATTTATTTTCTTGTTCTTTAGGTATAATGCTCTCGTAATCAGGATAATTACCACTAATCAAACTGCAGGCTATTTTATAATTATCAAATTCAACATAAAATTTTTTATCCGAAGACTTTATTTTAACCATACCTTCTCCTGACATAAGGTGTTTTAAAAAATTAAATATTTTTACAGGAACTATAAAATTAACATCTTCTTCAACTATGACTTCTGTTTTGCAAATAGACATTCTGTGGCCATTAGTAGAAACAAGCAATAACTTAGAATCTTCACCTTTTGTAAAATATATACCATTTAATACATTTTTGGATTCATCAAGATGTGCTGAAAAAGCTATTCTATTTATTATTTTTTTAAAAGATTTTTGTTTTAATTCAATTTCAAAAGTGTAATCTTCATTAACCATATCATAATTGTAATTTTCTATTTCTTCGTATGAAAAGGTAGGTTCCTTTAAATGATCTTCACATTTTTCTTCTTTTTCATCTTTTGCTTCTCCCATAATTTCCAATTTACTGTTATTCTCATTAAAAACTATTTTAATTTTCTTGTAAAAACTGAATGCTTTTACTGCGTCATAAAAATTTGAGGCGTTAATTAATACCTTAAAATCTGTTTCTGAAATAATTGATATTGTGCTTTCAAAAAATATGTTCCTGTCTGTTGATTTAATTATGAGATTAGACCTTTTTACTTCAATTAACAATGCGCTCCAAATGTCATTCATATTTCTGTTTAATATTATTCCTTTTGCTTTTTCTATTTCACTTGTAATTTGATTTGTTTCGCAAATAAAAAATGTGTTATTTAGCATGATGCCTCCTCATATATTTTATTACATTTTATCTTTGTAAGTTTTTATTGTTTTTTATTTTTAGTTTTTTTAGATATATATAATAGTAATAGTAGTAAGTTTCTGTTTGATTGTTTAATTGTATTTAATGTTGTATAACATAAAGAAATATCTTGTTGAATTATAGTTTATTTTTTGTTGTGTTTTTGATAAATTATTTGTTTTAATTGTTTAAAAGAATGTTTGATTTTTCAATTGGGTTTAATTTTTTTTTATTTTGTTCATAAGTTCTGTGATTAAATTGTTGATTTCTTTGTCATTATTTCTGTCCCTATCTATTTTATTTATTGAATAAAGTACTGTTGAATGGGTTTTCCCCCCAATAATTTTTCCAATTTCAACTGTTGATAACTCTGTAAAATTCCTTAAAAGGTATGCATAAATATGTCTAGCTTTTGTTATCTCTGGTTTTTTGCTATGTCCCTCAATGTCTTTATGTGCAATTTTTAGCTCTCTTAAGAGTATTTTTTTTATATTTTCGATATTTATTTTATTGCTTGATTCATTGGTTGTTTCTTTTTCGTAAATTATTATTTCTTTGATTATTTTTTCAACAATGTCAATGTCAATTTCTATATTGTCTAAATCTATATATGCTTTTAGTTTTGTTACAGCAGCTTCAAGATCTCTTACATTTGTTGTAACTTTTTGGGCAACCAGATTTAGTATATCTTTAGGAACCTTTATACCATCCTCTTCTGCTTTTTTTTCAATAATAGCGACTCTGAGTTCAAAATTGGGTTTTGATATATCAACATTTAGTCCTCTTGTGAACCTGCTTTTTAGTCGATCTGTAAAATTTGTAAGCTCAGAAGGAGATCGATCACATGTGAATACTAATTGTTTATTATCTTCATAAAGGGCGTTAAATGTGTGAAAAAGCTCTTCTTGTATGCCTTCTTTTTTTTGTAAGTCGTGGATATCGTCTATAAGTAGCATATCTAAGTATCTATATTTTTTTTTAAACTTTTTTGTTTCGTGTGTCTTTATGCTTTCTACAAACTCATTTAAAAAATTTTCAGCGGTAACGTATAATATCTTTAGGTTATTATGTAATTCTTCTGTTTTGTTCCCTATGCTTTGAAGCAAATGTGTTTTTCCAAGTCCAACTCCACCGTAAATTAAACAAGGATTATATTTTTTTCCAGGATTTTTTGAGATTGATAAGCTGGCGTTGTATGCAAGTCTATTATTTGGTCCTATGATAAAATTTTCAAATGTATATCTTTTTTTAAGAAAGGGATTTTTAAAATTTGTAGGCTCTTCTTCTTTGATATACATTTTTATGCGATCTTTAATGCTTTGAATTGGTTCTTTAGAAAGTGTATTTCCTTTGAGCTTGTCAAAATTTTGCAAAGTTTCTTTAAAAGTTGTTTTTTCACTTTCTTGTTTGCTAGAATAGGTTTTAGGTGGTTGATTCGTAAATACAATTGTTACGTTATTATAGCCATTTTTTGTGAGGATTTCTTTGATTTTTTTTGTAAATCTTTTTTCTATTTGATTTTTGTGGAATAAATTTGGAGTAGATATTTGAATATTATCACCTATTGATTCTAAAAAGCACAAATTTTCAAACCAAACATAAAACTCTTCTTCTGATAGTTCTTTTTTTATTTCTGTTAAAATCAAGCTCCATATATTTTTTGATTTTTCCATTTTTTGTCCTTGTTGGTTTTAGTACTATACTTTTAACATTATATAGTATAATGTTAAATTAGGATTCTATCTAAGTTGTTTGTGAAGTTTTAAAAATTTTTGATGCTTTATATGTAATAGATATTATTTTTTTTTTAATGTAGAATTTATCTGTGTCTAGATTTTGATTAAATGAATGGAAGGTTTATGAATTATGTTGCTAGTAACATTCAGGTCTTAAAAGGACTTGAGGCTGTTAGGAAAAGGCCTGGTATGTATATAGGCTCTGTTTCTGTTAATGGTTTGCACCATTTGGTTTATGAGGTGGTTGACAATAGTATTGATGAGGCTTTAGCTGGGTTTTGTGATAGAATAGATGTTGTTATTAATTTAGATAATACCATAACTGTAATTGATAATGGGAGAGGGATTCCCACTGATATTCATGAAGAGGAGGGAATTAGTGCTCTTGAACTTGTTTTAACAAAACTGCATTCTGGCGGTAAGTTTAATAAGGGTACTTATAAAGTTTCTGGTGGGTTGCATGGCGTTGGAATTTCGGTTGTAAATGCGTTGTCTTCATTTTTAGAGGTTTATGTTAATAGGGATGGAAAAATTTTTAGGCAAACTTTTTCAAAAGGTATTCCAACTTCTAAAGTAGAAGTTGTGGGAGAATCTTCTGTTACGGGAACCAAGGTTACTTTTTTAGCAGATTCTGAAATTTTTGAAACCTTAGATTATAATTTCGATGTTCTTGAAAAAAGGCTTAAAGAGCTTGCTTTTTTAAACGATAAAATATACATTACAATTGAAGATAAAAGAGCTGGTAAAGAAAAATCTTCAAAGTTTTATTTTGAAGGTGGGATAAAGTCTTTTGTAGATTATTTAACTAATGACAGTAAAGCTTTTCAATCAGAATCTTATTATATTGATGGTTTTATTAATGATGTTATTGTTAATGTAGGTCTTAAATGGACTGAAAGTTATTCTGACAATATTCTTTCTTTTGTTAATAATATTAATACAAGAGAAGGGGGGACCCATGTTATGGGGTTTAGAAGTGGCCTTACTAAGGCTATGAACGAAGCTTTTAAAAATTCAAAAATAAGTAAAAAAGATATTCCAAATCTTACGGGAGATGATTTTAAAGAGGGACTTACAGCTGTTATTTCTGTTAAAGTTCCAGAACCTCAATTTGAAGGTCAAACAAAGAGTAAGCTTGGTAATTCTGAGATAAAGAAAATAGTTGAGATTATTGTATATGAGCATTTATTAGAAATTATTAGTTCAAATCCCTTAGAGATAGACATTATTCTTGAAAAAGCAATAAGAGCCGCTCGTGCTCGTGAGGCTGCAAGAAAAGCAAGAGAATCAGAAAGAAAAAAAAATGCATTTGAAAGCTTGGCATTGCCCGGAAAATTGGCTGATTGTGCTTCTAAAAACCCCTCAGAAAGAGAGATCTATATTGTAGAAGGTGATTCTGCTGGAGGAAGTGCCAAAATGGGTAGAAATAGATTTTTTCAGGCCATTTTACCATTGTGGGGTAAAATGCTTAATGTTGAGAAAACAAGAGAAGATAAGGTAATTACCAATGACAAGCTTATTCCTATAATTGCATCTCTTGGCGCAGGAGTTGGCAAAACTTTTGATATTACAAAACTTCGTTACCACAAGGTTATTATTATGGCAGATGCTGATGTTGATGGATCTCATATTAGAACTTTGCTTTTAGCTTTTTTCTTTAGATATATGAGAGATTTAATTGAAAATGGCTATATATATATAGCAATGCCTCCTCTTTATAAAATAAAGTATGATAATCGTATTTATTATTTTTATGACGAGAAAGAAAAAGAAAAATTTTTAGATTCTATTGAAACTAAAAATCGCAATAATATTTTTCTTCAAAGATATAAAGGTCTCGGGGAGATGAATCCAACGCAGCTTTGGGAAACGACTATGGATCCTGCTAGAAGAAAAATGAGATTGATAAATATAGATGATGCTATTGAGGCTGAAAAAATTTTTGTTACTCTTATGGGAGATTTAGTTGAGCCTAGAAAAGAATTTATTGAACAGAATGCACTCAATGTAATTAATCTTGATGTGTAATTGGAGCGTTAATGGCAGTTGGAGAAAATAAAGAGCAAATATTAAATATTAAGATAGAAGATGAAATAAAAACTTCTTATTTGAATTATGCAATGTCAGTTATTGTTTCCAGGGCTCTTCCAGATGTAAGAGATGGTCTTAAGCCAGTTCATAGGAGAATACTTTATTCTATGTATGAACTGGGGCTTCGTTCTGATAAAGCTTTTAAAAAAGCTGGAAGAATAGTAGGGGATGTTCTTGGTAAATATCATCCCCATGGAGATCAATCAATTTATGATGCTCTTGTAAGACTTGCTCAAGACTTTTCACTTAGATATCCTGTAATACGGGGACAGGGAAATTTTGGATCTATTGACGGAGATCCTCCTGCTGCTATGCGATATACTGAAGCTAAAATGGAAAGAATAACTGAGTATATTGTTAAGGATATAGACAAAGAGACCGTTAATTTTAAGTCTAATTATGATGATTCTTTAAGTGAGCCTGAGATCATGCCTTCATCATTCCCATTTCTTTTGGTAAATGGCTCTAGTGGAATTGCTGTTGGAATGGCTACTAACATGGCACCCCACAATTTAAGAGAGATTTGTGATGCTATTGTTTATATGTTAGATAATGAGAATGCTTCTATTTTTGATTTGCTCAAAATAGTTAAAGGTCCCGATTTTCCAACTTTTGGGGAGATTGTTTATAATGACAATTTAATTAAAGCATACAAAACTGGCAAGGGAAGTGTTGTTATTAGGGCAAGATACCATATTGAAGAAAGAATAGAAGGTAGAAATGCTATAATTGTTACAGAAATACCTTATACAGTAAATAAATCTGCGCTTCTTATGAAAGTTGCGCTTTTGGCAAAAGAAGAAAAGCTAGAAGGACTTTTGGATATAAGAGATGAGTCTGATCGAGAAGGAATTAGAATAGTTCTTGAAGTTAAAAGAGGATTTGACCCTCATGTTATTATGAATTTGCTTTATGAATATACTGAATTTAAAAAGCATTTTAGTATAAATAATTTAGCCCTTGTTGATGGTATTCCCAAACAGTTAAATTTGGAAGAATTATTATTTGAATTTATTGAGCATAGAAAAAATGTTATCGAAAGACGTATTGAATTTGACTTGAGAAAGGCAAAAGAGAAAGCACATGTTCTTGAGGGATTGAATATTGCTTTAAATAATATAGATGAGGTTATTAATATTATTAAATCATCTAGATTGGCAAAAGATGCAAGGGAGAGACTTGTTGCAAATTTTGGCCTTTCAGAGATTCAGGCCAATTCAGTTCTTGATATGAAGCTGCAAAAACTTACAGCGCTTGAGATTTTTAAGCTTGAAGAAGAGCTTAATGTACTTTTAAGCTTAATAAAAGATTATGAAGATATTCTCTTGAATCCAGCAAGGATTATTAATATCATAAGAGAAGAAACTATAAATTTAGGTTTGAAATTTGGCGATGAACGTCGAACTAAAATAATTTATGATGAGGAGGTTTTAAAAACTAGTATGTCGGATTTAATGCAAAAAGAAAATATTGTTGTTATGCTTACAAAGAAAGGTTTCCTTAAAAGACTTTCACAAAATGAGTATAAATTGCAAGGTACAGGAGGGAAAGGTCTCAGTTCTTTTGATCTTAATGATGGAGATGAGGTTGCTATTGCTTTGTGTGTCAATACTCATGATTATTTGTTTATGGTTTCAAATGAAGGAAAGCTTTATTTAATTAATGCTTATGAAATAAAAGATTCTTCAAGAGCTTCAAAAGGCCAAAACATTAGTGAGCTTATTAATTTAGGAGATCAGGAAGAAATATTAACTATTAAGAATAGTAAAGAATTTACCGATGATTCCTATTTATTGCTTACAACTGCAAGTGGGAAGATAGCTAGATTCGAATCTACAGATTTTAAAGCAGTAAAGTCACGAGGCGTTATTGTTATTAAACTTAATGATAAAGATTTTGTTACAAGTGCAGAGATTGTTTTAAAGGATGAAAAAGTAATTTGTCTTTCTAAAAAGGGTAGTGCATTTATATTTAATTCAAGAGATGTTAGGCTTACTAATAGAGGTACCCAGGGTGTTTGTGGAATGAAATTAAAAGAAGGCGATTTGTTTGTTAAGGTTTTGGCGATTAGAGAAAATCCTTATCTTTTGATTATTTCTGAGAATGGGTATGGAAAAAGATTAAGCATTTCTAAAATATCTGAACTTAAAAGAGGAGCCACTGGCTATACTAGTTATAAAAAATCTGATAAAAAAGCGGGTAGTGTTGTTGATGCTATAGCAGTTTCAGAGGATGATGAAATCTTGCTTGTAAGTAAACGTTCAAAAGCTTTAAGAACAGTAGCTGGAAAAGTATCTGAACAAGGCAAAGATGCTAGAGGAATTCAAGTATTATTTCTTGATAATGACAGCTTGGTTTCTGTTTCAAAATTTATTAAATAAAGAATTGGTTTTTCTTATTTAAGAATGTTCCACGTGGAACATTCTTTTTTTTTATTCTTAAATTGTAATTCAATATTATAACCTGGTAAAATTTGGTGTTGTAGGAGGTTCTGATAATATGGATGGAGTTTATAAAATGATAGATATTCAACTTTTAGATATTGATAACGATCAGCCAAGGAAATTTGTTAGCCCTGTTGAATTAGAAGAGTTAAGCATTTCTATAAAAGAAAATGGAATTTTGCAACCTATAATTGTTTGCAAAGCAAATGAGAGATATAAAATAATAGTAGGAGAAAGAAGGTTTAGGGCTGCTAAACTTATTCAGATGACGAATATTCCTGTTATAGAAGTTAACATAAAAGAATCTTGTAGAGATTTTATGCCTTTGGTTGAAAATATTCAAAGAGAAAATTTTACGCCTGTTGAGGAAGCCTATGCCTATAAAAATGTAATGAATAAATATTCTTTAACTCAAAAGGATTTGTCTGAAAAAATTGGCAAAAGTAGAGCCTATATTTCAAATTTAGTTAGGATTTTGGATCTTGAACAAGAAATATTAAATGCAGTGCATAGGAAAGAAATTTCTTTTGGGCATGCTAAAGTTATTTTATCCTTAAAAGACAAGCAAGACAGGTATAATCTTTATTTAATGATAGTGAAAAAAAAGTTTTCTGTAAGAGATGCAGAAAAATATGTAAAAAATTTTTATAAATCCATAGTAAGAAAAAGGGAATTAGAACAAGATCCTTTTTTAAGCAATATAAAAGAGTTTTTATTTGATAAAATTCAAACAAAAATAGATATTAAAGGAAATCAAGATAAAGGAAAAATAGAGATAGAATATTTTACAGCGGGTGATTTAAGAAGAATTGTTTCCTTTTTTGGTAATATTAGCTAAATTGTTTTTATAATTTAAAGATTGTAAAATATCTTTTCTTAATTTTATGAGAGTTTTTATTTTTTAGACATTTGTCACAATGTGCAATTTTTTAAGCTTGTTTTAAAATTATTTAGTTTTTACAAAGAAATCTTAATTTTTAAATGAAAGGCAAAGTTTATATTTTGTTATTTATAGTTAAATTTAAAAGTAAAAAAACAATCTAATATTTGCAAAATGAACAATAAGAATATATATTTTATTTATACTTATTAGTGAGGTTGTAAATTTATATAAAATTATTCTTGATATATTTTATTTTTTTCTTTATTTCTAAAATAGAATGAAAAAATAATTTTAAGTTTTCTTGGCTTAATTTATTAAATTCAATATTTTTAAATTCTATTATATTTTTTAATATGAAATCCAACTCTTCTTTTATATCGTTTTCATATTTTTTATCTTTATTAAGCAATGATTTGTGTGTATTCTTTAAATCAAAACTTTTTTTATAAACAATTTTAAATTCTTTTAAAGAATTTATTTTGCCATTTAGAACTTCATCTTTTAAAATAGAGGGGCAAGATTTTTTAGATATTTCATATGATAAAGATAATGGCAATTTTTCTATAGTGAGCTGCTTGTCGGAATTTTCGATAAGCAAATTATATCTTGATATTAAAGCGTAAACCTTATCTTTTTTAAATCCCATGCTTTTGAACCACCGATAAAAAAGTCCGTTATATTGATTATTGCCTTTTAATTTATCTTGAGTTTCTTTAAGTATCTTTCCAATTTTTGTATAAGTATTATTAAAAATATTGAAAATTTCATATTGTTTTGTTTTTAAAAAATCAGAAATACTTTTATCTAGATTGTTGTAGTCAAAGTTTTTTCTTTCAATTGAAATAATTTCTTTTTTTTCGATATTTCTCGAATCGCTTGAAGATGTTTCTAATTTTTTTCCCATTAGAAACATTAAAGTTTCTAGATTGTCAGACATAGTTATTCCTCAATTTTGTCTATTATCTCTTTTGAGAGCTCTAAGAAATCTTTTGCAGCATTGCTTTCTTTGTCATATTCATATACAGGCATTTTTGCTTCTTGAGATTTTGAAATGGTTATATTTTTCCTTATTTTTGTATTTAAAAGTTTTTCTTTAAAAACTTTTTTTAACGAGCTTACATATTTTTCTTTACTTTTGTTTCTTATGTCGTATTTGTTTATAAAAACACCCAAAATCTCCAAATTTGTATTTATTTGCTTTACTGTATTTATTGTATCTATTAGTTGATTGATGCCTTCAAATGCAAAAAATTCTGTTTCAATTGGTATTAATAAATAATTACTTGCAATAAGGGCATTTATATTTAATATTGAAAGTGTAGGAGGACAGTCGATAATGATAAAATCGTATTTATCTTTTTCGTATAATGTTAATGCATTTTTTAAAAAATTTTCCCTTGAAAGTTCATTTATTAATTCTTTTTCGAGTAAAGCTAATTTTATACTAGATGGGATTATGTCTAATTCAAAATGATTTAAAGGTTTGACCTTAATTTTTTTATTAATAAGTTCATAACTTGAATTTTCGACTATATATTCTGAAGTGTTTGTGCCGCTAGTAGAGTTTCCTTGTGAATCAATATCTATTAGAAGAATTTTTTTATTAAGTAGGGTCATTGAATAAGAAATATTAATAGCGCTTGTAGTTTTTCCTACTCCCCCTTTTTGATTAATTACAGATATTATTTTCATATAAATTTTCTCTTTTTATTTGGTTTTGTTTTTATATTTTAAAACATAAATGGCAAAAATAATAATACTTTAAAGTAGTTTTAAATATTTGATTATTTGGCATATATATTATTCTTTATTAAATTTGATAATT
Source organism: Borreliella bavariensis PBi (assembly GCF_000196215.1). Taxonomy (NCBI): domain Bacteria; kingdom Pseudomonadati; phylum Spirochaetota; class Spirochaetia; order Spirochaetales; family Borreliaceae; genus Borreliella; species Borreliella bavariensis. The sequence goes on along the minus strand of NC_006156.1, from coordinate 451,482 downwards.
TCTTGAATTAAGCCGTTTTTTATAAAAAATTCCGATATTTTTTGCTTATTTTTTGTTTTAAATTTAATTGAAGTGTTTATTTTGTTTGAAAAGTTTGAATCTATTATTTCTATTTCAAGTTTATTTTTCATTTTTAATAGTAAATTGTATTGATTGTAATTTAGATTTAAACTTAGAGTTTCTAACTCCTCTTTTTCTATTATAGGTGTATTTTTAATAACTTCTTTGGCAGACTTGTAATATGCTTTAATCAACCCCCCCCTACCAAGTAAAGTTCCTCCAAAATATCGTAATGTGATTATTAAGGTATCAGTTAAATTGTTATGTATTATAGCATCTAATGTGGGTTTTCCGGCCGTTAAATTAGGCTCTCTATTATCACTCATTCCATTGAGAAATGAGTTCTTGTTCCCAATTCTAAATCCATAAACTACGTGTGTAGCATTTTTAAATTTTATTTTATATTTTTTAATAGTTTTACTTATATCTTCTTTTTTTTCAATATTTAAAATATATGAAACAAAGATAGATTTTTTTATTTCAATTTTAGAATTACTATTGTTTTTGGGTACGAATATCATATAGCGTAAGTATACTATTTTTTTAGATATTGCAGTATTTATTGTTTATGTATATTATTAATAGTGTTTGTTTTTATTATTGATTATTATAAAGTATGGTCAAAAAAGGGGTTTTAAATGATATCAGGCTTGAATCCAACATTAAGGTTATTTAAAGATCATAAAATACTTTATTCTAACATGGAAAGGGGATTAAAGCCTCTTTTAGAGGTAGATAATTTTATCAACAAGTATATTCAAAATAAAGAAGGACTTGAAATTTATGATAAAGTTGTGGGCAAGGCGGCGGCCATTATTATTTATAATATAGGCCTTCAAAATGTTCAAGCTGGGGTTGTTTCTCAACCCGCAAAGGATTTTTTAGAAAGTAGGGGAATAAAAGTAGCTTATAAAAAATTGGTGGAAAAAATAAATGACAAGGCAGAAAACTTGATTGAAAGCTTGGAAAATCCCGAAGAGGTTTATAAATATATGATTAAAAGAGGCATTATAGTTAATAATTTATAAATTATTAAAATAATTAAGCTTAGCTTTAGCTAACTATGTGACTTTGAGTATACGGTGATAATTAGGGCTATATTGTATATTAATATTATTAAATTCCCCCAATTTAGGTAAAAATTGTTTTTATCATAGTTAAAGATCCAAATTCCAGCATAAACGCCCAAAAATCCTCCTATAGAAGATGTAAACATAATTAAATTAGGTTCGATTTTATGTTGATTAATTTTGTTTTGATTCTCTTTAGCATTAGATTGTTCGGTAAATTTGCTGTCAATAAAAATCATGGCAAAGCCTGCAAGAGTAATGCATAGAAAATAAATTATAAATATTTTTCTAATTAATGCAAACATAAATTTTCCCTTTCTTTTAACTTTTTGATCATTAATACTTAATAATATAACTAAGTGTAATACAAAAGCAAGTATTTTGATAGACATATAAAATGTAGCTTATAGATTATTTTTATATTTTAGTAAATAAAGGATTTTAGAATTTTATTATGAAGGAAGATGCTTTTAATATATTTATTTTTGGTTTTTGGAGGAATTAAAAGGAGTTATGTTATACATTGTGGGTACGCCAATAGGCAATTTAGAAGATATTACTTATAGAGCGGTTGATGTTTTAAAATCGGTAAATGTTATTTTTGCAGAAGATACAAGAGTCACTATTAAGCTTTTGTCGCGATATAAAATTAATAAAAAAATGATTTCTTGTAATGCCGTAACAGAAAATAAAAAGATAAGATTGCTATTGGATTATTTAGCAAAAGGAGATTCTGTTGCTTTTGTTAGTGATGCCGGTACTCCAGGCCTTAGTGATCCCGGTAGTCTGTTAGTTGCCGCTGCTTTTCGAGAGGGATATAAAGTTTGCCCAATTCCTGGAGTAAGCTCTTTTAATACGATTGTAAGCGTTAATCCTTTTAGAGACAAATCAGTACTTTTCGAGGGATTTTTGCCTAACAAGGGTCTTAAAAGATTTAAAAAAATTGCCGAGCTATATAAAAGGGGTGATGCATTTGTGTTGCTTGAATCTGGTCATAGACTTTTGAAATTGCTTGTTGAAATTTCTTCCGTTAGCTTAGATGCGAAGATTCTTATTGGTCGAGAGATGACAAAAATTTATGAAGAATATCAAATTGGCAAGCCCTTAGAATTAAAAAAATATTTTGAATCAAGTAAGGAGAAGGTTAAAGGAGAATTTACTATTTTAGTCAGCAGAAGTTCTTCATAATAAATGTTTTCTATTTAGATATTAAAACTTTATTTATTTTTGGTTTTACCCGATTGATTTATTATGTTATACTTAAATTTTAATAGGGGTTTTTATGAAAATTTATTTAGCTTCTCCATTTTTTAACGAAGAGCAAATTAAGCTGAGGGATGAGGTTTTAAAATTTCTTGAAGAGTTTAATTTAGATATATTTTCTCCAGAGCATCATGCTGTCAAAAAGATGGGATTGCTTGAAAAGGTTGATTATAAGTTTGCCAATAGAGATATAAGAGAGAAAATAAGAGAAATAGACTTAAAAGAGTTAGTTAGTAGTGATATTGTCTTAGCTTTGGTTAATTATGTTGATGCAGGCACGGCTTATGAGAGGGGATTTGCCTTTGCTAAAAAAATACCAAGCATAGATTTTTTTAAAGACAAAAAAGATTCTGATTTTTATAATTTGATGTATAGCGATTGTAATGCATCTTTTTCTAATTACAAGGATCTTAGGGAAGGAATTTTGACTTTTAAAGAATTGTGGATTAAGTTTAAAGGAGATAATGAAAGTTTTAGAACTTTCTTCGATTATTTAAAAGCTAAATTAGGAGATAAATTGAAAAAAATTCTTACAACTCTACCTGTTAATGAAAAATGTGGTTGTTAATGCTTTTATCATGGTTGATTAATAAAATTTATTTTTTATGTTTTTGTGTTAATAAAATAATGCAAAAGTATTGACAATATGATTCTTCTTTTGTTAAAGTATTAAAGGTTGAAATGATTATTGGAAGATGAGAGAAGGGAAGAGTTAAGTAAGGTTGAAAGCCAAACAAAAGAATAAACACAACTTGTTAATTTTTTTAAATAAAAATAAGAAATAACGAAGAGTTTGATCCTGGCTTAGAACTAACGCTGGCAGTGCGTCTTAAGCATGCAAGTCAAACGGGATGTAGCAATACATCTAGTGGCGAACGGGTGAGTAACGCGTGGATGATCTACCTACGAGATGGGGATAACTATTAGAAATAGTAGCTAATACCGAATAAAGTCAATTAATTTGTTGATTGATGAAAGGAAGCCTTTAAAGCTTCGCTTGTAGATGAGTCTGCGTCTTATTAGTTAGTTGGTAGGGTAAATGCCTACCAAGGCGATGATAAGTAACCGGCCTGAGAGGGTGAACGGTCACACTGGAACTGAGATACGGTCCAGACTCCTACGGGAGGCAGCAGCTAAGAATCTTCCGCAATGGGCGAAAGCCTGACGGAGCGACACTGCGTGAATGAAGAAGGTCGAAAGATTGTAAAATTCTTTTATAAATGAGGAATAAGCTTTGTAGGAAATGACGAAGTGATGACGTTAATTTATGAATAAGCCCCGGCTAATTACGTGCCAGCAGCCGCGGTAATACGTAAGGGGCGAGCGTTGTTCGGGATTATTGGGCGTAAAGGGTGAGTAGGCGGATATATAAGTCTATGCATAAAATACCACAGCTCAACTGTGGAACTATGTTAGAAACTATATGTCTAGAGTCTGATAGAGGAAGTTAGAATTTCTGGTGTAAGGGTGGAATCTGTTGATATCAGAAAGAATACCGGAGGCGAAGGCGAACTTCTGGGTCAAGACTGACGCTGAGTCACGAAAGCGTAGGGAGCAAACAGGATTAGATACCCTGGTAGTCTACGCTGTAAACGATGCACACTTGGTGTTAACTAAAAGTTAGTACCGAAGCTAACGTGTTAAGTGTGCCGCCTGGGGAGTATGCTCGCAAGAGTGAAACTCAAAGGAATTGACGGGGGCCCGCACAAGCGGTGGAGCATGTGGTTTAATTCGATGATACGCGAGGAACCTTACCAGGGCTTGACATATATAGGATATAGTTAGAGATAATTATTCCCCGTTTGGGGTCTATATACAGGTGCTGCATGGTTGTCGTCAGCTCGTGCTGTGAGGTGTTGGGTTAAGTCCCGCAACGAGCGCAACCCTTGTTATCTGTTACCAGCATGTAATGGTGGGGACTCAGATAAGACTGCCGGTGATAAGTCGGAGGAAGGTGAGGATGACGTCAAATCATCATGGCCCTTATGTCCTGGGCTACACACGTGCTACAATGGCCTGTACAAAGCGAAGCGAAACAGTGATGTGAAGCAAAACGCATAAAGCAGGTCTCAGTCCGGATTGAAGTCTGAAACTCGACTTCATGAAGTTGGAATCGCTAGTAATCGTATATCAGAATGATACGGTGAATACGTTCTCGGGCCTTGTACACACCGCCCGTCACACCACCCGAGTTGAGGATACCCGAAGCTATTATTCTAACCCGTAAGGGAGGAAGGTATTTAAGGTATGTTTAGTGAGGGGGGTGAAGTCGTAACAAGGTAGCCGTACTGGAAAGTGCGGCTGGATCACCTCCTTTCTAAGAGAAAGATAAATTAAGGCTAATTCCATTAACTCTTCCCTACTCTTTTCTTTTGGTAAAAGAGTTTTTAAAACCAAGATTATTTTTATAGACTTGAGAAAAGTTTTTATATTGATTTTTTTAGGAATATTAAAGAATTTTGTTAAGCCCAAGCTTAGGTTTAGATTGATTGGGGGTTTAGCTCAGTTGGCTAGAGCATCGGCTTTGCAAGCCGAGGGTCAAGGGTTCGAGTCCCTTAACCTCCATTATACATATAGATTAAGCATGTTGTTAAGCAAGTTTATTAATTCTTTTAAATAAGAACAAGAATGACGAAGGGTTTGGCCCTGACCCAGAACTAACCCTGTTGGTTTGTCTTAAACATGCAAGTCAATCGGGATATAGTAATGCATTTGGTGGCTAACAAGCAATTAACGTGTGAATGGTCTACCCATGAGATAGGAATATCCACTAGAAATAATTTATAGGTTTATGTATAAATGGCATAGCTCAATTGTAGATCTATGTTGTCAGCTATATATCTAGGGCTTAATAGGGGAAGTTGGAATTTTTAATGAAAGGGTGGTATGGTATTTTTTGATGTTGGGAAGGATGTCAGAGGCGAAGGCGAACTTTTAGGGTAAGGCTGATACTGAGTCACGAAAGCGTAGGGAGCAAATAGGATTAGGTATCCCTACATTCTGTGCTGTAAATGATGAAAACTTAGTTTTAACTAAAAGTTGGCACTAAGACTAATGTGTTAAGTATATCTCTTGAGGGAGAGATTCTTTCAATAGTGAATCTCAAAGGAATTGACTGGAGCCTATATAAGCGGTGGAGCATGTGTTTTAATTCGACGATATGCGGTGAACCTTGCCGGGGTTTGGTGTGTATAGGATGTGGTTAGAGATAATTATTCCCAGCTTGGTAGCTATATATAATTGCTATATGGTTATTGTCAGTTTTGATTGTGAGGTGTTGAGCTAGGCTTTGCGAGGAGTTCAATCCTCATTCTTTATTATCAATGTATAATGGTAGAGACCTAGATAAGACTGCAAGCGACAAGTTAGAGGAAGATGAGAATGTCTCCAGATCATCATGGTCCTTATGTTCTAGGCAACACCTATTACAATGGTCTTTGCAAAGCGGAGCTAAACAGTGATGCGAAACAAGGTGCTTAAAGCAGGTCTTAATTCGAACTGAAGTCTTAAGGTCTGTTTCATAAAGTTAGAATCGCTAGTAATTGCGTATTTAAATGATATGGCGAATATGTCTTTGGGCCTTCTATACACTGCTCGTCACACCGTCTGAGCTGAGAATGCCTAAAACCATTGTTCTAATCTATAAGAGAGTAAGGTATTTGAGGTATGTTTAGTGTAGGTTGAAGGCTTAACAAGGTAATTGTATTATAAAATATGGTTAAATTGTCTTCCTTTTTAAGATAAAGATAAATTAAGATGAATTTCATTAATTTTTCTCTGTATTTTTATTTTGATGAAAATTTTTTTAAGTCAAAGTAAATTTTTAGTTTAAACTTGAAAAAAAATAAATCTTTGGTAAGTATTTGGTGTTATATAGTTGAGTATTGAATTAAGCGTTGTTAATAGTAAATCATAATTTTAAATTTTGAGGTGAAAGGTTTTTATATTGCTAGATGTGCATTTTAAATCTAATATAACGGCAATTGGCCATTTTAAAATTGAGATTATATTATAAATATTGCTTAATATATACCAAATGTTTTATTGTTCTGATTAATTGGCTTAAAGGAATGCCGAAGTGACTATAATAATGGAACACATTGGGACCAGGATGAGTTGAACATCCGACCTCAGGTTTATCAGACCTGCGCTCTAACCACCTGAGCTATGATCCCTTAAGCATACCAATTCTTTACAAATTTTATTTAAATCTTTTGACTTTGTCAATATCTCTTGCATCTTGAAAAGATATAAGAGATATTGTGTATGGTTTATGATTTTCCATATATTTATTAATGCCTGTTATTTATATAAGTGTTTTATAAGATTTGTTAATTTTATTTCTACCTATTTAAAAGATTGTTATGATTTATAGCAATTATTTCGATATTGAAATTGCAGTATTTTATTGTGCGGTTGTTGTGAGCAAGCCAAAAGAATTTTTAAAGTTATAGCATTATTTATTCAGCTTTTTTGGGAAAGTTGAATAAATAAATAATGCTGCTTTTGTTTTGGCGGCTTTTATAATTACCTTAAGTGGCCTTTAAAGGTAAAGATATTTTTCTTTTTTTTTGAAGTGCAATCAATTTTAGAAATATTTTTTATTGATCGATAGATTAATTTAATCAATTTTTTATAAAATATCTTTTATTTTTACTGCTTAGATATTTTGAATTATATATTTTCATATAAGCTTATTGAAGCTGGGCTATTTTAGCTTTTTAATTTGTTTTATTGCTATAGAGGAATAAGTTAAAGGTAGTCTAAAAAGTACCATGTTTGATTTATTATGCATGACCAATGTTTGATTTTTTAAAAAATGCAAAACATTTTATTAGTAGATATTTATAATTGGTAAAATCTATAAATACCTATTTTAAAAATTAATCTTTATTAATAGATGGCGGATTGTTCAGACCTTTTTTCAATCTTAGCAATTGAAATTTTTAAAGAATTTGTTATTAAAAGTTTTTCATATAAGTAGATCTAAAATCTATAAATTTGTGTACTGTTAAATTTTTTTGTTTTTTAATCAATAAAAATTTATTAACCAGTCAAGAATTTTATTAAAATATGTATTTATTGAATAAATAAACCATTTTAGTTTTTATTCTTATTATGGGGAATGTGTTCTTGTATTTTACATATGTGTTTTGGCAATAATTTTTTTTATTATTGTCTTGTTTTAAAATTGAGTTTATGGATCGATATTTTTTTTTGCAAGATGCTACTACTGTCGCAAGATTATTGCTCGGAAATTTGTTGATCAGGAAAATCAATAAAAAGGAAATAGTTGCCAGAATTGTTGAAACAGAAGCTTATATGGGAATAGCAGATAGCGCTTGTCATTCTTATGGCGGCAAGAGAACAAATCGCACAAATGCTATGTATAGCATAGGAGGATATTCTTATGTGTATATGATATATGGAATGCATTATATGTTTAATGTTGTGACTGCGGATAAAAACAATCCTCAAGCCGTTTTAATTAGAAGCATAGAGCCTATTTCTCCATTATTGGGGAAGAAAAGCGCTCTTACTAATGGCCCCGGTAAACTTACAAAATTTTTAAACATTGATTTAACTTTCAATAAAGTTGATCTTATTGGTAATAATGAACTTTTTTTGCAAAGAGATTTGAATCTAGATTTTAATATAGTTTGTTCAAAAAGAATAAATATTAATTATGCGCAAGAGGATGATATAAACAAACTTTGGAGATTTTATATTAAAGATAATAAATTTGTTTCAAGGCGTTGATTTTTGTTTAAATAAAGTTTTTAAAAAGTTTCAAAAAATATAATTTGCTTAAATTTGATTATTTTATGTTTTAGGATCAATTTATTAAGAATAAATCATTTGTGATATTATATCTTACAAGAGAGATTTATATATGAATTCTAATTATAAAAGATATAAAATGCTGGTTTTTGACCTTGATGGTACTTTGCTGAACGATAGTCATGAGATTACTTTTTTAACCCTTGAGGTTCTTTTGACCTTGGAAAAAGATTTTAAAATAATTATTGCAACTGGTAGAAGGCTGAGTGAAATTAGAAATGTCAGGAATCAATTAAAAGAAATTAATATTAATGAGAATTATCTTGTAACGGCGAATGGAGCTGAAGTGTTTTTGCAAGAAAATTTAATTTTTAGACATGCAATGAGTTATAGCTTAGTAAAAGAAATTCTCAAGATACATAAAGATAATGTTGATGTTAATCTTTATACTTTTGACACTTGGTATTCTAATTCAGATGTTAAAAGCCCCATTATGAAACATTTTATTAGGGATTTAGGCTTAAATGTTATCATCGGAGATTTGACTAAATTAGACGTTGATTCTGTTTCTAAGATTGTTTATTATTGTGACGATTTAGCAACTCTTAATAAACTTGACAATGAAATTAAGAATAAAGATTTTCAGGACATAAGGGTGTTTTTTTCTTCTAAGGATTTATTAGAGATTACCAATATTAATGCTGATAAATATAATGCTATTAAAAATATTGCTTTTCTTGAAAACATTCCATTGTCTGATGTTTTAGCCTTTGGAGACAATAATAATGATTATGAGATGCTAAAAAATCTTGGCAAAGGTGTTTTAATGAAAAATGCCAATGAATTTCTTAAGATTAACTTAGCAAATAATGAAACAACAAAATTTAGTAATAATGAAGATGGTGTTGCTAGGTTTTTAATTGATTTTTTTGAGCTTAATATTAAATATTAATAGTTTGCATTCTAATGTTTAATGCATTTGGTTTATTTTTAGCAGAATCTTTTATTTAAAATGTAAATTTTTTACTTATAATGTATTTTTGTAAATTTATTTATTAAAATATTGGGATAAGTATTGACATGGATTAAACAAAGATATATATTATTCTATGTTGCATAAACAAATTGGCAAAATAGAGATGGAAGATAAAAATATGGTCAAAGTAATAAGAGTCTATGGTGAATGCCTAGGAGCTTTAAGGCGAAGAAGGTCGTGGTAAGCTGCGAAAAGCTTGGGGGAGAAGCAAACATTTATTGATCCCAAGATTACCGAATGGAGTAATCCAGCTAGCAAGATGCTAGCTATCTATTATCTAAATAATAGAGGCGATACCAGGGGAAGTGAACCATCTAAGTACCCTGAGGAAAAGAAATCAAAGAGATTCCCTTAGTAGTGGCGAGCGAAAGGGGAGTAGCCCAAACTTTAAATGTGTCAAGTTGCAGAGCGTTGCATTTATAGGGTTGTAGGACGTTTAGGCTTAGTCTGTGATAAGCAAAAAAGTTACAAAATATTTACATAGAAGAATAATCTGGAAAGTTTAACCAAAGAAGGTGATAGTCCTGTAATTTAAATGTAAATATCTTTTTAAAATGTTCCTGAGTAGGACGAGGCACGAGAAACCTTGTTTGAAGCTGGGGAGACCACTCTCCAAGGCTAAATACTAAAAAGCTACCGATAGAGAAGAGTACCGTGAGGGAAAGGTGAAAAGAACCCCGGGAGGGGAGTGAAATAGAACTGAAACCGTAGACTTACAAGCAGTCAAAGCCGCGATTTATTGCGGTGATGGCGTGCCTTTTGCATAATGAACCTGCGAGTTATCATGTCTAGCAAGATTAAAGCATTGAAGTGCTGGAGTCGAAGCGAAAGCGAGTCTTAAAAGGGCGATTTAGTTAGATGTGGTAGACCCGAAGCCGAGTGATCTATTTATGGCCAGGCTGAAGCTTGGGTAAAACCAAGTGGAGGGCCGAACTCTAGTCTGTTTAAAAAGGCAGGGATGAGCTGTGAATAGGAGTGAAAGGCTAAACAAACTCGGAGATAGCTGGTTCTCCCCGAAATGGATTTAAGTTCAGCCTTATTTTAGTTTAATGGAGGTAGAGCACTAATTGAGCTAGGGCCTGTCAAAGGGTACCAAACTCAGTTAAACTCCGAATGCTATTAAATAATGAATAGGAGTGAGGCTATGGGCGATAAGGTTCATAGTCGAGAGGGAAACAACCCAGACCAACAGCTAAGGTCTCAAAAATGTGTTAAGTGGAAAAGGAGGTTTAGGTACGTAAACAGCCAGGAGGTTGGCTTAGAAGCAGCCATACCTTTAAAGAGTGCGTAATAGCTCACTGGTCGAGTACTTAAGCGCCGATAATGTAACGGGGCTAAACACATTACCGAAGCTTTGGATCTTGACGAAAGTTAAGATGGTAGGGGAGCGTTCTGTAAGCCAGAGAAGTTAAGCTGGAAAGTTTGATGGAGGTATCAGAAGTGAGAATGCAGGTATGAGTAACGAAAAAATGGGTGAGATCCCCATTCGCCGAAAACCTAAGGTTTCCTGGGTAAAGGTCGTCTTCCCAGGGTTAGTCGGCCCCTAAGGCAAAGCTGAAAAGTGTAGTCGATGGGAAACGGGTTAATATTCCCGTACCTCTTATAGTTTCGATGGAGTGACGCATGAGGTTAACTACTGCTAGGCGATGGTTGTCCTAGTTTAAGCATTAAGGTTATGATCTTAATAGGAAAATCCGTTAAGAGAGCTGAGATGTGATGATGAGTGTTATTTAGGTAACATGAAATGTAGGTAGTCAAGGTGCCAAGAAATAACTTCTAAGGTTAGGCTATAAGGGACCGTACCGCAAACCGACACAGGTAGGTGGGATGAAAATTCTAAGGCGCGCGAGAGAATCCACGTTAAGGAACTCTGCAAAATACGTACGTAACTTCGGGATAAGTACGACCTAAGCAATTAGGTAGCATAAAAATGGTCCAAACGACTGTTTACCAAAAACACAGGTCTCTGCAAATCTGTAAAGAGAAGTATAGGGACTGACACCTGCCCGGTGCTGGAAGGTTAAGAGGAGATGTTAGTTTATTCGAAGCATTGAATTTAAGCCCCAGTAAACGGCGGCCGTAACTATAACGGTCCTAAGGTAGCGAAATTCCTTGTCGGGTAAGTTCCGACCCGCACGAATGGTGTAACGATTTGGACGCTGTCTCAACGTGGAGCTCGGTGAAATTGAAGTATCGGTGAAGATGCCGATTACTTGTGGTTAGACGGAAAGACCCCGTGAACCTTTACTATAGCTTGGTATTGAGATTTGATTAAATATGTGTAGGATAGGTGGGAGACTTTGAAGCTATCTCGTTAGGGGTAGTGGAGTCAATCTTGAAATACCACCCTTGTTTAATTAGGTTTCTAACTTATAGAAATATAAGGAGAGTGCCAGGTGGGTAGTTTGACTGGGGCGGTCGCCTCCTAAAGAGTAACGGAGGTGCGCAAAGGTTACCTTAGAGTGGTTGGAAATCACTCTGTAAGTGTAAAGGCATAAGGTAGCTTAACTGTAAGACTGACAAGTCGAACAGATACGAAAGTAGGTCTTAGTGATCTGGCGGTGGCAAGTGGAAGCGCCGTCACTTAACGAATAAAAGGTACTCCGGGGATAACAGGCTTATCCTTCCCAAGAGTTCACATCGACGGAAGGGTTTGGCACCTCGATGTCGGCTCATCGCATCCTAGGGCTGGAGCAGGTCCTAAGGGTATGGCTGTTCGCCATTTAAAGCGGTACGCGAGCTGGGTTCAGAACGTCGTGAGACAGTTTGGTCCCTATCTGCCACAAGCGTTGGATATTTGAGAGGAGCTATCTTTAGTACGAGAGGACCGAGATGGACGAACCTCTAGTGTACCAGTTATCCTGCCAAGGGTAAGTGCTGGGTAGCTACGTTCGGAAAGGATAACCGCTGAAAGCATCTAAGTGGGAAGCCTTCCTCAAGATGAGATATCCTTTAAGGGTCCTGGAAGAATACCAGGTTGATAGGTTAGAAGTGTAAGTATAGTAATGTATTAAGCTCACTAATACTAATTACCCGTGTCTTTGGCCATATTTTTGTCTTCCTTATAAAAACCCTGGTGGTTAAAGAAAAGAGGAAACACCTGTTATCATTCCGAACACAGAAGTTAAGCTCTTATTCGCTGATGGTACTGCGAGTTCGCGGGAGAGTAAGCTATTGCCAGGGTTTTTATTTTATATTTTAAACATTGATTTTATTTTTTATGTTTTTAGATGTTCATTTTTTTGAATGTTTTATTCAAATAATATAAAAAATAAAATATATATTGACATGGATTAAACAAAGATATATATTATTCTATGTTGCATAAACAAATTGGCAAAATAGAGATGGAAGATAAAAATATGGTCAAAGTAATAAGAGTCTATGGTGAATGCCTAGGAGCTTTAAGGCGAAGAAGGTCGTGGTAAGCTGCGAAAAGCTTGGGGGAGAAGCAAACATTTATTGATCCCAAGATTACCGAATGGAGTAATCCAGCTAGCAAGATGCTAGCTATCTATTATCTAAATAATAGAGGCGATACCAGGGGAAGTGAACCATCTAAGTACCCTGAGGAAAAGAAATCAAAGAGATTCCCTTAGTAGTGGCGAGCGAAAGGGGAGTAGCCCAAACTTTAAATGTGTCAAGTTGCAGAGCGTTGCATTTATAGGGTTGTAGGACGTTTAAGCTTAGTCTGTGATAAGCAAAAAAGTTACAAAATATTTACATAGAAGAATAATCTGGAAAGTTTAACCAAAGAAGGTGATAGTCCTGTAATTTAAATGTAAATATCTTTTTAAAATGTTCCTGAGTAGGACGAGGCACGAGAAACCTTGTTTGAAGCTGGGGAGACCACTCTCCAAGGCTAAATACTAAAAAGCTACCGATAGAGAAGAGTACCGTGAGGGAAAGGTGAAAAGAACCCCGGGAGGGGAGTGAAATAGAACTGAAACCGTAGACTTACAAGCAGTCAAAGCCGCGATTTATTGCGGTGATGGCGTGCCTTTTGCATAATGAACCTGCGAGTTATCATGTCTAGCAAGATTAAAGCATTGAAGTGCTGGAGTCGAAGCGAAAGCGAGTCTTAAAAGGGCGATTTAGTTAGATGTGGTAGACCCGAAGCCGAGTGATCTATTTATGGCCAGGCTGAAGCTTGGGTAAAACCAAGTGGAGGGCCGAACTCTAGTCTGTTTAAAAAGGCAGGGATGAGCTGTGAATAGGAGTGAAAGGCTAAACAAACTCGGAGATAGCTGGTTCTCCCCGAAATGGATTTAAGTTCAGCCTTATTTTAGTTTAATGGAGGTAGAGCACTAATTGAGCTAGGGCCTGTCAAAGGGTACCAAACTCAGTTAAACTCCGAATGCTATTAAATAATGAATAGGAGTGAGGCTATGGGCGATAAGGTTCATAGTCGAGAGGGAAACAACCCAGACCAACAGCTAAGGTCTCAAAAATGTGTTAAGTGGAAAAGGAGGTTTAGGTACGTAAACAGCCAGGAGGTTGGCTTAGAAGCAGCCATACCTTTAAAGAGTGCGTAATAGCTCACTGGTCGAGTACTTAAGCGCCGATAATGTAACGGGGCTAAACACATTACCGAAGCTTTGGATCTTGACGAAAGTTAAGATGGTAGGGGAGCGTTCTGTAAGCCAGAGAAGTTAAGCTGGAAAGTTTGATGGAGGTATCAGAAGTGAGAATGCAGGTATGAGTAACGAAAAAATGGGTGAGATCCCCATTCGCCGAAAACCTAAGGTTTCCTGGGTAAAGGTCGTCTTCCCAGGGTTAGTCGGCCCCTAAGGCAAAGCTGAAAAGTGTAGTCGATGGGAAACGGGTTAATATTCCCGTACCTCTTATAGTTTCGATGGAGTGACGCATGAGGTTAACTACTGCTAGGCGATGGTTGTCCTAGTTTAAGCATTAAGGTTATGATCTTAATAGGAAAATCCGTTAAGAGAGCTGAGATGTGATGATGAGTGTTATTTAGGTAACATGAAATGTAGGTAGTCAAGGTGCCAAGAAATAACTTCTAAGGTTAGGCTATAAGGGACCGTACCGCAAACCGACACAGGTAGGTGGGATGAAAATTCTAAGGCGCGCGAGAGAATCCACGTTAAGGAACTCTGCAAAATACGTACGTAACTTCGGGATAAGTACGACCTAAGCAATTAGGTAGCATAAAAATGGTCCAAACGACTGTTTACCAAAAACACAGGTCTCTGCAAATCTGTAAAGAGAAGTATAGGGACTGACACCTGCCCGGTGCTGGAAGGTTAAGAGGAGATGTTAGTTTATTCGAAGCATTGAATTTAAGCCCCAGTAAACGGCGGCCGTAACTATAACGGTCCTAAGGTAGCGAAATTCCTTGTCGGGTAAGTTCCGACCCGCACGAATGGTGTAACGATTTGGACGCTGTCTCAACGTGGAGCTCGGTGAAATTGAAGTATCGGTGAAGATGCCGATTACTTGTGGTTAGACGGAAAGACCCCGTGAACCTTTACTATAGCTTGGTATTGAGATTTGATTAAATATGTGTAGGATAGGTGGGAGACTTTGAAGCTATCTCGTTAGGGGTAGTGGAGTCAATCTTGAAATACCACCCTTGTTTAATTAGGTTTCTAACTTATAGAAATATAAGGAGAGTGCCAGGTGGGTAGTTTGACTGGGGCGGTCGCCTCCTAAAGAGTAACGGAGGTGCGCAAAGGTTACCTTAGAGTGGTTGGAAATCACTCTGTAAGTGTAAAGGCATAAGGTAGCTTAACTGTAAGACTGACAAGTCGAACAGATACGAAAGTAGGTCTTAGTGATCTGGCGGTGGCAAGTGGAAGCGCCGTCACTTAACGAATAAAAGGTACTCCGGGGATAACAGGCTTATCCTTCCCAAGAGTTCACATCGACGGAAGGGTTTGGCACCTCGATGTCGGCTCATCGCATCCTAGGGCTGGAGCAGGTCCTAAGGGTATGGCTGTTCGCCATTTAAAGCGGTACGCGAGCTGGGTTCAGAACGTCGTGAGACAGTTTGGTCCCTATCTGCCACAAGCGTTGGATATTTGAGAGGAGCTATCTTTAGTACGAGAGGACCGAGATGGACGAACCTCTAGTGTACCAGTTATCCTGCCAAGGGTAAGTGCTGGGTAGCTACGTTCGGAAAGGATAACCGCTGAAAGCATCTAAGTGGGAAGCCTTCCTCAAGATGAGATATCCTTTAAGGGTCCTGGAAGAATACCAGGTTGATAGGTTAGAAGTGTAAGTATAGTAATGTATTAAGCTCACTAATACTAATTACCCGTGTCTTTGGCCATATTTTTGTCTTCCTTATAAAAACCCTGGTGGTTAAAGAAAAGAGGAAACACCTGTTATCATTCCGAACACAGAAGTTAAGCTCTTATTCGCTGATGGTACTGCGAGTTCGCGGGAGAGTAAGCTATTGCCAGGGTTTTTATTTTATACTTTAAACATTAATTTTATTGTGTATACTTATTTTTACACATTAGTAAAACTATTGTATTTTAAATAAGGGAATTTTAAAATAACATGAAAAAAGCAAATTTTTTAAGTATTAATTTTTTAATTTTGCTTTTGGTTTGCTTTTTTAACGTTAATTTATTTTCTAAGGATATTTTCAAGTTTAAGCTTGTAGGGCAATATTTTCCTTTTTACTATAAGAATGGTAAAGGAAAATATGAAGGGCTTATTTTTCCTATTTTAGACAAATGGGCAAAAGATAATAATTTTGATATTAGAGTTGAAACTATTGACAATTTAAATGAAAGTAAAATTGAAGACGACTCCATATATTTAGGATTAACTTATAGGTCAAAATTAAATGATTTATTTTATTTTAAAAGTGAGTTTTCGAGGAGCATTGCAATTTTATTTTCTAAAAGCTCTAATAAAAAATATAAAAATGCTCATTCACCATGGTTATCTAATTTTAATATAGGAGTTGTTAAAAATCCAATATATGAAGAATTCTTAAAACTAAGACGTGCTAACACTATTTTTTTGGTTGATAATGCTGAAGAGTTATTATTAGCTTTAAAAAATGATAAAGTTGACTATATATATGGCGATTGTAAGACTTTAGCTTATATTGCAAAGCGTTTTTTAGGTGAAGATCTTGCAATTTTTAATGGAGATATTTTTTATAGTATCAAAAATAGGGTGGCTATTAGTAGAAATGCTCCTGAGATAATAAAGAATTTAAATTTGGATTTGTTTTCGTATTTAATGGAAATACCCGATGAACATGTTTTTTCTTTTTTAGATAGTACTTCTAAGGGTAATTTTATTGATATTGGCTTATATAACGATTATCCCCCTTTAAGTTTTATTAATTCAAAGGGGAAGTTGTCTGGTATTTTAGTAGATTTATGGAATCTTCTTTCAAGGCAGCATATCTTTAAACCTATTTTCAAGGGATTTCCTAAAGAGGATATTAAAAAATCATTAGATGGAAAGTCAGTAGGCATTTTTGGAGGAATTATTAGTAATGATAGTGTATTTAAAAATGTTAATTATGTGGTAAGTAAGCCAATATATCCTCTTAATTTTAAATTTTATTCTAAAGGGTTAAGCAATAATGTTGGCCCAATAAATTCTCAGTTTATTGATTTTGATTTTAATAATATTCAATTAAATAAGAATCAAGATATTGTTAATAACTTTATAGATATTGTTAATAATTCATATGGGTTTATAGAAAATTCAATAACAACAAAATATTTATTAAAATTAAATGGATATAACGGTAGATTAAAATCTTACGATTCGATTTTTAATAAAAATAGATTTTTAGTATTAGCTATTGATAACAGGATTTATAAGGTTATTAAATATATTCTTAATTCTATATTTGATGATATTTCATTTGAATCTTTACTTCAAATAGATAAAAATTGGTTAGATAAAGAAGAGATTAATAGTTCTCGAATAAATAGTTATAAAATTATGAATAAGCTTAAATTCAATATAGAAGAAAAAATTTGGTTATTAAAAAATAATAAATTAAATCTTGCTGTTAAAAATTGGTATCCAATAGATTATGTTGAAGCAAATAATTATAAAGGAATAAATCAATTTTTGCTTGATAAGATTAGAATGTTTTCAGGGTTAGAATTTAACATAATTGAAACACATAGCATCTTAGATCTCAAAAAATTAATCAAATCTGGAAAAATCGATATGCTAAATACTAATGCGATCGATTCAAATTTAGATAATGTTTTTAATATAAAATTAAACTCTAGAATTCCACTTTATATTTTTTCAAATAAAAAAAGGGTGCTTCCATCTAGGTCTTTAGAGAGGTTTGCTGTACTTGATTTTTTGTATAATAAAAACTTGACTTCTAATATTAAATCAAAACTTATTTTGGTAAGTAGCTTTAAAGAAGCCTTACTTCTTCTTTATAAGGGAAAGATAGATGGGATTATTAGCGATGAGTATACAGCTGCCGCTGTTTTTGAAGAATTAAATGTTGCCGATGTTGAAAAACTTCCTACTTTTAGAGATTTGGCTTTTGATTTGAGTCTTGCTATTTATAATCAGGATTATATCTTGAAAGAAATTATTCAAAAAGTTGTTATTCGTTCAAACGTTGATAGTCAGAAGTATTTAAATGATTGGAAATTTGATATTTATTATAAATCCAAAGGCATTAGGTTTAAAAATTTCAAATTTTTAGTGTTAACAGTCATTATATTTTATTTTACTTTTTTAGGATTTGTAATAATTCTTATGTTTAAATTATCGTTTGAGCAGAAAAGAAAATATTTTTCTGTAATGAATGAAAAAAAGATTGCAGAATCTGCCAATACTGCTAAAACTATTTTTATAGCTAACATTAGCCATGATATTCGGACTCCCATTAATGGAATAATGGCGGCTACTGAGCTTTTGGATACCACTATTCTTACGGATGTTCAAAAAGACTATGTTAGGATGATAAATTATTCGTCTGATTCTTTACTTTCTTTGATTGACGATATATTGTATTTGTCTCAAATAGATGTCAATGAATTATATGTTGATAGTCAAGAGATTGATTTAGAGAGTGAAATGGAAATGGTTTTAAAAATTTTTCAATCTCAATGTGCAAAGAAAAATATTGATTTATTCTCTTATTCTAAATCTATTTTTAAGAATTATATAAAAGGTGACATTGTAAAAATTAAACAAGTTTTAATTAATTTAATAGGCAATGCTTTTAAGTTTACAGATGATGGTGTTATTGTTTTAAACTATGAAGAAGTATGTAGAACAAGAGTTGATGATAATAGAGTATTAGTTACAGTTGAGTTTAAGGTAATAGATACAGGTAAAGGTATTAAAAGGGAGAATCTTTCTAAGATATTTGAAATATTCAAACAGGAGGATGATTCTTCTTCAAGAGTCCATGAGGGTGCAGGACTAGGATTGTCAATATCTAGAGAGCTTATAAGGCTAATGGGTGGTCTTGGCATTGCTGTTGATAGTAAGGTGGGGGAGGGGGCAACTTTTTCATTTATGTTGCCTTTTTACTTAGGGGATGAGCTTAAAAGTGAAAGTTTATCAATCAATACATTTCAATTGATAAATAGTAATAATAAGGTTAAGGTATTGAATGTGCTCTTGAGTCAAAAATCTATTAAAATTTTTGAGCATTGTTCGACTTTGTTGGGCGAATCTTCTAATGTAGATTATGTAGCGTCTTTTGAGGATGCTTATAAATCCTTTAAGGAAGCCCCTTTTTATAATTTTGTTTTTGTAAATGTAAATAACGACAATATTAAAGAGAGTATTCGATTTGCTAATAATATTGAAAGACTAAGCCCTGATGTACAAATTATTTTTTTATTTTATTATTTAGATAATAAAGCTTTAAAAAATTTAAAATATATGTATGTTAAAAAGCCCTTAATGGGGCTTGGCATATCTTCTATTCTTTCTAAAAAAGAGTTTAAAATAGAAACGGATTTTGAAGATTTGGTTCCAATAGATAGTGCTTTTAAGATAAAAGGCCCTATTAATGTGTTAATAGCTGAAGATAATCAAGTAAATCAAAAAGTGTTGAAAGACATTCTCGTTGTAATAGGTATTAATGAAAATCTTATTGATGTTGTAGATGATGGATTAAAGGCTTTAAAATCTTTAAAAGAGAAACAATATAATATCTCTTTTATTGATATAAGAATGCCAAGATATGATGGATTTTCAGTGGCTAGAGAAATTAGAAAATTTGAAAAGGCAAAGAATTTAAAGCCATGTGTTTTGGTTGCTGTAACAGCTCATGCTTTGCAAGAGTATAAAGACCAGTGTTTTGAAAGTGGCATGAATGATTACATCTCAAAACCAATACACATAAGTTCAATTAAAATTATATTAAAAAAATATTTACAGTTTGAAGTTGATGATACTTGGGAGAATAAAGATTTGAATCAACCTGTTAATTTTCCTCATTTAGATATTAATAGAGCTTTAAAAGAATTAAATCTTTCATATGCATTATATTCTGAATTATGTAGAGGCCTTGTCGATTTTATCTCTATTAATATTATTGATTTAGAAAAAGCTTTTGATGAGGAAAATTTGCCTTTAATTAGGGACATATCACATTCAATATCTGGAGCTCTTTCTAATATGCGTAGCGAATTGTATAAAGATTTTAAAAAAATTGAAACAAGTAAAGATTCAATTTATGAGTTGAAAAAAATGTATTCTTTTGTAAAAGATGATTTATTGAGACTAATAAACAACATAAAGGAGAATGTTTTACTTGAGTCTGAGGTTATTAGTGAGAATAAGTTATACTTTAAAAACAATGATCAATTTTTAACCCTTCTCAACAAGCTTTTAATTGGTATTAAGACTAGAAAGCCAAAAGAATACAAAGAAATTCTTGAAAGCATTGAAAAGTATGTTTTAGACGATAATATTCAGATATTATTTAGTGATCTTCGCAGGAATTTAAGATTATATAGATTCGCTGAGAGCTCTAAGATTCTTAAAGAGATTATTGAAATGTTTAGTAATAAGAGATATTAGTAGTGGAAATGATAATTAAAGATAAAGCTTTTGAAGTAGAAAATCAGAAGCTTTTAATTGTAGATGATTCTCCAACCAATTTAGATTTATTGGTAAATATATTACAAGGTGCTTATGAGGTTGAAGTTGCAACAAATGGACTTGATGCTTTAAAGCAAGTTGAAAAAGATAGTCCTGATCTTATACTTCTTGACATAGGCCTTCCAGATATTAATGGCTATGAGGTATGTAGAAAGCTAAAAAGCGATCCTGATACTAAAGAGATCCCTGTAATTTTCATTAGCTCAAGAGGTTCTACAGACGCTCAACTTGAGGGATTTAACGTTGGTGGAGTAGATTATATTTTAAAGCCTTTTAATAGCCGAATAATTGATGCTAGAGTTAAGACACATCTTGAATTAAAGCGGTTAAGAGATTATTTTAAAAGCTTATCTAGAATTGATGGGCTTACTCAGATTCCAAACAGAAGATTTTTTATGGATAAATTTTCTAAGTCATGGATTAAAGCTTTAGAAAGTAAAGAAATAGTAATTGTTGGGATGTTAGATATTGATAATTTTAAAAATTACAATGATAATTATGGTCACACTAATGGTGATGAGTGTCTAAAATTGATTGCTAAAGCCTTATATAAGGTTTCTTTAAAATATAAAATAGATGTTGCTCGATATGGAGGAGAGGAATTTATTTTTTTCTCTGTTAATAAGAGTCTAAATGAAATGATTAGTATTATTAAAACAATGATTAATGATATAAAGTGTTTAAGAATAGTGCATGACCATAGTAGTACTTCTAACATTGTGACTGTTTCAATTGGTCTTGCTCAAGAAATTCCTATTGACAACAATTTCACCAATATCATAAAGCTTGCTGATAGCAAGCTTTATGAGGCTAAAGTTTCTGGAAGAAATCAGTTTAGATATTAAATTTATCTTTATTAGACTTTAGTATTTATAAGTTACAGAGATTCCGATAGAATCGTAGTAAAAATAGGAATTGCCAGTTGCTATTCTTTTTGAAACATCAGCTAGCCCAGCTGTGTTACTTGTGTATGTAGGATTTGTAGATAATTTTAATTGAAGGCCAATTGTTAAAGGTTTGACAACTTCAAAATTAGCAATAAGAGAAATATTGTGATAAAAAATATCACTTCCCCAACCTTTGTTTTTCCATGAGCTTATGTTTCTTTCTTTGCCAATTTGTGTTTTCCCTTCGTAAAGTAGTCCTATGGTGTTAAGGGGTATTGGCATTTTGTAAGCTAAAAGAGCGTAAGGCTTTATTAGCATGCCATTTATATTTTTGCCATCGTCTGCTTTATATTTCCAAAGTTGATCTTTATTTGCATGAGGATTAATTAAGTATGTAAAATCATTTCCAATAACTGTAATAATGTGTGTCCATTCCCCTTTAAAAATAGCGTTTAAATCAAATTGGAATCGTCCCCCTATTGTTATTTCTGAATAAAATTCAATATCATTTGAATATTTTCCATTTTCAATGTGCACACCAATCCCCTTAAATCCAAAAGCTTTCCAGCCCATACCAATTTCATTTGATACATATAAATTTAAAAAAGCAATAGGAGTAAAGCTTAGCATGCTTTTAAGCGAGATACTTACAGGAGATAATCCGATATTTAAATCGACTTCTATGCCATTGTTTTTAAAAAATATAGAATTAGGATTGTGTAAAGCTTTAAAATTTTTATAGTATCCTAAGTATGATATTAATTTTATTCCTCCCCAATAATTGGCTGGAATTTTTAAACTTGGTTCAATATTTTGGAAGTTGGGGTGTTTAAAGCTTTGTGAAAAGTTACTTCCACTTGTTCCTAGCTCATGGGGAGGGTAATAAGCCGATTGAAAATTAAAGTAAAAATATTCATTATTGAATTTTAAGTCGTGTTGATTTTGGGCAAGAACTATTTTTGCTTGCAAAAGAAGCAGCAAACAAAAGCAAATTTTTTTTATTTTAAATACCTTTTCCATTTATTTTTTTTACCTTTTCCATTTAATTTTTTTTTAACATTATTTTAATTATTTTTTTTTTAATTTCATCAATTTCAACAGATGCATCAACATTGTTAAGTCTAGAGCATTTTGAGTAAAATTCTATTAGTGGTTTTGTTTGTAATTTATATTCTTTAAGTCTTGTTTTTAAGCATTCTTCTTTATCATCTTCTCGCTGGTAAAGATCTCCTTTGCAAACATCGCAAATGCCATTTTTTTTTGTGGCTAAGGTATATATATTGAAAATATTGTTACAAGATTTACAAATTCTTCTTCCCGAAAGTCTTTTTATTACTAATTCTTCATTAATTAAAAAGTTTATTATTTTTACATTTGGCAAAAACTTATCAAGAGCTTCAGCTTGGCAAATATTGCGCGGAAATCCATCTAAAATAAAATTATCATTCTTTTTAATAGCTTTAATTTTATCTTTTACTATTTTGATTGTAATTTGGTCAGGGACCAGTTCTCCTTTTTCAACAATTTTTTTTATTTCTTTCCCAAGGGTTGTAGAATTTAAAATATTTTCTCTAAATAAATCTCCTGTTGAAATGTGATGGTATTTAAATTCGTTAGAAATAATTTTTGAAATAGTCCCCTTTCCAGAACCTGGAGGACCTAAAAATACAAGTCCCATATATATACTCCTGTGTAGATATTTATTGTTTTAAGGGTTTATTTGAAAACATTTAATAAAAATTTAAGCCCTACAATTGTTCCAATTGTAGATCCAAGGTTTACAAAAAGCACTATTAATAGAATTCTTGTAACTTTGTTTTTGAAATATCCTTTTGTTGTTGATAATTCTTCTTGTAGATTTTCAAAATCTTTGACCTTTGGTTTGTTTATGTAAGCTTCAACAAGTCCTGCTACCATGCCTGTTCCTATGAATGGTATTAAGGAAAATATTGGAGAGCCTATAACAGCTGTTAAAAATGGTAAAGGGTGAGATTTTAATAAGATGGCTGCAATGCCTGAAAAAAGAGAATTAGATATTATCCAAAGCTTTAAATTTTTGTAAGCAAAATCAAATCCTTTAAAATAAAAAGAGCTTACTATTAGTAGAATGATTGAAATTGCGATTAAGTAAGATAGCACTTTGCCAAATGAAAAATGTTTTTTAGGTATTTTGTCGAGTTCTTCAACGTTTATTATTTTTTTATTTTGGCTTATTTCTTTTAGAGTGCTCATGATTCCGTTTACATGACCTGCGCCTACAACGGCAAGAACGATGCCTGTTCCTTCAAGTATTTTATTTGTAATAAATTCGTCTCTTTCGTCAATCAAAACTTTTTTTACTTTGGGTATTTCTTTAGAAAGTTCTTCCATTACTTTTGAAAGAGCGTCCTGTTCTTTGAGTTTTTCGATTTCATCTTTTGTAAGTTTTGTATCTGTTAGGGAAAAAAGGCTTGAGATTATTTTTATTTTTTCAAATATCGGAATAGATATCCAAGCTCTTTTTAGAGTTGTTTCAATTTTTCTGTCAGCAAGAATTAGTGGAATATTGTGCTTTTTAGCTTTTAAAATAGCTGTTTTCATTTCTTCGCCAGGTTGTATTCCCTGTTCTTTTGCTAATTTTTTTTGAAAGTTGCTAAGAATGATGTTTATTATGAGAAAGAAAGCTTTTCCCTGTTTTAATGCTTTATCTATATCTAAGTTCCTCCATTTTTCATTTTCATCGGTGTTTAATATCGAATGATAGCGAGCTTCATCAAGTTCAACGGCAATATAGTCTGGCTTTAAGATTTCTATTAAATTTGCAGTATCTTCTGAGCTTTTTTTTGATACGTGAGCAGTTCCAAGTATGTATATTGTTTTATCGTGTATATTAAATTTACTTACATGGGAAAAATAGTCTTCTTTATTGGTGTTTCCTTTTTTGTTGTCCAAAAAATATTCCTTATTTAAAAAATTTAGCTATCAATTAGTATAGCTTTTAATAATTTTACCATATGGTTTAGTGGAACTATATAGTCTATATTGTTTTCTTTTATTGCTATTTTGGGCATTCCAAAAACCATGGAACTTTCTTTATCTTGCGCAATAGTTAGTCCCCCAGCTTTTTTTATATCACCAATTTCTCTTGATCCATCATTTCCCATTCCAGTCATTATTAGGGCAATTGCTTTATCTTTTGCAATTTCTGCAATAGATTGAAATAATACCCCAATAGATGGTTTGTGGCCATTTATATGTTTGCCGTCGAAGATTTGTATTTTATAGTTGCCATCGATTTTTTGAATTTTTGTATGATATCCACCTGAGCTTATGTATGCATGTCCTTGCTTTAATATTTCTTTATTGGCGGTTTCTTTTACCCTTATTTTGCAAAGATTATTAAGATTTTTTGCAAATTCTTCTGTAAATCCTTTAGGCATATGTTGAACAATTATTATTGGGGGGAAGCTTTCAGGTATTTCTGGTAATATTGATTTTAAGGCCACAGGACCCCCCGCTGATATTCCAATTGCTATTATGTCGAATTTTCTAAGTTTAAGTTTTTTTATTTCTTTTTCATTTAATATTTTTTCTTTTGTATGTTCTTCAAGTTTATTTAATGAAAAAATGTCATTTTTGTGATTTAAAAAAATTCTAGCTCCCTCATAGTTTTTTATTTTCATATCCTTATTGCAAACAATTTTGTTTTTTATAGATATTGATCCATAGGCCAAAAGAGAATTAATAATTTGTTCTTTTTTGATTTCATGTGATTTTTTATTTTTAGATACTAGTATAAGATCATCAGCGCCCTTTAAAGCAGCAATATTTATTAGGTTTTGATTTGAAGATGTGACTATAATTGGTATTGTTTTGTTTATATTATTTTTTTTCTCCAAAAAGAGAATATCTTTAATGTTATTTTCTTCTAAATTCATTAGTATTACTTCGGGGTTATGTTTTTTAAGCTTATTGGTTGCAAATTTGCCATTAGAAGCAGTTGCAATGACTTGGAGTTTGGGAGACGAATTAATAAGGTCTGATATAAGCTTTCTCTTTACAGCAAAGTATTCTATGATAAGTACAGAAATTTTTGTTTCCACCGTTATTTTTTCCCTATTTAATTCTTGTTAAATTATAACTTATATTTATTTTGTAATTTAAATTTTTCTTTTTGAGAGCCAGTATCTTTTTTTTCATATATTATTGCCCAAGGTGTTTTTAAGAATTTAAAAGGTAGGTTAAGCCCAAAAAGTGATTCTGAGTGTCCTATAAATAAATAGCCGTTTTTAGACATGTTATTGTAGAATTTTTTAAGTACTTTGATTTTTGATTTTTCATCAAAGTATATTAATACATTTCTACAAAAAATAACATCAATTTCTGAAAAATTGCTTTCAAAGTTTAGATTATGATAATCAAATCTTATGTGATTTTTAATTTCATGTTTAATTTTATACCCGTTTGAATGAGAATATATATAGTGTCGGTATTCTTTGGGAATATTTTCACATTTGTTTGATGAATAATATCCTTCTTTTGCTATCATCAAAGATTTTAAACTTAAATCAGAAGCAATAATAATAAAATCTATTTCTTTTGGAAGCTTTGATTTGAGTACAAATGCTAATGAATAAGGTTCTTCTCCTGTTGAGCATCCTGCAGACCAAATAATAATCCTATTTTTTTCTTCTATGTTTTTAATATTAATTAAATTAGGAATTACAAATTTTTCAAAAGTTTGAAAATGTAGAGAATTTCTAAAAAATCTTGTTAAATTAGTTGTAACTAGATCCAAAAAATATTCTTTTTTTAATTTTTCACTAATTATTAAATTATAAAGTTGTGATGGATTTTTAAGAGCAAGTTCTCTTACTGCGTCATTAATTCTGCTTTGAAGAACAAATTTATTTTTTTCGTCAAAGCGCATTCCACTGTTATTGTATATAAAGTCACAAAATTTTAAAAATAGTTTATCTTCAATTTCTAGCATTTTTTGGAACCTGCTTAATTATTATCTTTATAAATAAGTATTACCTATTTATAATAAATCTCTAGATAAGAATATTTTTTTTAAAAAAAATTGTAAAATTAACATAAATAATTTTATTATAAGATATTTATTTATAAAAAGGTTTTTGTTTATTTTAATTTATTTGCAGCAATAAATGAGGAATTTAATGAATGTTTAAAAAAAAATTTGCAAATGCCGATTTAATATATTTAAAAAGATTGAATGATGTTTAATAAGTTTAAAAGAATAATTTTTAGAGAAGACGTTAAGTATGAAATTTTTAGAAAATTTTTTCATATTTTTAGCTTAATAGTTTTATTTTTTTATGGAATAAATTTTTGGATAGGATTTTTTTCTAATATACTTTTTATGATTTTATATTTAAGTTCTGAAGTTTTTAGAATTACTAAAAAAAAACTACTTTTTTTTAAAACTATTTCAGACATAATATTAAAATCAAGAAAAATATTACCCAATAAAGTATCTTTTCCGCCTGTTTTTTTGTTTTTAGGCATATTGATATCATATTGCTTGGTTATGGAACCCTTTAATTATATTGGAATATTTTCAGTATGTCTTGGTGATGGATTTGCAAGTATTGCTGGAAAGTTAATTCCTTCTTTTAAGCTTGTAAACGGCAAAACGATTTCTGGTAGTCTTGTTGTATTTTGTGCTACTTTTTTTTCATATTATTATTTTTTCCCCTATTTGATAACAGCTTTAATTCTTGGAATTTTAGCAGTATTAGTAGAGCTTTTTGATGCTGATAATTATGATAATTTATTTTTACCTCTTATTGTTTCAACTTCGTCCTATTTTTTAACTTCTTTTTTTTATAGCCAGTAAAAGAAAATTTTTCCTGATTTTTTTAAGTAGATTGGTATACCAATTGAGATTGGGAGAAAAGCATAAGGTATTTTTAGCAAATTCAAGTAAATTCCACTTAATATTAAAAGCATTGAAACAAAAAGGAAAAAATAGTCAAAGTTTTTTTTTCTTAAAAAGGCTACTATAAAGTTTATTAAAATAAGCGACAAGAATGCGTCTATGTAAAATTTTGTACTTTTGATTTTAAGAATACCGTAGTTTTGGCTATTTTCGTACGAATTAATAGGCATTGTGTAACTATATATGCAAGCAAAGGTCAAAATAATGTAAATTGTATAATTTATTGATTTTATTTTGAAATCGCATATATATAAACTTAGAAAAAATAAATTTAATAATGAAAAAGTATTTACAAAAATGATAAATTTTGTAAATAAGTAATAACTTGAATTTAGGTTGTTTTTTAAAAAAAAATCTTCAGAGATCAAAATAGGCTCTAATGTATATGAACTGATAAAGCAATAGAAAAGTATAAATTGTATATTATTGGTTCTTTTGTAATTAATATATGACCAAAGTGAGCCTATGATTCCAGCAAAAAAGATGGCGAATTTATTAACCAATATTATAAAATTATTATTGTAAATTTCTAGAACATAATTTTGATAATTTCCATTATATTTTATTTTATAAGAGAAAATCAGTATAACTAGTGTTGCTAAAATAAAAATTATAAAGAGAAAGAGATTAATAGAAGCGTTTAACTTTGTAAATATTGATTTCATTTAAACCTCCAAGAATGCGTGGTTTTTATTTTTTTGATATTTTTTTTAATTTTTGAATCAAGTTTTGCAAAAAAATCTATTTTTGTTTTTTTTTCAATTAAATCTACGTTGACAACGTAATTTTTCAAATTCAAGTCTTTTGCTTTTTCATTTGGGATAATAAAAGAGATTATGTCATAAAAATTTTTATTATTAATTGCTAGTACTATTTTATAAAAATTTTTAGGTATCAAAATTTTGTTTTTACCAATAAATCCTTTATTTTCCGTTAAAATTCCAGCACTTATGATATATATATATCCTTTTAAGATTGCCCATTCTCTTACTAATTTTTCAAGTTTTAGCCAAATCCCAGAATTAAATTCGCTTTTTTGGGGTGACATATTTGATAAAAAATATGTATCTTTCATTGCATTTTCAGAAAAAGACATGTCTGCAGAACTTACTATGTGTCCTCTGTCATAACCGCTTTTAAAGTAATCTTCAAGTTTTGGAAAAATGCCTTTGATATTGGTGTCTTCAAAGAATTTAGGACTCCTTTTAATTTTTTTTGATTTTAACAAAGTTAATGCTAGTTCCACCATTTCTCTTTTAAGCGGATAAGCAGCCCATTCGGATTGTCTTGCGCTTTCAGCATATCCCAAGGTATAGTGTTTTTTACTTATTATTTGGGTAGTAAGATATCCTTTAGGTATTAATTGGGATTCTTTTATTGGAATAGATTTTGTAATTTTAATATATTTATTTTCTATTATCTCTAAATAGTCATTAATTTTGTGTTTAATTTGTTTTAGGACTTTTGGATTTAAGGAAAAAAATAAAAATCCTGCTAGACATAAAATATAGCAGTAAAGAAAAAATTTTGATCTTTTTTTCATGTTTCCATCTCTTTTTCGTCCTTAAGATTATATCTAATAGTGAAATTAAAAGAAATGTTAAATGTATCTAAAAATAAAAAATCAATTTTAAAGTCTAATCCCATTAAAGGGATTGCCTTTTTAGTAGAAATTTCAATAAACATATAAGGCTCTAGCACATAAGGCAATTTTTCATAAAATTGAATGTCTCCTATAAAGTTTGTAGATAAGTAAAAACGACCACCTATGCCAATAGTAGAGCAAAAATATTTTGTTTTTTTAATTAAGTTTGCAATGTGCCAGTTTATTCCTCCTCCAATATAGGATTTAAAGTATTGCATTTCTTTAGGGATATTAAGGGTTTCCCTTGTTAATATCATAGCAACGATTAAAAAATCAAAAGTATTAATAGAGAATGTGTAGTAAGGTCTAAAAATAAGATGTTTAGTATTTGAATTTAGGAAAAATCCAATTCCAATTCCAATCCCTGTTGAATATGTGAATCCTCTTTCTGGATTAAAGAAATTGGAGCTTTGTTTGGATTGATTATTTTTTTCATTGGTATTGTCTTCTTCATTTGCAAGTGCATTTAAAGTGGAAATGATGAGCAATGTTAAGGAAATATAAATGTTTGGATTTTTTTTCATAAACAGATTATTTTAAATAATATAAAAATTGATTTGTCTTTTCAATATTATACATGTATTCAGTGGTAATTTTCCTGTTTAATAAAAAATATTTTTTATATTAGGTGGCTGTGGTATGCTGTTTTATTGTATATTATACAATATGTTTAATTACTAGGAGTCTACATTTATGTTTTTTAATTTTTTGAAAAAAGATCTTGTATTTATTTTGCCAGAAGCAAATTCAAAAGAAGATGTAATTGATTTTTTAGTTGAAAAAGTCAATGATAAGGGATATATAGATAGTAAAAAAGAGTTTCTTCAAGGAATTCTTGATAGAGAAAAAATAGGCGACACTTCTTGGGAAAATGGAGTTGCAATTCCCCATTTTATAGGAGATGCTGTTAAGACCAGTTTTATTTCATTGCTTTACATTAAAGGTACTGGTGTTAAATGGTCTGAAGAAAATCCTCCTGTTAATTTAATATTTTTAATTTGTATGTCAAAAAAACAACAAGGCAACGAACATATTAAGTCGATCGCTTTTATAGCTAAACTATTTGAAGACGATGCTTTTCAAAATGCTTTAAGTGGGATTGTTACTGCTGATGACATTTATTATTATATAGAAAATGTTCATAGAAAAGTTAAAGAAGAGGTTTTTGGAGCTACAAAAAAAGAGAAAATAGTAGCTGTAACGGCTTGTCCTGTTGGAGTTGCTCATACATATATTGCAGCAAAGAAAATTGAAAATGAAGTTAAAAAGCAGGGTTACAATATTAGAGTCGAAACCCAAGGATCTATTGGTATTGAAAATGCATTAACAGAAGAAGAAATTAGGAATGCAGATATTGTAATACTTGCTGTTGACAAGGATGTTGATGAAAAGAGATTTGAAGGTAAAAGAGTTTATAAAGTCTCAACTGTAAAAGCGATAAACAATACAGAAAATATTATTAAGGAGGCATTTAATGCCCCAGTATTTTTTTGCAAAGACTCTGGTGCTAATAACAGATCTAAAGGCTCGATTATAACAGGCAAAGGTAGTTTTTATAAATATTTAATGAGCGGAGTATCTCCAATGATTCCTGTTGTTGCAACTGGAGGAATTTTAATTGCTCTTAGCATTGCTTTTGTTGGGATTGGACCTGATGGGCCCAATTTTTCTGAGCATCCATTTTATAAGCAGCTTGCAGATATTGGCTCTGTGGCTTTTGGAATGATGCTGCCTGTGCTTGCTGGATTTATTTCAATGGCAATTGCTGATAAACCTGGTCTTGCGCCCGGTCTTGTTGGTGGAGTAATGTCTGGCAATGTAAAAGCAGGATTTTTGGGTGCAATATTTGCGGGGTTGCTTG
Source organism: Borreliella bavariensis PBi (assembly GCF_000196215.1). Lineage (NCBI taxonomy): Bacteria > Pseudomonadati > Spirochaetota > Spirochaetia > Spirochaetales > Borreliaceae > Borreliella > Borreliella bavariensis. The sequence continues at coordinate 420,841 of NC_006156.1, read as the reverse complement.
CAGGCTATGTTGCAAGGTTTTTGGCAAAGAGATCTGTTCCTGAGTGGTTAAGGCCCGTGATGCCTATATTTGTGATTCCACTAATAAGCACTATTATTGTTGGCTTTTTTATATTGCATGTTGGTGTTTATATTGGAGAATTTATGGGGGTGCTTGAGAGCGGGCTTAAATCTTTACAAAGTAATTCAGAAACGTTTGGTGTGTTGGGTAAAATTTTCTTAGGGTTGGTACTAGGTTCAATGATTACTGTTGATATGGGTGGGCCTTTTAATAAAGTGGCATTTCTTTTTGGTGTAGGGCTAATTCCTCAAGTGCCAGAAATAATGGGGATGGTGGCAGCAGCAATTCCTGTTCCTCCTATGGCTATGGGGCTTGCAACTTTTTTAGCGCCTAAATTATTCGAAAATGAAGAAAAAGAATCTGGCAAAATAGCCTTTTTAATTTCATTTATTGGTATTAGCGAGGGAGCTATTCCTTTTGCTGCTAGTGATCCTGGAAGGGTGATTCCTTCGATAGTGGTAGGAGGAGCTGTTTCAAGCATTATTGCTGCCTTTTTGGGTGTTGCCAATCATGCTCCACACGGAGGGCCAATAGTTCTTCCTGTTGTTGATAATAAATTTGAGTTTATTATTGCAATTGCTGTTGGAGTTGCAGTTGCAACGGCTTTGGTAATTTTTTTGAAATCTTTAAAATCAAAGGAATCCGAATGAATAAAGATAATATTTATTTAATGAAAAATAATATTAAAGAATATGATTGGGGAGGGATTAGTTTTATTCCCAATCTTTTGGGTGATAAGATTGATGGAAAGCCTAAGGCTGAAATGTGGCTTGGAGCACACAAGACATTTTCTAGTAAGATTTTATATAAAAATGAATATGTGCTTTTAAGTGGTTTTTTAGAAGATCATAAAGAGCTTTTAGGCTGTAATGATGAGTTTCCTTTTTTATTTAAGGTATTGTCTTCAAACAAGCCTTTATCTATTCAAATTCATCCTTCTAAAGATATTGCCTTAAAAGGCTACGAATCAGAGAATAATAAAGGTATAGACATTAATGATCCCAAAAGGATATATAAAGACAAAAACCCCAAAATTGAACTTATTTATGCTTTAAGTGATTTTTACGCTCTTAAGGGCTTTTTGCCTTTGGGTGAGATTAAAAAAATTTGTGAAATTCTGAAATTAAATTTAGACTTTCAATCACATAGAGGCTTTGTAAAGACTATTTTTGATTTACAAGTGCATGAACTTGAGAAGATTATTGAAAAAATTTTAAAAAATTTAAATCTTATGGATAGTTTTAGGGGTTATTGGTTTAATGAAATTTACAATATTTATGGTGTAGATGTGGGTCTTTTAGTATTTTTGGGCATGAATATTTTAAAACTAAAACCAGGAGAAGTTGTTTATACTAATAGTCAGGAGGTGCATGCATATCTTAAAGGAGACTGTATTGAGCTTATGACCAATTCTGACAATGTTATTAGAGCGGGGCTTACTACCAAGTATATTGATAAAGAAGAGATGTTGAGAGTTGGTCAATTTGAAGAAGGAAGGGTATCATTTTTAAAGCCCGATTTTCAAAATACTTTTAATGTATTTAGACTGCCAAATACTAATTTGAAACTAATTCAAAAAAAAGTAAATGAGAGTATTTGCATCAATAGAAATAGTGCAATGGTTTTGTTAGTTTTAGACGGTTGTGTGAGTATAAATAAATCTTTAGACCTTGACAAGGGAGAGAGCATTTTTATAGGCAAAAAAGCTGAAAACTTGTTTATTGATGGGAATGGTCAAGCTTTTATTGCTGGTTTTAATTAAAATTAAGCTTGCTTAAGTAAGCTTAATTTTAATCACCAATTTAATTATTTGGTTAATTAAATGCAAATTTTATGAATCCAAATCCAAAAAAATTGAATTTAATTCCTTCAAATAAAATGTTTGGCTTTGTTAGCAATATTGTTGGCCCTAGTGCAGGGTAAACTTTGAATCCTATGTATAAATTTTTTGCAAAGTTATATTCCATTACAAAAGGAATTCTTATAACAGCGCCTATTCTCTCATAATCAGTCTCTTCCTCTTCGTCAGGAGGCATAAGGGATGTTTTTGACCAATCTGCACCTATTCCAATACCGCCACCGATTCTCATGTATTGTCCAATTTGTTTTTTAAAAATAATATCTATTCCGCCGTTTAGATAATTTTCAAAATTATTTGACTTAGGGCCAATAAAACCCCCATATCCAAAATCAATATTTACATAAGGAATTGTAATTATGATGTTTGCAATAGGATTACCTATTCCAATACCCATTGAAAATAAGTCATAACTTTTTTTTTCTTTTATGCCTTTAAGCTTTGCGATACAGGTGGTTGAATCTTCTTCCTTGCTGCATCTGACCATATAATTGTCAGATGCAAAAGAAAGGTGTGCTACACCTAATACTAATATTAAAATATGCATTTTTTTAAAATTTTTTATCATTTATTCTCCACTATATATATATTTTGATAAAGCCTGTACCCAAGAAATTAAATCTAGCTCCTTCAAATGACATTGGGCCGCCAAGCAGCATAGTTGTTCCAATAGTAGCAACAGCTTTAAACCCAATCACAATATTTTTAAGAAAGCTATATTCTATTACCAAGGGTAGCCTTATTACAATCCCTATTCTATTCTGAAGAGAATTTACTTGTTGAGCTTCATTTTCTTCCTCTTCTTCAAGTTTTTCATTCGATTTCTCAGGGCTTCCTTTTGACCAATCTGCGCCTATTCCAATGCCGCCAGAAATCATGGTGTTTTTATGTATTTCATCTTTAAATAAAAGATCTATTCCTGCTGCAACATAGGGCATGAAATTGTTGGGCTTAAGCCCTACAAATCCTCCGTAGCCAAGGTCTATGTCTACATATGGAACAGATATTGTAATGTTTGTAAGTGGGTATCCAACCCCAAAGCCTATACCAAATAAACGGCGGACAGACTCTTCTTTTGCAAGAAGTTTCTCAAAATCAAAGTCATCTTCAACCATAGATTTGCTTTTTGATTGGGCAGTTAACAAGCCTGTTGTTAATATAAGTATTATTGTTGCTAATAGCATTCTCATTGAAATTCTCCTTTTTTATATCCAATAATTTTAGATTTTATATTTACAATATTTTTAATAAAGCATAAAAAATTAAAAATATTGATGTTTATTTGCTTATCTTGATAGCAAAACTTTATTTTTAATTTTTTTATCGTTTTATTTATTAAAGTTTTGTTTATCAAAAAATTTTTAATCACAAATATAGGTATTATTATACTACTTGACTGGGTATTGATGTTAATCTTATTCGTTTGTATAAGATTTTTGGGAATATATTTTTGCTTTGATTTTTTGGCCTTTAAAAAAAACATAAATTGATGAATTTGCAATAAATAAGGTTTATTGCAATGTTTTATTTTAAAGCGCTTGCAGAAAAACTTTATTTGCCTTAAGGCTTTTGAAACTAATTTTAGGCTACTAATCCTTTTGTCCAAAAATTTATCCCAAAAATTTGAATATTAAGTTTTTAATCTATAAATAAATAGTACATCAAAGTTTTGAATTTGAAATGCTGTTTGATATTATTTTAAGTAAGAGTAAATTAATTATAAATAAGTTTAGCGTGTAATTTATTGTTATTAAACTTATACAAAGCTTATGATTAAATTGTATATCGTTTTTTTTTATTTTTTTTCTTTTTTATTGGGGTTTTCAGAAAATATTTTTTTTAAAAATTTAGGATTTTCAAATAATGATCAGTGCTTTATGTTTGGCGAATATGGGTTTGAAAATGGATATTATTATTCTGCTGTTTACTTTGTTGATGTTATTAGAAATAATTTTGCAAACTCTGGAGTGCATTCTAAGATTTTTAAGGAGCATATTGAGTATTCAGACAGTTATGATAAAAGTCTTTATGAACTTTTAAAGATGATTAATTTTAAAGTTAAGGAATTTAAAATTAATCATTTAAGAAGAGGACGAGAAATTTATTTTTATGTTAATAGTGAAATTCCAGAAACAGATTTTTTAAATTTTGTTGATTTTAAAACAGGAAACGAATATCAAGTTTTTGTAAATAAGGATATTAATTTTCAAGAACTTTCTTCTTCTTTTAATATTTTTTTATCTGTCAGATATTGTAATTCAGCTTTAGAAAAACATCTGACTGTTGGGAGAGGGAATTACTATAGAAAGAATGTTATTGATTACAAAATAAGGGAAATTTTTTTATTCCCAAATGAAGATGGAATTGTTTTTGTTTTGGAAAAAATCATGTTAAATTCTTATGGGAATAAGTATAAGCGGTTTATGGTTGAAGTTAAAAAATATTGAATATAATTATTTAGTGTTTTAAAGAAGTTTAATGCTTCATTAAGGATAATTTATGAGTGATTTTATAGCATCAAAAGAAGATGATTATTCTAAGTGGTATTTAGATATAGTCCAGAAAGCAAAACTTGCTGATTATAGCCCTGTAAAAGGGTGCATGGTGATTATGCCTTATGGATATTCTATTTGGAGTAAAATTCAGAGCATACTTGATAAAAAATTTAAAGAGACAGGACATGAGAATGCATATTTTCCTATGCTTATTCCTTATGGTTTTTTAGAAAAAGAAAAGGATCATATTGAAGGATTTTCTCCTGAGTTTGCTATTATTAAGGACGCTGGTGGAGAGAGCTTGGCAGAGCCTTTGGTTTTAAGGCCTACCTCTGAGACAATTATTTGGAATATGTATAGTAAGTGGATTAAGTCTTACAGAGACCTTCCTCTTAAAATTAATCAATGGGCAAATGTTGTTCGCTGGGAAAAGAGAACAAGGCCTTTTTTAAGAACTACCGAATTTCTATGGCAAGAAGGGCACACTGCTCATGCTACTGAAGAAGAGGCAGTAGAAGAAACTTTGCTTATTTTGGATTTATATAAAAGATTTATGGAAGACTATTTAGCTATTCCGGTTTTTTGTGGTAAAAAATCTGAAAAGGAAAAATTTGCAGGGGCCGTTTCTACTTATTCAATTGAAGCATTGATGCAAGATAAAAAAGCCCTTCAAGCCGCTACATCCCATTATTTGGGGTTAAATTTTGCAAAGGCATTTGATGTAAAATTTCAAGACAAAGATGGAAAGATGAGGCACGTATTTGCTAGTAGTTGGGGTATTTCTACCAGATTAATTGGTGCTTTGATTATGGTTCATTCTGACGAGAAAGGTTTGATTTTGCCGCCTCGCATTGCTCCTATAGAAATTATTGTTATTCCTATTTTTAAAAAAGAAGATGAGATTAATAAAAAGATTTTAGACTATTCTGATTGTGTTGTTCATGCTTTAAAAAAAGCAGAATTTAGGGTTGAAATTGATAAGGATGTTAGAAGTTCTCCGGGATTTAGATTCTCATCTGCCGAGTTTAAAGGAATTCCAATACGTATTGAAGTGGGGATAAATGACGTCCTTTTAAATTCTGTTACTATTATGAGAAGAGATAAAGACAGAAAATTTAAGTATCAAATATCACTTGATTCTCTTGCCAGCAAGGTTAAGGTTGAGCTTGATTCTATGCAAAAGGATTTATTTAAAAAAGCATTGAATTTTAGGACCTTAAATACCAAAGAGATTTTTAGAATTGGGAAGGATAGTTATGAGTTATTCAAAGCTTACATGAATGATCATTCTGGATTTGTGCTTTCTTGTTGGTGTGGTGGTTTGGATTGCGAAAATATTATTAAAAACGAAACTAAAGCTACAATAAGATGCATTCCTGATGATTTTAAAGCCAAGGATTTAACAGGTATGGCCTGTATTTATTGTGCTTCTAGGGCTAAATATTTTGTTTTATTTGCCAAATCTTATTAATTTGTTTTGCTTTAATTAATCTTTTCTTGATCTTTCAATTCTTTAAAGTTTATTATATGAATAATTGCAATGTTAAAAGCAAAGTCAATTAGCAAAGCCAAAGAGATTAGTATTGGCAGCATTGGGGTTATGTTAGAAACATTTAGCTCTATTCCTTTTGTATAAGTAGAGCAAAGCATTGTAATTACATAAATTAAGCTATTTGGTATATGAGGAAATGCAAGGACAAAAAAAAATGATAAAGTACTCATATAGCTTATCTCATAGATAGAAATAGGCAAACTTGAATATGATTTTAAAATTATAAAAAATGATATTACTGAAACAAAAATAGTTCCAAATTTAGAAACAAAATTTATTAGAGGTATGTTTATAATTATAGATTTTTTTATATTTATTCTTTCGTTTTTAATATCTTCTATTAATATTACATAAGGGGAATAAGAATCTTTTGTTAGTCCTGAAAATATTATGTTTTTAAATGATACAAAGATTCCTTTATATATCATTCTGAAATTTTTTGTTAATCTATAGCTAATTATTGGCAATATTGCGAATAAAATTATAATTGTCCATGTCAAAAAGAATGTTATGCTATTTGTATAATTTTGATAATCTTTAAAGCTTTTTAAGCTTGTAGTATAATCTGCTGTTATAAAAATAATTCCTATATTTAATATATTTACAATAAATCCATTTGCATGGTAAAAAAGATTGGATGCGCTTAGCATTAGTTCTCTAGCTATTCTTCCCTTTTGTTTTGCATAATAAAAACTAGTTCCTATTATTATTGAAATCATATAAATGCTAAGTAGATTTGGATTGCTAGACGTAAATATTTTGAAAATATTTTTTGGGAAAAATGTTTCTAATAAAGCTTCTTTTTCAAAAAAATATATATTTTGTATTGTTTTTTCTAGTATTGGAATTCTTTGTGGAAGATATATTATTGCAGCTGTTATTGATACAGCAACTCCAGATAGGTTTATTAAAATTCCATAATAAATTGTTTTGCTAAAGAGTTTTTTAAAGTTTTTATTTTCAATAATATTTTCAATTCCTAATGGAATTGAAAATATTAAGAAAGGAATAAGAGACAAGTATGATAATCTTATAAAAGCATGAGATAAAGAGCTGTAAATCCCAAGAGGTAAAAACAATCCCAATAATATTCCAATGGGTATAGTGAAAAAAAAATTGATTTTTACATTCATATGACTTCTCCTTTCAGAGATTTAAGGTACACTGTGCATAATAAATAGTACTAAATTTTTTTGTAAATATAAACTTTAGAGTTACAATTATAATTATGTTGTTATGTTGCTTGGGGGTGTTTTTGGGGGTCTTTTGTATAAATATCCTGATTATGTAGATACAGATTTAGATTCAAGATTGCCAAATATTTTAACTTTAGAGGAGCATGATAAACAATTTTTTACTAAAGATTTTTATAAAAATCTTATTTCAAGTAGCAAAGAAATTGGCCTTAAGCTTCATAAAGTTTTAGTAGATTATTTAAATCCTCAACCAGAAGAGGTTGATAGGGTTTTAAAGTATAATCAAGTGATTAACATTTATTGGTCTTTTCTGAGATCAATTGCAAAAAACATTTCGGCATTAACTATGGAGCAGAAAATTTTATTTAGATTTGCTGCCCTTATTCCAAATGCACTTGGATCTGAAATTCAGTTATTAATTTCAAAAACTATTTGGGACAATCATTATAATGAGTCTTTTATTTATTTTGATGAATGGCTTTATGGGGTTAGTAGTTTAAAGCTTAGTAGATTAGCAACTGATTTGCCGATGGATAATTTTAAAGAAGAAGATATGGAAAAAATTTTACTTAATAAGAAAGAAAAACTTTTGGCAAATATTGATTTTGCAAAGAGCAGCCTAAAGAGAACTGACAAGATTAGGGAAGAAGCTCTTTGTAAGCTAAGAAATATGTTTGGATTTTTATTTTCACATAATAGCCAAAACGATTCAACTTATATCCCTGAATACGGAGTGAGAAGCCCTTATGCCAATTCGATTTTAAAGCCCTTAAATTTTGCCAGTGATTATGTTGATGATCTTATTAAATCAAATAGAGATATTCATGTTTTTATCAATAAAATTGAAGATGCTAACAAAGAGCTTTTTGAAATTCAAAATAAAATGAACAATATTGGAATGTCTGTTGAATCAACTATTGCATATGATGAAGTTGAGGTTATTAGAAGTGCTAATAAACTTGCAATAGGCCCAAGAGGCAACCATTTTCCTATTCTTTTGAGAAATAATATAGTTGCAAATCCTCAATTTTTTGGAAGCAGAGAAAGAATTATGCAACTTGTTTGGGAAATTGAAGATATTCAACCCAGGCTTTTTCAAAAAGCGTATAGAGGAGATTTGCTTAGAGTGGTTCCTTATTTTATATTGATACCTTCTTATGGTGATAAAGGAATTTGTTGGGAATCAATTGATGTTAAAAATAGAGCAAATGGTAGGGGTAAAATATTAATACCTATGTATGCTAAAAACTTAAGAAAGGCGGTTATTTTAGGCATTGGTGATTTTGTTTGGGAGCTTGCTAAAGAACAAGCTTCTTTTAGGTGGATGGAAACAGGAATTACAGGTCAATATTACGATTATTATGTTAAGTTTATTAAAAAAGGAAATGTTAAAAATTTTTTTCTAGAAGATTATTTTCTTTGGATAGAGAAGGAAAGTAAGGGAATTCAAAAGCTTGATAAATTGGTGCGTGGAATAATGTGGAGAAATTTACCCTTTTCTAAAAATTTAAAAGAGACACTTGCTAAAAAATCTTTTATATACAAAGATCTTATTGATAAAGATAAAAATATTCAAACATCTGATGGGTATTAAATTTATTTTTTATTTTGTTAGAATTCTAACTATTTCTTTGTTTTTCAGCGCTTTAATTTCTTTTTTGTAATTGTCGTCAATGTAAATTTTTTTATTTTTAAGAGATTCAATTAATTTTATATTTTCTGTTTCTATTGCAGCTTGCATTGGTGTTTTTCTATTTTCAAGTGTGCAACTTAAATCAGCACCGCTTTCTTTTAAAAATTCAAATACTTTTTCGTTATTAGTATATATTGCCCAAAATATTGGAGAATGCCCGGTATCATCTATTTGATTAAGACCTATTCCATAATCTACCAATATTTTTATGATTTCAAATTTATTGTTTATTATTGAAATTGAAATTGGAGATATTTTATGTTTAAGGTTTATTTCTGCTCCAAGATTTAGTGCAATTAAAATCCCTTTTTTATTGTCGAAAAAAACAGATATTATAAAAAGATCATTTTTAATTTTTTCTAAATTTTGCAAGGTTTTTTTATCGTTTATATTTATTGAATTTATAAATTTATTTAAAGTGTCCTTATTATTTTGATATTCTTTACTATTAAAAGCATACAGATTTTTTTGTAATTCTTTTATTATTGAAGTACTTGTATCAGTGTTTATTGAATTCAAATTTTTTATTATTTGTAATAATAAAAAAAGTATCATTAATTCCTTTTTCATTTTTTGTGAGTTTTGTATTCCTTTAGTAAAGTATTTAATTTTAGATGATTGCTTTTTTAATAAGTATTAAATTAACATTTATTATAGGTTATTATAAGATTATTTTTCAATGTTTTTGTAATCATAATTATCCATTTTTAAAATATTAGGTATTTTTATTTAAAATCTATAATTTAGATTTTGGCTGTGTTATTTTGATGTTTTTTATATTGATATTAATATAAAATGTGATCATGCTAAATTAGTATTTATAAAAATTTTGATAATTTTTTAAATTGAGGTGTGCATTTTATTATGTATAGTTTATATTGTAAAATACTCTTATGAATCTGTTTGCTGAAATTGCTAAATTTTTTTTGATTTTATTTTTGTTTGCTTCTTGTAAACAAAAACAAAGCGAGATTCAAAATCTTACGCATCTTTTAAAATCTTCTAATAAGAATAGATTAGATAAATTTCTTATTGTTGATAGAGCTGTTAATATATATATTGCAAATAAAAATTATGAAAATGCTTTAGAAATTGTAAATAGTGGAATTATTGATGATGAATCTAGAGAGTATTATCCTTTGTATCTTTATTTAATGGGCAATATTTATGATTCTATGGGAGAAGATTTTGTAGCTTTTAGTATTTATAAGTATGTTGTTGACAATTTTGATGATTATGTTTATGAAAACTGTTCAGTGAAAACAAAAGTAGCCAAAAAGATTGTTAATTTAAATATTGATTCAATCGATAAGATCAATTATTACAAATTTATATTAAATACAGAAATTGATAATTTAAATAATGAGGAAAAGGGTAATTATTTTTATAATCTTGCATTAAGCTTGGAAGATGTTCAAAATTATGATGAATCTTATTTTTACTATAAAAAATTTCTTTCAATTCCAAGAGCACATTTAAAAATAGATTCTAGAGACTATTTTAATGTAGTTACAAAAATTAATTACTTTAATAATCCAGAGTTTATTGTTTATAGAAATTTAGGAGATTTAATCCAGGATGTTAAAAAATTTGTTCTTTCTGGAGATACTTCTAGACTGCTTAATATAAGAGATAAGAATAATTTTTTTATTCAAAGCTGGGATCAAAAGGGCGGAAAAAGTAATTCCATTAATACCAACAGCTTTTTAACCACGATGATTAGGCTTGGAGGTAGAAGAAAAAACGGAATACAATTTGCAAAGCATCTTGAGGCGGATTCTAGTGATGATATATCTTATCTTGAATCAAGCGGCTGGGATCATATTCGGGAATGGTATTTTGTTTTTAAAAGAATTGCTTATCCTAAAGATCCAGAAATTAATAATGGCTGGACTTGGATCGGTGTATATTTAGGCAAAAAATAATAGGAAGGAGATAATGCATTTTCTTAAGTTTCTTTTTAGTTATTTATTTCTACTTTATTCTAATGTTTCCATAATAAAAGATGAGGTTGCCGAGACAAGTGTGCATAGAATAATTGATTGGGATAGGAAGGTTATTTGTTTTGACATTGTTAAGGAAATTAATGAAAATGAATTTAGGCCAGTAGGCTTAAATACAGCTTCTAAATTAATAGCAACCATCAATGATTTTAAAGATACGTTAATAAGAGAGTCTCTTTTTAAGATAATTATGGACTCTGAAAATACTTTTAAGAATTATTTTGATCTGAATCCTAGCTTAATACTTAATTTTTCAGGCCCCAATAGTATTTTGAAAAGATCTTATATAAAGTATTCAGAAGACTTAAGAAGTCTAACTGTTAGGTATGAGCTTAGTCTTTTTCCCGATTTTATAAATTTATTTTTTTCGCATGAAAAGCCATATAAAGCTTTTTATCCATTAGTAAATTCTGATATTGATAAGACTGATTATACAGGAATTGTGATTTATGTAGGTGAAGTCTATAATAATGCTTTTGGTTCTAAAAAATTAGAAGACTCTTTTTTTATCAAAATTTATGATGAAAACATTAGGCCATATTTTGACAAGAGAATGGTTTCTTCAGAGGCTTTAAAAAAATGGGGAATGCTTGAGTATAGTAATGATATTCTTTATAATAATAAAAATAGGGTTGGGCATCGTCCTTTAAAATTAGTTGCCAAAAGTGTTTATGGCAAAAACAATACAGATATTATACTTGATGAGTATTCTATTAATAAGTTATTTTCAAACAACAATAACATTAAACTTTTACAAGACGGAAAACTTGTTGTAATAAAGCAGGAAAATTAAACTGGGTACTTGTTTTTTTCCAAACAATCAACTAAGATAATAAAGAGTTTTATAAGGAATTAATGCCCTTATAGCTCAGTTGGTAGAGCACCACCATGGTAAGGTGGGGGTCGTCGGTTCAAGTCCGATTGAGGGCTTTTATTGGTAGTTAGGAGTTTTGTTGTATGGGTAAAAAGAAAGGGAAAGGAGCTGTTGAGCTTATATCTTTGATTTGTGAAGAGACGGGAATTAGGAATTATACTACTACTAAGAATAGACGTAATAAGCAAGAAAAGTTGGAATTGATGAAATATTGTCCAAAATTACGCAAACATACTCTTCATAAGGAAGGAAAAATAAAATAATAAATAATAGGTCAGTAGTTCCAACGGTAGAACGACAGTCTCCAAAACTGTATGCTGGGGGTTCGAATCCCTCCTGACCTGTTGTTAGAATTAAAGTGAGGCTTTAAGTGTTTAGGTTTATCAAAGATAGTATTTTGGAGCTTAAGAAGGTAACGTGGCCTAAGTATAATGAAGTGGTTGAAAATGGGAAACAAGTTTTTTGGTTAGTATTATTTGTTTCAATCTTCTTAGGTGTAGTTGATTATCTCATGTTTCTTGTTGTAACTTATGTATTTTAGTTTTATTATAAGAAGGTTAAATTATGTCTAGAGCTTGGTATGTAATTCAAACTTATTCTCAATATGAGAAAAAGATAGAGCAAGACATAAGGCTTTTAATAAGCGAAGGTGCTTTTGGTAGTATAGTATTAGATGTTAAGGCTCCTATTGAAAAAGTAGAAGAGATAAGAAATGGCAAGAAAAGAATAAGAGAGAGAAAAATTTGGCCAGGTTATATTCTTATTGAGCTAGATCTCCCAGAAGTAGGTTGGAAAGATGTTGTTGCCAATATCATTAAAGTTCAAGGTGTTATTAATTTTGTTGGTGTTAGTAAGGGGCAAAAGCCTATTCCCATTAATGATGAAGAAGTAAAAAGTGTTTTTATGCTTACTGGAGAGATTAAAGCAAATAAATCTATTTTTATGCTTTATGACTTTGAAGAAGGAGAAAGGGTTAGAATTAAAGGTGGGCCTTTTGACTCCTTTGAAGGACTTATTAGTTCTATTGATTATAAAAGAAAGAAATTAAAAGTTGCAGTTCAAATTTTTGGAAGGTCAACGCCCGTTGAAGTTGATTTTCAACACATAGAAAAGATTTAAAATTTAATATTAATGGGAGCTTTTTAAGCGTTATTACCATAAGGAGATGATATGGCAAAAAAAAAAGCAATTTCTTGGATTAAATTGCAGGTTCCAGCTGCTCAGGCAGCTCCAGGAGCTAAAATAGGACAAGCGCTTGGACCTCATGGAGTGAGCGGTCCTCAGTTTGTAAAGGAATTTAATGAGAGAACCGCAAAGATGGATCCCGGCATTGTGGTTCCCGTTATTATCACTGTTTATAGTGACAAAAGTTTTTCTTTTATTGTAAAAACTCCTCCAGCTTCGATTTTAATTAAAAAAACTATTGGGATAGAATCAGGATCTAAAAAATCCAATACAGATAAAGTTGGAACTATATCAAAAGAAAAGTTAATGGAGATAGTAAAAATCAAAATGCCTGATTTAAACGCAAAATCAGAATCAGCAGCGTTTAAAATTATTTCGGGGAGTGCACGTTCAATGGGTGTTGAGGTAGAGAAATAATGTCAAAAAAGGGTAAAAAATATATTGCAGCTTTTTCCAAAGTAGATAAGAGTAAATTTTATAGCATTGAAGATGCAATTTCACTGTTGAAAGAAATTAAATTTGTTAAATTTGATGAAACTATAGATATATCTATTAACCTTAATTTAAAAAAGAATCATACTGTTAGAGACACTATAGTTTTGCCAAATCAGTTTATGAAGCCGAAAAGAATACTTGTTTTTGCAAAAGGCGATCGAGCAGATGAAGCTAGAGCTTTTGGTGCAACTTATATTGGAGATGATGATCTTATTAATAAGATTAAAAGTGGTTGGGATGAATTTGATATTGTTGTTGCAACTCCTGATATGATGAAGGACGTTGGAAGACTTGGCCCTATTTTAGGGAAAAGAGGCTTAATGCCAAATCCAAAGACTCAAACAGTCACAAATAATCTTAAAGATGCAATCAACAGTCTTAAAAAGGGTCGAACAGAATTTAGAGCAAATAAAAATGGCGTAATAAGCTTTTCTTTTGGTAAATCTTCTATGGACAATGCAAAGATAAAAGAAAATTATGATGAATTTATCAAGGAAGTTGTTAAAAAAAGGCCAAGTGACTTAAAGGGAGCTTTTATAGACAGTATTTATATTTCATCTACTATGGGGCCTTCTATAAAAATTGATTTTGTTTGGAGGTAGCATTATGAGTGCAAAGATAAATTCTAAAAAGTTGGAAATGTTTGATTTATTGAAAAAATTTATAGACAATAAACAAAATCTTTTTTTCTTAGATTATAGAGGCTTAAGTGTATCTCAGTTGACAGATCTTCGTAATAAAATAGAAGGCGAACATGGAGCCTTAAAAGTTGTTAAAAACAATATAATGAAGATGGTTTTAAAAGAAAAGAATATTAATATTGTTGATTCTTGTTTGGTTGGCCCTACGGTTGTTGTTACTGCATTAGAAGAGGCTAATGTAATAGCAAAAATTTTTTATGATTTTGTAAAAAGTAGTACTTTAAAAGTAAAGGGCGGTTTTGTTTTAGGAGAGTTTTATGATGAGGCTAAAGTTCAAGCTTATAGCAAGCTTCCTACCAAAAAAGAGTCTATTTCTTTATTAGCTAGCGTGTTAAAAGCGCCAGTTTCTAAGCTTGCAAGAACCTTGAAAGCTTTGGCTGATATTAAAAATTAACATGGCAGTGTTAGTCTTAATTTTTGAGTGCATGCTATCACTGTAAAATGAAAATATATAAGGAGTTAATATGGCACTAAGTAAAGAAGATATTTTAACCTGGCTTGAGGGTGCAAAAACTATGGAAGTTGTTGACCTTGTAACGGCTATTGAGGAAAAGTTTGGAGTAACTGCCGCTATTTCTGCTGTCGGAGGGGGTGCTGCTTCAACAGGCTCAACTGATTCTGAAGAACAAATTGAATTTGATGTAATACTTATGTCTTTTGGTAATAGTAAGATAAATGTTATAAAAGAGGTGAGATCTATTACGGGGCTTGGTCTTGGAGAAGCTAAGGCTTTAGTTGAATCTGCTCCTAAAGCTATTAAAGAAGGTCTTTCTAAGTCAGATGCTGAGGAGTTAAAAAAGAAACTTGAGGCAGTTGGCGCAAAAGTTGAAGTTAAATAAAAAATTAAAAATATATCAAAGTTGTTATTCCGCATGTCTTTATGATATGCGGCTTGTTATGTCTTAAAAAAGGAGTCTTTTAATGATAAAAAGAGTTCATCTGGGACAAGGAAGAGCTGATGAGATTTTAGACCTACCTAACCTGATAGAAATACAATTAAATTCTTATGAAAAATTTTTACAACTTGATAAATTAAAAAATAAAAAACCTTTACTTAATGAAGGCCTTGAGTCTGTTTTTAGAAATATATTTCCCATCAAAAGTGGAAATGGTGATGTTGCTCTTGAGTATGAAAGGTACTATATAGAAAACGATGCCCTTAATTTTACAGAAAAAGAATGTAAAAGAAAGGGCCAAAGTTATGAAGCTGTTTTAAAAGTAAGACTAAATTTACAATTTTTGACTACTGGAGAAATAAGGCAAAAAGACGTTTACATGGGAACTATTCCTTTAATGACAGAAAGGGGAACTTTTATTATTAATGGGGCCGAGAGGGTTGTTGTTTCTCAAATTCATAGATCCCCAGGAGTTGTTTTTTATAAAGAAAAAGATTTGTATTCTGCCAGAATAATTCCTTATCGTGGTTCTTGGTTAGAATTTGAGATTGATTCTAAAAAGGATTATCTTTATGTAAAGATAGATAGAAAAAAAAGAATACTCATAACTCTTTTTTTAAGAGCTTTAGGATTTGATACGAGAGAAAAAATAATAGAAACTTTTTATAACATTAAAAAAATTAAAGTTGAAGACAGTACAAAAAGAGATCTTCCGGGTCAATATTTAGCTAAGAGCATTAATATAAGAGAGAATATGTATTATCGAGCAGGAGATAAGATTACTCTACAAGATGTTGAAGATTTTTTGCAAAATGGAGTAAACGAAATAGAGCTTGTTGATTTTGATGGTTATGATGCTATTTCTGGAAAGTGCTTTGTGAGTTCAAATGTTATTTTAAATTGTCTTGAGAAAGAGGATGCCTTTTTTGCTTTAAAGGATGGCTCTAAAGAGCTTCCAAAAGAATCAGTTATGCTTGCTGTTTATGGTGCTCTTTTTCCTGGCGAACCAATATCGATTGATAATGCTGAAAATGATTTAAAAACTATATTCTTTTCTGAAAGAAGATATGATCTTGGGCGTGTGGGGCGCTATAAACTTTCTAAAAAATTTGGATTTGACGATTTAAGTACATCGGTTTTAACTATGTATGATATTGTTAACACCATATCTCATCTTTTAAGAATATATGAAGGTCATGATATTCTTGATGATATTGATCATTTAGGAAATAGAAGGGTGCGTTCTGTTGGGGAGCTTCTTACCAATATATATAAAGGCGCGATGTCAAGAGTTGAAAAAATTGCTAAAGATAGAATGTCTAATAAGGAAGTTTTTAATCTAAAGCCCCAAGAGTTAATAAGCGTTAAACCTATTGTATCTGCTGTTAAAGAATTTTTTGCAACCAGCCAGCTTTCGCAGTTCATGGATCAGGTCAATCCTTTGGCCGAACTTACCCACAAAAGGCGTCTTAATGCCCTTGGACCAGGGGGACTTTCAAGAGATAGAGCAGGATTTGAGGTAAGAGATGTCCATTATACTCATTATGGCAGAATGTGTCCTATTGAAACTCCTGAAGGACCAAATATTGGACTTATTGTTTCTTTAGCTACTTATTCGAGAGTTAATGATTATGGTTTTTTGGAAACTCCCTATAGGAAAGTTGTTAATGGAGAAGTGACTGACGAATTAGAATATTTATCTGCTATTGATGAAGAGAAAAAGTGCATTGCGCAGGCCAATGCCGCCTTTAATTCTAATGGAAAGTATCTTGAAGATTTAGTTTCTGTTAGAATTTCTGGTGATTATACTACAACAAACCCTAAAAATATAGACTATATGGATGTTTCCCCTAGACAGCTGATTTCAGTATCTTCGGCATTAATTCCTTTTCTTGAACACAATGATGCAAATCGAGCTCTTATGGGTTCTAATATGCAAAGACAAGCAGTACCCCTGCTTTTTCCTAAACCCCCAATTGTTGGCACAGGGATGGAAAGTGTTGTTGCAAAGGATTCAGGAGTAGTAGTTAAGGCTAAAAGAAGTGGGGAAGTTATTCTTGCAACAAGTAGTAAAATAGTTGTTAAGCCTTTTGAATCAGAAAATGCTAAAGATTTAGATGAATACCATATTGTTAAGTATGAAAGGACAAATCAAGACACTTGCTTTAATCAATCTGTTTTAGTTAAAGAGGGTCAAAAGGTTGAAAGTGGAGAAATAATAGCTGATGGCCCTGCTACTAGATATGGAGAGCTTGCTCTTGGTAATAATTTATTACTAGGGGTTATTCCTTGGAATGGGTTTAATTATGAGGATGCTATATTAATATCTGATAGAATTGTAAAGGAAGATCTTTATACATCTATTCATATTAAAGAATTCAGCATAGAGGTAAGAGAAACCAAACTTGGTCCTGAGAAGGTTACAGGAGATATACCAAATGTTAGCGAGAAGATACTAAACAAATTAGATGAAAATGGGATTATACGGATAGGAACCTATGTGAAGCCCGGTGATATTTTAGTTGGTAAAGTTACTCCAAAGTCAGAAGGAGACATTACTCCTGAATTTAGACTTTTAACTTCCATTTTTGGAGAAAAAGCGAAAGATGTTAAAAATAATTCTTTAAAAGTTCCTCATGGTACTGAAGGTACAGTTATTGATGTTCAAAGGATTACTAAAGAGGATGTTGGTAATCTTTCTCCTGGGGTTGAGGAGATACTTAAAGTTTATGTTGCTAAAAAAAGGAAGCTTAAAGAGGGCGATAAAATGGCTGGGCGACATGGTAATAAAGGTGTTGTTGCAAAAATTCTTCCTGTTGAAGACATGCCTTATCTTGCAGATGGAACCCCTCTTGATATATGCTTAAATCCTTTAGGAGTTCCATCTAGGATGAATATTGGACAGTTAATGGAATCGCAATTAGGCCTTGCTGGTAAATATCTTGGTGAATCTTATAATGTTCCTGTTTTTGAGTCTGCCACAAATGAACAAATTCAAGAAAAATTGAAAAAAGCTGGATTTAATCCAACTTCTAAAGAAATTTTATATGATGGTTATACAGGAGAGCCGTTTGAAAATGAAGTAATGGTTGGCGTGATTTACATGCTTAAATTGCATCACCTTGTTGATGACAAAATGCATGCAAGATCAACAGGACCATATTCTCTTGTTTCTCAACAACCTCTTGGAGGAAAAGCTCAATTTGGTGGGCAAAGACTTGGAGAAATGGAGGTTTGGGCCCTTGAGGCTTATGGTGCGGCTCACACTCTTCAAGAACTTTTAACAGTTAAATCTGATGATATGTCGGGTAGAGTCAAGATATATGAAAATATAGTAAAAGGCGTTCCTACTAATGTATCCGGTATTCCTGAGTCTTTTAATGTGCTAATGCAAGAGCTTAGAGGGCTTGGACTTGATTTGTCAATTTACGATGACAATGGGAATCAAGTCCCCTTGACAGAAAAAGAAGAAGAATTGATTAATAAAGGCTAGGTTTTTGGAGTTTTTATGAAAGAGATAAAAGATTTTGAAAAAATAAAAATTAAAATAGCATCTCCTGATCAAATTAGAAATTGGTCTTATGGAGAGGTTAAAAAGTCCGAGACTATTAATTATAGAACTTTGAGACCCGAGAAGGATGGGCTTTTTTGTGAAAGGATTTTTGGCACTACAAAGGAATGGGAATGTTATTGTGGTAAATTTAAATCAATTAGATATAAAGGTATTATTTGTGATCGTTGTAATGTAGAAGTTACCCATTTTAAGGTAAGACGTGAAAGAATGGGGCATATTGAGCTAGCAGCTCCAGTTGCCCATATTTGGTATTACAAATATATACCCTCTAGGATTGGTCTTTTGCTTGACATTACAGCATCTAGTTTAAATTCTATTCTTTATTATGAAAAATATGTAGTAATTGAACCGGGTGATACTGATCTTAAAAAAATGCAACTTTTAAATGAAGATGAGTATATAGAGGCTAGAGAGCGATATGGAATGTCTTTTAATGCTTCGATGGGAGCTGAAGCTATTAAAACTCTTCTTGAAAATCTTGATCTTGATGAACTTTCATCTAAGCTTAGGATTCAAATGATAGATAAAGATGATAAAACTGATAAGAAACTTTTAAGACGTCTTGAAATTATTGAAAATTTTAAAGTTTCTGGAAATAAGCCAGAATGGATGATTATGGAGGTTCTTCCTGTTATTCCTCCAGAGATTAGGCCAATGGTTCAGCTTGATGGAGGGCGCTTTGCAACATCTGATCTTAATGATCTTTACAGAAGAGTTATAAATAGGAATAATCGTTTAAGGAAGTTACTTCTTCTTAATGCGCCAGAGATTATTGTGAGAAATGAAAAAAGAATGCTTCAAGAATCGGTAGATTCTCTTTTTGATAATTCTCATAAAAGAAAGGTTGTCAAAGGCTCATCTAGTAGACCTCTTAAGTCGCTTTCTGATGCGTTAAAAGGCAAGCAGGGAAGGTTTAGGCAAAATCTTCTTGGGAAAAGAGTAGATTATTCTGGTCGTTCTGTTATTGTTGTTGGACCTGAGTTAAAGCTGCATCAATGTGGACTACCCGCAAAAATGGCTCTTGAGCTGTTTAAGCCTTTTGTGATAAGAAGGTTAATTGAGAGTGAGGCTGTTTTTAATATCAAAAGAGCAAAGAATTTAATCGAACAAGAAGTGGATGAGGTATGGCAAATTTTAGATTTTGTTATAAAAGAGCATCCTATTCTTTTAAATAGGGCGCCTACTCTTCATAGACTTGGAATTCAAGCTTTTGAGCCTGTGTTAGTTGAGGGTAAGGCAATAAAATTACATCCTCTTGTTTGTCATGCATATAATGCTGATTTTGATGGTGATCAAATGGCAGTGCATGTTCCCCTTACTCCATCAGCACAAGCTGAAAGTTGGGCTTTAATGCTTTCAACAAACAATCTTTTAAATCCTGCAAATGGGCATCCTATTGTTTTTCCATCTCAAGATATTGTTTTAGGTCTGTATTATTTAACGATGGAAAAAAAGAATATTGTTGGAGAAGGTAAAAAGTTCTTAAACTTTAGCAACGTTATTCTCGCTATAAACAATAGAAGTCTAGATTACAATGCTTCTATTTATGTAAAAATTGATGGCGAATACAAAAAAACTACAGCGGGTAGGGTTATATTTAACGAGGCTTTGCCCAAAGGAATTGAATTTGTAAATAAAACTCTTAGTGATTTGGAACTACAAATTTTAATATCAAAAGTTTATGTAGTTCATGGTTCTTCTACTGTAATTGAAATGCTTGACATTATCAAGGAGCTTGGCTTTAAGTATGCCACTAAGTTTGGGTGCACAATTAGTATGAGCGATATTATTGTTCCTGATGAAAAGAAAACTTATATAGATAGGGCTAATAAAGAGATTGCTAAAATTCAAAATGATTATGCCAAAGGTGTTATTACTGGTGAAGAGCGCTATAATAATGTAGTTTCTGTTTGGTTAAAGACTAATGAAGAACTTACTAATAAGATGATGGAAATTTTAAAGAAAGACAGAGATGGATTTAATGTTATATATATGATGGCAGATTCTGGTGCTAGGGGTAGTAGAAATCAAATAAGACAACTTGCTGGTATGAGAGGATTAATGGCAAAAACTTCCGGGGATATTATTGAGCTTCCAATTATTTCTAACTTTAAAGAAGGTCTTTCTGTGATAGAGTTTTTTATATCTACAAATGGAGCTAGAAAAGGTCTAGCAGATACTGCTCTTAAGACAGCTGATGCTGGATATTTAACTCGAAGATTAGTAGACATTGCTCAAGATGTTGTTGTTAGAATAGAAGATTGTGGAACTATAAATGGAATAAAAGTTGAAACTGTCAAAAATGGTGAAGAAATATTAGAATCTTTAAAAGAAAAAGCTGTTGGGAGTTATTCCATTGAAAGAATAAAAAATCCAATTACTGGTGAGATCGTTTTAGATGCAAATGAAGAAATCTCAGAAGCCAAAATAGAATTATTAGAGAAAATTGGTATTGAAAAGCTTGTGATTAGATCTGTTTTAACATGTGAAGCTGAACATGGTGTTTGTCAAAAATGTTATGGTAGAGACTTTTCAAAGAATAAGCCTGTAAATATTGGCGAGGCTGTAGGAATAATTGCTGCTCAGTCTATAGGGCAACCAGGAACTCAATTGACCATGAGAACTTTTCATATTGGTGGAGTTGCTCAGGCCGGCAGTGAGGATGATAAAATATCTTTAAAGAATGCTTTTATACTTAATAGCATAGAGGGTTTTAATGTTAATGTTGACAATGGAATTCTTTTCACAAGAAAAGGAACTTTAAAAATAATCAATGTTTTTTATGAAGAAAAAATTAAGAACATAAAAGAGATTAAAGTTTTAGATTCTCAAAGAGTAATCAAAGGAATTCCTTTGTTTGTTAATAAAAAGGGTGTAGAGATTCTCTCTTCTTATATTGGTTATGCTAAATTAAGAGACGATAAATTTTTAATAGTATCAGAAGAGCAAGAAGTTGCTTTAAAAGCTGGCACAAAGCTTGAAATAGGGGTTGGTGATTATGTTGAATCAGGTAAAGTTATCGGCACATTTGATCCATTTGCAGAGCCTATTATTGCAGAAGTTAAAGGTAAAATTAAATTTAAGGATATTATTTTAGGAACCACTCTTAAAGAAGAGATTAATACTGAAACAGGAAATGTTGAGAAAAGAATTACAGATAATGTTTTTGAATCTCTTGATCCTAGGATTTTTATTATTGATAGTAGTGGTATGGAGGTTGCATCTTATGTATTACCAGGAGATGCTTATCTTCAAGTTGAAGATGGTCAAAATATTAATATAGGAGATGTTATTGCGAAACTTTCTAAAGGCTCTGAAAAAACTCAAGATATTACAGGGGGATTGCCCCGTGTTAATGATCTTTTTGAAACAAGAATCCCTAAGAATTTAACCGAAATGGCTAAAGTAAGTGGAATTGTGCAATTTAAATCAATTCAAAAAGGCAAAAGGCTTATTAATATTTTAGATGAGTATGGGGTTGAACATAAGCATTATATTCCAGCCGGTAAGCATCTTTTAGTTAGAGACGGAGATGTTGTTAAAGCAGGCGATATGCTTTGTGATGGCAGAATTAATCCCCATGATGTGCTTGAAATTTTAGGTGGGATTAGTTTGCAAGAGTTTCTGTTGGCAGAAATTCAAGATGTTTATCGAAAGCAGGGTGTTAGCATTAATGACAAACATATTGGTGTGATAATTAAACAAATGATGAAAAAAGTTAAGATTGTAGCAGTTGGTGATACCAATTTTGTTTATGGACAAAAGGTAGATAAGCATACTTTTTATGAGCAAAATAGAAAAGTAATCGAGCAAGGTGGTGAGCCAGCAATAGCAAGTCCTATTCTTATAGGAGTAACTAAGACGTCTCTCAATATAGATTCTTTTATTTCTGCAGCTTCTTTCCAGGAAACAACGAAAGTATTAACAGATGCTTCTATTGCTGGAAAAATAGATGATCTTAGGGGATTAAAGGAAAATGTTGTAATTGGGCATTTAATTCCTACTGGAACCGGTATGGGACTTTATAAAAAAATTAAAGTTAGTGAAAATATCGATGCTAAGGTTTAACTTGAAAATAAGCGATATATTTGCTACCATTTTATTAATAATTTCTAAAAGGAGAGCGTTGATAAATGCCTACAATTAATCAGTTAATTAGAAAGCCTAGAAAAAGTCAAACGGAGAAGACCGCATCTCCTGCGCTTCAAAATTGTCCTCAAAGAAGAGGAATTTGTACGCGTGTAATGACTGTAACTCCTAAAAAGCCTAATTCAGCTTTAAGAAAAGTAGCGCGTGTTAGACTTTCAAATGGATTTGAAGTAACAGCATATATTCCAGGAATTGGCCATAATTTGCAAGAACATTCTGTGGTTCTTATTAGAGGTGGTCGAGTTAAAGATTTGCCTGGAGTAAGATACCATATTGTTAGAGGAGCCAAGGATACTCTTGGTGTTAATAATAGGAAAAAGGGTAGATCTAAGTATGGGACAAAAAAACCTAAAGCTTAACTGAAAGGTGGATTAATATTAAATATGTCAAGAAAAAATAAAAAAATCAAAAAGAAAATTTTCATTGATACCAGATATAATTCTAGAATTGTTGCAAAGTTTGCAAACAGAATGATGTATGATGGAAAAAAATCAATAAGTGAGAGTATACTTTATAGTTCGATTGATTTGCTTGCTGATAAGCTTGAAGATAGTGATAAGATGGCTGTTTTTTATAAAGCTTTAGATAATATTAAGCCATTAGTAGAAGTAAGAAGTAGGCGAGTAGGTGGCGCTACATATCAAGTTCCTGTTGAAGTTAGAGAAGAGAGAAGAGAGGCTTTAGCTATGAAGTGGATTATTTTTGCTGCTAGAAAGTCTAGTGGTAGATCCATGAAGGAAAAGTTGTCAAACGAACTTTTAAATGCATATAATTCTACTGGAGCTGCTTTTAAGAAGAAAGAAGATACTCATAGAATGGCTGAGGCAAATAAAGCTTTTACTCATTATAGATGGTAAAAAAGACACCCTTTAAGGTGTCTTTTTTTTGTTTATATATTGTGGTATCACTAAGGATTATTTTTTTTATATTTATTTTATTAAAAGTAAGGGGGTATTTTGTGTTAAATAAAGTTTATTGCTTTATTGTTTTTTTATTTATTATTGCTTGTTCTGGTTCTGATGATGTTAAGTTAGAGTCAAAAACAGTTTCGCTTATAGTTGATGGCGCTTTTGATGATAAAGGATTTAATGAAAGTTCTTCTAAGGCGATAAGAAAATTAAAAACAGATTTTAATATTAATATAATTGAAAAAGCATCTACGGGTAATTCTCATTTAGGAGATATTGCGACTCTGGAAGATGGTAATTCAAATTTGATTTGGGGAATTGGATTTAGATTGTCTGATGTTCTTTTGCAAAGAGCCAGCGAAAATATTTCTATTAATTATGCAATTATGGAGGGTGTTTATAATGAAATTCAAATGCCCAAAAATCTTCTTAATATTAGTTTTAGATCCGAAGAGGTGGCTTTTTTAGCTGGATATTTTGCTTCAAAGACTTCTAAAACGGGTAAGATTGGATTTATTGGAGGAGTGAAGGGAAAAGTTTTAGAATCTTTTATGTATGGATACGAAGCTGGTGCTAAGTATGCAAATTCTACTATTAAAGTGATCTCTCAATATGTCGGCACATTTGGGGATTTCGGACTTGGTCGCTCAACAGCATCTAATATGTATCGTGATGGGGTTGATATTGTATTTGCAGCTGCAGGACTTTCTGGTATAGGGGTGATTGAGGCCGCAAAAGAACTGGGGCCCGATCATTATATTATTGGAGTCGATCAAGATCAATCATATCTTGCTCCTAATAACGTTCTTGTTTCTGCTGTAAAGAAAGTTGATTCATTAATGTATAGTTTAACAAAAAAGTATTTAGAAACTGGAATTTGGGATGGGGGGAAAAACATATTTTTTGGGCTTAAAGAAGATGGACTTGGTTTAGTTTTAAATGAAAACTTAAAATCAAATTATTCTGAAATTTATAATAAATCATTGGAAATTGGGCAAAGTATAATGGAGGGTATAATAAAAGTGCCTTATGACAAGGCATCTTATGATAACTTTGTTTTGCAAATAGCAAATTAACTTGATTTTTATGGAGTTGGCCTTTAAAAAATGTTTTTAGTTTTTTGAAGAGATTTTAAAGAGTTTTTTAATTGTTGTAAGTTTAATTTAGATTAATCTTGCAAAAGGGTTTAAATTTAGATATTATGGTGATGTAGGAAAAATAATTTTTCTTATCACCATGTTTTTATTAATGCTAAAAGTATTTTTTATTTTTAAAAGGTTTATTGAGATTTTTGTTTTATAAATAAAGAGTATTACTTGTTAGTAAAATAAAGTTAATATTTTAATTTTTAAAAAATTCTAAATTTTTTAAATAAATTTTGCAAGGGGAGGATTAATTTTGTTTAAAAGGTTTGTTTTTATTGCTTTATCTTTATTAGTATTGGCTTGTTTTAAATCTAATAAAAAGTCTGTTAAATCTGACAAAGTTATTATAGGTGTTTTGGCTAATGGTAGCTTTTATGATAAAGGCTATAATCAAAGTGTTTATGATGGCGTTGTAAAGCTTAAAGATGATTTTGGAATAAAACTTATAACTAAATCTTTGAGGCCTTACCCCATTGAGGGTAAAAGACTTCTTACTGTTAATGAGGCAATGGCAGAGGATGCTTATGAGGTACAAAAAAATCCTTTAAATCTTTTCTGGTTGGCTGGATACCAATTTTCCAGTTTATCGGTTAAGCTTTCTTATGAACGGCCAGATATTTATTATGGGATTATAGATGCTTTTGATTATGGTGATATTCAAGTTCCTAAGAATTCCTTGGCTATTAAGTTCAGAAATGAAGAGGCTGCATTTTTAGCTGGGTATATTGCTGCCAAGATGAGTAGAAAGGAAAAGATTGGATTTTTAACAGGTCCTGAAAGTGAGTATTTGAATGATTTTAAGTTTGGTTTTAAGGCTGGAATTTTTTATGCTAATCCTAAATTAAGATTAGTTTCAAAAAAAGCACCCTCTCTTTTTGATAAAGAGAAAGGCAAAGAAATGGCTCGGTTTATGTATAAAGAGGATAAAGTAGGTGTTATTTTCCCAATAGCAGGTATAACTGGTCTTGGAGTTTATGACGCTGCTAAGGAACTTGGGCCCAAATATTATGTTATTGGTTTAAATCAAGATCAATCATATATTGCACCTCAAAATGTTATTACTTCAGTACTTAAGGATATTGGCAAGGTTATTTATTCTGTTTCATCAGATTATATTAAAAATGGAGTTTTTAAAGGTGGAGTTGTTATTGATCGAGGGTTAAAAGAAGGAGTAATAGAAATTGTTAAGGATCCTGATGTTTTAAATAATAGGTTAGTTAATGAAGTTGTTGAGCTAGAAAATAAAATAATAAGTGGAGAAATTATTGTTCCTGATAGTGAATATGCATTTGATTTGTTTAAATCAAAGTTATAAACTACTTAGGTATAACTTTATTTAGAAAGGGGAATAGTTTATGAATAAATTATTATTGTTAATTTTGTTTGAATGTATTATTTTCTTATCTTGTAGTGGTAAGGGTAGTCTTGAGAGTGGAATTCCCAAGGTATCTGTAATAGTTAATGGAACTTTTGATGATAAATCTTTTAATGAGAGTGCTTTAAATGGCATAAAAAAAGTTAA
Source organism: Borreliella bavariensis PBi (assembly GCF_000196215.1). Taxonomy (NCBI): domain Bacteria; kingdom Pseudomonadati; phylum Spirochaetota; class Spirochaetia; order Spirochaetales; family Borreliaceae; genus Borreliella; species Borreliella bavariensis. The sequence goes on along the minus strand of NC_006156.1, from coordinate 394,535 downwards.
AGAGGAATTTAAGATTGAGCTTGTTTTAAAAGAATCTTCAACAAATTCTTATTTATCTGATCTTGAAGGGCTTAAAGATGCGGGTTCAAATTTAATTTGGCTTATTGGATATAGATTTAGTGATGTAGCCAAGGCTGTTTCTTTGCAGAATCCCGAGATTAAATATGCAATTATTGATCCTGTTTATTCTGAGGAACCTATTCCTACAAATTTAGTAGGTATGACTTTTAGAGCTCAAGAAGGTGCGTTTTTAACAGGCTATATTGCTGCAAAAGTTTCTAAAACCGGTAAAATTGGATTTTTAGGGGGAATAGAGGGTGAAATAGTAGATGCTTTCAGGTATGGGTATGAGGCTGGTGCTAAGTATGCCAATAAAGATATAAAGATATCTGCTCATTATATTGGTAGTTTTAATGACGTTGAAGCCGGTAGAAGTGTTGCAACTAAAATGTATTCGGATGGGATAGATATTATTCATCATGCTGCAAGTCTTGGAGGAATTGGGGCTATTGAGGTTGCAAAAGAACTTGGTTCTGGGCATTATATTATTGGAGTTGATGAGGATCAATCATATCTTGCTCCGAATAATATAATCACATCTGCAACTAAAGATGTTGGGAGATCTTTAAATATTTTTACATCTAACTATTTAAAAACTAATACTTTCGAAGGTGGAAGGTTAATAAATTATGGCCTTAAAGAAGGAGTTGTAGGATTTGTAAAAAATCCCAAGATGATTCCGTTTGAACTTGAAAAAGAAATTGATAATCTTTCTAGTAAAATAATCAATCAAGAAATTATTGTTCCATATAATAAAGAAAGTTATGAAAAATTTCTTAAAGAATGAATTTATTTAAATAAAGAATCAATTTATATGTTTTATTTTTCAGTATAAAAAACATATTAGTTTTGTTTAAATGATGGAAATGGAGAAGCGTTCTATATTAGGATTGTAATTTTTATATTCGGCATTTTATTGACTTCTTGCTTCAGTGGGAATGAAATAGAATCTGGCTCAAGTAAAATTAAGACATCTATGTTGGTAAATGGTGTTCTTGATGATAAATCTTTTAATTCTAGTGCCAATAGGGCTTTATTGCGTTTGGAAAAAGATTTTTCATAAAATATTGAAAAAGTTTTTTCTAGTGCTACCTTTGGTGTTTATTCTAGTTATGTTTCAGATTTTGATAATTTAAAAATGAATGGTTCAGACTTGATTTGGCTTGTAGGGTATATGCTTACGGACGCTTCTTTATCGGTTTCATTAGAGAATCCAAAAATTAGCTATGGAATAATAGATCCTGTTTATAGTGATAATGTTCGGATTCTTAAAAAATTTGATTGGTTTTGTTTTTAGAATAGAGCAAGGCTCTTTTTTAGCTGGCTATATTGCAAGCTAAAAAAAGTGTTTCTGAGAAAATAGGTTTTATAGGGGGAGTTAAGGGTGGTATAGTAGATGTATTATATTTGGTTGCTAGCGAATATAATAAAAATAATAATACTTGGGAAGGTGGAAAAATTATTTAAATGGGATTAAGAAATGGTGTTGTTGGCTTATCTAATGTGAATAAATTTGAATACATAAAAGTCATTGAAAGAAAAATAGTTAATGAAGAAATTATTGTTTCTGATAGTGAATATGCATTTGATTTATTTAAATCAAAGTTATAAACTACTTAGGTATAACTTCATTTAGAAAGGGGGACAATTTATGAATAAATTATTATTGTTAATTTTGTTTGAATGTATTATTTTTTTATCTTGTAGTGGTAAGGGTAGTCTTGAGAGTGAAATTCCCAAGGTATCTTTAATAATTGATGGAACTTTTGATGATAAATCTTTTAATGAGAGTGCTTTAAATGGTATAAAAAAAGTTAAAGAGGAATTTAAGATTGAGCCTGTTTTAAAAGAATCTTCAACAAATTCTTATTTATCTGATCTTGAAGGGCTTAAAGATACGGGTTCAAATTTAATTTGGCTTATTGGGTATAAATTTAGTGATGTAGCCAAGTCTGTTTCTTTGCAGAATCCCGAGATTAAATATGCAATTATTGATCCTGTTTATTCTGACGAACCTATTCCTGCAAATTTAGTAGGCATGACTTTTAGATCTCAAGAAGGTGCGTTTTTAACAGGCTATATTGCTGCAAAAGTTTCTAAAACCGGTAAAATTGGATTTTTAGGGGGAATAGAGGGTGAAATAGTAGATGCTTTCAGGTATGGGTATGAGGCTGGTGCTAAGTATGCCAATAAAGATATAAAGATATCTGCTTATTATATTGGTAGTTTTGCTGACCTTGAAGCTGGTAGAAGTGTTGCAACTAAAATGTATTCTGATGGGATAGATATTATTCATCATGCTGCAGGTCTTGGGGGAATTGGGGCTATTGAGGTTGCAAAAGAACTTGGTTCTGGGCATTATATTATTGGAGTTGATGGGGATCAATCATATCTTGCTCCGAATAATATAATCACATCTGCAACTAAAGATGTTGGGAGATCTTTAAATATTTTTACATCTAACTATTTAAAAACTAATACTTTCGAAGGTGGAAGGTTAATAAATTATGGTCTTAAAGAAGGAGTTGTAGGATTTATAAAAAATCCCAAAATGATTCCGTTTGAACTTGAAAAAGAAATTGATAATCTTTCTAGCAAAATAATCAATCAAGAAATTATTGTTCCATATAATAAAGAAAGTTATGAAAAATTTATTAAAGAATGAATTCCTTTAAATAAAGGATCAATTTATATGTTTTGTTTTTAAGGCTAAAAAACACATTGGTTTTGTTTAAATGATGGAAATGGAGAAGCGTTCTATATGAGGATTGTAATTTTTATACTCGGAATTTTGTTGACTTCTTGCTTCGCTGGGAATGAAATAGAATCTGGCTCAAGTAAAATTAAGATATCTATGTTGGTAGATGGTGTTCTTGATGACAAATCTTTTAATTCTAGTGCCAATAGGGCTTTATTGCGCTTAGAAGAAGATTTTCCAGAAAATATTGAAAAAGTTTTTTCTAGTGCTGCCTCTGGGGTTTATTCTAGTTATGTTTCAGATCTTGATAATTTAAAAATGAATGGTTCAGACTTGATTTGGCTTGTAGGGTATATGCTTACGGACGCTTCTTTATCGGTTTCATTAGAGAATCCAAAAATTAGCTATGGAATAATAGATCCTGTTTATAGCGATGATGTTCAGATTCCTAAAAATTTGATTGGTGTTGTTTTTAGAATAGAACAAGGTGCTTTTTTAGCTGGCTATATTGCAGCTAAAAAAAGCGTTTCTGGGAAAATAGGTTTTATAGGGGGAGTGAAGGGTGATATAGTAGATGCATTTCGTTATGGCTATGAAGCTGGTGCAAAGTATGCTGATAAAGGCATAGAGATTGTAAGTGAATATTCCAATTCTTTTTCTGATGTTAATATTGGTAGAGCCATAGCTAATAAAATGTATGCTAAAGGTATAGATATAATTCATTTTGCAGCTGGTTTAGCAGGAATTGGTGTTATTGAGGCAGCAAAAGAACTTGGTGATGGTTACTATGTTATTGGAGCTGATCAAGATCAGTCTCATCTTGCTCCTAGGAATTTTATTACTTCTGTTATAAAAAACGTTGGCGATGCATTATATTTGGTTACTAGCGAATATCTTAAAAATAATAATACTTGGGAAGGTGGGAAAATTATTCAAATGGGATTAAGAGATGGTGTTGTTGGCTTATCTAATGCGAATAAATTTGAATACATAAAAGTTATTGAAAGAAAAATAGTTAATGAAGAGATTATTGTTCCTTATAATCATGAAGGATATGAAATTTTTATAAAACAAATATTAAAGTTATAGACTTTTCAGATAAAAAGATTTTAATTTTCTAGTTTTTAATTTTTTAATTATGTTGTATTTATTGTGTTATAATAAATAGAAGTAGATTTCTATTGTTTTAGAGGATTTTGCATTGAATAAAAAAATGTTTCCTAAAATTTACTATTATGATCAAGACTTTATTGATATTTATAATAAAAGTTTATCTTGGATTCAAGATAAGGTTATTTTACAAAAAGTTGCTGATAAGGGTAAAAAAGATAAAAATTATTATTCGGAGAATTGTAATTATATAGATCAGATGCAAGCTTGTATGGCAAGCTTTTTTCTTGTTTATAGTAATGGGGAATATTCATCTACATCTGCCATTGATAAATTTTATCAACTACAGGAAGAATCTGGTGCAATCAGAGCTAGATATGACAATGACAATGCTATTATTGATCTTGATGAGAATGAAGAGAATATTGGATTTCCTATTTTTGCATGGGCTGAATATAATTTATATCATAAAACAGGAAATAAAAAGAGAATTTCTGAAGTTTTGCCAATTCTTGATAAGTATTATAAGTGGATAGAGAGCAAATTTTTAAAGGAAAATGGTCTTTATTCAATTGATGTAAATAAAATTTTTTATAAAAACTCTCCAAGGGTGGGTGCATACTATCCCATAGATTTTAATTCATTACAAGTTCATAGTGCATATTGTATTTCTAAATTAGCGGATATTTTAAATGATAAAAATTTATCACTTGAATACAAAAAACGATTTTTTTCTCTTAAGGTCAAAATTAATTCTTTAATGTGGAGTGAAAAAGATGGATTTTATTATGATCTTGATGTTAATGAAAATATTCTTGAAATCAAGACAATAGTAGGGTTTTTTCCAATGCTTTCCGAGATTCCTAGTGAGGACAGAATAGAAAGAATGATTTTTTATTTAAAAAGCACTAATCATTTTGGAACTCCAAATCCTTTTCCAACTCTTTCTGTTAGTGAGCCGGGTTTTAGTGAGGATGGCAATGGATATCATGGATCAGTTTATACCTATATGAATTTTTTTGTGATCAAAGGCCTTGAATATTGTGGTCGTGCAAATATTGCAAGAGAATTTACTATAAGACATTTATATTATATATTAGACACTTTAATGCCATTTAATAAAATCAAAGGGCATATTTGGGAAGCTTATAAGCCCATGCAAGAAGGACCTGCATATTTTGATTCCAATAAAAAAACTTATACTGAGAAAGACCTTATTTGCTATCTTGCTCTTTTTAGCATTAGTTTAATGATAGAAAATATTATTGGACTTACAATTAGTTTGCCCGATAAAACTGTATATTGGAACATACCCACTCTTGAGATTATGGGGATAGAAAGCTTATCTCTTAAAAAGAATCAAACTACAATAATTTGTAATAAAGGAAAAAGAGGTTGGGAAATAAAAATGGAATCTGAAAAACTTTATTATTTTACAATAAACATATTAAATAAAAAAGAGAAAACCCTTCCTATTCCTTCGGGAAGATGTTCTATGTTGTTAGATAAGCTTTGATGAATTGGATTCATTAAATGTCTTGTAAAATTTAAATTTTTGGAGGCCTTTTAATGATAGATATTGATGAATTGAGAATTTTTCTTAAGGAAAGGAGTTATTCTAAAATTAAAGAAAAATTTTTAAAGCACGATTCCTTTGATATTGCTGAGGCTCTTAAAAGACTTAATGGATCTGAATTGATTTTACTCTACAGATTTTTGCCCAAAAAAATAGCAGTTGAAACTTTTTCTAATTTTGACCAATCTACAAAAAATAAATTAGCAAATTCTTTTACAAATAAAGAAATAAGTGAAATGATTGATGAACTTAATCTTGATGACGTTATTGATCTTTTAGAAGAGGTTCCTGCAAATGTTGTTCAGAGATTTTTAGCAAGTTCTACAGAAGAGAATAGAGAAATTATTAATAAATTTTTGTCTTACAGTGATGATTCTGCGGGGTCGATTGTAACAATTGAGTATGTTGAACTTAAAGAAGATTTCACCGTTGGTGAATCTCTTGACTATATTAGAAGGGTAGCTAAAACCAAAGAAGATATTTACACTTATTATATTACAGATGATGAAAAGCATTTAAAAGGAGTTATAAAAATTGAAGATTTAATATTAGCTAAAGATGATGTCATCCTGTCATCAATAATGAGAAGTAGTGGATTTTATATTGTGGGGGTTAATGATGAGAAAGAAGATGTTGCACTTCTTTTTCAAAAATATGATATTACTAGTGTTCCTGTTGTTGACAATGAAGGGAGAATGATAGGTGTTATTATTATTGATGATATTTTAGAGGTTATTCAATCTGTAAATACTGAAGATTTTCAAATGATCGCGGCTGTTAAACCTTTAGATACATCTTATCTTGATACTTCTATTTTAGTTATGACAAAAAATAGGATAATTTGGCTTTTGGTTCTTATGGTATCTTCTACTTTTACAGCGACAATCATTTTAAATTATCAAAATTTAATGTTATCTTTAGTGGTTTTGGCTAGTTTTATTCCCCTTTTAATGGATACCTCAGGTAATGCTGGTTCTCAGGCATCTGCTTTAATAATTCGTGAGCTTGCTCTTGGCACTGTTAAGGTAAAAGATTTTTTTAAAGTTTTTTTAAAGGAAATATGTGTTAGTATTCTAGTAGGAGTAATTCTTGCTAGTGTTAATTTTTTAAGAATTATATTTTTTGTAGCTCCGCATCATGCTGATAAACTGAAAATAGCATTTGTAGTTTCAGCTTGCTTAATGGTAAGCTTGACAGTAGCAAAGATATTGGGGGGTCTTTTACCCATTGTTGCTAAAATTTTCAAGCTAGATCCAGCACTTATGGCAGGTCCTTTGATCACTACTATTGCAGATGCTATTACTTTGATAGCTTATTTTAATATAGCAAAATGGGTTTTGGTTAGTTATGCTGTTTAAATCCCATTTAAATATGTTAATTGTTACTTTTTTCTAATGGGGTGTTTTTAATGTATGATTGCATTTTTTGTAAAATAGTAAACAAAGAGCTTCCTAGTTATAAAGTTTATGAAGACGATTTAGTTTTAGCATTTTTAGATGTTAATCCTTTAACTGTTGGGCATACTCTTGTTATTCCTAAAGAACATAGTGAGAATTTATTGAATATGGATGATAAATTTAACGAGAGAGTTTTAAGAGTGTGTAAAAAAATTTCGAATGCTTTAAAGAGAATGAATTCAAGCATTTATGGTGGAATAAATATTTACTCTTCCTTAGGGGCTGGTGCAGGGCAAGAGATTTTCCATACCCATTTCCATGTAATCCCAAGATTTAAAAATGATGGTTTTGGTTTTAAGAGAGGCAATAAAATTAATCTTGAAGTTGAAAAATTTAAAGAGTTGTCTATACAAATAAGTATGAATATTTAATTTTATTTTGCCAAAAAGGATTCTTTATGAGAAGAAGCTTTTTTTATTTTTTTTTAATGCTTAATGCATTAAGGCTTTATTCAGGAATTCCTGGTTATCTTAATGTATACAATGGAATTGGGGTTGGTGTTGATAATTTTACTCAAGATTTATTCTTCTATGAAAGACTTAAGTATCAATTTTTCAGCGGACTTGGTATTAATGTTTCTCAAAATTTTGCATTTGGTGGAGAATTTAATTTAGATATTAAATTTTTGCCAAGCCATACTCTTTACACCAAAGAGATTATGTTTATGTTGGACAATCAAGCATATTTGAAGCACTCTCTAAATTATTTCATAGTAAAAGATGTTTCAGCCTCGATGAGAATGTATGGTAATTATTTCTTTTTACCTTATACCCCAATGTTTAGTTTAATCTTTTTTGCAGGTTTAAAATTTTCATACATTGGTGCAAAAGTTTATTTTAGAGATTCACGTGGTTCGGTATTATTTGATAATATTGTTTTGGGAGTAGACATTGGAGCTAGAATTAATATAGATTTTATTTTTTTGGAATATACAATTTCTCCAATTTTTTATAACAAACTTTTACTTTTAAATCAAATGCATAAAATAACTTTAGGCTTTATTTTTCAGCTTGACGTAGCAACAAAAAATGACAGCGAGATACTTTCTATTTTGTAAATTTTATGAACTAGGGATATTTTAAATTTTCTTCTTTAATATTGTTTAATATTTGTAAGTATTTAGAAGATTCATATTTAGCCATATCAAGGTTATGATCTTTGTAATTCCCGCATTCTTTATGGCTTGCGCCTGGAATGGGCTCTGAAAAGTTCACAATTTCGGAAAAAAGCCATGATATTAAGTCAATAAGATCTTTGCTTTCATAGTTTCCAAAAATTATTAAATAAAAACCAGTTCTGCACCCCATGGGACCAAAATATACTATTTTTTCGGTCCAAACTTCATTATTTCTAAGTAAAGTAGCTCCTATATGCTCTATTGTATGTATTGCTGCGTTTTCAATTATTGGTTCAATGTTGGGAGCTTTGATTCTAATGTCTATTGTAGTAAATATTACATTTTCAAAGGTGTCTTTTCTTGAGACATATATGCCGGGGTTTAATTTTGTATGATCTATTGTAAAGCTTGTTATTTTTTTCATTTTTTTAGCACCGTTTGTATTTTTTTTACAAAATCTAATTTTTCCCATTCAAATTCATTCTTTCCCAACTGACCATACGTACAAGTTTTAAGATATATGGGTTGTTTTAGTTTTAATTTTTCAATTATACCGTTGGGAGTTAAATCGAAGTTATTGACAATGAAATTTAATATTTTATTTGCATATTTGGGATCATTGATTCCTGAAGTTATTTGAATAGATATTGGATTTTCAATTCCAATTGCATATGCAAGTTGTAGTTCGAATTCTTTAGAAATGCCGGCTGCCACCATATTTTTTGCTATATATCTTGCCATGTAGGCGGCTGATCTGTCTACTTTTGTGGCATCTTTGCCGCTATATGCTCCTCCTCCATGCCTTGCAAATCCTCCATAGCTATCGGCAATAATTTTTCTTCCTGTAAGACCTGTGTCTCCGGTAGGTCCTCCAATTACAAAATTTCCAGAAGGATTAATACAATAAGTAGTATTTTCATCAATTATTGACTTGTCTTGAATGGTGGGCTTAATAATTTCTTCAATTATTGGTTCTCTTATTAGTTTTTGGGAGATATTTGGATGATGTTGGTGAGAGACTATAATATTTTTGATTTTTACAGGCCTTCTGTTTTTATCGTATTCTATAGTAACTTGAGATTTTGAGTCGGGTCTCAACCATTCTATTGCTCCTGATTTTCTAAGATTGCTAGCTTTTTTTAAAATTGAATTGGCAAGTTCATAAGGAGCAGGTAAAAAATTTTTTGTTTCATCGCAAGCATATCCAAATATTATTCCCTGATCACCTGCTCCAAGAGCATTAGATCCTTTTTTTTTAATTGCGTTTATAATGTCCTGCGACTGATTGCCAATGGCGTCTATTACCGTTATTGTTTTGTAATCAAGCCCATAATCAATATTTGTATAGCCTATATCTTTAATGATTTTTTTAGCAATTTCTTTTATATCTAAGGTTTTTTTAACAGGACTATTTATTTCTCCTGCTATTACTACTAAATTTTGTGTAATTATGACTTCGCAAGCTACTTTTGCATTTTTATCTACTTTTAGTATTTCATCAAGGATTGCATCAGAGATTTGATCTGCAATTTTATCTGGATGTCCTTCAGATACAGCCTCAGAAGTTAAAGTTTGGTTAGCTGCTAGTATTTTATTCATATTAGCCTAATAAGTTCCTTTGTCATTTTGCTTGAATTTATTGATGATGTTTTTAAAAATTTATTAAAGTCTATATGGTTGTCTTTATTGTTTGGTAAATCAGAAATTGAACGAATTATTATAAATGGTATTTTGAATATGTATGCCACTTGAGCTATTGCAGCCCCTTCCATATCTACAGCTAAAGCATCTTTGAAATTTTTTTTAATTGTCTCAAGACTTTTTTCATTATCAACAAATCGATCACCTGTTAGTATTAAGCCAATATGGATATCAATGTTTAAAAGCTTATTCTCAACAATATTTACCACTTTTTTTAATAGCTCTTCATCCGCTTTAAACTTTTGTGGCAAATTAGGGACTTGTCCTATTTTATGTCCAAACTTGGTTAGGTCAAAGTCATAGTATGCTGTTTCTGAGGACACTATGATATCTAATATTTTAAGATTAGAGTTTTCTTTTATTCCACCAGAACTTCCAGAGTTTATTATATGAGTAATTTTGTATTTAGATATAATTTGATTGCTCCAAGTCGCTGCGTTAACCTTTCCAATTCCTGTAGTTAAAGATATTACATCTTTTCCTAAAATTTTTCCTTTATAAATTTTTTTATTTTCTAAGTAGTGGTTTAATAAGACTTCTTCTCTGTCATCAATCATTTTGTTTATTTCTTCTGCTTCTTCTTGCATAGCTGATATGATTAAAATCATGTTTTTTCTCCTTTTAAGTATCTTATATACTATCTGCTAAAGAATGTTTATTTTTAATTAATTCTATTTCATCTTGATTGAGTATTTTTTTTATTCCTGTGTTTGTGTTTGGTATAGACTGAACGCTAGGCTCATTTTTGTCTACAACTTTTCCATTTTTTATTATGTAGTTTACGTATGGGAGATTTGGGTTCGAATCATCTATATCTACTATTTTGGCTATAGAATTGTCATTAAGCTCTACAATAAAGTCTAAAGGGCAAGAAGATATTGCATTGATTATTAACTTTAAAACTCTTTTGTCAAATTTTTTGTCAGCATCTTTAATTAATTCAATAATAGATGCCCCAGAATTAAAAGATTTTTTGTATGCCTTATCTAAAATGATAGCAGAATAGGCGCTAGCAGCGCCTATTATATTTGACTCTATGCTTATATTTTCACTTGTTAGTCCTTTAGGATAACCTGTTCCGTCTAGATTTTCTTTATGTGTTAAAAGCGTCAAACATATTGATCGTGACAAATTGCTTGTTGAAGCTACTTTATAACTAATTATGGGATATTTTTGTATTATTTCTAGTTCTTTATCAGTTAATGTTTCTTTTTTTTCGCTGATTTTTGAGGGGATAAATAGAAATCCTATTTTATGTAAAAGAGCAATACTACAAAGCTCTACTGTTTTGTAGTTATTTAGTCCCATTTCATTGCCAAGGGCTACTGTTAAGATAGCTGTATTTACTGAATGAATAATGTGATAGTTCGCAGAAAGCTTAGGAATTCTAAAATATTTAATAAAAATTTTTTTCTGTTTTTTATAAAATTCTATTACTTTTTTTACAGTAGGCATAATGTCTTGGTAGTAAATTTTTTTATTTCTTTTGCAATTTTCATAAATTTCTTCTAAATTGCTTATTATTACATGGTAACTAGAAATAGCCTCTTCGTTGAATTTTTTGTGTATTTCTTCATATTCTCTTTTAACAGAATCATCGCTAAAAAAATTTGTTCTTTCTTTAATGTATGATTTTAGCTTCCATTTTTCAATAAGCTCAATGTTTTTGTCTCCAATAAATGCATTCTCAGGCCAAACCAAGAATTCCTTGTCTATTAAATACGATGAATTTTTTATATTTTTGATAATGCTTTCAAAATTTTGCATTTATTCCCTTGAAATTAAGCTCTATTAACCATGTATATCATATTATTTATTAATTGTCTATCTATTAGTATAATGTACTTATTATATCTCAATTTTTGAATTAAGCTTTTTTTGAAGAGATTTTTATGGTAGAAAAAATACGCTTAGGCTTTAATATTATATTTCTTGGATTATTTATTTATTTTCTGGCAATTTTAAGATTTCAAATGAACTTAAGCTTCATTTTATTTAATTACCAGTTTATTGTAATTTATTTTTTACTAGTGATTGTTTTTAATATTATTTACTCTCAACATTTTTCTTCAAGATTGTATTTTATTTTAAATGGGATGGAAGATACATTTACTTTTTTAAAGCTTAAAATGGTTCGCAAAAAGCTTAAAAGTGTTTTTGAAATATCTATTCTTCTTAGGTTTATTTTAATAAAACAAGATAAAAAAAGCCTTGATGAGCTTTATTTTTATTTAAAAGATAATAGATTAAGGCATAAGACAATAATAGAGCTTTATTCTGTTCTCATTAGCTTTAGGGAAAAAGAAAAGGCTTCTAGTTTAATTTTGAATTACAAGTGGAGTAGAAATAAGTGGGTGAAATATTGCGAGGCTCTTAGTATGTTGTCATTTGAAGAGCATTTAAAGCTAAAAGAGTTAGTAAATTTTTTAGATAAGTTTTTTTTAAAAAATGATATTTTTACTATTTATTTCTATTATTTGTTGCGAAAATCGAGTATGTCTTTTGATTTGCTTGAAAGTAGGAAAATTGAGATTAGAGATCGATATTATAAATTTAAAAATAGGATAGATTCTAAGCATACAAAGCTACTTAGTTCAAATTTATTTTTTGTTGTTTTTTATTATATTTATGATTTTTCTAAAAAAGATGTTTTTTATTGAAGGAGTTGTGTTTTGAGTATAAGAGTTCGTTATGCGCCTTCTCCAACGGGCTTGCAACATATTGGCGGGATTAGAACGGCTTTGTTTAATTATTTTTTTGCAAAGTCTTGTGGGGGTAAATTTTTACTTAGAATTGAGGATACAGATCAGAGCAGATATTTTCCAGAAGCTGAAAATGATCTTTATTCAAGCCTTAAATGGCTTGGTATTTCTTTTGATGAAGGTCCTATTGTAGGGGGTGATTATGCACCTTATGTTCAGTCTCAAAGAAGTGCAATATATAAAAAATATGCTAAATATTTAATTGAATCTGGACATGCTTATTATTGCTATTGCAGTCCTGAAAGGTTGGAAAGAATTAAGAAAATTCAAAATATTAATAAGATGCCACCTGGATATGATAGGCATTGTAGAAATTTAAGTGATGATGAAGTTGAGAATGCACTAATTAAAAAAATCAACCCTGTTGTTAGATTTAAAATTCCTTTAGAAGGAGAGACCAGCTTTGATGATATTTTGCTTGGAAAGATTACATGGTCGAATAAAGACATTAGTCCTGATCCTGTAATTCTCAAGTCAGATGGATTGCCGACTTACCATCTTGCGAATGTTGTTGATGATTATTTAATGAAAATTACCCATGTATTAAGGTCTCAAGAATGGGTTTCTTCAGGCCCATTGCACATACTTCTTTATAAGGCTTTTGAATGGAAGTCGCCTATTTATTGTCATCTTCCAATGGTTATGGGAAATGATGGTCAAAAATTAAGCAAAAGACATGGATCAACAGCTTTAAGGCAGTTTATTGAAGATGGATATCTTCCGGAAGCTATTATTAATTATGTTACTTTGCTTGGTTGGTCTTACGATGATAAGAGAGAATTTTTTTCAAAAAATGACCTTGAGCAATTTTTTTCAATTGAAAAGATCAATAAATCTTCTGCAATTTTTGATTATCATAAGTTAGATTTTTTCAATAGTTACTATATTAAAGAAAAAAAAGATGAAGATTTATATAATCTTTTACTCCCTTTTTTTCAAAAAAAAGGGTATGTTTCCGAGCTTATTACTTTAGAAGAGAGTCAAAAATTAAAATTATTAATCCCTCTTATAAAGAATAGAATTAAAAAACTAAGTGATGCTTTAAATATGACCAAATTTTTTTATGAGGACATTAAATCTTGGAATTTAGATGAGTTTTTAAATAGAAAAAAAACAGCTAAAGAGGTTTGTTATATTTTAGAATTAACAAAGCCTATTTTAGAAGGATTTGAAAAAAGATCATCAGAGGAAAATGATAAAATTTTTTATGATTTTGCTGAAAACAATGGTTTTAAATTGGGAGAAATTCTTCTTCCTATTAGAATTGCAGCACTTGGCAGCAAAGTCTCTCCGCCGCTTTTTGATTCTTTAAAATTGATAGGTAAGTCTAAGGTTTTTAAAAGAATAAAATTGGCACAGGAATTTTTAAGAATAAATGAATAACTATTAAGGATATTTTTATGGTTAGAATGGAAGATATTATTTCTCTTGCTAAAAGAAAAGGTTTTGTATTTCAGTCTTCAGAGGTTTATGGAGGTCTTTCGGGAGCTTGGGATTATGGTCCTTTGGGGGTTGAGCTTAAAAAAAATATAAAAAGCGAGTGGTGGAAGAGCATGGTGTACTTACATGAAAATATTGTAGGTTTAGATAGTGCTATTTTTATGCGACCTGAAATTTGGAGAGCATCTGGTCATATTGATGGTTTTTCAGACTCTATGGTTGATTGCAAAGATTGTAAAAGTAGATTTAGAGCCGATTTTATTGATTTGTCAAAAAATTGTCCAAATTGTAAAGTTGGAAACAATTTTACTTCTCCGAGAAGTTTTAATTTAATGTTTAAGACCCATATTGGAGTAGTTGAGGATAGCTCTAGTGAGATTTATTTAAGACCCGAGACAGCACAAGGAATTTTTGTTAATTTTAGGAATGTTTTGGATTCTTCAAGGCTTAAGATTCCTTTTGGAATTGCTCAAGTAGGTAAAGCGTTTAGGAATGAGATAGTTACTAAAAATTTTATATTTAGAACTTGTGAGTTTGAGCAAATGGAAATGCAGTTTTTTGTTCATCCCAAGCAAATAGATGAATGGTTTTGTTATTGGCAACAAAATAGAATGAATTTTTTTATAGAAACTCTTAAAATTAGACCCGATAAATTAAGATTTAAAGCTCATGATTCAACACAACTTGCTCATTATGCAAAATCTGCATTTGATATTGAGTATGAATTTCCGTTTGGATTTCAGGAAGTAGAAGGTATTCACAATAGAGGCAATTATGATTTAACTCAGCATTCTAAATTTTCTAACAATCCTAAAATATTTGAGTATCATGATTTGTTAACAAAAGAGAGATATGTGCCTCATGTTATTGAAACTTCTGCTGGACTTACAAGATCTGTTTTAATGACCCTTTGCAACGCTTATTCTGAAGAAGAACTCTCAGATGGAGATAAGCGTATTGTTTTGCGATTACACCCTAAGTTGGCTCCTTATAAAATTGCTATATTTCCTCTTGTTAAAAAAGTTGAGCTTGTTGAGATTGCTAGAAGGATTTATATAGAGCTTTGTGATGATTTTCATATATTCTACGATGATAGTGGAACAATAGGCAAAAGGTATAGACGTCAAGATGAAATAGGAACCCCTTATTGTGTAACAGTAGACTACAGCACTATTGAGGATGAAACAGTTACCGTTAGAGAAAGAAATAATATGACTCAGAAAAGAATTTTTATTAATGATTTATATTCATACATTAAAACAGAGATTTTAAATTACAAAGAGGATTTTAATAAGTGAATCTTGCTTTAAACCTTTTATATAAGCGCGGATTTTTAAAGCAATGCACATCTTTAAAAGTTTTAAGTGATTTAATGGATAGAGAAAAAATAGTTTTTTATGCAGGAGTTGATACAACATCTAGTTCTCTTCATATTGGTCATTTGATTCCTTTTTTGGCTATGATGCATCTTAGACAACATGGTCATATGCCAATTGTTTTGATTGGAGATTCTACAACAAAAATAGGCGATCCTTCCGGAAAAAGCGAGATGAGAAAGATTTTGTCTTCAGAAGTGATTAATAATAATGCTTTGTCAATAAAAAATCAACTTCAAAAAATAACGAGGTTTAGTTCAAGCTGTTTTATTCATAATTCAAATTGGTTAGATAATCTTAATTATATTGAATTTTTAAGAGATATTGGCATTCATTTTTCTGTTAATCGTATGTTAAGCTTTGAAACTTATAAAAGAAGACTAGATTTTGGACTTTCATTTATTGAGTTTAATTATCAGCTTTTGCAGTCTTATGATTATTATATGCTTAATAAAATTAAAAATTGTAAACTTCAAATTGGTGGAGATGATCAATGGGGGAATATTGTATCGGGTGTTGACTTGATTAGAAGAAAAATGGGAGTAGAAGCTTTTGGACTTACGTTTCCATTAATTACAAGAAGTGATGGGAAAAAGATGGGCAAATCAGAAAAAGGTGCTGTTTATCTTGATTCTAGTCTTTACAGTATTTATGATTTTTATCAGTATTTTAGAAATACTTCAGATTCTGATGTGAAAACTTTTTTATACCTTTTTACTTTTTTAGAAGAAGATGAGATCGAATCAATTTCAAATTTTAAGGGAAATTCTTTAAATAAGGCTAAAGAGATTTTAGCTTTTGAGATAACTAAAATTGTTCATGGAGAAGTGGAAGCCTTGAAAGTTCAAGAAGCATCCTTTGCTGCATTTAGGGGTAGTGGAGATAGAAGTAATATTCCATTTTTTAAATTTAGCTTTTCTGGCTTAGAAGAAGAGATATTGTTGATTGATTTAATGCTTGATTCAAAAATTGTGCCTAGCAAGTCAGAGGGTAGAAGATTGATTAATTCTGGGGGGGTGTATATCAATGGCAAAAGGGTAGAAAATCAGAACCATTGTATTACTAGAGAGGATTTTAATAACAATGAAATTGAATTACGAGTAGGTAAGAAAAAATTTTTACGAATTGTTTTATAGTTAATTTTGAATGTATGACAGAAGAGCTTTAAATTGTTTGTTTTTTAACACGTTTTTGTTTTTCATAAAGTCTAAGCATCTTGTTTTTACAGAAGAGCACATTTTTTATGGGTTGATTAAAAGTGATAAAATTAAAGAACTGCTTAATTTTTGTACAATTGACTTTTATAAGCTTAATAAACAGCTAGAAGAATTTTTTAGTAAACTTCCCTTAAGAGACAATTATATTCCCGATTATGTTTCTAGTATGGATTATTTGTATGACGACATAATCAGTGTTCTTTTTGTTTATAAAAAGCCTTATAAAATACAAGAAAAAGATTTATTGTGGGTGCTTGTCAAAAAAAGAAAAAATAGCATTTTAGATGCGTTAATTAACTCAGGCTTTAATTTAACTATTTTTGACAAACTTATTGAAGTTCATGATTATTTGGCTGTAAATACTAAATCCGATTCAGGTTATGATATTGAATTAATTGCAGAATATATTCACAACAATGTGCCAAAAAGTAAAGGAGGCTTTAATATTTTTAATGATAATCGTGATAAGTTGAATCAAAATAATACTTTCTTAGAAAAGAATGACTCTATCGGCAATTTTTTAACAAACATTATTGATGCTTTGGATTTAAAGCACAATCCTTTAATTGGTAGAAAGCGAGAATTATCTCGGTTAATCCAGGTAATACTTAGGAAGCATAAAAGTAACCCTATTTTATTTGGAGAGCCTGGCGTTGGAAAAACAGTGTTAATCCAAGGTCTTGCATATAAAATAAAAATAGAGAATGTCCCAAGGGATTTAATAGGATATGAAATCTATTCTCTTGATATTGGTAGGCTTATTTCGGGTACTAAATATAGGGGAGATCTTGAGAGTAGGATTAATAGGGTTTTAGATTTTTTAAACTCAAGAAAAAAAGTTATGCTTTTTATTGATGAGATCCATATGATAGTAGGGGCGGGCGCTACTTCATTTGGTAGTATGGATATTTCTAATTTATTGAAGCCTATTTTGACTTTAGGAAAAATCAAATTTATTGGAGCTACCACAGAATATGAATATAGAAAATTTTTTTTAAAAGATAAGGCTTTAATGAGGAGGTTTCAGAGTATAGAGCTCAAAGAGCCTGATTTTGACGACACTTATAATATTTTGCAGGAGATTAAGAAAGATTATGAGAGATATCATAATGTGGAATATACAGACGAAGCAATAAGAGCCTGCATTATTATGTCTCAAAAATATATTAAAGATAGATTTCTTCCAGACAAAGCTTTTGATATTTTAGATGAACTAGGTTCTAAGTTTAAGCTTGAAAACAGAAGAAGAGTCATAACAAAAGATGATGTTTGTGACCTGATTAAGTCTGTTGTTGGCTCTAATATTTTTAATTTTGAAGAGTATGATAGTGAGTTGTTAATTAATTTAGAGAATAGAATAAAAAAAGAACTTATTATACATGATAGTTTAGTATTTGATTTGATACTAAATATAAAACTATTAAAATTTAATTTACTTGCCAACAGAAGTACTATTGGCATATTTGCCTTTATTGGTCCTTCTGGAGCGGGAAAATGCAAATTGACGGATATTTTATCAGAAGAGCTTGGAATTCAAAAATTTAGTCTTAATATGGGCGAGTATGGCGATTTTAATTCTCTTGATAGGTTGCTTGGACCTGTTTTAAGTAATGAAGGGTATTATGAATCTACTAGATTTTTTAATTTTTTGAACAAATCTTCTAATTCTATTATTTTTCTATCAGATTTTGATAAATGTAATAAAAGGATTTTAGATTTTTTTTTGGAAGGATTTAAAACAGGCAAGCTTTTTGATGGTCTTGGGAAAAAGGCAAGTTTATCAGAAAGTTTAATAGTAATAAGTATTAATGCTGAGAGTAATGAGCTTAATAGTATTGGCTTTAAAAATAAAATGACAGGGGAAAATGATTTTAATCTTATATTAGAGAAGAGATTTCCTAATGAATTTTTAGAGTTAATAGATTATGTTCTTTTATTTAAATCTATTGATGAGTTGGATTTTGAAAAAATTGTTTTTAATGAGCTTAATCGTTTTGCTAGGATATTGAGAGATAGAAAATTTGATGTTTTTTTTGAGAAAAGTGTTATTGATTATATTCGGGAAAAGATTTATGGAAAGGGTTATGGATTAAAAAGTATTAAAAAGTTTATATTCAAAGAAGTGGGAAAGCTTTTAATAGATGAAATTCTTTTTAAGAAAATTGAAAATTCTGGTAAAATAAAAATCTATTTAGATAAAACAATAAAATATGAGTTTTTATAAGGTTATAGGGAGTATTTATGAAAATATCAGTAATAGGAGCAGGGGCTTGGGGGACAGCTATCGCAAAGTCTTTGGCAGATAAATTTGATTTTAATATTTTTTTATGGTCTTTTGAAGAAGATGTTAAGAATGGTATTAATAATGATAATGTTAATGATAAATATTTAAAAGGAATTAAATTGCCAAAAAATTTGGTTGCAAGTTCAGATTTGTTTGAAGTTGTATCGATGTCTGATTATATTTTAATTTCAACGCCTTCTCTTTTTACTGTTGATATTTTTAAAAAATTGGATCAATTTTTTGATTCTTTAGAGCTAAAGCCAAAATTAGCAATACTTACAAAAGGATTTCTTACTTTTAATGGAAAAACCCATACAGTTATTGAAGCTGCTGAGAAAGTTATTAAAGGATATAAAGATGAAATTACCTATATTGTTGGGCCAAGTCATGCTGAGGAAGTTGGACTTGGCGTGATAACAGGACTTGTTGCGGCTAGCAATAGCAGGGAAAATGCATATTTGTTTATTAATTTATTTAGTAAAACATCAATTTCTTTGTTTTATAGCAACGATGTTTTTGGGGTGCAAATAGCAGCAGCTTTAAAAAATGTGTTTGCAATTGCATTTGGAATTTTAGATGCGTATAAATTAAATTATCCTAATTTAATAGGGAATAATACAGAATCATTTTTATTTTCAATATCCTTAAATAATATGAAAGACATTGCAATTGAGCTTGGAGGAAAAAATGTTGAAACTTTTTTATTTTTGTCTGGTTCTGGCGATTTAGATGTTACTTGTAGGAGCATGTTTGGAAGGAATAGGCGATTTGGCAATGAAATTGTTAGCAAAAATATTTTGGAAAGCTTTTTTAGTATAGATGATTTGATAAACAATATTGAAAAAATTGGATATTTGCCAGAGGGAGTTTTTGCTGCTAAATCAATCTTTTCCCTTTTAAAAGAATTAAATCGCGATTTCAATCCTAATAGCTTGTTAAGTGTTATATATAAAATTTTGAATAAAGAGCTGAGAGCTGAATCTGTTATTGATTATATGAGGAATATTGGATAATGAAATAAAGCCTCTTAAAGAGGCTTTATTGTTTTTGATCATTCATCATATATAAAATTTTATTATAAACATCTTCTATTATTTCGAAATTCATTACAATTTCTGTAAGTTCATTAGATTTAATAGTTCCTATTATGTTGTCATTTTTTGTTAAATCGTCTCTTTTGACTAAAGAATTGCTGTCTACTAAAATTTTTATTCTCGTTATGTCTTTGCTGATGTTTTTAATATTTTTGATTCCTCCAAAGCATTCTACAATATGCTCTGCTACTTTTATTTTATTTGTTTTTTCTATGTCTGCCATAGCAATTTATTCCTTGTAGAAAGCTTTGTATGCTAAATAAGCATTGTATAAATCAAATTTAGAAGTTATTTCCATTGGAGAATGCATGCTTATAACGGCAGGTCCCATGTCTATTGTTCTTATTCCATAGCTAGCTAAGAATTTAGCAACAGTTCCTCCGCCCCCTTCTTCTACTTTTCCAAGTGTTGCTACTTGCCAGGCTATATTGTTTTTATTTAATAATTGCCTAATATAAGAAACAAGCTCGGCATCAGCATCGCTGGCCATAACTTTCCCACCATGTCCTGTATATTTCATTATAGGTATGCCATAGCCAAGTTTGGGAGCATTTTGTGCGTCATGAACTGAGTTAAATATTGGGTTTATTGCTGCACAAACATCAGCAGAAATGCTTTTTGAATTCCATAAAGCTTTTTGGACTTGAAGATTATTGTATTCTGATTTTTTAATTTTAAAGATCATGTCAGAAACAAAATATTCAAGATATCTTGAATCTAATCCAGTTGAGCCTGTTGAGCCAATTTCTTCTTTATCTACAAGAAAACAAATAGCTGTTTTGCTTGGAATCTCTTCAAGATCAAATATAGCTTCTAGTGAAGCGTAAGCGCATATTTTGTCATCTTGTCCGTAAGCACCAATTAAAGCTTTGTCAAATCCAACGTCTTTTGCTGTTCCTGCAGGTACTATTTCAATTTCTGATGATACGAAATCTTCTTCTTCTATTTTGTATTTTTCTTTTATTAGTTGCAGAGTTCCCAGTTTAACTTTATCTTGTTCTTTTGATTCGATTGGTAGGCTTCCAATTAAAATTTTTAGATTTTCTCCCTCAATAATTTCATCTGATTTTTTATTTCTTTGTATTTTTTTATCAAGATGAGGTAAAATGTCGGGAATTACAAATACAGGATCGTTTTCATTGTCTCCAATATTGATTTCAACTTTTTCTCCATTTTTTAAGAATACCACACCTCTTATTGAAAGGGGTGTAGATAACCACTGGTACTTTTTTATTCCCCCATAATAATTGGTTTTAAGAAATGCAAGTTCGTTTTCTTCAGAGATTGGGGAAGGCTTTGCATCAAGTCTTGGGGAATCTGTATGAGAAACAATTAAATTCATTCCATTTTCAATAGGATTTTTGCCAATAATAGCAAAAGCAACAGATTTTTCTCTACAGGTATAAAAAATTTTATCGCCTGGAATTAAATTTTTTTTCTCCTCAGCATCAATAAACCCCCTTTTTTTTGCTTTATCTAGAGCATAGGATGTAACTTCTCTTTCTGTTTTAAATTTACTTATAAATTTTTTGTAACTTTCGGAAAAATTGAAAATTTGATTTTTTTCTTCTTCGCTTAAAGATATCCATGGATTTTGTTTTTTCATTAATAATACCCCCTATCTCATTTTAGCATTTTAATTGTTTTTAAGGTGTGTACAAAATAAATTATTTATTGTAAACTTACCTTTAATTTTAATATTATAAATAAATCATAAGGGAGAATTTTTATGTATAAAAATGGTTTTTTAAAAAACTATTTAATGGGGTTTTTATTTTTTTTAATAATTGCGTGTACTTCAAAAGATAGCTCAAATGAATATGTTGAGGAGCAAGAAGTGGACAACACTTCTAAACTTGATGATACTTCTAAAATAGATGAGCATACTATTGGTCATGTTTTTCATGCTATGGGAGTAGTTCATTCAAAAAATGATCGAAAAAGTTTAGGAGAAAATATAAAGGTTTTTTATTTTTCTGAGAAAGATGGATACTTTGAAACAATACCTTCGAAAGAGGATGCAAAGTTGATAGTTTATTTTTATGACAATATTTATGCAGGAGAAGCTCCAATTAAGATTTCTGGGAAAGAAGCGTTTATTTTTGTTGGGATTACCTCTGATTTTAAAAAGATTATAAATAGTAATTTACATGGTGCGAAAAGTGATCTTATCGGTACTTTTAGAGATCTTAATATTAAAAATTCAAAATTGGAAGTTACAGTTGATGAGAATAATTCAGATGCCAAGACTTTCCTTGAATCTGTTAATTATATTATCGACGGTATTGAAAAAATTTCACCTATGATGATGAATTAATTTATATTTTTGATTTTTTAGGCTTTAATTTTAAATTAAAGCCTATTTTAAAATTAAGTATTCAAACCCTCAAATCCTTTTATTAAAATTTCTGCTGTTTTTACGTTGGTTGCAAGCGGTATATTATGTACATCGCAAAGTCTAATAAGAGCTGACACATCTGGTTCGTGAGGCTGATTTGTTAGGGGATCTCTAAAGAAGAATATAGCTAAGACATTCCCTTCAGCTACTTCAGCTCCAATTTGCTGATCTCCCCCCATAGGGCCCGATTTATATTTAATAATTGTAAGATCAGTAGCTTGCTGGATTCTGGACCCTGTTGTCCCTGTTGCAATAAGCTTGAATTTGGATAAGAAGAGATAGTTTTGTTTTACAAAATTTACCAAATCATCCTTTTTTTTATCATGTGCAATTAATGCTATTTTTTTTTCCATTAATTTTATTCCTTTTAAATGCAAAATAATTTTTTTTGAAATTTAATAAAATTTAGCCATGAATATATTTGTTAGATTTCACTGTTTTTAGAATTTATATTGGTTCTGGTTTGTGCCATAAAAATCCTTGTCCATAGTCTATTTCTAGTTCATTTATTTTTTTCAATATTTCTTCATTATATACAAATTCAGCAATAATTTTTATATTTTTTGTATCTGCTATTTTTTTAATGGATTTTATTATTACATAATCTATTTCACTAGAGTTTATTGCTTTTATGAAAGATCCATCTATTTTAAGTAAGTCTATTGGTAGTGTTTTAATATATGAGAGTGATGTATGTCCGCTTCCAAAATCATCAAGTGCTAGTTTGATTCCAAAACTTTTTAATTCTTGAAAATATTTATTTATTATCTCAAAATTTTCAAGAATTCCAGTTTCTGTTATTTCTAAACATATATTTTGAAGTGGGATTTGGCTTTTTAATAAAGTATCTCTTAAAAAGATTCGAAAGTTTTGGGATTTTAGCGAATAAGGAGATATGTTGATTGAGAAAATATGAACCCCATTTTTTGATACAAAGCTTTTGTATTCTCTTAAAGCCTTTTTAACCACCAATTGATCAACTTCAGCAGTTAAATTGTATTTGTCTATTAAGTTAAAAATTTGCTCGTTTGGAATTGGTTTGCCCATGTGGTCAAAAAGTCTTGTCAAGATTTCTATTTTAGGCTTTAGGTTCTTTTTAAGAGGATTTATTTTTTGATAATAAAGAGTAAAAAAATCATTTTTTATTGCTTTAAGTATATATTGAAAGATTTTGTTTTGATTTTTTAAAATCACCGCTTCTGGTAGTTCTTCTTTATATATAATAGGATTAGAGTCTTTGTATTCTGATGATATTTTTGTAGCCATCATTAATTTGGGGATTTTTAATTCTAGGTTTTCTCTTAAATTTACTTCTATTATTCCGATATTGAATTCGAATATAATAATATCTTCTTTTTTTAATGCTAACGTAATTGTTTTTTTGATTTTTTTGGCAATTGAGATTATTTGGTTTTCATCACCACTTGTGCATATAATTACTATTAAATTGTTGTTTTTTAGCTTAAAAATATATTCAGAGTATAATGACATTATTTTTGAATACATTATTTTAAGTATTTTTATATTAAGCTTTTCTTTATCTTCTTTGTATTCATATTCTGTTGTTAGGAATAGATCTAAATTAAGCAAATATATTCTTTTTTTCTTGTAAATATCCACATGGTTTACTAGTAATTTTTCAATTTCTTTGGCGTTTTGAATCTCGTCTTGCGAATCAATAATTTCTAGATATTTATAGTTTTCTATCTCATTAAGGTTTGGTATTTCTTTTATTGTTATTAATTTATCAATATTGTTTTGATCAATTGTGCTAATAAATACATCTACATATAGTTTTTTATTATTTTTTAAAGTTAAAATACAATTGGTTATTAATATATTTTTAAATTCAGGAATAGAATTTGTATGACAACTTAAATCTATTTTTTTTAACTTTTCCCAATCTCTAATGTCTATGTCGGTTACTTTGATTTTATTTCCAGAGGTTTTCATTGGAAGATTAAGATTTTTACTACCTTTTTCATTAATATAAATAATTTCATTTTCGGTGTTTGTGATGATTACTATTTCTTTAATGAGTTCTGATAAATTTAAAAAGAAATCTAAGGTTGAGTTTTGGTTGTCGCAAAATAGTTTTTTTTGGTGTATTAAGCTTTTTTTATATTCTAATTCGCTTATATCTTTTATTATTTCTATGTGATTAAGTTTTAAATATTCCTCATCAAATTTTTCATTGCTAATTATAATAGAGTGAATTTTGTTTATATTTTTTAATTCATTTGCAACGTTTATTGAAAAATCTATTGGTTTTTCATGATTATAAATAATAGCGAATTTAATATTATTTTGTTTTACATATTCACTGTATAAAGCTTTTTCAGATTTTACAATTTGAATTAAGTTAAAAATAGATTTAAGTTTTATAAGATCTCTAACATCAATTTCGTTTTTAGAGATTACAATAGAATTTATATTTTTGTAATTATTAACCCCTTTCATTTTATTGGCGTGCTCTTATTTTAATTTTTATATGCCAAGTTAGTATTATTTTTTATTTTTTTATCTGCGATTTTTTTAGTGACTACTACCCATATTAAACCTGAGAACATTAGTACTAGTGAGAGAATTTGTCCCATTGATATGTTTAAAAAAGAAAATTCTGACAGACTTTTAATTGGCTTGTAGTTTATTATAAATCCAAGGTCTTTGTCAGGTTCTCTTAAATATTCAATAAAGAATCTGAAAAAAGCGTAAAGCATTACATATATACCAAAAATAAATCCATCATATTTTTTAATTTTTCTAAATAAAAACCATAGTAACATACAAGTTACAGGTCCTTCGAAAAATCCTTCAATAAGTTGAGAAGGTATTCTTGGTAGGTTGATTAGCAGGTCATGAGGCAAAATTTCAAGCCCTATGGATGATGCAAATTCTTTGACGCCTGGTGTATTTGTGTCAAATGGTTCTGCATTGGGGAATATTATTCCTCCTTTCATTACTCTTCCATAAAGTTCTGCATTTGCGAAATTAGCGAGTCTTCCAAGTATGTAACCAGAAGAAAAAGCTATTGATCCATAGTCTGTCAGTTTTAGAAAATATTTTTTAACATTTGTATTTTTAAGTTTTGTATTTATTATGATTAAAGGAGCAATTATTGCACCTAAAAAACCACCATGAATGGCCATGCCTCTAAAGCCTGTAAAATTCCAATTTTGGTCGAATGGTAAAAAAATTAACCACGGATGAGAATAATAAATCCCTGATTTATCGTAAACCAGAGTAGACGCCAATCTGCCTCCTAAAATTGCTCCAAGTACAAGCGAGAACATAAATGTTTCATAATCTTCTTTTTTGATATCAATTCTGTCTGATTGTATTTGATACCAAATAAACTTATAAGAGATTAGTATTATAAAAATGTAAGATAGGCTATACCATGTAATTGGTATACCTTGAATCACTTCAGGATGTAACCAACTTGGGTAATTTATATAATTTGGCATTAGACCTCCTTAGCCTTTTCAAACTTTTCAAAAAGCTTTTTTTTAAATAACATATTTTGCTTTCTTAAGGTTTCGATTTCTCTTTTTTGAGATTTTATTATATCAATAATTTCGCTACTTTCTATTGTTTTATTTTTTATCAACGATTCAAGGTATTCAATTTTTTCAATATATTCTTCTTGAGCTTCTCTTAACACGAAATCATAACTTTCATTTAAATCTTCTTCGTTTAAAAGCTCAGCATCATTTGTTAAATCTTCAATTTCGATCAATTTTTTTGCAATTTTTTTAATACTTTTAGAGGTTAAGCTTGTAGGTTTGTATATGGTAATAGGGATTTTGTTGTTTAAAGCTTGATCAACCATTTCATCTTTATAGATTGCTCCAATGCTTTGTAAATTTATGCTTAAATAGTTTTTTGCTGATTTTATTATTTTTTCGGTTTTTCCAATGTCATTGGGAGTTTTGAGCATGTTAAATATCATAAAAGGACTAATTTTTTTAAACAATTTGTTAAATGTAGAGTAATTTTCAGGATCTTCGCTTTCTAGCTTTAACAGCAAATTAGGGATATATACCCTTTGAAGATCGATTGAATTTTGTTTTATTGTTTTTAGAATTTCATTTCCCTTTGTCCCTCTTTTAAATACGCTTGATAACAGTCTAAATATTATATTTTTAAGGAATAAATATGCATTCATTGTGGCTGTTACTGTTGGCGTTGTTACTATTACTCCTCTTTTTGACATTAAAAAAAAGTCTATAATATTAAAAGTTGTTCCTGCTCCAAGATCAATCACTAAGTAATCATATTCTAAGGCTTTTAAATTTTTTATTATAGTTTTTTTTTGAGAAGCAGTTATATTAGCAAGCTCTGGTATATCAGAATCTCCTGCAATGAAGTTTAGATTTTTAATTCCAGATTTAATAATAATGTCTGAGAAATTAATCTTTGTTTTTAAAAATGTGCCTATACTTTTTTTGGGCGTAATGTTTAACATTGAATGCAAATTAGATGCTCCAAGGTCAAGATCCACAAGCAAGACACTTTTTCCCTCATTCGCCAGGCAAATTGCTATGTTTGCCGAGAAAAGGGATTTGCCAACCCCCCCCTTACCACTGGCTACAGGAATAATAATCAAGCTTTACTCCGTTGTTTTTATTTTTGCTTTAATTATTGCTAAAATTATTACATTGAATACCAGATAAACTGCTGTAATTCCCAAAAGTATAGCCAGAGAGATTTGATAGACGTATATTTTAAAAGTAAATCCTAAGATAAATAATAATAATGTTAATATTATTTGGAATAATTTAGTTATTACTATAATGCTATGAAGAATTTTAAATTTTTCGTAGATAAAATAATAGAGTGTTAAATTTGCCATGAAAAATTCGGGTGAGTATAGAATAAATGTTAGCATAAACTTTATGGAGTAATTGTTAATAAAAATTAATTTATTAATGGCTTGGTATAGTAGGGCTAAAATCAAAAGGCTTTCGAGTATTTGTAATATAATAAGGCTTACTCTTTTGAGGTTTTGTTTTTTTTTAGGATGTGAGTTTAACATAGTTTTAAAATATTATATTATGGAAATAAAATCAAGTTTTAATTTTTGCATTAGGAATGGATAAATGAAAAATAAATTTTTAATATGCGCGTATTTTTTACTGACTCTGAGCATAAGTTCTTTAGTAATTGTTGAATCTATTTTTG
This sequence comes from Borreliella bavariensis PBi, assembly GCF_000196215.1. NCBI lineage: Bacteria > Pseudomonadati > Spirochaetota > Spirochaetia > Spirochaetales > Borreliaceae > Borreliella > Borreliella bavariensis. The sequence goes on along the minus strand of NC_006156.1, from coordinate 367,061 downwards.
CTGTTGATGAGTCTAATAATAATAAGTTGTCAAGATCTAGTTATGAGCAGATGATGATTCAAGCTTTTGAATTTGTAAAAGAAAATTATGTTGAACCTGTAAACGATGAAGTGATTTTTGAAGGTGCTTTAAAAGGAATATTTCAAGCCCTAGGGGATCCTTATTCTCAATATTTGACAAAAAAAGATTTAGAAGAAATTTCAAAAACAACAGTAGGAGATTATGTTGGTATTGGAATTTCTATAATAAAAAAAATGCATTCTCAAGATAAGCAAGACAAGGCAAAAAATCTTGATTCTAATAGCTTTTGTGTTTCTATTGTTACACCTTTTGAGGGAGGTCCGGCTTATAAGGCTGGAATTAAATCTGGAGATTGTATTATCGCTGTTGATGGCAAGAGTGTTTCTTCTATGGAAGTAGATCAAGTTGTTGATCGTTTAAAAGGCAAAGAGGGTACAAAAGTTAAAGTGTCTATTCTTAGGGGAAAAGATTTAACATTAGATTTTGAACTTACAAGAGAAAAGATAGAAATACAAACAATCAAGTATGATGTTATTAATCCAGATATTGGTTATATAAGAATAGTAAGCTTTAATCCATACACTTCTGTAGATTTTAGCAAAGCTTTAGACAATCTTAAGAATAGAAATATTAAATCTTTAATTCTGGATTTAAGACTTAATACTGGTGGATATTTTCAGGCAGCTATAAAAATGGCAGATGATATTTTATCTAAAGGAACCATTGTTTCTACAAAATCAAGAAATTCTAGCAAGCCTATTGATTACAAGGCAAGCTCAAAACAAGTTTTGCCTTCAGATATAAAAATCGTTGCTTTAATAGATAGATCATCGGCGTCAGCGTCGGAGGTTTTTGTAGGGGCTTTGAAAGATAATAAGAGAGCCTATATTATAGGCGAAAAGTCTTACGGCAAGGGAGTTATTCAGCATGTAGTTCCTTTTTATACTGGTGGATTTAAAATTACAAGCTCAAAGTATTATACTCCATCTGGAAAGAGTATCCACAAAGTTGGGATTGAGCCTGATTTAGAAATAAAATCTCCAGATTTTTCTGAGGAAGAAGCAGTAATATATAAAGAAATTTTTGATAAAAAGCTAATAGAAGGCTTTTTAAAAGGCAAAAAATCCATTACTGAGCAAGAGATTGATTTTTTTGTTGAGAATCTTGTTAAAGAAAATCCAAAATATAAAATTGATAAAGAATTTTTAGGCAAGTATGTGTTTTTTAATTACTATCAAGATAATAATAAAGAACTCCCAATTTATAATCTACATTATGACAAGGTTTTAAAAGCAGCTTGTGAGTATTTATCTAAATTAGGTAATTAAATTGTGAAGCAAATTGTTTTAGATGCTAATTGTTTAGCGGGCGATTTTATTATAGTTAAAGATATGAAAATATATCATCATCTTGTTAATGTAAGACGACTTAAAAAAGGTGATAAGCTTAACATTCTTTTAAAAGATAAGGAATCAAGGACGTCAGAGATAGTTAAGATTGGTAGTAATTTTATTAAGTTTGCTACCAATAAAATAGATAAAATTGAAAAAAATAATTTTGAGATAAGTATTTTTATTTCTAGCTTAAAGGGCAAAAAAATAGATTCGGTGTTAAGACAAGTTGTTGAAATTGGAGTTTCAGAAATTAATATTATTAATGCAGATCATTCTGTGTCTAAAATAGATATAAATAGCACATCTGCCAAAACTTTAAGATTTTCAAAAATAATAGATGAGGCTTTAAAGCAAAGCGGTAATCAAATTGTTCCTAAAATTAATTTTTATAATAATTTTTTTTATTTGCCTTATTCTTTTTGTACTACTAAATATTATGTTGCTCATCAAAGTGGAATGATTTTAAGCAAAAATGAAAGTTTTGATAATTTTAGCAAAATTGGAATTATAATAGGCCCTGAAGGATGTTTTTCAAAGCCAGAAATTGCCTTTTTCAAGGAGAAAGGCTTTAATTTTGTAAGGTTTAACACTCCGGTTTTACGAGCGGATACGGCTATTATTTATTCACTTGCTTATTTTAAGGCATTATTAGGGGATTATAATGGCTAATCTAAAAGACATATATTCAAAACCAGACAGATTTTATTTTTTAGGGGTGCCTATAGATGTTTTTGATAGTCGCAGTAAGCTTATAAGCAGATTTGCTTATCTTTCAGGACATCCTTATCATTCAATAGTAATTTTTATTGGCTTTAAGGCTTTCCTTAAGGTTTTGATTTTTAAAAAATTTAGAAATCACATTAAAAATTCTTCTCTTGTTTTTTTAAATTCTAAGATTGTAAGATTTTTTTGTAGGATTTTTAAAAGAGTTAATATTGACTGTTATGATTCAAATACAGTTCTTCTTATTTTAATGGAAATACTAGAAAATGCCCATAAAACATGTTATATTATTGACAAGGATAAAGTAATTTCAAAGAAAAAATTTTTAAGATTAAAAGAATCTCATAAAGAAATTAGTTTTATTGGGTATTATGATTTAAAAGCTGTAAAGAGAAATAAAGAAATGTTTTTTGCAAATATTAACAAACTTACTCCTAGTGTAATAATAAGCTTTTGTAATGATAGATATCTTGAAAATTTATTTTATAAAAATAAATTTAATATTAGGACCAATTTAAGCGTTTTTTTATGAACTTTTAAATTTTAACTATCTATATTTTATGAGGTAAGTATGGCATTTTTGCTAAACCAATCGGTAGTTTATCCAATGCATGGAGTAGGTACGATTAAGGATATTAGGACTAAAGAGTTTAATGGCGAGATTATTGATTATTATGAAATACATTTTCCATTTAGCGATATGATTTTTATGGTTCCTGTTGCTAAAGTTGACGATTTTGGGATTAGAGCTTTGGTTAGTAGGGAAAAGGTAGAAGAAGTTTTTGATGTTATTAAAGAGTTCGAAGGTCAAATAGATTCAAAAAAAATAAAAGATGGTGGTCATGAATTTTATAAAAAAAGTGATATTTTGGATACAGCAAAGTTATATAAATTTTTATATAAAAAATCTACTCAAAAAGAACTTCCCTTTTACGAAAAAAGGATTTTAAATGATTTTGAGTTAATATTGGAGCACGAGATTAGCTTAGCTTTGCAAATTAGCTTTGAAGAAGCTAAGGAGAAGATTAAAAATATTTTGGTCGATAACAAAAAGGCTTAAAGTTTTTTCAATTTTTGAGGGGGAGGATTTGCTGTGCTTGATTCTTTAAGATTGATCTTTTTAATAATTTATAGATTTATTTTAATATTTTGCCTTTTTTCTTTAATGTTTATATTTACATTTTATTTAAAATATAAGTTTTTGTATTTTAATTTTTCTATTTTTAGTTATAGTCTTTATTACAATGCCTATATTTATTCTTTTCCTTTGTCGCTTGTTGTTACTTTTATGAGAATTCCTTATCCTTTTTATGGAGTGGTTTTAAAGCCCCCCAGAGATACTTTTCATTTTTATTGCATTATTTTTATTCTTATTTTATTGTTTTCTTATTTAGGATTTTTGGTTAGTCATAGTTTTCATTTTCACTATATTAATAGCAAGAGCAATGACAATTTTGTTCTTAAAGACGAGGTTGTGCATTTTTTAAATGGCAAAATAATATTTTCTAGTAATAGGCCTAAATTTTATGGTTTTAATGGAGTTTTAATTGTTGCAGAGGATGATAAAAAGGATAAAAGTTTTTCTTATCAATCAAATCTTTCTTATTCTAATAAGATTGATTTGATTGATAAGAATTTTTTAGAGCAAAAGATTTATAATAGCTTTGTTGATTTTCTTTTCAGGGATTTGAAAATTTTGAATAATTTTCTACTCTCACTCAATTATTTAAATTTAATTTTTAATATACTGGGAATTTCTTTATTATTATTTGCGTTTTCTTATGTTTTCAATCTTATTTTTTCAAATAGTTTTGCAATATTTCTTTATCCTATTTTTATTATACTTTTTTTAAAAATTTATAATGTCTATTCGATCGAGTTTCCTAAGATTTACAATGTAATAATAGGAAAGAGTGTTATCTCTGATTTTATTCCTTTTATTTTTTGTGTTTTAACTTTTTTTTCTACCTATTTATTTGGCTTTGTTTCAGAATATATTAAAATCAGCAAAGATTTAGATAATAATTTATATAAGGTTAGTTAATTCTTAAAGTTTATGAAAAGAGAAATATATGCATTTTTGAGCAACTTTATTATTTTTCTATGTTTTTTCCTAGGATTAATCTTTAGTTATTCTTATTTTTTTGGAGAAAATTTTTTAGAAAAGCATAGGCTAATAGCAGCTTTTTTTGATTCTATTTTGCTTTTTTATAAGTATTTTTATGGATTTTTTATTTTTATTGTTTGCATTTACTTTGCTTTTTTTGTTCAGCAAGAAATAAAGATTTATTTAAAATCGTATAATGGATATTTATTTTCTAGGCTTTATGCATTTTTACTATTATTTTTTATTATAGGGCTTTTTTTTACTTTTATATTTAATTTAATATTGCCTTATATAATTGCCCAGAGAAATGAGTATAAGTTTAGTTATGATAGATATAACCTTCTTGAAAGTGAAGCAAATGAAATATCTCTTAAAATTAAAAATATAGATATAAGTTTGTCTTCAAATAGACTTTTTTTATCTACTGATTTGTCAGATTCAATGAAGCAAAAAAGGAAACATCTTGAAAATTTGATTAGAATATATGATAAAATGCGAATTATTTATGTAAATAATGAAGAGCTTTTAACAAATTATTATTTAGTGAAATCTGAATATAATAAAATTCCAAGCTATGATGTTGATTTGGAAAAGGTTAAAAAAACTTTTTCAAGGTATCCTTTGCGAAGCCTTAAAAAGCAAGATTTTTTTAATATTGTTAATGAATTTATTTCCCAAAATGATTATCATACGGCCAATTACTTTGCTTATATTGCTTATGTTGCAACAAAAGACGATAATTTTGTTGCGCTTTTAAATTTGACTTTAAAGTTTATTAATGAAAACAGGAATTTTGAAAAAGAAAAAATGCAGTTGATTTCTGAAGAAAAGCAAAAAAATTTTTTGTATCTTAATACTGAAAAGTTTAAATTAGCTTATTACGGTTTTTCTAATCTTCATAAGCTATTGCCCAGTGATAATGAAATTTTAAATTATAAAAATAAATCGCTTGAAAAACTTAGGAAAAAGTATCTTTTTTTTGATGAGATTGAAAAATATTTTGAATATTATGGAATAAACGATGTATTTTTATTGCAGCCAGATTCTAATAAAAGGTTTTATGATTATATTTATATGCAAAAAGTTGTCACTCTTAATAATTATTCTAAAATAATAAAAAATTTTGAGCTTATTAGATTTAATAAGGCAGGAAATGTTATATTGCATATTAAAATTCCATTTGCTACTTTGAGAGGTAATTTTGTGTATCAAAATGTTTTAAACAAAGACGATGAGCAGAGTGAAATTACTCTTACCAAAGTTTTTGTGTCTGTGGATAGTTTTGATACGAATGTTTTAGAGGTTGTAAAAATTAATGAGAATGTAGAAAATTTAGCTTTATTTTCAAATTTCTCTGAGGTTGGATTTTTTTTAAAAATTCAAAGTTTGTCAAGCGCTTTTAATAAAGTTGCTATATTAAATTTGAAATTAATTAATATTTTTTCCTTGAGCTTGATTTTGCTGATTTCTCCTATTTTGCTAGTTTTAATGGGGGCATTTTTTATCTCTTTGTTTTCTAAAATAGAATTTAATTTTAATTCCAAGGCTATGATTTTTTTAGTTTCATTAATGATAGCTATTTTTTCTGGGATTATTTGTCTTTTTGTAAATTATTTTTTAATTGTCTTTACCTCTCTTCTTATATATACTTTTAATAGTGTACACATATCTTTAGCTATTCTTTCTTCGTTATTGTTTTTCCTTATTTTTAAAGTCATTGTTGGAAATTACAAGGAAAAGCATATTTAATTTTTATTTTTTTTTTGATTCTTAATTCTAGAGAAAAACCATTCATTTATTAGCAAGTTTTCTTTTTCAATTGTTTTTTTACTTAATACATAAGAATAGCTATTGATTTGGGTTTCGTCAATTATAAAAGGAGATATTCCATCAATTGAGTGTTTTATTTTTAAATTTAATTTTTTGTAAGGAGTAAAACCGTTAGCAAAACCAAAGCATATGTTTGATTGGAATTGATTGTTAAATCCAATTAGGTTTTTTTGGGTTTTTTTATCTAAAATCCAGTTGATAAATTTTTTAGTTAAAATAGATGTTTCTAAAGTGCCAATAAAATTTGGGTTTGAGATAACAATTTCATTGTTATTGTTGATGAGATATGAAAATTTTATTTGTGCTTTCTCTTGTTCGCTTAAGCTATTGTAAAAGGTTAGATCACTCAATCCTGTTATTAGAAGAGATTTTTTATTAAGTAATATTTTGTTTAGTTTAAGGTAGCCGTATTTATTAAAGAAATCTTTTTGCAAATCCATTTGTTTTGCATTTAAAAATGATGAGAAATATTCTAGCATTTTTAAAATTTTATTTTCATTATAATTTAATTTGTTCTTTTCAAAAGAAAACCCCACATCATTTATTTCAGAAATCACATAAAATAAGTTTTCAGAAATATAGGGTGATATAAAGAATTTTCCGTCTTTAATGAAATTTTCGTATTCTTCTTTTAAATACTTATTGTTTATGTATTTTTTAACGTGGTGTGTATTTTTATAGATTAAAATAGGAATATCAAAGCTTAATGGGATAATTTTGTAGTTAAATTGTTTGAAAATGTTTTTTAAAATAGGATAATCGGTATTATAATTGATTTTTATAGATTTAAAATAGTTTATAATATTTGTATTGCCAATATTTTTAGAAATAATTATTTGTGCATTATCTTTTTCTACTGTTTGCAGATCAATGTTGTTCCTAAACTTAATTATAAAATCTAGTTTATTTTCGATGTTAAATTGATTTATATAAAATGGTATTGTTTTGTTGTCAGTTAGTACAATTATATTTTTATTTTTTGCACAGCTAGTACTAATCAACAAAATTGCTATTAGTATTAAATTTTTTATTCTCATAAAATTATTCAAGTTTTTTCTTTTATTTTACAATAAATTATGTATAATTTTTATAGTTAATATTGATTTTCGTGTTTAATTGAAGAATAGAGCAAGGGAACCGAAGAGTTTTTAGGGGGATAATGAATTTGGGTTTATTTGATTTTATACTTTCTATGTTTAGTATTAATAAAGAACTTACTTCTGAACAGATAAAGCAAAAAAGGCTAAAAGAAGTTAAAATTAGTTTAAGCAGAGCAAGCAATTTTTTTAATGCTTCAAAAATTCATGCTTTACCTCAATTTTCTAGATTTCTTTATAATTTTTATAAAATTTTTTCTCCCTTAAGGCCATTTGTTCAAAGATATAAAAATTCTAATAAAATTGTTCATTTTGTTGTTGAAAAATATTTAAATGAAAGTCAGAAAAAATCTTTAGATTATATTTATTCTTTTTCTGCAAGCGACAATATAAATTTGACTCCAGATCTTCCTAAAAATTTACATAATAATTTATCTTATTTGTTTAAAAACATAACTCAAGAACAAATTAAATTGATAGATGAAACTTATGGAGCTTTGCATAATTTTTTTGATTTAGTCTTATATCAATATTATTTGGTTCTTAAAAATTTTGACAACTTGCTTCCAGAAGATGATTTTGTCTATAGGCCTAGATTCAGTTCTATAGGTTGTGGAGTTATTATAGATGATCTTAAAGATTTATTAGAATGTATTTCTTGCATTAAGAATATTTCTATTTGGAAAAACCTTTATGACATTATTTTAGAAATTTATGGAAATAAAGAAGATTTTCCCATTAAATCGAATGTCTGGATTAAGATTGTTTCTTCCATTCTAGATATAAATAAGAGTAAAGAAATTTTATATCTAATAAGATATGTTAGTGGGGATCCAGATTATTTTCCTATTTCTATTGGGCAAAAGCCTAATCCAGTGGCAAGAATATTTTTTAATGATCTTACCAAACATGTTGCCAATGAAATTGAAAAGATTAAAGTTTTGCAAAAAAATAGCAAATCTAAAATATTAGCCGAACAGCTTTTCCCAGGAATATCTTTTTTAAATTTGGATAATTATAATGAAAAAATGAATGAAAAGATTGTATCTAAAATTATGAGCACTACAGGCTATATTTATTGCGAGCTTTTAGTTTATTTAAGAACATATACTATTTATTTTGTTAAAAAAGATCTTAATGATATTATTAATTTGCTTATTATTAAAGGACAATGGAAGCTTATAGAGCTTTCTAGAGAAATGTCTAATGACATGCATGCTTTGATTAATATTTATGCAAGTCTTATTGATTTTGATTCTAGTTTAGGAGAGCAAGGTGGCTATGGTAATAGAATAAATGCATTACTACATAGAGCTTCTGTTGGAGATAAATCTTCGGAGAAATTGTTATTAAATATAATAGCAGATGTTAATAAAAAGGCGTTTACTATATCAAGTGAATATTATTCCAAAATTTATTCTATTGAACAGCGTTTACAAGATTGTCTTTCAGACTATTCAAAAGCGTCGTTGGAAAGAGAGCTAATTTATAATTGGAAAGAGCTTGATGTGGATCTTGCTAAAAGCTATGGAAACAATTTAAACTTTGGAGGTATAATGAAGAGTATTTTGGGTAGTTTGGCTTTATTTTTAAAGTTAATGGATTTGTATTTGGAGAAAAAATAATAAATTTGAAGGAGTGTTCAAATGGCTAGAAAGTGTGAAATAACAGGAAAAAAAACTATGTTTGGGAACAATGTTCCAAGGAAGGGTCTTGCCAAGAAAAAGGGTGGAGCTGGGCAGCATATTGGAGTAAAAACCAAAAGAACCTTTAAGGTCAATTTAATAAATAAAAAATTTTTTATTCCAGAACTTGGAAGAAGTATTAACATTAAAGTTTCTGCCAATGCATTAAGAAGTATTTCAAAGGTAGGACTTGATGCTTTTTTAAAGAAAAACTGCAAAAAAATAGAAAACTTTTTATAAATTTTAATTTTGACAATTTTATTTTATTAGAATGCTGCTTGATATCAAGTATTCTGGAGGGTCAGTTGTTATTTTTGAGTCTTTAAATTCAAAATTTTTAAAAAGGCTTGAAATAGCCATGATTGCATTTATGTTTTCCGGAAATATTTTTTTTGATTTATAGCTTTCTAGTATTATATTGAGATTAGGCGGTTTTTCTTCAAGGAAGATGCGCTTTAAATTCTCTTCAAGCCTTAGGGTTTTTTTTATATTTGTAGATTTTGAAATAAAGTAAGATAGAAAAATAAATGAATTTTCTTCTTCGTTTATAAAAGGTGTTAAAAACTCACAAAATTGTAGTAAATGTGTATTGCAAATTTTCCCAAAAATTATTGGAATTATTTTTATATTTTGCTTTATATTACTAATAAAATTCAATGTAATTTCAATTTTATGATCATTTTCGATTAATTTATCGTCTATATTGATAAAATTTAAAATTTTTAGTAATTTTAATATTTTTAGGTTTACTTTAATATTTTTATTAAAAATTCTCCATACATGATGATTAGATATATTAATTAAAAAATTGCTTTTTGCTTCAGAGATTATAAATACATTATTAGTTTGATTTGATATTATTTTTTTAAACAAACATTCATTTTTTAAAAAAAACTCATAGTTTCCATAATTTGTTAGGATAGCTTTGTGAGTTTTTTTTTCTGCCAGCTTAAATGATAAGCCGTTTGTGTTATTTGAATAAAATATGTTTTCAACCAAGGGGTTTCTAACTTGCTTTATATATTTCGCCCCTTGATTGCATCTTCTACTGTGTTTATTTCCATAAATTCTGTTCCTTTGTCAGTATCTCTATTTGGGTTGCCAGAAATAATTATTACAGTATCTTTGTCATTGACAATATTTTGTTCTTTTAACATTTTAAGAGAAGTTACTACAAATTCGGTAGTTCTTTTAAAATTATTGTCTACAAGATTAGAATAAACACCGTAAGATAATGATAATTCTCTTGCCAGCCTTTCGCTATTTGTTGTAATGAATAATGGAACACTTGCCCTGTAAGTTGCCATTATTCTTGCAGTTTTGCCTTTTAGAGAATCTACAATAATTGCTTTTACATCCATAAGCTTTGTAGCATCGATTGCACATTTTATAATATAGTTTCTTGTAATGCTTTTATCGTAAAAAAGTTCATCTTTATATAAAGTCATTTTTCTATGTTTTTCAACTTTTTTAGCAATACTTGTCATCATTTTTACAGCTTCAATTGGATATTTCCCGTAAGCGGTTTCTCCAGATAGCATAATTGCATCTGTACCGTTTAAAATAGCGTTGGCGATGTCAGATACTTCTGCTCTAGTAGGCCTTGGATTTTCAATCATTGTATGAAGCATTTGAGTTGCTGTAATCACAGGTATTCCATACTTTATGCAGGTTTGTGTTATTTTGAGTTGGGCAATAGGCACATCTTCTGCAGGAATTTCGACCCCCATATCTCCTCTTGCAACCATTATTCCATAAGATGCTTTTACAATTTCTTCAATATTGTCAATTCCTTCTTGATTTTCGATTTTGGATATGATTTTTACATCAGGATTTCCAGCAGCATTTAAAATTCTTTGAACATCTTGAATGTCTTTGGAATTTCTTACAAACGAATGGGCAATAAAATCAACATTATATTTTGCTGCAAGCTCAATAAATCCCTTGTCTTTTTCGGTTACTGATTGCAGTTTAAGAGAAATGCCGGGAGTATTGATTGATTTTTTATTTTTAATTTGGCCGTCATTTTTAATTTCACAAATTAATCGGTCAGGCAGCTTAGTAACAACAGTCATTTCAAGCTCACCATCATCAATTAGCACTTTAGATCCTTGGGGCACTTCTTTAACAAATCCATCATAATTAGTTTGAAGGTTGTTAGGTTCATTAATAGGCGAAGTTGAGATTATTACGTTGTCTCCAGTTTTTACAATAATAGGATTTTCAATATTAGCTGTTCTAACTTCTGGTCCTTTTGTGTCGATCATTAGAGCTATTTTATTTGAAATTTTTCTAACATTGTCTATTACTTTTATTGTATCTTCGTGTGATTGATGAGCAGTATTTAGTCTTATTACATTTACTCCTGCATCGTATAAATCTTTTATGTGTTCTGGTTCGCATCTAAGATCAGATATTGTTGCTACAATTTTTGTTAACTTTGAAATCATAAAGTTCTTCCTCCACTTTTATAAATTTTATGCTTTTTGTCTTTGAATAACAATATTTTGTAAAAAATTCAAAACTTTGCTTTGCTATAAACATTATTTAGGTTTTATTTTTTATTTTTTTTATTAGATCTTCATCTAGCTTAATATGTAAATTTTTTTCTGCTTTTGGAATTACAAGGCCTAGTTTTCCGTTTTTAACCCTTCTTAAATTTTTAACTTGCGTGTAGTAAAGATCTGCTTTTCCTGATTTTTTTGCTAATTTTGTATAAAATACGCATAAATTACCAGCAGCTAAAAGGACATCAAGGCAAGGAGTTTTATTTTTTTGATTTCTAATAAAAACATAAGCTCCAGGATAATCTCTTGTATGAAGCCAATAATCATTTCCTTTAACACAGCGCCTTAAAAGTTCATCGTTTTCTTTTGCGTTTCTTCCAATAAGAATTTCAAATCCACAAGAGGTAAAATGTAAGCCTATTTTTGGTGTTTTTTCTTTTTTTTTAATAGCAGTTTCTTCTTGATTATATTCTTCTTTTGGAATGAAATTTTTGATCTTTAACATATTTATTTTTGATTTAATGAGATTAAATTTGTCTAGATTATCTTTTAATTGATTTTGTATGGTTTCAAAAGAATTTTTGCCCTTTTTGTATGCTTTAAAATATTGTAAGGCGTTTTCTTTTGGCGATAACGATTGGTTTAACGATATTTTTATTTTTTCTTCTTTATAATTTAAGAGGGCTATTTCTTTGATCCCTTTTTGTATTTTGTTTATATTTAATAAAATCAACTCACCCTTTTCCTTTTCATTTTCAATGTTTTTAATTAGTTTGATTTGTTGTTTTAAAGACCCTATTCTTTTTTCTAAAGCAATTAACTCTTTTTTATATTTTTCAATAAGCAATTCTTTTATATTGTTTTTTTTAATTTGATTACTGAGTGATTCGTAGTAATTTTCAAGAAATTCAGAATAAGATTTATGGCTGGTATTATCGTATTCTTCTTTTAGACCCATGATTTTTTTATCAGGCATTTTATTGCTTTCATGTATTTCTTTAGCTTTTAAAAAGGTTTCACCCGTTGTTTCTTTTGCTTTTGGTCTTCTGTAATATGCGTCCAGTATTTTAAAGTTTTGGTTTGTAGCTATTATATTTGGAGAGGATGGCCACAATTTAATGAATAAGATAATTATGTCCTTTTTAAAAATCTCAAGATAAATTATTCTTTCATTTTTCATTTGGGAAGCTTTTAGAATTTTTCCATTTTGAATTTTTGATTTTAAGAAGTCAGAAAATCTTAATTTTAAAGCATTCTTTTTGAAATTTTTTCTTGTTATATGGAATCTGGTAGTGCTTGGATTTAAAGAGATTAATATTTTAAATTTTTTATTGTCAATTTTATTGTAAATCTCTAAAATCAAACTTTTATAATCCGGCTGTATTATTTCTTTTATTAAAGAGTTTGCGAAAGGGATTTCTTTAATCAAAGTATTTATTTCAACGTAATTCAAAGACATTTTTATCAAATCCTAATTCTTTAAAAGTGTTATATACTTAAGCTTTAAATTTTTATTTTATGTATTAAACTATTACTATTAATAATAGTTTATTTCCATGATATGTAGTATTATGGAAATAAACTATTATTAATAGTAATAGTTTAAATTTAGTTTTGTTAATAGCTTAAGCTTAATAATAAGAGTTCATAGAATGATAAAAACAATGCTTTTATTAGTTTTGTATCCTGTTGCTGTTTTTGCTCAAATATCTGCAAATCAATACTTTGAAGGAATTTATGCTAAATATCAAAATATAGAGGATATGCAAGCGACAATTAATTTCACTTTAAAGGGATTAAAGCAAACAGGTATTTTGCTTTATAAGTTTCCAGACAAGTTTATTATTAATCTAGATTCCAATAATCAAGTTTTTGTAAGCGATGGTGAATTTTTGACAGTTTATGTTCCATCTCTTGGTACCTCGTTTAATCAGCAATTATTAAAAGGTAGTAGTGGGGGAGGTCTTATGAAAGTTTTGAATAGTGAGTACAGCGTATCTTATACCAATTCTCCAAATCTAGAAGCTCTAGATTCATCTGAGCCTGGGAAATATATTAAATTAACCTTTTCTAGAAAGCTTTACAAAGGGGCCGCTACTATTAATTCTTTTATTATTGCCTTTACTCCGGATGGAATAATTAGAAGGATTACTGCTTATCCTACTAGTGGTGGGCGTGAAATAGTTATTGATTTAATCGCTGTTAAGTTTAATATTGGAATTCTTGATAGCAAATTTAAGTACGATCCCCCAAAATCTTCAAATAAGGTAGATAATTTTTTATATGATATTAAAAAAAATTAAGGTTTAATCTATGGAAGAAAATGATTTTATTAAATTTGGGAGTTATTTGAGAAAAGTTAGAAATGGTAAAAATTTGACTCTTGAAATGGTCGCGGAGGATATTAAAATTTCTATTAAGTATCTTAAAGCTCTTGAAGATTCTAATATTGAAATTTTTCCAAATGAAGTTTTGGCTGTTGGATTTTTAAGAACTTATAGCGAATATTTAGATATTGATTCTAGATTGATATCAACACTTTTTAAGGATTATAAAAGTAAACTTAATAATAGTTATATTGGGATTAGATCTGAAGATAAAATTTCAAATTTGGGATTTTTAAGCGATAATAAAGTTTTAGATAAAAAATTGTTTTTTTTAAATTTAGAGTCCTTAAGTATATTGAAAATCCTGCTAGGAATTGTTGGTGTTATTTTGCTATTGTTTGTGTTTTTTGCTTTTAGAGAAGTGGAAGTTTATTTTAAAAAATTTTTTAAGCTTAGTCAGAATGAAAAGATAATTTCAAATCTTCATGAAGTATCTTTTGATAAAAAGAATTTTTGGAATATTTCTCTTAAAGAAGGAGATTCTTTATTTTTAACGTATGGCGATAATATTGCAAAATATAGAGCATCTTTTATTAGTGACGATTTAGTTATTGTTGATGAGTCTAAAAAAAGTAAAAATATTTTTAATTTAGGAGAGTTTAAAGAGATAAATCTTGATGATAATATAAGAGTCAAAATTATTTATGAGAATTATTATTATGATAAGTCTAAAATAGCCAATGTAAGTTTAGAATCTTTTGCTTTAAATGTTAAATATGTATCTGAGACTAATATTGACAATAGGTTTAATATTTTAAATTGGCAGTTTGATGTTAAGGGAACTGAAAAATTACCAAGTGGCGATTATCTTACTCTATATTCTTCTCAGAAACTTTCAAATGTTGATTTAAAAATCGATTTTTTAAATGATACATTTTTTAGATATGCCGATGAAAACAATCTTCATGGCAAGTCTTTTTTTGCATCCAAAGGTATTCCTATTAATCTAGCTTTTGAAAAATCTTTGATACTATTCTTTTCAAGACTTTCTGATGTTAATATTATTCTTAATGAAAGAGATATTACTCCTTTTTTAAAAGAGCAGGGAAAAGAAATTTTTGCTGTTCAATTCTTCTGGGTAAAGACACCTTCAGGGTTTGATCTTAAAGTTTCTGAAGTTTATTAGTAATGGATAAAATAAAAAATTTTTTTTCCAGCTTAAATTCGTCTCAAGAAAAAATTGTTTTTAGTAAAAGTAAAAATCCAATTCTTGTTTTAGCAGGGCCTGGAAGTGGTAAAACTAGGGTTATAATTGCAAAAATTGTGTATTTAATCAAAAATATGAATATAAATCCTAATGAAATTTTGGCTTTAACTTTTACTAATAAAGCTGCAAATGAAATGAATGATAGAATAAATGATCTTTTAAAATTTGACAAGAAACTTCATATTCAAACTTTTCATTCTTTTGGATCTTGGCTTTTGAGAGCTTACTATAATGATTTTGATAGAAATTATGATTCAAATTTTACAATTTGGGATACTAATGATGTAGTTAAATTTGTCAAAGAAATTAATCTTGCTCCAAATTTTGAAATGGCAAAACATATTGCAGCTTTGATTTTAAAAGACAAAGAACATTTTTTCTTAGAAAAATTTATTAAATTTACAGAAAAGGAATATGAGTATATTAAAATTTATGAGGAAGAGAAAGCTAAAAATAATGCTTTTGATTTCGCAGACCTTATTATTAAACCTATTTTAATGCTGAGGCATTCTAAATCTCTAAAAGAATCTGTTCAATCTAAATTTAAAGTTATTTTTGTAGATGAATATCAAGATACTAATTATTCACAATTTTTATTTTTGAAAGAACTTTATTCGGATGGTATGTATTTTATGGTTGTAGGAGATGAAGATCAGTCAATATATTCTTTTAGAGGAGCTAGAATTGAAAATATTCTTGAATTTGAAAAAACTTTTGACAATGTTATTAAATTTTATTTAGTGCAAAATTACCGTTCAAATTCAAATATAGTGAGTATTGCAAATGGGGTTATCTCAAAAAATAAAAATAGGTATGAAAAACAAATAACAACTCAAAATGGTTCTGGTAAAAGAATGAAATTTTTAGTTTTTCAAAGCACATCAGATGAAGCTGAATATTTTTCTAACTTGCTTGTTGCCAATGATATTGAGACAGCAATACTTTATAGATTTAATTCTCAATCTTTTCATTTTGAAACATCTTTTTTAAAGAAAAATATCCCATACAAGGTTTTAGGATCAATTAAATTTTACGAGAGAGAGGAAATAAAGGATATTGTTTGTTTACTTAGGCTTCTTATAAATAAGAAAGATAAAATAGCTTTTCTAAGAATGATAAATAAGCCTTCTAGAGGAATTGGAAAAACTACTCTAGATAAAATAATTAGTTTTTTAAATGATGATGATGTTAATTTCAATTTGTTTTGTGCTAGTAAAAAAACTTTAAGTTCTCTTAAAAATAGGGCCAAAGAGTCTCTTTTATTGGTTTTAAATATTTATGATAAGCTGGTCAGAAAACTTTTTGAAGGTAATTATATTAATTTATCTGCTTTTATTGAGGATGTTGTAATTAAGTTTGGTCTTTTAGATTATTATAAAAAATTTGATAAAGATGAAAAATTAAGAAATATTGATGAGCTTATTAATAGCGGAATTGAATATTCAGGCACATTTGAAGGTCTTGCTATTTTTTTAGAAAATTCTTCACTTTCTCCTTTAATTTCTGGAGATTTTAAGTCCAATATATTTTTATCTTCAATCCACGGTGTTAAGGGGCTTGAATTTGATAGAGTTGTGATTTCTGGACTTGAGAAAGGTCTTTTGCCAGCTGAAATTGAAGCATTATCAGAAGATAGGCTTGAGGAAGAGAGAAGGCTTTTTTATGTTGCAATCACAAGAGCTAAATCAGAGCTTATTATTGCCTTAAACTTGAAGCGAGCTTTTAGAGGTTTTTTTAAAAGTACCGAGCTTTCCGTTGTTTTCCAAGATATTGACAAAAATTTTTATGACACTATTTTTATTCCTGAGTATTTAAAAGAGAATTTTAATAATTTTTTTATTGATAGTAAAAGGGATGTCGGATTTAATATTGGAGACTATATAATTTATAATGGAGAAAGGGGAATGATTATTGATAGCTGGTACCAAGGTAACTCGCAGTTTGTTAAAATTAGTTTGATAAA
Organism: Borreliella bavariensis PBi; assembly: GCF_000196215.1. NCBI lineage: Bacteria > Pseudomonadati > Spirochaetota > Spirochaetia > Spirochaetales > Borreliaceae > Borreliella > Borreliella bavariensis. The sequence goes on along the minus strand of NC_006156.1, from coordinate 350,140 downwards.
TGGAAAGAAGGCTATTTTGAGTTATGAGTATATTAAAAGAATTATTAAAGTTTAGAGGTTTATTTTGGAAGATATACATTTAGAAAATAGTTTGAAATTAAGCTTGGTGACACTTAGTAGGGATAATGAAGATAAATTTATTTCAAAATTTGAGAAAGTTATTAAATTGGTTAATGAAATTTCAAATTTTGAGGTTAAAGTTAATTTTAATGCTAATAAAAAAAAGATTTCTACATTGCGTGAGGATAAAGTAAGATGTTCTCTTTCTATTGAATCAATTAAAAAGCTTAGTAACTCATTTTTAGATGGATATTTTTCATCTCCTAAAATATTAGAATAAGGATAAGGTCTTGGACTTAAGTAATTTAACTTTAACTAAAATTCAAGAATTAGTTTTGACTAAAAAATGTAAAATTTATGACATTTTACTTGCTTATAAAAATAATTATGAATTAAATAAAGATATCAATGGATATATTGAATTTTTTGATGATTCTTTAGATATTGCAAAAAGGTATGACGATTGTTTAAAAAATTGCGAATTAGAAGATTTGCCTTTAATTGGCATGCCTATTGCTGTTAAAGATAATATTTCAATTCAAGATAAATCTTTAACTTGTGCTTCTGAAATTTTAAAAGGCTATATTTCTCCTTATGATGCGACTGTGATTAAAAGACTTAAGAATAAAGGAGCAATCTTAATTGGCAAAACTAATATGGATGAATTTGCCATGGGTTCTACCGGTGAATTTTCATGTTATGGTGCAACTTTAAATCCTTTAAATAGAGAATATGTTATAGGCGGAAGTTCTGGAGGCTCTGCAGCTGTAGTTGCATCTTTTCAAGCACCTTTTTCTCTTGGCAGTGATACTGGGGGTTCTGTTAGACTTCCTGCATCTTTTTCAGGAATTTTAGGTTTCAAACCTTCTTATGGAGGCCTTTCTCGCTATGGGCTTGCATCTTATGCTTCGTCTTTTGATCAAATAGGATTTTTTTCTCATTCTATTGAAGACATTGCTTTAATATTAAAGCATACTTGTGGAGCTGATAAAATGGATTCTACCAGTGTAGACATCTTTGACGATTTTTATCCTTTAAAAACTGAGCCTTTGCAGGGTAAAAATTTAGCTTTAATTAAAGAGCTTAGCGAAGATTTAATGGACAAAAATGTTGCAAGTAGCTTTGCCAAATTTAAATTTGATCTTTTGTCAAAAGGTGCTAATATAAAAGAAGTTTCAATAGAAGAGATTAATTTTATTTTATCAATTTATTATACAATTTCTCCCGTTGAAGCATCTTCCAATCTTGCTCGTTATACTGGACTTTGCTACGGCAAGAGAATATCAGAAAATTTAAGTCTTAATGATTTTTATTTTAAACATAGAAGTAATTTCTTGTCAGAAGAAGTTAAGAGGCGTATTATTCTTGGAAATTATTTATTGTCAGAAGGGTATGATGCCAAATATTATGCAAAAGCTTGTGAAATTCTTCAGAATTTGATTATTCCCAAATTTAACAAGCTTTTTGAAAGCTGTGATTTTATTATTACCCCAACAAGTTTTGTTAAGCCTTTTAGAGTTGGTTTGGATTTTGATGATCCTGTTAAAATGTATTATTCAGATATTTGCACTGTGATTGCAAATCTTATTGGTGCTCCTGCTATTTCGCTTCCGTATTCTAAGGACAAGGAAGGATTATCTATTGGAATGCAAATTATTGGGCGTAGCAAGAAGGATTTTGAACTTTTAAGTTTTTCAAAAAATGTGATTAGGGAATTAGGATTGAATGGAATATAAATTAGTTATTGGATTAGAAATTCATATTCAGCTAGGGCTAAGAACAAAGGCTTTTTGTGGATGTAAGAATGAGTTTGGAGGAGTTCCTAACTCTCGTATTTGTCCAATTTGTCTTGGACTGCCTGGTTCATTACCAAGTGTGAATGTAGAGCTTATTAATAGTGCAATTTTAGCGGGTCATGCTACAAATTCAAATATTAGGCATGTTGTTAAATTTGATAGAAAACATTATTATTATCCAGATTTGCCAAAAGGATATCAAATTTCGCAAAATGATAAGCCGATTTGTGAGAGAGGAAGCTTATTAATTGAAACCTCTTCTGGGCTTAAAAAGATTAACATTATTAGAATTCATATGGAAGAAGATTCGGGTAAAAGTCTGCATTTACTGGATAGTGAAAATCAAAGCTATATTGATTTTAATCGTTCGGGAGCTCCTTTACTTGAGATTGTTTCTGCTCCAGATATTAGCAGTGGGGATGAAGCAGTTGCTTTTTTAACTTCTTTAAGAGAAATTTTTAGGTATCTTGATTTATCGGAATGTAATATGGAGAATGGTTCTTTTAGATGTGACGTAAATGTTAATTTAATCATTACAGAGAGCGGTGTTGAGCATAAAACTCCTATAGCTGAAATAAAGAATTTAAACTCTTTTAAATCTATTAAAGCTGCCATTGAATATGAAGAATTAAGGCAGAAAGAGGAGTGGGTTCAATTTAGAAAAACCCTTGATAGTTGTGGTAAGCACACTAGAGGATTTGATGATAAAAATGGGGTAACTGTGGTTCAAAGGGATAAAGAGACCGTATCTGATTATCGTTATTTCCAAGAACCCGATCTACCTTTAATAGAGATTGATGATTTTTATATTGCCAATATTAAAAAAATAAAATTAATTGAATTTCCATTTGATGCAAGAGTTAGGCTTAAAGACCAATATGGGTTAAGTGATTTTGATGTTATTACTTTAACAACAGATAAGCACCTACTTAGATATTTTGAAGAGGCTGCTATTAATGCAAGCGATCCTAAAAAAGTAGCCAATTGGATATTGTCTGAAGTTTTAAGCGTTCTTAATGATAAAGGGATTAGTGTTCTTGAATTTAATTTATTCCCAAGCTATATTACAGAGCTTGTTGAATTTATTGTTGCTGGTAAAATAAGTGGCAAAATGGCAAAAAAGGTGTTTTTAGAGATGATGAGTAGAGAAGTTCCCGCTTCTGTTATTATAAGTGAAAATCAATTAGAGCAAATAAGTGACAAGTTTGTTATTAGACAGATTGTGTTTGAAGTTTTAAATGAAAATCCTAAATCAATTGAACTTTACAAAAAGGGTAAAGATCATGCTATTAAATTTATGATGGGACAAATAATGAAAAAATCTTCAGGAAAGATTAATCCTATCCTTGCAAATGAAATTCTTTTACAAAGTTTATCAAATGTATGATTTATCCTTAATAGACAATTTGCCAGTGATTAAAAGGGCAAGATTTTTTTATCTTTACGATATTAACGGTAAGAGATATTTAGATTTATATTTAAATGGTGGAAAAAATTTTTTAGGCTATAGAATTCAAGGCTTAAATCGCCTTTTTAAGCAAACTATGTCGAGGGGTTTAATATCTCCTTATGCTTCTGTTTTTAAAAATCAGTTTATCAATTTGGTATTTACTTTTTTTAAAGAGGCTGGATCTGTTTATATTTTTAAGCTAGAGCAAGATGCAAAAAAATTTTTATTATCTTTAACTGGCAAAGATAAAGTTTTTATGCCCTGGGAAAAAGAAGAAGGAATATATGAGTTTAAAGTGGGATTTAGGAATATTAAATATCCTATGATTTTTAATATTCCTTTGCCCGATTTTATGTCTGTTATTATTGTTGTTGTAGACAATCTTTCTAGGAAAATAGAATTTAGAGATAATTTTGATGCTGTAACTTTATCTTTGGCTAGACATACATTAAGCAAACTTTTATTTTATAGTAAAAATCTCAATATTGATTTTAATTCTTTTGCTACATCTTTGTTTAGAGTGACTGATAGGTATATGTTTCCTCTTTACGATGCTTGTTATCATGCTGAAATTTTTAATGAATTTCTCAAACATGGATATTTAATTAGTCCAAATTTTAGTATTCCATCTATTATTCCTTTGAAGTTTTCAAAAGGAGATCTGGATAATTTTAAAAAAATTTGTTTTGCCCTTAAGGATAAGTTTATTGATGTACTTGACAGTGATCCTTACAAATAATAAAATAAATAAGATTTATGCATAAAATTATATGCAAGGGTAATGCGCTATTATGAAGAAAATAACCAATAATGTTACGATTTGGATCAAGCCAAAGACTGTTGAGAAAAAATGGTATTTAATTGATGCAGCAGATAGAGTTTTAGGTAAAGTTGCTGTAGATGTTGTTAGGATTTTAAGAGGCAAGCATAAAGCTTATTATACTCCTCATCAAGATTTAGGTGATAATGTTATTATTATTAATGCTTCTAAGGTTAGGCTGACTGGAAAAAAACATCAACAAAAACTTTATTATAGGCACTCAAGATATCCAGGAGGTCTTTATTCTGATACTTTTAAAACATTGTCAGAGAGAAAGCCTTGTGCACCTCTTGAGATCGCTATTAAAGGTATGTTGCCAAAAGGTCCTTTAGGGCGTGATCTTTTTAGAAATTTAAAAGTCTTTTCTGGTTCAGAGCATACTCTTAAAGCTCAAAATCCTATAAAGCTGGAAGCTAATTTAAGAGAGGTAAAATGAAAAAATCAAATTTTAGCAATGTTAATTTATCAATGGGAACTGGTAGGAGAAAGTCTTCTGTTGCTAGAGTTTACATTAGAGAGGGTAGTGGAAATATTAGAGTAAATAATAGAGATTTTGACTCTTATATCCAGCTTGAAAATTTAAGAACAATGGCACTATCGCCTTTAGTTTTGACAAATACACTTGGAAAATATGATCTTTATATTAATGTTTATGGGGGAGGAATTTCAGGTCAATCGGGTGCAATAAGGCACGGAATCTCAAGGGCTCTTTTTGAACTTGATGAATCTAATAAGATGATTTTGAGATCTAATGGGTTTTTAACAAGAGATTCTAGGAGAGTTGAACGTAAAAAATTTGGGCAGAAAAAAGCACGAAAAAGTTTTCAATTTTCCAAAAGATAATTTTATTTTTTATACATTTTACATTGTTATTTAAGCAAAAAAAAATCCCTTTTACAGGGATTTGATTTGTTTTTGCTTAATAGAATAAAAGACGTTTTTACCGTGGTATTCTGCAGTTGTTTCTAATTCTTCTTCTATTCTTATGAGTTGATTGTATTTTGCTATCCTATCTGTTCTTGAGAGTGAACCAGTTTTAATTTGTCCCGTTCCAAGAGCTACTACAAGATCAGCTATTGTCGTATCTTCTGTTTCTCCTGATCTATGAGATACTATAGCTGTGTATCCTGCTTTTTTAGCCATTTCCACAGCTTCAAATGTTTCTGTTAGTGTTCCAATTTGATTTACCTTTATAAGGATTGAATTAGCAACCCCCATTTCAATTCCTTTTTTAAGAAATGAGGTGTTTGTTACAAATAAATCATCTCCAACAAGTTGTATTTTGTGTCCAATTTTGTCTGTAAGTTTTTTCCATCCATCCCAATCTTCTTCGGCCATACCATCTTCGATTGAAATAATTGGATATTTTTCTACCCATTTTGACCAATATTCAACCATTTGTTCGGAAGTAAGCTCTTCTTTTGTTGACCATTTAAGTACATATTTTTTTGTTTTTGGATCATAAAGCTCAGATGTTGCTGGATCAAGAGCTATTGCTATGTCTTTTCCAGGCTCATATCCTGCCTTTTTTATTGCTTCTATAATCATTTCGCAAGCTTCTTCGTTTGATTTTAAATTTGGAGCAAATCCCCCTTCATCTCCAACAGAAGTTGCATACCCTTTGCCATTTAGAATGCCTTTTAGTGTATGAAAAACTTCTACCGCCATTCTTATTGCTTCACTAAAAGTTTTTGCTCCTACGGGCATTATCATGAACTCCTGAAAGTCAACAGAGTTGTCAGAATGTGCACCACCATTGATAATATTACACATAGGTGTAGGCAAAATATTGGCTTTGTAAGCTCCAAGATATTGATAAACCTTGAGCCCAAGGTACTTCGCAGCAGCTTTAGCTGTAGCCATTGAAACTGCTAAGATTGCATTAGCGCCAAGCTTTTCTTTTGTAGGGGTTCCATCAAGTTCAAGCATTTTTCTATCGATTGCAACCTGATTTAAGGCGCTCATACCCTCAAGTTCTGGGGCAATTATGTTTTTTATATTTTCAATTGCCTTTAAAACCCCTTTTCCCATATATACAGACTTATCACCATCTCTAAGCTCAACAGCTTCGTTAATTCCTGTTGATGCACCTGATGGTACAGCAGATCTTCCGCAAGTTCCATCTTCTAAAATGACATCAGCTTCAACTGTTGGATTCCCCCTAGAATCAATAATTTGTCTGGCTTTGATTTCATAAATGTGAAAACCCATTTTTATTACTCCTCTTATTATTTATTTACTTTAATGTATGTTTTTAGTATAATGTTAAAAAGTTTAAATGTGTAGCATTTGCCAAAAGAATTATTATTGTGGGCTTTGTATATAATCTATGAAAGAAAGCTTTTTGTATTTATTTATTTTTACAGCTTTATGTGTTAATAATCTTTTTTCAGATGATTATGTAATATATGATTTTGATTTAAGTTTAAATGAATTTTTAGAAGTTTCAACAAGAAAAGGCAATCTTGAGCCCATAGTTGATTCCAAACGCATATTATTATTTTATCCTCCCAATAAGGAAATTAGAAAAATTTTTGCTGCTTTTGACTTTGATCACTATTCTAAGAAATATTTATTCAAAAAAAATGAGTATGGAGTTTTTTTTGTTAAAGTTAATATTCCACATGGCACAAGCAATATAAAATATAGGCTTATTGTAGATGGTGTTTGGACTAATGATGAGTATAATAAAAATGTGGTTTACAATGAGGATTTAATCCCATTTTCTAAAATTGAGGTTGCTAAAGAAAAGTCCAGTTATATTTCGTTGAGAAATCCAATACAATCTTATGATAATAATGAGATTGAAATTTTTTATATTGGTCGTCCTGGACAAATAGTTACAATAGCTGGTAGTTTTAATAATTTTAATCCTTTTTTAAATAGGCTTGTAGAAAAAGAAGATAATAGGGGAATTTATACTATTAAGCTTAAAAATTTGCCGAAGGATAGAATTTATTATTATTTTATTGATTCTGGTAACAAAGTAATAGATAAAAATAATGTTAATAGAATTAATTTATATTTTGTTGAGGGGATTGATAATAAAATAGATTTTGAAGTCTCCTATTTTGATCATAAGTAAACTTTTAAATTATTTATTTATTCATTTCATCAAAAAGGTATTTAGATACAAAGTGATCTTTTTCTACTTCTTCAAGTTTTGGGTGTGCTTGGGTTGATAAATGAATTTTTCTAATGTTTGCTAGAGTTTGTTCGTCTAGTTTTATATTTTTATTTTTTCTTTTTTCAGGGTTGATTTCAGGAATTGATGCTATTAGCATTTTAGTATATGGATGAATTGGGTTTGAAAATAGTGTTTCTCTGGATGCAAGTTCCAAAATAACCCCAAGGTACATTACAGCGATTTTATCACTCATATATTTTACTACAGCAAGATCATGAGAAATAAATAAATAAGATAAATTGAATTCTTTTTGCAGGGTTTTTAGCAGATTTAAAATTTGGGCTCTTATTGATACATCAAGGGCAGAAACTGCTTCATCTAAAAGTAAAAGCTTGGGATTTAAGGCCAATGCTCTAGCAATTCCTATTCTTTGCCTTTGCCCCCCTGAAAATTCGTGAGGATATCTAGCCAACATGCTTTTATGTAACCCAACAATATCTGTTAGTTCCGTTACTCTTTGCTCTATTTCTTGTTTTGTTTTTGGAAGAATTTTGTTTTCATTGTATATTTCCAGCGGCTCTGCTATTATTTCTTTTATTGTCATTCTTGGATCAAGTGAAGTATGGGGATCTTGGAATACCATTTGCATATCTTTTTTTGTTTTTAAGAGCTCTTTTTTTGAAAGTTTAGTTATGTTTTTCCCGTTAAAGTAAATATTTCCAGAAGTTGGTGTGTAAAGCTGCATTATTGAGCGAAGAGTGGTGGATTTGCCGCAGCCAGATTCTCCTACAAGTCCCAAAGTTTTGTTTTTTTCAACTTCAAAGCTAACATTGTTTACTGCATTTACTTTTTGTTTGTTTTTCCAAAATAAAAAATCTTCTCCAGTTGTGAATGTTTGTATTAAGTTTTCTACTTTAAGAATTATTTCTTTTTTACTGCTCATTTAAAACTCCTCAATACTGGTTTTTGTGATATTAATAGTATTTTCTTTTATTGAATAAAGTTTTTTATTTGGATCTTGTTCTAGTGTAAGAATTGATTTTAAGAGCCCAATAGTGTAGGGGTGTTTGGGATTATTAAATATTTCTTCTACTGTTCCTTCTTCTACAATTTTTCCTTGATACATGACAGATACTGTATCACAAATTTCAGCAACAACTGCAAGATCGTGAGTTATAAATATTGTAGAAGTATTGAATTTTTTAGATAGATTTTTGATTAATAATAATATTTGCTCTTGGATTGTAACATCAAGGGCTGTTGTAGGTTCATCCGCTATTAGTAGAGATGGATGACAGCTAAGTGCCATAGCAATCATTACTCTTTGCCTCATTCCTCCTGAAAATTGATGAGGGAAATGTCTTATTCTCTCTTCTGCGTTTACAACACCGACAGTTTTTAACATTTCTATTGCTTTTTCTTTGGCGTCTTTTTTCCCTAATCCTTGGTGTAAGATTATTGTTTCTTCAAGTTGAGTTGATATTCTTAAAAATGGGTTTAATGAAGTCATTGGGTCTTGAAATATCATTGATATTTTATTCCCTCTGATTTTTAAAAGTTCTTTTTCGCTAAGTTTTAGCAGATCTTGATTTTCAAATAGTATTTCTCCACTTTTATATACTGTTGTAAGTTCTGGTAATAATTTTAGAATAGCCATGCTTGTTACGGATTTCCCACTTCCAGATTCTCCAACAATAGCTCTAATTTCTCCTCTTTTTACAGATAGGTTAATATTTCTTACAGGATGAATTGTTGTATGTTTTAATCTAAATTCAATTGCTAAATTTTTTATTTCTAATATATTTTCTTTTTCCATTCAATTTCTCCTTAGATGCTATCTTTTGGATCAAATGCATCCCTTAATCCGTCACCTAAAAAGTTCATAAATAATAGAAATATTGTCATAACTATAGCAGGAATAAAAACTTTCCATGGATATTCAACAAATGTAGCAATTCCATTTTGTACTAATTCTCCCCAGCTTGTCATTGGAGCTGAAATTCCAAGGCCTAAAAAGGATAAAAATGCCTCAGCTATAATAAAGCTTGGAACTCTTATTGTGGTGAATATAACTATCATTCCAATGCTATTAGGTATTAAGTGTTTTAAGATTATTCTTTGATTTGTTGCACCAAAGGTTTTGGCTGCCTGTATAAATTCTGAACTTGATAGTGATTGTACCTGACCTCTTACAACTCGAGCTACTGTTAACCACGATACAAATGCAAGTGCTATAAATAATCCTATTATACTTCTTTCCATTATTGCCATTAGTATTATTACAATAAGCAAATAGGGTAATACATAAAGAATTTCGATTATTTTGGTGATTATTTTGTCAGGCAATCCCCCAAAAAAACCTGCTATTGAGCCCAGAATAGTTCCTATTATCATAGACAAAAAAGCCCCAATAAATCCTACAGCAAGAGATATTTGGCTGCCTTGTATTAATCTTGCAAGCAAGTCTCTTCCAAGATTGTCTGTGCCAAGCAAATACACTCTTTTATGTACTTTTACTTCCTTTTTATCTATTATTTGAACTTCATTCTCTATTTTTCTTTTTATGTCTTCAAGTTTTTTTAGTTCGTTTTCATTTATTTCTCTTTTTTCTTTTTTTGCTAATCTTTCAATAAATTTTTTTTCTTTTTTGTACCATAGTTCTCCAGCAGGCTGGAAAGATGGTGGTAAATCGGAATGTTCTACTATTTGAGTATGGTATTTATATATTGGCAATATTGGCCGCAAAATGGCAATTGAGATATAAAATCCAATTACAAAAAGACTGCCAAATGCCAGTTTATTTTCTTTGAATCTTGACCAAGCTCTTCTTTCGGATTTAGAACTGTTTTCTTCATTTTGTTTTTCAATGCTATTCATTTTGATTTCCTTTTATACTCTTGGATCTAACATTTTATATATAATATCTGATATTAATATAGAAATAAGAAGTATTATTGAATATACTAACAATCCTCCCATTAATACTGGATAATCTCTGTTTAGTGCGGATTCTGTTATAAACATTCCCATCCCAGCAATTCTAAATATTTTTTCAATAACTACGCTTCCAGAGATTATGGCAGCAAATGCTGGACCTATATAACTTACTACAGGCAGCATTGCTCCTCTTAACATGTGCTTTATAACGATCTTTCTGAAGCTTAGTCCTTTTGCACGTGCAGTTCTTACAAAGTCGCTCTGTATTATTTCTAGCATTGAGCCTCTGATTATTCTTGAGAAAATAGCTATATTGGGCATGGTAAGAGTTATTATGGGTAGAATTAAATTTGAAAATCCCCCTCTTTCTGTGATCCATCCGGAGGTGTAAAGCAAACCCCATTTAATTGCAAAAAAGTATTGTAAAATTGGTCCTATTACGAATAATGGTATGGAAATTCCGAATATTGCTATTGATACTATTATATAATCTATATAAGTGTTTTTATAAATAGCAGCTAATATTCCTATTGGTATTCCTATTGATAGTGATATTATAAGGGATATTACTCCTAGTGTAAGTGATTTTGGAAATCCTAATTTTATATATTGATTAACTGTAAGGTCTTTCTTTTTTAAAGAAGGTCCCAGATCTCCTTTTAGAACGTTTAAAATATAATAAAAAGCTTGAATATAAAAAGGTTTGTCAAGATGATATTTTTCCATTAATCTTGCTTTTACTTGAGGATCAATAGGTTTTTCAGAATCAAATGGACTTCCAGGAGCCATCCTCATTACAAAAAAGCATAAAAAAACGATTGCTAGTAAAGTTGGTATCATTCCTATTATTTTTTTTAAAGTAAACCTTAACATTTTTGCTCCTTTGTAAATAGATTGGCAACATTACGTATTAGTCCATTATATCATATAGTGTTTATTGTTTTTCAAGTTATAAATTATAATTTTTGATAGGATAGAAGGTTTTTTGCATTGTAATTAATAGTTTAATTTTCAATAAAATTAACTTTTGTCTTTTTTAAAATTTTTTATTAGAAATTTTGTTATATTGATTGGAGAAAGGTTTATTTTTTTATTTAAGATTCTAAGGTAATTTCAACTTAGAATCTTAAACATTATTTGTATATTTTTGCCTTTATATTAGACTCAAATATTATTTTTAATTTATATTAAGCCCTTTTAAAAAATTAATTAATTTCGTTTTGCATTTTTAATTGATTTTAATTCAAAAAAATAATAAATTTCTGATACATTAGGACTCCATCCAGTCCACTTATCGTTTCTGAAAAGATAGTGTCCAGAATATATGTATATTGGTGCGGCAGGAAAATCTTTTTCAATTATTATTGATTCTGCCTTTCTGAGTAAATTTTTTCTTTTTATAGGATCTTGCTCAAAATCTGATTCTTTGATAAGCTTGTCAAATTCTAAGTTTGCATATTTGTATGATGCAAGTTGAGAATTTTTGCTTGTGAATATAGTGAAGTATGTGTGTGGATCCAAATATTCTCCAATGCGCCCAATTCTTATTATTTCAAAATTACCCGTATTTCTACTATTGGTAAGAACAGGCCAATTTTCATTAGTAAGCATAATATTTATATTTAAAATTTTTTTCCATTGGTTTTGAATAAATGTAGCAACTTTTTTATGAGTTTCGTTTGTATTATATTTTAGCGTTAGGGTTGGGAATCCTTTTCCATTAGGATATCCAGCTTCTGTTAAAAGCTTTTTAGATTTTTCAGGATCAAATAAAGCCAATTTTTTGCCATAATTGTAATTTTCAAGATCAGGCGTTATTTCTCTTGTGGGAACTGTGCCGTCATTAAGTACTTTGTAAGTTAAAGTTTCTCTGTCAATAGCTAACGTTAAAGCTTCTCTAACCTTAGCATCATCAAGGGGTTTTATTTTTGTATTAAACGAGTATAAATAAATTGCATTGCTTTTGTGTTGATAATAGTCATTTTGTAGTTTTATTTCATTTACAATATCCGGCGGTATGCTGTTAAAAATAGCATCGATTTCATTGTTTTTGTACATATTATATACAGTCATATCATTGTCAGACGTAATGTAGACAAGCTCTTCAAGTTCTACTTCTTTTGCATTGTAATAATGTTCGTTTTTTTCAAATATAATTTTTTCATTAGGCAATCTTTTTTTTAATTTAAAAGGACCGCTGGTAACCATGTTTTCAGGGTTTGTCCAATTCTCCTTATATTTTTCAATAACATGAATAGGCACTGGCATGAATGTGTGATGTAGGAGCAATTCAAGAAAATAGGTTTTTGGAGATGTAAGTGTTATTTCCAATGTTTTGCTATCAATTGCCTTAAATCCAAGTTCAGAATCAGATACTTTTCCATCAAAATATTCCTGTCCATTTTTTATTATTGATTTAAGCATATCAACATGTGTAGATTCTGTTTCTTTATTTAAAATTCTTAAAAAAGATTTTTTTATCCCTTCAGCGGTAATTGAAACTCCATCGCTCCAAAAAAGGTTGTCTCTTAGGTAAAATTGATATGTTTTTTTATCTTTTGAGGCTTCCCAATTTTTAGCAAGTCCAGGCATTAGCTTTCCTGTTTTGGTATTTAATGCTAAGAGTCCCGAGAATACTTGTTCTAAAATTCTTGCTCCGATTGTCTCATCTACTAAGTGTGGGTCAAGTGATGAAGGTGCTCCCCCTATGTATACTTTAAATGTTAATTTTTCCTTTTCTGAATTGTTATTACATGTAATTAAAGATATGGCAAGCATAATTAGTGCTGCTATTTTGATTTTTCTACCAATTTTCTTAGCTTTATTAAAATTCATTTTAACCTTTCCCCAAAATTTAAAATTATTTTATTTTTTTTATAAGTTTTAAGCTATCTTCTTTTTAGAAGAAAGTCAATAAAAAAATCGCCTATGAAAAGAAATTCATAGACGATTTTTATTTAATTAAAGATTATTTATTTATTTTTTTAATTTTAGTTGAGATAAATCGAATCTTTCTGTAATATTGGTATTCCGGCCTGTCCACTTGTCATTTCTGAAAAGGTAACTATTTCCATATATATATATTGGGGCTATTGGAAAATCTTTTTCAATAATTATCTCTTCTGCTTTTCTTAGGATATCTTGTCTTTTTATTGGATCAAGTTCAAGATCAGACTTTTTAATAAGTTCGTTGTATTCTGGGCTTGAATAATTGTGAGATGAGAATTGTGTGTATCCTTGTGTGAATATACTTAAAAATGTTAAAGGATCAGCATAATCGCCTATCCACCCTGCTCTTGCTATTTCGTAATTTCCATTTGACCTAGTGTTTAGGTAAGTTGTCCATTCTTCGTTTTCAAGTTCCACATCAATGTTTAAAATTTTTTTCCATTGGTTTTGAATAAATTCACAAATTTTTTTATGAGCTTCACTTGTATTATATTTTAATTTTAAAATAGGAAATCCATTGCCATTAGGGTAACCAGCTTCAGCTAGAAGGGTTTTTGCAATTTCAGGATTAAATAATTCCAAATTTTTTGCATAAGAATATGAGCTAAAGTTAGGGGCTATTCTCCTTGTAGGAGTAGTCCCATTGTCAAGAACTTTATAGGTAAGTGTTTCTCTATCAATAGCAAGAGTTAAGGCTTTTCTAACTTTAACATTGTCTAATGGTTTAATGTGCGTGTTGAATGCGTAAAAATATATAGCATTAACAGCTGATGAGTAATAATCACTTCTTAACTTTAGATCTTTAATTAAATCAGGCGGTATGGAGCCAAATATTGCATCTAATTCTTTATTTTCATACATTTTGTATGCTGTTGAGCTGTCATTGGTTGTATAAAATGTAATTTCTTGTACTTCTACTTGGTTTGAGTTATAGTACTTATCATTTTTTTCGACCACATATTTTTCGTTAGGAATTCTTTCTTTTAACTTAAAAGGACCGCTGGTAACTATGTTCTCAGGGCTTGTCCAGCTTTGTCCATACTTTTCGGCAATATGAATCGGTATTGGAATAAATGATTGGTGTACTAACATATCGATAAAATAGGGTTTTGGTGATTCGAGTGTTATTTCTAATGTTTTTTCGTCAATTGCCCTAATTCCAAGTTCAGAGTCAGACACTTGTCCATCAAAATATTTTTGACCATTCTTAATGGTTGATTTAACCATTTCAGCATAATTTGAGCCAGTTTCTTTATTTAAAATTCTAAGATAAGATTTTCTAATCCCTTCTGCAGTGATTGCAACCCCATCACTCCAGATGATTTTTTCTCTTAGGGTGAATGTGTAAACTGTTCCGTCAGGAGAAATATCCCAACTTTTTGCAAGTCCTGGTTTGTTTCCTCCTGTGTTAGGATCGCCTGTAATAAGCCCTCTAAACATTGTGTCTATCATTTTTGATCCGACATTGTCGTCTGCTAATTGGGGGTCAAGACTGCTTGGTTCTGATCCCAGGCTTATTTTAAATGATATTCCTTCTTTTTTTTCCTCTTTATTACAACAAAGAAAAGTTAGAAAAAATATTACTGAAAATAATAACTTTTGTAATTTCATAATTTTTTATTCCTCCGTTTTAAAGTTAACTTTAATTTTATAATTGCCCCTCCGTAGATATTAATTTTAAATCTTAATTTTAAAATTACTTAATTTATTATTTTTTAGTTTTAATATTTTCATATAAATAGCTTTCTGCAATATTTGGCGCCCATCCTGTCCATTTATCATTTCTGAAAAGGTAATGAGATTTGGGTATAGATAAGGGCGCCATAGGAAAATCTTTTTCTACTATGATTGCTTCAGCTTCTCTTAAAATGTCTTGCCTTTTTATTGGATCAAGTTCTAAATTAGATTTTGTTATTAATGCATCATACTCTTTGTTTGAATATTTGTATGCTCCAAAAAAATGATTTTCTGTTGTAAATAAGCTTTCTAAGAATGTTAAAGGATCAAAATAGTCTCCTATCCATCCCACACTTGAAATTTGGTAATTTCCAGTTCTTCTGCTTCCTAAAAATGTTGTCCATTCCTCGTTTTCGATTTCTATTTTAATGTTTAGGATTTTTTTAAATTGTTCTTGTAAGAATTCTGCTCCTTTTTGGCCTCCCCCTGAGACTTTATATTTTAATGTAGGGAATCCTTTCCCATCTGGATATCCAGCTTCAGCTAAAAGTTTTTTTGCATTCTCGGGATCAAATAATATTAAATTTTTTCCATAAGAATAATCATCAAATTTTGGAGTTAAGTTTCTTGTTGGCTCTGAACTTCCTTTTAAAACTATTTTACATAAAGTTTCTCTATCAATAGCAAGTGAGATAGCTTGTCGAACTTTTAAATTATCTAGTGGCTTTATGGTTGTATTGAATGCTATGTATGCCACTCCATTTTTTAATCCTGAGTAATAATCATCTCTTATTTTAATTTCTTCTAAATTGCTCTTTTCTGCTCCTTGCAGAAAATCGAGTTCACCGTTTATGTACATATTGTAAGCTACATTACCTTCTATTGGATAAAATATCACTTCATCAATTTCTACATTTTTTGCATTATAATATTTTTCATTTTTTTCTATTACGATTTTATCGTTAATTAATCTTTCTTTGAGTTTGTATGCGCCATTAACAACTATATTTTCGGGATTTGTCCAATTTTCTCCATATTTTTCAACAATATGTATTGGAACTGGTATGTATGCTGAGTTTGTTAGCATATCGGGGAAATAAGGCTTTGGAGATGTTAATGTTATTTCCAGGGTTTTACTGTCAATAGCTTTTATACCAAGCTCAGATTCAGGCACTGTCTCATCAAAATATTCTTGTGCGTTTTTTATTGTAGACTTTACTAAATTGGCATATAGTGCAGCTGTTTTTTTATTTAAAATTCTTAGATATGATTTTTTTATCTCTTCAGCAGTAATGGCAACTCCATCGCTCCAAACTATATCTTCTCTTAGGGTAAATGTGTAAATAGTTCCCTTGCCAGAAATATCCCAGCTTTTTGCAAGTCCTGGTTTATATCTTCCAGTTTGTGAATCTTTTACTGCTAGCCCTAAGAATAGGTTTGTAATAATATTGCTACCGTAAAGGTCTGTTGAGAGCTGTGGATCAAGTGATGATGGTTCGCTTAAGTTTGACGCTCTAAAGGTTATTTTTTCTTTTTTTCCATTATTAGTACAGGCTATTAAAGAGAAGATAGTTAGTATTAAAGCTATTTTTATGTATTTCATGGGATTTTCCTTTTTCAATATTTTACATATTTGTTTTGTTGATTTTTTATTAATCTTTTTTAATAAAAAATATTTACTTTATTTTGCTTTTAAATATGGGTCCCTCCTGTACTTTGATTTGCCTTATGTTAAAATTTTACTTTAAATCTTGCAATAAGGAAAGTCTAATAAATTGGGTAGTTTTTAATAATATTTTTCTATTCATGTAGATTAAAATGTTACTTTAATTTGTGTAATAAATAAGGTATAATGGGTCTAAAATGTTGTCAAAAATGTATGCTTTTTAATATTAGTTATGTATTTTTAGCTTTTTAGAATTATTTGTTAGTAAAAAATGATTTAACTAATGATTAAGTGGCAACATAGAATGCTTTAAAAGGTGCTAGTTTTATGTTTGTACAAAATGAAAGTTTTGATAAATATTTTAAAGATATGGAGAGCGACTTTATAAGTCAATTTAAGTCTGTTGAAAATGTTAATTATTTGGATAAATCTTATCGCAATGCAGATTCTAATAGTAGAAAATTGGCAGATAGAATGATAGAGAGACTTCTTAAGAGCGGATCTACAATTGTTGGCATTCAAAATATTTTAGAACTTTACGAAAAGGCCAAATCTGGTAAGTCTTCAATTATATTAATGGAGCATTATAGTAATTTTGATTTTCCCTGTTTCCAATTTTTACTTTATAAAATGGGTTATCATGAAATTGCAGATCATATTATTCCAATAGCTGGAGTTAAGCTTTTTAGAGACAATTTATTTGTTAAAACTCTTTCTTTGGGATACAATGCAATATTGGTGTATCCACCACACGCATTTGTTGGGGTTGGTTTAGAGCATGCGAGGCAAAGACGTGTTTTTAATGCTAATTCTATGAAATATATTTATGAAAAGAAAAATAGTGGATACATTATACTTATTTTCCCTACGGCTACTAGATATAGAAAAGGAAGGCCTGAAACAAAAAAAATAATTTTCGAAATTGGTAATTATTTTAAAATTTTTGATTATTGTTTGATGATTGGAGTCAATGGAAATGTTTTAGAAGTTTCTGAAGATGGAGATATGTCTCACGATGTTTTTAAAAGAGATTCTCTTATATATAATGCTGACAAGGTTATGAGTATTGCTGAATATAGGGATAAAATTTTAAGCGCTTTAAAAGATTGTCAGACAGAGATTACAAAAGAGGTTTTAGGGTTGAAAATTGCTGAAGATTTAGAAAATCGTTTTAATGTTCTTCATGCAGAAGGACTTGAAGTTTATAAAAAGAGTTTTTGATGAGCTAGGAACTTGATTGCAATATGCCTGATATAGATAAGATAAAGCAGTTTAAAAGAGAAATATTAGATAATCTTTCATTAGAAAGATTATCTAAAGAATCTTTTGGTGTAAGTATGGATGTTAAGGTTCCTGAACCTGGAGAGAGTATTGTTCCCTGGATAAGTGAAGATCTTGCTTTAGAGGAAAATGATGATGACCTTGATTTAAATTTTATGCTTGATGCTCTTGAGAATGAGGATAAATTACCTTACTCTGACATTTTTAATGACAATTTACCTTTAAGTAGTTCTGACTTGAGAGTTGATATGGATTCAGAGTTTTCAACTTTGAATAATGATTTTGATGTTTCTTCTAGCGATTCTTTTGAAAACAATATTGACAAAGTTCTTGATGATAATTCTATTGATTTAGACATTGCTTCTAAACTTGATTTTGATAAGTTAATCAATTCTTCAGAATTTAATTCTGAAGAATTGATTAACAATCAAGACAATAATAATTTTTTAGAATCTAATAATGATTTTTCTGTTTCAGGGGATGATGATTTTTTAAAATCTAATAAATCTAATGAAATTAATATTGATGCCACAGTAAATGATAAAATTCCGGCAGACGAACAATCAGAGATGTTTGTTGGAGGTGATTTAAATTTAGGTACTTATGACAATGATTTTGAAAATGTTGCAGATGATTTTAAATTTTTAGAGTATAGTCAAAATACAAATTCTAAACGCTTTGAATTTAAGGTTAATTATCCGTTATTTTTAAAACATTTAAGTTCCTATCCTAGAAATTTAAGAATTGCAATTGCTGAGGCTTTAACTAAGGAGAATGTTTCAAAGTATAAACTTGAAGCTTTAATTGATCTTGTTGAAAAAAATAAAAAAGGGTTGAAATTTATTGCTAAATTCGTAGGAGATATTGTTGGGCGATCTATTAAATTGCCTTTAATTTATTTTAAGGCGGAAGAATTTAGCAAGCTTCAGCAGAAATTAAGCTATAGAATATCAAGGGCTTTACTACCTTTGATAAAAATAGCTTCCCTTTTTGTTGTTTTAGTCTTAGTTTCTTTGTACTTTATAGTAGATGTAGTATTTTTTTATGTTGCCTCTGAGGGTAAGTATAAAGAGGGTATAGAATCTATATATGCAAATAAAAGAGAGCTTGCAAAAGCTATCTTTAGAGACGCTTATTACATTAGGCCTGATGATAAATGGTTTTTAAATTATGCTAAAGCGTTTGAAGAAATCAGAGATTTTGATAGTGCTGAAGAGAAGTATGAGGAATTGTTTACAATTGAGCCTTTTTCTAAAAATTCTACAAGCAGAAGGCGAAAAAAGTTTAATAAGGAAGGATATATTGCATATGCTTCTATGAAAATTAGTCTTGGAGAATACTCTCAGGCTAATTCAATACTTGATGAGGTTATATCTTACGATCTTTATGATTATGATGCTTTAGTATTAAAGGGAGATAATTATTTTAAATGGGCTAAGACAAATTCTAATTACTATAAAGATAGTATTAATAGTTATACAGTTGCGCTTTCAAAGTATGGACAAAAAAAGGAAATTTTATTTAAACTTTTCAATGCTTATATTGAAGCCGATTTAGATACTGAGTCTGACAATGTTAATAATTTTATTAAGTCAAATGAAATCCTAGATGTTGATGAAGTTGTTTATACAAAATATGCTAAAAAGCTGGTAGACAAGTATATTTCTTTTGTGACCTATAATCAGAGGGCAAATAATCTTGCCATAAACCTAAATTATCTTAATGGGCAAACAAATTTATTGAATAAGGAATTCTCTGATTTTAAAAGAAATGATAGTAGAACTATTTTTAAGCTTGACAATAATGTTAATATGAATTCAGAGATTGAATACATTCTCAGAAAAATATTAAATAAAAATCCCAATTATGATAAGGCACTTTTCGAAAGTGGAAGATATTCTTATTACATAGGGGATTTTAAGAAAGCGGAAGTATATTTGCTTAAGGCATTAAATAGCTTTAGGCAGAAAAATTCAATTGAAGATGCTGAGGACAAGATATTGGCTTATAAAATTTTAGCAGACATTTATGAAAAATCTAAGGATTCTCTTAGAGCTAGTAATATTATTGGTTTGGCCCTGAATGATTATTCTTTTTATAAAAAACACAATCTTATACAAGGGTCTAAGGAGATTTCTTCAATTTATGAAAAGCAAGGCGATATTCTTAGATCTTTAAATGATTTTAAGTCTGCGATATCTTCTTATAAATTAGCAATAAATGAGGGCGTTGATTATCCGGATGTTTACTATAAGGTTGGATTACTTAGTTACAGGGAAAATAATTATGATGATGCATTAAAATATTTGTTTAAAGTAGAGAGCATGGCGGGGTTTTCAAGTAGTAACGAAGTTTTAAATTCTATTGCCCTAACTCTTTATAAAATAGGTGATTTTTTAGCTTCTAGGAGCTATTATTTAAGAGTTATGCAAAATTTAGAACTAGAAAAGGCTAATGTTTTGAATTTTAATCCCAAAGAAAATGATTATCATAAAATTCTTTTATTAAAAGAAATTGAAACTTATAATAATCTTGGAGTTGTAGAAGTGATGGCTTCTTTTTCATCCATAAGAGATACTAAACTTTTTAATTCTGGGCTTAGTAATTTAAGCGAATCAGCTAAGATTTTTGATATATTAAATAGAGATGAAGATATGATAAAAAGTGTTAAAAAAGATCTTGCTAGCTTAAATCTCAGGAATATTTTTAAGAATAGTTTTTCCAAATCGAATGTTTTGTTTTATGAAAATTTATCCGAAAAACTTTAATTATAGGTCTTATTTATTTGTTTTGAGTTATTTATGAGGGCGGTTTCCTTATGAAGAAAATTTTTTTCTTTCTTTTTATTAGCTTTTATTTGTTTGGATTTGAAGATAAATCTTTAAAAATCGACATTGATGATGTTTACGTTGAGGCCCATGAAGAGGGATTTCATCTTTTTATTAGAAAAAAACCTTCAATCAAGTCAGTAATATTGACAGAGTCTTTTGAAATTCCTGATAAGAAAAAAGATGTGGCGACTTATTCATTTCGTACATTAAGTTATAATAAGATTAATGGAGATGAAATTCGAATTTTAAATGGAAGGGTTATTAAGAATAAAGAACTTTTATCATTAACATCGTCAACACCTGTTCCTAATAAGAAGTTTGGAGAAGCTTTTCATATATTGATTCCAAAAAAATTAAAATATGGATTTCCAAATTTTTCAACAAGAAGTGGTGATATTGATTTAGAAATATTAAAAAGCAAGAAAGAACCCTTTTGGTTTTCTATAAGATCTTTTGAGAAAAAATATAATGATTATTTAGGTAGGTACCAAGACAATGCTTATGAATTGTTTTTTAAGGATACTCAAAATCAAGGAAAAATTGAATTTAATGAATTAAAAGATACTTTTACAAAATTTTCAGATGAGGTTGTTATTGCTAATAATGGCATTGATATTGTTGATAAAATAAAAAAAATTTTAAAAAACTCAGAAGATTCAGTTTATGATTTAGATCTAGTGCTTGTTGTTGATGTTACTGACAGCATGAAAAGTAATATTGAGATTTTAAAAGAGCATTTATTTTCAATAATAGAACCTCAACTGCAAAAGTTTAAATCCTATAGAATAGGTCTTGTTTTTTATAAAGACTATCTTGAAGATTTTTTAACCAAAGCTTTTGATTTTAATACTATTCCCTATTTAAATAATATTCTTAAATATGTCAGTGTTGGTGGTGGTGGAGATTATCCAGAGGCTGTGTTTGAGGGGATTGATGCTGCCATAACTCAGTTTGATTGGAGGGCAGAAAGAAGATTTATTATTGTTATAGGAGATGCCCCTCCTCATGAATATCCAAGAGGGTCTGTTGTTTATAAAGATGTTATCAATTCTGCAAAAGAAAAAGATATTACAATTTATGGAATAATATTCCAGTAAAAATTTTTATTTTTTTAAATTTTTATTTTCCATTTTATTTAATATTTTTTTAGCTAAAGGCTTAATCCATTTAGGCATTTCCGCCTTATTTTCTATTAGCTCTTCAAATATTTCTTTTGCTTTTTCTGTTTTGTTTATTGTGTAGTATATGAATGCAATTTCATATTTGCCAGTAGCAACTATATTCGGATTGTGATCGAAATTTTGAATCATTTTTTCGTATGCTTTTAACGCAGAGTTGTAATCATTAACATTGATAGCCTTTTGAGCTTCTCTAAGATAAATCCCATAAGGAGTTTCTTTTGTTAATTTTTTTAAGTTAATTGTATAGCATGAAATGAGTATTAAGTTTAATAATGCTAGTTTTCTCATTTTCTGTCTCTTTTAGAATGTTTTTATTTTTAATTTTATTAGATATAAAACAAGAAAGCAAGGCCGAAGAGCCTTGCTTTCTGATTATTTTTAATTATTTAGCAGGAATTATTATCTTCCAGTTGGAATGAATCAGATCTGGATTTTGTATTTTTTGTCTGTAGCCAAACCAATTTTTTGGCCATAAGTAAGGGTCGTTGTATAATTTTTTAGAAATGCCCCATAAGGTATTGCCTATTTTTATTACATAAAGCTCACTACTTGCATTGCTTTGATAAGCTTCTAGGTATCTTGCAGATTCTAAAAATAATTCATTGGCAAGTCTAAAGTTTTTGACATTTTTAGCCTCAACTCCTTTTTCCCATAATTTTCTAGATCGCTCAATAAGTTCTAGTGTTTTGAATTGTTCTTGAGGTTTAGAGTTTTTTGCTATTTCTAACTTTTCTGCATATGCTAGTACTATTGGAGTTTCTGTTTCTCCAAGAAGATAGGTGTCTTCATTAATGTTTAAAAGGTTTAAGTGACTGTTTCTTTCTTTAATAAATGCTCTACCATTCCATGGTGATGGTTTAATAAGCTTATTGTTGCTATAAATTGGCAAGTTGGAAGCCGCTTCAAGAGCTTTTAATTGTTTATACATTCTTTCATCAGTTTCTTTTAAAGCTTTAGCTTCTTTAGCATTTTTTGCCGCTTGTTGTGCTCTGTTGAATGCTTTGCTATACATGTCAAGGGCATCGTCAAGATCGTAATTTTTATATTTTCTTGTTGCTTCGAAGTACAAGTTGTTTACTTCGTCGATTTCCAAAGGAATCCATATATATGCTTCATTTGCTTCTGCATCGTTTAGATACTTTTCAATATTTTCTTTAAGGTAATTTACTTTTTCTTTTTTTTCTCTTGGTTCTTTTATTATTGGTTTATATCTTTCAAGCACTTTTAGCGCAATTTCATTTACTTCTTTTGCTTTTTTTTTAGAAAAATTTTGTTTCATTACTTCTTCTAATTTTTCAGCTTCATTGAACTCTTTAGAATAAAAAAGATGTCCTCTTTCTTTTATTACTTCATTTTTAATGTCTTTTATATCTCTTAATTCAAAACTTTTAGTATCTGGCTTTGCAATTTTAGCATTTTTGCTCTCTCTTGCTTCTGGAGGCGTTTTGCATGCGATAAAAGAGACTGCTACTACAATGCACAGCATCAATATTAATTTATTCTTTATATTCATAAATACACCCTTCTAATAACTTGGCTTCTATTATCTTTAAAGTAAGAACCCCTAAATATTAAAGTTCTTTTTTGCTATTCTATTATTATAGCAATTATAGCATGTCAATAAAAACCTAATATTTTTAATTCTTAAATTAAATTATAGTTCTTTTTCAGCATTGTTCAAAGTGTAATAAATTTATGTAAAACAAGGTATAATTAAGTTTATGAGTTTTTTAAAGATCGGGAGAGCTATATTTTTAGAATATATTATTTTGTCCTTTTGGTATTGCTTTTAAGCAGGGTGTTGTTTTCTCAAGTAGCAGTTATAAAAGAAATAGAAGGTAAAGTTGGCGTTATTAGAAATACAGTTCCTGTTAAGTTGGATTTAGATGACGAAATTTTTGAGTATGATTTTATCGAGGTTGGAGAAAATTCAAAGCTCAAAATAAATTTATATGGAATAAACGGTATTTCTGCAGATTTAATTTTTTATTCCAATACAAATAGTTTAGTGTTTTATTCTTCTTTTAAAGATTTGCAAGATGCAAAAATATATTTATTTAGAGGAAGCCTTGATGCTGTAATTTACAATATTGTTAAAGGATCTTCATTTTCTGTTATAATAGACAATAATTCATTTAAAGCTGAAAATGCGTCAAAATTTTATGCCAACAGTGATTATTTTAATAATTTTTTTATTAATGTTTATAAGGGTCGTTTGAGGCATATTAATAAAGCCGAATATTTAATTTTTCCCAATACTAGTCTTTTGCTTTTTAATGGAAATTCTTTTTTACATAAAGTCAATGAAGGCACTTTAAAGGGTGTTAATCAAAATTTTATAAGGATGGCTAAAGATAATTTTATATCTTTAAATCAAGGGTTTTTATATTTTTTTATTTTAAAATACATTGAAGATAGTTTTAGATTTAACTTTATGTATGATTATTTAATGAAAGATTTTAAATTTAATTCTATATATTCAAAATGGAGCTTGGAAGATAAAAATTACAAACTTGGTAACAGGGTTGACATGATTAAAAATGTTAATTATTTAAAGGGAAGAATTGGTGTACTTTTTAATAATTTTGTTGACTTGGCCAATAGGTTTTATTTTGTGGATCATATTTTTAAATCTTTTTCTACTTTTTTAGACAAGTCAATAGCTGCTAATAGCCCTATTTCAAAATTTTTAAAAGATTACAAAGCTAATAAGAATGTTTTAAAAAATAAGTTTTTTAAAACAATTCATTCTCTAAAGATGTATTTAAGACGTTCTAATGATGACATTACCAGTAATTTAAATGTTAATGAATTGCATTTATTGCGCCCTAGAGAGTTTTGATTTTTATATATTTAGCTTTTTATGTTAAAGTTATTTGTTGGATAAAATGATATATTCCTTGAACTTGAAAATTCAAATAAAAGGAGAAATTAGCTGATTGGTTTCGATAGCTATTTTAAACCATTGATATTGAGTATTTTTTAAAAAATAAAAAATTTTCAAATTTTATTATATATTATTCAACGGAATTTAAAATTTACATTCAAAATTTGCTTAATATTTTATTTAATTTGGATTTTGATTTTTTTTACAAAATCTTATAATAAGGGGAAAAATGTGCTCTTCAGATGTTTAGATAATTTTTTAATTAGTTGTGGAGGCTTTATTTTTATAGCTTATTATCGATCTTTTTTGTATTTGACTTTTGTGGTATTAATGTGAATTTAATAATAATTAATAAAAGGGTGTTTTGTCTTTATGAGTAAGAACGTGTTTTTTAAAGTGTTTTGGATTTTATTCACAGTATTTCATTTATATTTATTTGTTTATTTAATTTTTTTAAAGAAGCGAAAAACCGACGTTTCTAATAAAACTAATATTGCTTTATTTATTCCAGGGGTTATTTCAGGGTCTCCATCTTATAAAGAAATGTATGATTCTTTGTTTGAATTCAAAAAAAAGCACGAAGATCTTGAAATTAAAGTTTTAGAAGCCGGATTTAATCAAAGCGAGTGGATAGAAATGCTTGAAAAATTATTAAATTCAAAAAAATATGATTTTTTAATAACTACGAATAATGCTATGCAAGATATTGTTGATAGTGTTTCGAGTAATTATCCCCACACTAAGTTTCTCATTTTTGATTCTTTAGTCAAAAACACCAACAATCAAGTTTATTCAGTTTCTTATAACGTTGCAGAAGAGGCATATATTTTAGGGTATTATGTAGGCCTTTTTTTAATGGAATTTATTAAATCTGGCTTTGGAAATGCTGCTCTGATTGCAGGTCAAAACTATCCTGCTATGAGAGATTATATTTATTATTATTTCAAAAAAGGCATTCTTGATGTGGATGTTAGGTCTGAAGTTTATTATAGAGTTTTAGGCAATTGGCATGATAGTAATTTGGCTAAATTGTTATCAGACTCTTTAATTAAGGATTCGGGTGCTTTGGTAATACTTCCTATTGTAGGACCTGCTGTTGAAGGAGTACTTTCTTCTGTTAGAGAGAATAATATTTCTGCGGTTCTTTTTGATAGTGAAGATTATTTAGATAATAAAGAAAATATTATTGGTTCGGGAATTACAAATCAAAAATATTATGTTTCATATATTTTAGATAAGGCTCTTAAGTCAGAGATTAACTATGGGAATTCTGATGTTTTTGGTATAAAACATAAAGGGGTTTTATTTAATGTTTCAAATGTTTTTTACTTAGAGCAAACCAGTCAAAAGTTGAAAGAAGATCTTTTAAAAAAAATAGAAGAGGTTAGTGCAAATGGTATAAAAATTGATTTGGAACAAAATTAATGGTAGAGTTTAAAAATATAGTTAAGTATTTTCCAGATATTGATAAGCCTATTTTAGATAGTATTAATTTAAAAATTGGAGAAGTTAAAATTTTCACAGTAGTTGGTAAAAATGGAGAAGGGAAGAGTACTCTAGCCAAGATTATTGCTGGGCTTGTTGAATTTGATAGTGGTGAAATATTGGTCAATGGTATTAAACAGAAAAATTGGAATGTAGATAAAGCTAAAAATAACGGCATTTATCTTGTTTCTCAAGTTCCTAATTTGAAAATGAATTTAAGAGTATGGGAATATTTGAGTATCTATTGGTTTGGTTATGCATTTTTCATGCCGATGAATAAATCTAAGACCTATAAATATTATAAATGGCTTATGCAATTTTATAATATTTCTTTTAATCTAGATAAGAAAATTAAAGATTTAAATATTAAAGAGATTTATTTTTTACTTATTATTGCTTCTCTTAAAGAGAATGCAAAAATAATTATTTTTGATGAGAGTGCTGCTTATTTTTCTCAAAAAGAAGCTCAAGCTTTTATAAAATTGCTTGTATTGCTTAAGAAATCAGGAATTGCTTCTTTTTTTATTACCCACAGCGAGATAACAGATGCTGTAAAATTTAGCGATGAGTTTATTGTTTTAAAAGATGGTAAGTGTTTTAGAACAATAAATAAAGAATCAATTTTGAGCAAACTTGAATCCTCTAGCGATAAAACATTTTTTGCAAATATTAATTTTAATAAATTTGAAAAAGATTCTATTAAATTTAATCTGTTTTTTGAAGATTTTTGGAAGTACGATGTTAGTTTTTCTTTAAATAAAAGGGGTGTTTTAGGAATAATTGGTGAAGAAGCTACAATTAAAACTTGGGAAAAATTATTCTTAGGAGAGCTTATTTTTGTTGGATGCATAAAAATTGATGGCATCAGATATGAGCGAATAAATATTTTTGAGTGTAAAGCGGGATTTTTACCCCTAGGTATTGGCAATTTATTTCCTGATAATAGCAGTATATTGGATAATTTTTTAGCTAAATTTATGAATTTTGAAAATAAAATTTTTATTAGGCAATCTTATATTAATAATATTAAAGATTTTTTTAAAAAAAAAATGGAATTTTGTAGTGAAGAGAAAATATATAGAATTCTTTATTCCAAATCTTTGGCATTTTCTGGAGGAACTTTGAAGAAGTTTGCTCTTTACAGAGAAATGTATATTGCAAAAAGTTTTTTAGTTTGTTTTTCTCCTTTAAGCAATTTAGATCATAAGGCTTATAATGAAATGTCTGTTGCTATTCGTAATTATTCAAAAGAAAAACCAGTTCTTTTGATTACCTCTAATTTAGATGAATTACTTTTGCTCTCTGATAACATTTTAGCAATGAAAATGGGAGAAGTTTTGTTAAACGCATCTAGAGAAAAGATTAGTAAAGAAAAATTAAAGGAATTGCTATTTTTATGACCTTGTTTAGAAATGGTTTAATGGCATTGATTTCTTCTTTTTTGATATTAAGTATTAGCTATTTTTTTAGTGATTTTTTTCAATTTTCTTATATAAAGATGATATCTTGGCGCTTTATTTTATTTTTAATAATGGCTACTGGCATTGCTACTTGCGCCAAGAGCAATGCATTAAATCTGGGGAATGAAGGCCAGGTTTATTTTGGAGCATTTTTCGTTTATATATTTTCAAGTTTTTTTGGATTGACTTATTTTAATTTTATATATTTGATATTTTTAAGTTCTTTTTTTGTGGGGCTTTTAGGGCTTCTTCCCTTTTTTATTACTTTTTTCTTTGGATTAAACAGAGCTTTAACAGGGCTTTTAATATCTTATGGAAATCAAAGGTTGGTAGATGGATTTATTTTAAATATGTTAAAAACAGGTAGTTTTTCTAATCAGACAAAAAGAATCAATGGTTTATTTGCTTTAGATTCATCATTTATTTACTTATTTTTATTTGGTATGTCAATTTGGCTTTTTTATTTTTTTATTCATAAAAAAACTATTTATGGACTTCAGCTTGAAATATTAAGTAATAAAAAAAAGATAGATATTTTTTCCAATATAAATGAATTTAAATATAAGTTTTTTGCTGTATTTGGTAGTGCTTTTTTAAATGGTCTTGCAGGTTCTATATTTGTAGTGTTTTTTAAGCCATATTTGGTTTTAGGGCTGACTTCAGGGCTTGGTTGGAACAGTTTAATTGTTGCTGTAATTTCAGGATTTAATTATATTTATGTATTATTTTTTAGCCTATTATTTTCAATATTAATCGAATTTAACAATTTTCTTAATATAAATTATGACTTTAAGTATGAATTTATTGGCCTTTGTCAATCAATTGCTATTTTTCTCTCTTTATTTTTGATTAAAGCTAGGAAAAAGTAGATGTTTGGTATTTTTGAGCAGGCTATTGTATTTTCGTATTTAGCACTTGGGGCCCTTTATACAGAAAGGATAAAACTCTTAAATGTATCTATTGAAGGCATTTCGTATCTTTCAATATTTTTAACATCTTTTTTTATTTATTTGGGATATGGAATTTTTATGTCGACCATTTTCACTCTTTTTATCAGCTTTTTGTTTGGATTTTTTTTATCTTTTATAGTAAAGAAAAATTATGATATTTTTATAGCAGGAATAGGTATTAATATTTTTTGTTATTTTTTTGTTGATTATTTAATGAAGAGTAATTTTAACTTCATTCCTGGTTTTACTTTGAATTTATCTGGTAATTTTGAGATTATTATTTTTATTACTATTTTTTTCATTTTTTTATTTATTACTGTTTATGTTATAAGTTATTCAAGAATTAGAGCAGTTTTTGAATTTATATCTTCAGGAAATTATGAAGACATTTTGGGTGAGAAAATAAGCAATCGTTTCAAATCTTTTGCAATTTTTGTATCAATTTTCACAGCAAGTCTTGCCGGTTCATTTGTTGCGGTAAATCTTAATGCTTACTCTTATAATTTGGGACTAAACAATGGCTGGCTTGCTATTTGCATTCTTTATATTTCATTTTCAAATCCTTTATTAATTTTCCCAATTTCTTTTTTAATAGTTTTTTTTGAATATCAATTTTTTCACACCCAAGAGTATATAAATTCCTATTTTTCTCTTTCTTTTCCATTTTATGTGGCAATAATAATAAATATATTGGTTTCGCTGATTAAGCAAAAAGATAAATCTTAGTTCAAGTTTTGCACATTGTGTTTTGAATTGTTTTTAAGGCACTAATTTGTAGGTATAATTCTTTTAATTTTTTCCTATTAAAATAATAGAAGGGTATTTGTTTTATTATTTCTAAATTATTTAAAAAAATTATGAATAAGGTATCGTCATTAAGCGCTAATTGGAATGTTGAAGTCAATATTGTATTAAATGCTTCATTTTCATTATTTATAAAATGATAAATACTTTTTTTAAAAAGAGCATCAATTGCTATAAATATATTTTCTTTGAACAATTCCTTACCGCTTTGGAAAAATTTAATTATGTAGTCCATTGAATTTTCAACCTCTCCTATTAAAAAGTATGCCCAAGAGATATCTAAAAAGTTTTTTTTATCTTTAAAGTCTATTATTTTTAAGTAATCTTGAGATTTAACAATTGCTTTCTTCCAGTTTTTATTTAAATATTCCAATTCTGAAAGCAAAAGATGGGCATCAACTTGATTTTGATCCATGTTAACTATTTTTTTTAGATTTGCTATAGCTTTGTTATATTTTTTTGAGTTTTTTAACAGCATTGATTTTTGATAAAGTTTTTCTATTTTATATTTGTTTGCTTGTTCATTGAGCTTTGATGTTGATTTTATTTCAGGGTA
Organism: Borreliella bavariensis PBi; assembly: GCF_000196215.1. Classification (NCBI taxonomy): domain Bacteria; kingdom Pseudomonadati; phylum Spirochaetota; class Spirochaetia; order Spirochaetales; family Borreliaceae; genus Borreliella; species Borreliella bavariensis. The sequence goes on along the minus strand of NC_006156.1, from coordinate 320,223 downwards.
AATATTTGTGATCAAACCATAGAAAAGCGCTATTATTATTGTTTTTCTCATTATATTCCTTCTTTTATTTGTTCGACAATATCTATTAGTATATTTTTATATCTATTTTTTAATGGGTATAAATTGAGTTCGGTTTTAAACTCGTTTAGATATTTTAAAGCAATAGTAGTTGAATTCCTTATTGATTTTGATGAATTTATCATCTCTGTTAGTTTAAATATTTCTTTTCTTTCTGTAGTGGTTTGGGCATTTTTTATTTGATTAAATTTTGCAATAATTTTTGGTTCAAATTTTTTTTCTTGTAAAAAATAAATTATTGGCAAACTTTTTTTTCCTTCAATTAAATCGTCTCCGAATTCTTTGCCATTAATTTTATTTTTTATATTTTTAATATCGTCTATTATTTGGAAATAAACACCGAGTTTTAAGAATGTGCTGTAAAGCTTTTTAGCTTTGTCTTCATTATTTGTGATTATTGCAGCTAGAAAGCTGGCCATCCCGAAAAGCGAAGCTGTTTTTAATTCTACTAAGGAAATGTATTCCTTGATGCTTGGAATGTATGATTCGTTGTGAAATTTAATATCAATTCCTTGTCCTAGATGGAGATTTGAAAGAGTTGTAAAGTAATTTTCATAAATCAATAATTTTTGATTTTCTTTTAAATTTGATCTTTCTATTAATTTTGCAGGTAAAAAATAAATTAAATTACCAGCATTTATGCTGTTATCTATTCCATAGATTAAATGTATTGCTGATCTGCCTCGCCTTTTTAACGAATTGTCTTCAATGTCATCAATAATCAAACTTCCAGAATGAGGAAGTTCAAGCAGTAAGCTTAATTTATATATTAGTCTGTCGTTTTTTTCTTTTAAACCCAATGCGTATGCTAAAAGAATCATTAGCATTGGTCTTATTCGGTCTCCACCTCTATTAATTATTTCAATTGCTGGGAATTTAATATAATCGAGGGTTTCCTTTTTTATTTTAAAAGTAAAATTTAAATCTTTATCTTTGAATAAATTTAAAAAATTGGTTGTTGAAAAGATGCTGTTAATATTTTTTTCAATATTTTTTAAAAACAGTTTATTTTGCATAATAAGAATTATTATGAAAAAGTATTATAAAGTGTATTAAAGGGATTGATGTGTATCATTTGGGTGATGAGTATTCTCAAAAAGCTAAAAGAGAAGGGTATTTGGCAAGATCTGTTTACAAATTGATAGAAATTAATGAAAAATTTTCTTTATTTTCTTCTGGCAATGTTTTAGATATTGGTGCATCACCTGGTAGTTTTTCTCAATATGCTTATAAAAAGCTTAAAAGAGGCGTTCTAGTGTCTGTTGATATTAATGATATTAGCCTTAGGTATGTTAATAATTTTTATTTTATAAAGGGAGATATATTTTCAGATGATACAGCTTCTAAAATTAATAAATTTGGGCCTTATAGCCTTGTAATTAGTGATGTGGCTCCCAAAACTACTGGAAATAGACTTGTAGACACCAGCAATTCTTTTAATTTAAACATGAGAATAATAGATTTATCGTTTGAAGTTTTACTTAAAAAAGGAAATTTGCTTGTTAAAGTTTTTCAGGGAGGAGATGAGATGCAAATTTTTAAAAAGTTTGAAAAATATTTTAAATTTGTAAAAAAAATTAGACCCAAAGCTGTAAGGAAAAATTCTTTTGAAATTTATTTTTTGGGTAAAAGTTTTGGCAAATAGCAAGTTAATCAAATTGCTATAAGTATCAATTTAAAGGTATGAAATATGTTGAGAAAAGAAATATCTGAAGACAGGAAGTCGCAGCTTCAAGTTGCAGGTTTTAAAATAGGCAAAGAAAGTTATGGTGTGTCAATAGAGCATATTAGAGAAATTATTAAAGTTCCATCAGAAGGAGTTTATGCTATACCAAATGTTCCTGAATATATTATAGGTATTTATAATCTTAGAGGCAGTATTATTCCTTTAGTTAATTTAAATATTAAATTTGGGGTTCCTTCTATTTCAGTAACAGAAGAAGATATGCTTTTGACAGGATACTTAATAGTTAAGATTAAGAATAAACTTTTGGGCATTTTTGTTGACAGGGTTCTTAAAGTTATTAGCTTTGATGATTCTAGGATTCAAGAACCCCCTGCTACTTTACAAACTTTAGATAGAAAATATATATCTGGAGTTGTAAAGCTTGATGATGCTGATAATCTTGAGAGTGAATATTTAGTATTAATTGATATTGCAAAAATTTTTGATAAATGCGAATTTGACGATATTCCCTATAAAGATCAACATGAAGAGTAAGGCTCTTCTTTGTATTAATACTTTAAAGTCGGGAGCTGGTATTTTAGGCGATGATATTAAAGTTTATTTAGAAACTAAGCATTTTGTTGAGGTGGTGTTAATAGATGTTAGTAAGCCTTTATTATCTTTTCCAAGAGAAAATTTTCTTTTTTTGATAACTTTAGGAGGAGATGGGACAGTTCTTTTGGCTGTTAATTTGCTTCTTGAAAATAAAAATGTTGATATCCCAATTATTTCAATTAATATGGGGAAGGTGGGATTTTTAGCAGATATTAAGATTGAAGATTTTAAAAAAGTCATAGATAGATTTTTTAAAAATTCTTTAGTAATTAATAAAAAATTTTTGCTTCATGTAACAGTTTATAAGCACGGCAAAGATTTAATTTCTAGGTATGCTTTAAACGATATTATTATTCGCTCAAGTCTTCTTAATAAAATGATTCATGTAGATCTTAAGGTTAATTCCGAGAATTTTTTATCATATAAAAGTGATGGGATAATTGTGTCTACTCCAACAGGTTCAACAGGATATTCTTTCTCAGCAGGAGGTCCTATTTTAGAAGCAGAACTTGAGGGATTTTTACTTACACCTATTTCTCCCCATTCTGTTTATAATCGCTCTTTTGTGTTCTCTAAATTAAGTAAACTTTCTCTTTCTTTTTCAAAGGAATATTTTATAGCGCCAGCATCAATTTTTTTAGATGGAATTAATTTTGGTTCTTTCGGAGTTGATGTTGTTTTTGAATTTGAAATTTCTTCTCAAAGCTTAAATTTTGTCTCATTTTGTACGGATACTTTTGTTAAGAGATTAAAAAACAAATTATTATAAGTTTAATGCTCTTTTAAACAGTTTGCTTTTTAATAAATATTGTTATTGGTTTTTATTTGAATTTTTGATTTAATCTGATCTTTAATTAGACTAGAGGATTTTGTGTGTTTTAAGACTTGGTACTTTTAAAAATTAGTTAAAATTTTACATAATTTATTATAAGGGCGTTAATGTTTTGTTTATTAGCAGACTAAATGTTCTAAGGGTGTTTTTTATAAATTTATAACTTGTTAAAATATTTAATATGTTTGTTGCTAAAATCAATATATTGGATAACTGATAAATCACCTTTTTATGAGTTTTAGGCAGGTGTTTATGGATTTAGTTGATAATGAAAATTATAAAAAAATATTGTATATTAATAATCTTGTTTTGAGGACTTTAAATGATATAGCCGCTATAAAAGAGATTAACGAATTTACATCAAATGCTAAACTTTCATTTGATCTTATTGATTTCAATTTAAATGTTTTAAGCTATATTTCGTCTTTAAATTATTATTATACTAGGCCTAGATTGAAAGTAAATTATTCTATAAAAAAAATTTTGTCTGGGTTGATTTCTGATTTTAGCTTAGTTATTAGCCCTGTTCTTAGCATAACTCCAAGAGAATTGATTGAAATACCTCAGACTCTTAATTTAAACCCCGAAGAGAGGTTTTTAATTGTTAAAAAATTGGGATATTTAATTGATTTGGCTAAAAATTTTAGCAAAAAAGATTCTAAAACACTTGTTTTTCTTGAGGATATGTATCTTAAATTTATTGTTTTTTCTAAAAATATTATTGATTTTAGAGATTTTTCTAAAAATTTACAACTTGAGAGTCCTTATTATACATTTCAATTTGAGCACCTTATTAAAGTGCTGGAACTTTTAGAAGAAGGAGCATTTATTTTAAGAGGCAAATATGAGCTTAGTGGATCTCATGAATTTGGACTACATTCTCTTGGTTATCTTGAAGCAGGAAGGGTTTTAGCCACCATAGCTTCTCAAAAAGAAGCTGCTGAAAAATTTTCAAGGTTTCATGGAGTTTGGTCTTCAAAGTTTAGTTCAGATTTAATTAAAGCAAAATAATAGATTAAAGTTGGAGAAAGTAGTTATATTGAGTTTTAATGTAGAAGAGGGCACAAGTAAATTCAGAAAATTAAAAATTTTTTTGATCTTGAGCTTATTTTTATTATTTATAATTTTGATTGATTTCTTTATAAGATCTACCATGGCTGTATCTAATTTTTATGATTTTAAGAATTTTGAAAATAAATCTGATTATAAAAATATAAATTTAAGCAAGAATGTCTTTGTATCAAATAAGGTTTTAAATCTCAATTTTAGAGAATCTTGTTATTCTCTTTTAAGTGATAACTTAATAAGTTCTTCAGACTATTATTATGTGCTTTTTAATTCTAGCAAGGATTATTCTGTTTTTTCCGTTAAAAACAATAAATTTTTATTTACACTTAAGTCCAAAGATTTTGTTTTTGTAATAAATAATTTAATTTTTACTTTAAACGACTTTTATAAAACTTTAGAGATTTATGATTTTGGCGGGAATAATATACTAGTGCTTAATTTTTTGTCTTCAATTTTAAGTGTAGACTATAATAATGAAGTTTTAGTTTTAGGGCTTTCTAATGGGGAGATTCATATATATAAACAAGGTAAGATGATTTATATGGAAAATTTTTTAGAGAGAAAATTTCCAACGTGTTTTGTTAAATTAAGTTCTGATAATAAGTATTTAGTTTCATTAAAGGGTAATTCTGAGTATTTTTTAGAAATAATTGATTTAGAGAGTGATTATAAAAAAATTTTAGAATTAAACAATTTAACTATTAATAGTTTTGAGACTTTTATAAAAATAGATGATTATAATAATTTGTTTATTGAAGTTGAAAATTCACTTGTGGTTATAAATATTAAAAGTGGTAGAATATTTAAAGTTGAAAATAAAATTTCTATTTTAAGAGCATCATATGATTATTTTCAAAATATTTACAGAGTATATTTTTATTCTGAGAGTGAAAAAATCATTAATATAAAAACTTATTCTGCAAATTCTTTTGGATTGTTTGACAATGTTTTTATTAGAGATGAAATAAGCTCTTTTGTTGAATTTGGAAAAGGACTTTTGTATTTTAATGGTAATAATGATTTAAAATATTTGGGATTGGGGCAGTGATTTTAATTGTTTTTGTATTTTTCTTTAATGTTTTAGATTTATATCCATTTTTGGAATTTAGAAATGATGAAAAGTTTGCCTTAGTTAAAGATTTTGGTGTATTAGATAATGATAAATTAAATATTGGAATAAGGTTAAAACCTTTGGAAAAGACGGTATCTGTTTTTTCCAATAATTATAAAATCTTATATTCAAAAAATAGATTAGATAGGGATAATAGTATTTTAATCATTTTTGACAATGATTTAAATTTAAATCTAGAGATTTTAGGAGGGTTTTTTTATAAACTTGGAAAAATCTTTTTAAAAGATGAAAAGAGTGTTATTGATTTAGTAGTTAATGATCCCAGTGCTAAAAAGATTATCAATCCTTTGTTTGTTATAAAGAATAGGAACAATTTAGTTGCTGAGACGGTCTATACTTTAGGCAGGGTTTTTTTAAAAGGAAAGGGTGATGATGAAAGATTGGAGGTATTTAAAAATATAAATTTAAATGTCGATTCTGGTCAATATAGTCTTTTATTATATTTTCATACTCAAAAAGTAGAATCTTTTAAAAATTCTCTTAAAGGAATTTATTATTTTGAGGCTATTTTGAATAATAAAAGTATTTTTCGTTCAGATTTTCAAAATATTTTTTTGTTTAATAATACATATACCTTGGCTCAAGAGAAAAATTATGGATTAGATATTTTGAATATCAAAAAAGATGGTGGATGCCTTAAAATAAATGATCTTAATTTTATTAAGGGTAAGAATGAACTTAAAATAAAATATGGAGATGTTTATGGAAATGAAAAAAAAATAATTTATAGGTTTAAATTAAATGAATAATAATGTTTTTCATTTTCCAGTACTTCTTGATGCAATTTGCAAGCTCATAGAAGATTTGCCTGTAAAAAGCGATTTAATATATATTGATTCTACTCTTGGAGAAGGTGCTCATGCAAAAGCGATTCTTGAAAAATATGACTTTTTAAGTTTGGTTGGAATTGAAAGAGATCCTCAAATTTTAGAAAGAGCAAAGCAGTTTCTTTTTGCTTTTAAAGGGAGAATTACATATTTTAATGACTGGTTTGATAATTTTTTCGTAAATTACCCTTTAAATGCCAAAGCTAATTTTATTTTAGTTGATCTTGGTATTTCTATGTTTCATTACAAAGGAAGTAAAAAAGGATTTTCTTTTCTTGAAGATGAACCTTTAGATATGAGACTTTGTTCTTCCTCTTGTAGTATTAGTGCGGCTGATATTGTAAATACTTTTAGTAAATATGATCTTGAAAGTTTAATTTATGATTTAAGTAATGAGCATTATTCTAGAAGAATCTCTAAAGCTATTGTAGAATATCGAAAAATTAAAAGAATAGAAACTACAAAAGAGTTGCAAGCTGTAATAAATAAAGTTTATCCTTTTTCAAAAGCTAAAATAAATCCAGCTACAAAAACTTTTCAAGCTTTAAGAATTTGTGTAAATGATGAGCTTGCTAGGCTTAAAAGAAGCTTGCCTTTGTGGATAGAAAATTTAGCCAAAGATGGAATTTTAGCTATTATCACATTTCATTCAATAGAGGATCGTATTGTAAAAGATTTTTTTAGAAGTTTAAGCTGTGATTTGTATGCTAAGATTTCAAAAAAGCCCATTATTCCAAGTTTTGATGAGATAAAAAAAAACAAACCTTCAAGGAGTGCTAAGCTTAGAGCTTTAAAAAAAATATGAATAGTATAAGTAAGATTGAGTTTGAAGTTTATTGTATTTTAATTTTAATACTAACAGTCATAGTGTGTTTTAATATTTACTTAAATTTTAGATATGTTGTAAAGCTTAGAGAATTTAATCACTTAGACAATGAGCAGGAAAATATTATTGATGATAATTTAAGATTGCTGACAGTAATATATGAACTTGAAAATATTAATAGAATAGAGAGTTTTTCTTTTGGAGAATTAAATTTGGAAAAAAAAGCTAATGAAGATATAAATATTTTTGCTGAGTAAAATATTTTATATGAGGTTTGAGTGCGTATAAAGATTAAGGATATTTTAATCTCTTCTAAAGATGTAAAGTTTGTAGGGAATATAAAAAATATTGAAAAGGTAGTCTCTTTTTATTCGTTAGATAGTCGCGAAATAAAGGATGATAATATCAATGTTAGTCTTTATTTTGCATATAGGGGAAATAAAGTAGATGGATTTTCTTTTGTTAAATATTTAATTGATTTGGGTGTTAAATGTTTTATATGTGCAAGAGAGCATGAATCTGAGTGTATTAAATATTTAAATGATAATGAAGGGTTAGTTTTTTTGCTTACAAGTGATGTAATAAAACTCCTTCAAACTTTAGCATCGTGTTTAATTGAAAGGACAAACTTTAAAAGAATTGCTATTACAGGGAGTAATGGTAAAACTACAACCAAAGAAATGCTTTATAGTATACTTTCAAAGAAATATAAAACTTACAAAACTTGGGGTAATTTAAATTCTGACATTGGACTTCCTCTTAGTATTTTAAGAGTAGAAGGTAATGAAGAATATGCTGGTTTTGAAGTTGGAGGTAGCTATATTGGAGAAATGGATCTTTTATCCCAAATTTTAAAACCAGAAATTGTTATTATTACTAATATAAGCTATGCACATATGCAAGCTTTTAAGGAGTTACAATCTATTGCTTTTGAAAAGAGTAAAATAATTGGCAAAAACATTGAAATCTTTGTTACAAATGAAATGAATGATTATTGTATTTATCTTGAAAAAAGAGCAAAAATCGCAAATCCAAATGTTAAAATCGTTTATTTTGATTTTGAAAGTCTTAATATTAAATCATTTTCTTTTCTGGAAGGGAAATTTTCTTATGATTTTGTTTACAAAGGGTTTGAGTACTCTATTTTATTGCTAGGGCGGCATAATATTTTTAATGCAATAGGTTGTATTAATTTGGCTCTATTTTTAGGAATGAGAGAAAAAGAAATAAGAGAAGGTCTTATTGAGACTGCTTTCCAAAAGGGTAGGGCAGAAATTTTAACAAAAAATGGATATTTAATTTTAAATGATTCTTATAATGGCAATATGGGTTCTTTTATAGCCTTGAAAAATATGATTTTAGATCTTGATATTCAGGGCAAAAAATTTATGGTTCTTGGGTCTTTTAAAGAGCTTGGAGAATTTGCATACAAAACCCACAAAGATTTAATTAAAGAGGCTGTTTCAATGAATTTTGATAAAATTTTTTTAATTGGCGAAGAATTTTTAGATGTTAGATATTCTGAGAATTTAGTTGAAAAGCGTTTATATTATTTTAGCGAGTTTGATAAATTTATTGATTTTTTTTTAAACAGCTTAGAACCTTCAGTTTTTATTGTCATTAAGGGTTCACGGTTCAACAGGCTTGAGAGAATTTTAAATTATATTTAGATGATAATGAGGTTATTATGTTTTATCTTTTAGGTTTGCGCTTACTCAAATATATTACCTTTAGAATGGCTTATGCTACAATTTTTGCATTTTTGCTTTCTTTGATTATAGGTCCTCATATTATTTTAAGGTTAAAGAAATTAAGAGTTGACCAGGTTTTAAGAGAAGATGGCCCTAAAAGACATTTGAGTGAAAAAGCAGGAATTCCTACTATGGGAGGCATTCTTATTTTTTTTTGCGTTTTTATTTCTTTGGTGTTTTGGAGTAATATTTTAAATGTTTATTTTTTGATCATGCTTTTTGTTATGCTTGGATTTGCTTTTTTGGGATTTATAGATGATTTTTTGAAAATCAAAAAGAAAACCTCAGATGGACTTAAGGCTCGATTTAAGATTTATGGGCAAATAATATTTTCTTTTATTTCTGTTGGCACCCTTTATTATTTTGGGAGTGAACATGTTAGTATGATCTATTTCCCTTTTATTAAGTCTTTTCGAATAGATTTAGGATTGTTTTACATTCCTTTTGGTATGTTTATTTTAATTTCTGCTTCTAATTCTTTTAATTTAACAGATGGACTTGATGGACTTGCAATTGGATTAAGTATAGTTATAACAGGAGCTTTAATAATAATCGCTTATCTTACAAGCAGGGCTGATTTTGCAGCTTATTTGCATATTCCAAATATTAAGGGTTCTGAAGAGCTTGTAATATTTCTTGGAGCTTTGCTTGGAGGTAGTTTTGGATTTTTATGGTTTAATGCCTATCCCGCTAAAATTATGATGGGAGATACAGGCAGTTTGGCTTTGGGTGCTATTCTTGGAATGGCAGCTTTGATTGTAAAAAGTGAAATACTTTTTTCAATTCTTGCAGGAGTTTTCATTATTGAAACTATGTCTGTAATTATTCAAGTCATGGTTTACAAAAAGACCAAAAAAAGAGTATTTAAAATGGCTCCACTTCATCATCATTTTGAAGAACTTGGGTGGTCTGAGATGCAAGTTGTTATTAGATTTTGGATAATAGGGTTAATATTTGCTATAATTGCTTTAAGTACGATAAAAATCAGATAATTTATTATGTTTGTAGAGATAAATTCACTTAGGATATGTTATTTGCTTGTTTTGCTGCTATTAGTAGCCTATGGTCTTGTAGTTTTTTATACTTCTTCCTTTTTCCTAAGCTTAGAGTTGACAGGTAATCCAAATTTTTTATTTTTCACAAGACTTAATTATCTTTTTTTAAGTTTTATAGTTTTTCTGGTTTTTGAGAGAATTTCTTTAAATTTTTTAAAAAAATCAATATTTTCTGTATTAACCATAACTCTTTTTTTAATTATGGCAACTTTTTTATCTCCGAGTATTTCCGGAGCAAAAAGATGGATATTCTTTCAAGGTATTAGTATTCAGCCCTCTGAGATTTTTAAAATATCTTTTACTATTTATCTTTCAGCTTATTTGAGTAAATTTGATCTAAGAAAAAACAATGGTGTTTCATACTGGTTAAAGCCAATGTTGATTTTTGCAATTTTTTGGGTGTTAATCATTTTACAAAACGATTATTCAACAGCTATTTATTTTGCTATTCTTTTTTTTATTGTTTTGTTTGTTTCTAATATGGCATTTAGTTATGTTCTTGCTATTGTGATTACTTTTTTGCCAGTTTCTGCTATATTTTTAATGCTTGAACCTTATAGGGTTTCTAGAATTTTTGCTTTTCTCAATCCTTACGATGATCCGTCTGGGAAAGGTTATCAAATAATAGCATCTCTTAATGCTTTAAAAAGTGGGGGAATTTTAGGTAAAGGTTTAGGAATGGGAGAGGTGAAACTTGGAAAACTGCCGGAGGCTAATTCTGATTTTATTTTTTCAGTTCTTGGAGAAGAATTGGGATTTTTAGGTGTTTTGTTTGCCATAAGCTTATTTTTTTTATTTTTTTACTTTGGCTATTTTATAGCTATTAATTCTAATAGTAGGTTTAAATTTTTTATTGCATTTATTTCAAGTCTTGCAATTTTTCTTCAAAGCATAATGAATATTTTAATTGCAATTGGTCTTTTGCCCCCTACTGGGATAAATTTACCGTTTTTTTCATCTGGAGGATCGTCTATTATTGTTACCATGGCACTTTCTGGTCTTATTTCAAATGTTGCAAAAAACTTAAGTAATAATTGATTTGATTTTTCTAGTACTGTAAATCGGGTTAGTTTATGATTTTTGAGAGAAAGTTTTTAATTAAGTATATATATTTTTCAACTTCTTTAATTTTTTTTGAAATAATAGTTATTGTTTTTGCGTCTCCTTATTTTTTGATTAGGTATATTAGCATTAATAATGATACTTCTCTTTCTAAAGAAGATATAATCAGGATTTCGGGAATCAAACCTAATACATATTATCATAATGCTAATGCTAGAATATATGAAGAGAATCTTAAAAAAGATTTAAGGGTAAAGAATGTTAAGGTTGATCTTCAGTTTCCCAATAAAATCAATATTAAAATAGAAAAAAGAATACCCGTTGCTGTTGCTTTAGAAAACATAAATGGTAATATTACTTATTATTGCATTGCATCAGATGGTGTAATTTTAGAAAAAGGCAAACATTTAATTTATGATTTGCCTATAATCAGCGGATTAGTTTTAAGTGACAATAATGTAGGAGATTTTCTAGAAGATAGAATGCTTAATGTTGTAAGGAGCCTTGATTATCTTAAAATAAATCAAAAATATTTGTATAATTTAATATCAGAGGTCAATTTTTTAAAATTGAATTTCTATGATTATAATGTAATTTTGTATATTAAAAGTATATATAATAAAATATTGATAACAGTTGATATGGATTTAATGGATGTGATGCATAAAGTGTTTCTTGGAGTTAATTTACTTAAAGGAAAGCCTGGCGTTATAGATTTAAGAAGTGGTGATATCATTTTGTTAGGAGAAGGTTAGTGTCTAGGAATTTGATAGTGGGGTTGGATGTTGGAACTTCAAAAATTTGTACTGTTGTTGCTGAGGTAAATTTAAATGATCAATTAGAAATAGTTGGAATAGGCACTAGTATATCAAGAGGAGTTAGGAAGGGAGTTTTAATAAATATTGAAGCGGCTCTTGATTCAATATCTAATTCTATTGAGGCTGCAGAGCTCATCTCAGGATGTGACATTACATCTCTTTCAGTTTCTATGTCTGGAAGTAGTGTTGAGGGAACTAATTCGCGCGGTGTTGTTGCAATAAATTCAAGAACAAGAGAGATTAATGAAGAAGATGTTGAGAGGGTAATTGAAGCAGCAAAGGCAATTGTCATTCCAATGGATAGAGAAATTCTTCATGTTATTCCTCAAGAATTTATTGTAGATGGAATACCTCATATAAAAAACCCAATAGACATGATGGGTATTCGCCTTGAAGGAGAGGTTCACATTATTACGGGGTCTAGCTCTTCTAGTCAGAATTTAGTTAGATGCGTAAATAGAGCTGGCTTTGCCGTTGATGAGGTTGTTCTTGGAAGCTTAGCTTCATCTTACGCAACTCTTTCCAAAGAAGAGCGCGAGATGGGTGTTTTATTTATTGATATGGGTAAAGGTACAACGGATATTATTCTTTATATTGATGGCTCTCCTTATTATACAGGCGTGATTCCTATTGGCGTTAATAGAGTAACTCTTGATATTGCACAAGTTTGGAAGGTTCCTGAGGATGTTGCTGAAAATATTAAAATAACGGCTGGAATTGCTCATCCGTCTATTCTAGAGAGTCAAATGGAAACTGTAATTATTCCAAACCTTGGGACTCGACCTCCTCAAGAGAAAAGTAGAAAAGAGTTGTCTGTAATAATTAATTCAAGACTTAGAGAAATTTTTGAAATAATGAGAGCAGAAATACTTAAAAGGGGACTTTATAATAAAATTAATGGTGGAATAGTTTTAACAGGTGGAGGAGCTTTATTTCCAGGTATTTCTAATTTAATAGAAGAAGTATTTAATTACCCCGCAAGAATAGGTTTGCCAATGAGTATTAATGGGGTTGGGGAGAAGCATATAGATCCCAAGTTTTCTTCAGCTCTTGGTCTTGTTCTTTATAAGCACGAGCACCAAAAATTCATTAAATTAAAGAAGGTAAGCAGTAAAGTTAAAAGAAAAAATAAAATATCTTCAAAGTTGAAAGGTTGGTTTTTGAAAGAATGGTTTTGACCAATCGTGGAGGAAGCGTTAATGAAAGATTATAATATGATTGATAGCCATACAAGAAGATTCGATTCTACTACAAATCCTACAATTCTTAAGGTGATTGGTGCGGGAGGAGGAGGTAGCAATGCTGTTAATCGTATGATTGAATATGGAGTAAGAGATGTTGAATTTATTGTGGCCAATACTGATCTTCAGGCTCTTCAAACCTCTATTGCTCCCATAAAAATTGCTCTTGGAGCAAAAGTTACAGCAGGGCTTGGTGCTGGAGGAAAGCCTGAGATTGGGCAAGCTGCAGCAGAGGAAGACATAGATGTTATACGCAACCATCTTTCCGGCGCTGATATGGTGTTTATTACTGCTGGAATGGGAGGTGGAACAGGAACCGGGGCGGCTCCGGTTATTGCACAAGTTGCAAAAGAGCTTGGTATTTTAACGGTTGGAGTTGTAACAAAGCCTTTTAAGTTTGAAGGTCCTAAGAAGTTGAGACTTGCGGAGCAAGGAATAAATAACTTAAGGAAGTCTGTAGATACATTGATTATTATTCCAAATCAAAAGCTTTTAACTGTTGTTGACAAAAGGACTACCATTAAAGATGCTTTTAAGCGTGCAGATGATGTTTTGAGAATGGGTGTTCAAGGTATTGCGGGACTTATTATTGAACATGGAGAGGTTAATATTGATTTTGCTGATGTTAAAAGCATTATGCAAGGGCAGGGTGATGCTTTAATGGGAATCGGATATGGCAAGGGTGAAAACAGAGCTGTTGATGCTGCAACTTCTGCGATTAGCAATCCACTACTTGAAGAAGTTCGTATTGAAGGGTCTAAGGGGCTTCTTGTTAATGTTACTGGTGGAGATGATTTTTCATTACTTGAACTTGAAGAGATTATGGGGATCATTACTGTTAGTGTTGATGATGAAGCTACTGTGATATATGGTCATGCTATTAATTCAAATCTTGAAGATGAAATTTACGTTACAGTTGTTGCGACGGGCTTTGCGTCTAAAAACCAAAAAGAAATATTAAGTTCACCAGAAAATAATACCTTAAGTTCTAAAGAATTTGATACTTTAATGTCAGGCAATCAAAATGTGCCTTCTGGATCTTATGAGCATCAAGATTCTTCTTTTGCAGCAAAGTCCAAAAATGTTAATTATTTTGATGAAGATATTGATGTTCCAACATTTCTTAGAAATTTAAATAAAAAAAGTAGCGATGATTAGATGAAAATTTTATCGTTAATAATACTTATTAATTTATTTTTATCTTGTGGCAGTGAATCTAAAGAAAAATTGAATCTTGGGCTTAGATTGAGAGAATTGGAAATTTCAGGCGGTGGATCTGAATCCAAGATTGAAGTTTATAAGGAATTTATTGAAAAAGAAGATAAAAATATTTTAAAGATAGTCAATTCTATTGATAAGAAAGCCAGATTTTTCAATTTGATTGGTCTTGAATTTTTTAAGCTTGGTCAGTATGGACCTGCTATTGAGTATTTTGTTAAAAATTTAGAAATCAACTCCAATAATTATTTATCTCATTTTTATATAGGTGTTGCTTCTTATAATTTAGCTAAAAATTTAAGAGTAAAAGATGAGGTTGAAAAATACATAATTCTTGCTGAAAATTCTTTTTTAAAATCACTTTCAATTAGAGATGATTTTAAAGATTCTCTTTTTGCTATTTCTAATATGTATGTATATGATCTTGACAAACAACTTGAAGCTAAAAATTATTTAAATAAACTTGATGATATGGGTGAGGATTATTTTGAGTTTTTCATGTTAAGAGGTGCAAATTATTATTCGCTAGGTGATCTTGGTAATGCTATATTGTTTTATGAGAAAGCTAGTAAAAATGCTTCAACTGAAGAGCAAAAAGAAGGTGTTTCTAGGATTATGAGTAATTTGAAGTAATTATTTATGATGAAATTGCTTTATATTGATAATTTGAAATTTTTAAAAGGCAAAGAAAAATTAAAACTTTTTAATAATTTTGATTTTAATGATATTATTAAATTGACCCAAAAAGACATTGAGTCTTATCTTTTAAGATCATTTAGAAGATCATTTAGGTTGCCCGATTTAAAATTAGTAGAATTGCAAGAAAAAGTTATTCGAAGGACAAATGCCAAAATTACTATTTTAGGGTCTAAATCTTATCCTAATAAGCTTAAACGAATTTATGACCCTCCTTTTACTATTTACTATAAAGGTAATTTGCCAAATTCCTCTTCATTGTCTTGGGCTATTGTTGGTTCTAGAAGAACTAGCAAAGCTCTTGCCGAGAGAACAAGAGAATTTTCTTCACATCTTGCAAAAAATGGTGTAGAGATTGTTTCTGGATTTGCAATTGGGGCTGATATTGAAGCTCATATAGCAGCAATCAATGAGAATAGCAGAACATTTGCTGTTATTCCAACAGATATTGATAATATTTATCCTAAGCAAAATCGAAAATATGTTTTTAAACTTTTGGAACAAGGCGGAGGAATAATTAGCGAGACTTTGTCATTTGATAAAATTCAAAATTATTTTTTTGCTAAAAGAAATAGATTGATCTCAGGCTTGTCAGATGCTATTTTTATAACTTATGCGCCCTTAAAATCGGGAGCTTTAATTACTGCTGAACTTGGTCTTGACTTGGGGCTTGACATTTATGTTTATGATTTAGATTTTTGTGGTGATGGGGCTTTAAAATTTATACGATTTTGGTGCTCAAGAGATAAAAACTGTAAGGGATCTTTATGCTTTATTGAATATTCAATATGTAGACTCTAATAATATTGAAGATGATCCTAAAGAGTGTTGTAATTGTAAAAATGGTTCTCATGTTCTTATTGGAGACCTTTTAAAAGAGATATATAAATAGGGGGGTAATATGGGCTTTAAAGGAACCACAGTTATTGCAATAAAAAAAAATGGTAAGACTGTGGTGGCAGCAGATGGACAAGTACTTTTTGGACATACTGTTTTAAAGAGTAATGCTATTAAAATAAGAAAATTGCTTAATGGGAAAATTTTGGCAGGATTTGCAGGTTCGACATCCGATGCAATTACTCTTTTTGAAAAATTTGAAGAAAAAATCAAGGCAAAAGGTGATGGTTTGATTGATATTAAAAGGGCGGCTGTTGACCTTGCAAAAGATTGGCGTTCTGACAAAATACTTCATAAGCTTGAGGCCATGATGCTTGTTGCTGATTCTAAGAATATCCTTTTGATTTCTGGCACCGGTGATGTTGTTGAACCGGAAGAGGATGTTATTTCAATTGGTAGTGGTGGTAATTATGCATATTCAGCAGCTCTTGCTTACATGGAGAATAAAAAATTAAGTGCTTTTGAGGTTGCACTTAGATCTTTAAAAATAGCAGCAAGAGTATGTATATATACTAATTCTAACATTGTGCTTGAGGAGATTGAAAATGAATAAATTAGAAGAGCATTATATAGTTCCCAAAGATGTGGTTTTAGAACTTGATAAGTACATAATAGGTCAAGATGAAGCTAAAAAATTAGTATCAATTGCTCTTGTTAATAGATATATAAGGTCTAGACTTCCAAAAGAAATAAAAGATGAGGTAATGCCTAAAAATATTATTATGATTGGATCAACTGGCATTGGAAAGACTGAGATTGCAAGAAGGCTTTCTAAGTTAATTAAAGCTCCTTTTATTAAGGTTGAAGCTACAAAATATACTGAGGTTGGATATGTTGGTCGCGATGTTGAATCTATGGTTAGAGATTTGATGAGCATTGCAGTTAATATGGTAAAAGAAGAGATGTATAACACTGTAAGAGATGATGCGTTAGTAAAAACAGAAGAGAGAATAGTTGAAAGTCTTTTTAAAGGATCTGGTAATTCTGAGAATGTAGATCCAAATGAAATAAAGGCGGAGGAAAAGGTAAAAGAGAAGCTTAGAAAAAAGCTTAGAGCAGGTGAGCTTGATAATACTACTATTGAAATACAAATTTCTAGTAAAATGCCATTTTCTACAATAGAAATATTTACAGGTGGTAATTTTGAAGAGATTGATATGGGAATTGGTGGTTTGTTGGGTAATATATTTGATAGAAAAAAGAAAAGAGAATTGAAAATTAAAAAGGCAAAGGAAATAATTTTAGCAGAAGAGCTTGAAAAATTGGTCGATCACGAAAATATTTCAGATATTGCAAAATCTAAAGTTGAAAATATGGGAATTATTTTTATTGACGAGATTGATAAAATAGCTGCTAAGAATAGGAGCGGCAATGATGTATCTAGAGAAGGTGTTCAAAGAGATATTTTACCAATTATGAAAGGCTCTAAAGTTAATACAAAATATGGAATAGTTGATACTTCTCATATTTTATTTATTGCAGCAGGAGCATTTAATTTGGCCAAACCTTCTGATTTAATACCCGAGCTTCAAGGGAGATTTCCTATTAAGGTTGAGCTTAAGAGCCTAAGCATAGATGATTTGAAAAAAATTTTAAAACAAACAAAAAATTCTCTAATAAAGCAATATGTTGCGATGTTTAAGGTTTATAATTTAGATTTAAAGTTTAGTGAAGAGGCCATAGATAGAATTGCCGAGCTTACTTTTAATATGAATCTTGAGAATGAAAATCTTGGTGCCAGAAGACTTCACGGCGTTATGGAAAGAGTGCTTGCAGATCTTTTTTTTGAGGTACCTGGTAGTAAGTTAAAAAAATTTGAAATAAACTTGGACTATGTTAATAAAAAAATACAAATTAACGAACAAAAAGATTTGAATTATTATATAATTTAGTTAAAAGCAATTTTAAACAGAGGGGGTTTTAATTTGAATGATTTTGAAAGATCTATAGATTTTTCACATAGGTATTTAGATGTTCTAAGCTTAAGACAAGGTGTTATTTCTGACAATATAGCAAATGTAGATACTCCAAATTTTAAAAGAAGTAGAATTTCTTTTGAGTCAGAGCTTGAAAAGGCTTTTTTAAATAAAGGTAAAAATGATCTAAGCCTAATTAAGTCTAGCGATAAGCATTTATCTGGTCTTAAAAATCCAGAGTATTCAGATGTCAAGCCCCACAGAGTTCTTGACCATTTTTCAACTATGAATAATAATGGCAATAATGTTGATATTGATTCTGAGATTAAGGCACTTGTACAAAATCAAATGATGTATCATCTTATGACTAATATTCAGGCGCATTATTTCAAAAGTGTAAATATTGTATTAAAATAAATTAATATCTTAAGGAATGTAAAATGGGATTGTTTTCAAGCATTAATGTAGCTTCAACGGGATTGACAGCACAAAGGTTGAGGATTGATGTTATTTCTAATAATATTGCAAATGTTTCCACTTCTAGAACTCCTGATGGTGGACCTTATAGAAGGCAAAGGATTATTTTTGCTCCAAGGGTTAGTAATCCTTATTGGAAAGGCCCTTTTATTCCAAATTATCTTGATAATGGAATTGGGCAAGGAGTTCGGGTTGTCAACATTGAAAAAGATAAGTCTCCATTAAAGTTAAAATATGACCCAACTCATCCTGATTCAATAAGTTTTGGGGATAAAAAAGGCTATGTGGAGCTTCCTAATGTTAATTTAGTTGAAGAAATGGTAGATATGATTTCAGCTTCTCGTGCTTATGAGGCAAATTCTACTGTTGTCAATAGTAGCAAGTCTATGTTTAGAAGTGCGTTAGCTATACTTCAAAGCTAAAGGAGAGATCATTGGTAAGAATAGATGCTTTTTTTACAGAGAATAATATTAATTTGATTAAAAAAAATCCTTTGCATTTGGACGTGAATTTTTTTAGTTCTAAAAGCAGTACCAAAAATAATGATGCTAAAACATTTAAGGATGTTTTAATAAATACGATTACTGATATCAACAAAAGCCAATTAAATGTTTCTAAAGTTATGGAACAAGTTGTTCTTAGTCCCAGTAGTGTTGATGTTCATGATTTTGCAATAGCGCTGTCTAAGGCTAATATGAATTTAAGTATTTTAAAGGCTGTTGTTGAGAGAGGCATAAAGGCTTATCAAGATATAATTAATATTCGTTAAGGAGCCATAAGATTTTGAGCAATTTTTTTACTAATTTTTTTGCTTCAGCAAAAGGAATCTTCAAAAAAGCTAGTACGGTTCAGAAAATAGCCTTAGGATTGATTATTTTTTTTGTAATTCTTGCGTTTGTTTTTTTAATAGGGTTTTCTACCAAAAGTCAAAGCATTGCTCTTTTTGGAGTTGAGATTAAAGATCAATATCTCTTAGATAGGATATCGCAAAGACTTGATAGAGAAAATGTTAAGTATTTTTTGAGTTCCGATGGAAGAATTTATTTGGATGATGAAAAGCTTGCAAAAAAAATGAGAGCAATTCTTGTCAGAGAAGAGCTTGTGCCTGTTCATATGGATCCATGGGCCTTGTTTGATATTGATAGGTGGACTATTACTGATTTTGAAAGAAGTATTAACCTTAGAAGATCTATTACAAGAGCAGTTGAGCAGCACATTGTAGCTTTAGATGATGTTGATGCTGTTAGCGTAAATCTTGTTATGCCCGAGAAGGCTCTTTTTAAAGAAGCTCAAGAGCCCGTTAAGGCATCTGTTAGGATTACCCCAAGACCCGGTTCTGATATTATTACCAATAGAAAAAAGGTTGAAGGACTTGTTAAGCTTATTCAGTATGCCATTGAAGGTCTTGAATCTGACAATATCGCTATTGTTGATAATAGTGGGACTATTTTAAATGATTTTTCTAATTTAGATGGAATAGATAGAATAGACTTAGCAGAAAAAGAACGTAAATTAAAGCTTAAATATGAAGCTATGCTTAGGGGAGAAATCGACTCTGCATTAAGTAAAGTTTTATCCATTGATAGATTTATGATAGCAAGGGTAAATGTAAAACTTGACACCTCAAAAGAAACTACAGAGTCTAAAGAGTATGCTCCTATTGAGCTTCAATCCCAAGACCCAAAAGCTTCTTATAATACTAGAAAAGTAAGCGATTCGACTATCATATCTTCTCAGACGCAAAAAAAAGAATATCAGGGACAAGGATATAGTCCGTGGGGACCTCCTGGGCAGGAAGGCAATACTCCTCCTGAATATCAAGATTTAAGCGATATTACTGGTAAATATAATGAGTCTCAAGAGATCAAAAATGTTGCTTTAAATGAAAAAAAATCTACAAGCGAAAAAGAGCCCGCTAGGATTGTAGGTGTTTCTCTTGGTATTTTCGTGGATGGTGTTTGGAATTTTGTGTATGACGAGAAGGGAGATTTCGTAATAGAAAATGGAATGAGAAAAAGAGAATATAAGCCTATGGCCTTAGAAGAAATAAAAAATATTGAAGATGTTTTGCAAAGCTCTTTTGAATATAAGCCAGAAAGAGGCGATTCAATAACGGTTAGAAACATATCTTTTGATCGTATGAATGAATTTAGAAAAATAGATGAAAATTATTTTGCAAGTGAAAGGTTTAAATATTTTTTATTTATTGCAAGTATAATGTTTTCACTATTAATTTTAGCATTTACAATATTTTTTGCTATTTCTAGAGAACTTGAAAGACGAAGACGTCTTAGAGAAGAGGAATTGGCAAAACAGGCGCATTTAAGACGCCAGCAAGCCTTAATGGATGGTGGTGACGATATTGGTGTTGATGATGTTGTTGGTGGGATTAGAGAAGGTGATGAGCTTCAAAACAATGCTGAGCTTTTAGCCAGAGAAAAGCCAGAAGATGTTGCCAAGCTTATAAGAACATGGCTTTTGAAAAATGCGTAGAAGGTAGTAATTGATATGGAAGAAAAAAAAGAAAAGGAGATTCTTGATGTTTCTGCTTTAACAGGCAAGCAAAAGGCCGCTATTTTATTGGTTTCAATAGGTTCTGAAATCTCTTCTAAAGTGTTTAAGTATCTTTCTCAAGAAGAGATAGAGTCTTTGACATTTGAGATAGCAAAGCTTGAGACAATTACTTCTGAGCTTAAAGATAATGTTCTTTTAGAGTTTAAAGAATTAATGATGGCTCAAGAGTTCATTCAAAAAGGCGGAATTGATTATGCAAGAGAGCTTCTTGAAAAATCTCTTGGGACTCAAAAAGCAGTTGACATTATTAATAATTTGGGATCTGCTTTACAGTCTAGACCTTTTGAATTTGTAAGAAGAGCAGATCCTGCAAATATTTTAAACTTTATTCAACAAGAACATCCTCAAACAATTGCCTTAATACTTTCATATCTTGATCCCCAAAAGGCATCTTTTATTCTCTCTAGTTTGCCTACAGAGGTGCAAACAAATGTTGCAAGGAGAATTGCATTAATGGATAGAACTTCTCCCGAAGTTGTAAGAGAGGTTGAGAGAGTTCTTGAGAAAAAACTGGCTTCTCTTTCTTCAGAAGATTACACATCAGCAGGAGGAGTTGACAATGTTGTTGAGATAATTAATATGGCTGATAGAAAGACTGAGAAGTTTATTATTGAATCTCTTGAAGAAGAAGATCCAGAGCTTGCAGAAGAGATTAAGAAGAAAATGTTTGTATTTGAGGATATAGTTTTGCTTGATGACAGATCTATACAAAGGGTTTTAAGAGAAATAGATGGTCAAGAACTGGCAAAAGCTTTAAAATCTGTAGATATTCCTGTCCAAGAAAAAATTTTCAAAAACATGTCAAAAAGAGCAGCTTCAATGCTTAAAGAGGATATGGAATTTTTGGGACCTACTAGGCGAAAAGACGTTGAGGAATCCCAGCAAAAAATTGTTTCTCTTATTAGAAAGTTAGAAGAACAGGGAGAAATAGTTATTTCAAGAGGTGGTGAGGAAGATGTGCTTGTCTGATAAAGGAGTTTTGTTTGCCTAAGGTTTTATATAAATCATCAGAAGTTGATAATTCAGTAAAGTTTGAATTTGTTGAGATAGCAAAGCCTGTTTTTGAATCTTTGGAAATTAAGGAGAAGGAAGGCAAGGTTTACGACATAGAAAGTCGAATTGCCAAACTTAAAGAAGAGTTACAATTTTTAAGAGATGAAAAATTACGACTTGAGGAAGAGCTTGTTAAAAGACAAGAACTTGCCAAAGAAGAAATCCAAATTGAATCTGAGAGGCTTATTGAAGAGGCTAGGATAAAAGCCAATGAAGTATTAGAGATGGCAAAGCAAGAAGCAGATCTTTTGCAAAGAGAAGCTATTTATAAGAAGGAATCTATTGAGGCTGAGTCTAATGCCGAGATTGAAAGATTGTCAAGAGAGTATGAGGAAAAATTAAAAAGAGATCTTGAGGTAGCAACTGCTAAAGGCAGGGAAGAGGGGTATAACAAAGGTTATGAAAGTGGTTTTGAAGATTTTGATAAAGTTATGAGAAAGCTGCATAGCATAATAGCATCTTTGATCGCCGAAAGGAAAAGCATTCTTGAATCTTCTAGTGGTCAAATAGTAAGTCTTGTTATGCAAATTGCAATTAAGGTTATTAAGAGAATTACAGATTCTCAAAAAGATATTGTCTTAGAAAATGTTAATGAGGTGTTGAAAAGGGTAAAAGATAAGACACAGATTACTATTCGTGTAAATCTTGATGATTTAGATATTGTTAGACATAAAAAGAGTGATTTTATTTCTAGATTTGATATTATAGAAACTTTAGAAATAATAGAAGATCCCAACATAGGTAAAGGTGGTTGTATAATTGAAACTAATTTTGGAGAGATTGATGCGCGTATTTCTTCTCAACTTGATAAAATAGAGGAAAAGTTTAAAAATTTTTCGTTATTGAGTTAAGTATTTAAAGGAATTTTGGTGAGCAATTTTTTTGAAAATTATTTAAGACAAGTAGATGATATTGAAACTGTTTCTTTTGTTGGCAGGGTGCAAAAAATAAAGGGTCTTTTAGTTGAAAGTTTGGGGCCTCAGTGTGCTTTTGGGGATTTATGTTTAATTGATCAAAGGAATAATAAAAAGGTATTTGCTGAGGTTTTAGGCTTTAATGGGCCTTATGTTAGTCTTATGGCTTATGAAGGATTTAGCGGAATTGAAGTTGGGAATAAAGTCTATTCTTTAAATAAAGGGCTAGAAATAAATCTTAGTGATGAGCTTTTAGGAAGAGTTATTGATTCTCTTGGTAGGCCCATTGATAATAAAGGGTCATTTTTAAAAAATAGATATAAAGAGTTAACTTTTGAGAAGATTAATCCAATTAATAGAAGTATTTTCGAAGAACAGATATTAACAGGAGTTAAAGTTCTTGATGGATTTTTGCCAGTCGAAAAAGGTCAAAGAGTTGGTATTTTTTCTGGTGCTGGCGTTGGTAAATCTACTTTGCTTGGCATGATTGCAAAGAATTCAAATGCAGATGTAAACGTTA
This sequence comes from Borreliella bavariensis PBi, assembly GCF_000196215.1. Taxonomy (NCBI): domain Bacteria; kingdom Pseudomonadati; phylum Spirochaetota; class Spirochaetia; order Spirochaetales; family Borreliaceae; genus Borreliella; species Borreliella bavariensis. Next base: position 296,987 of record NC_006156.1, on the reverse strand, counting down.
TAGCTTTTATTGGGGAAAGAGGTCGAGAGCTTAATGAGTTTATTGAACACGAGCTTGGTGAGGAGCGTTTAAAAAAAAGTGTTTTAGTTGTTTCAACTTCTGATGAATCACCTATATCAAGGTATAAAGGAGCTTATGTTGCTACCATGATAGCGGAATACTTTAGAGATCAAGGTAAAGATGTAGCTTTGCTTTTTGATTCTATTACTAGGTTTGCTAATGCTAAAAGGGAGATGTCTCTTTCTTTAGGAGAGCCTCCGGTATCTAAAGGTTATCCGCCTTCTGTTTTTGTTGAAATTCCAATTTTACTTGAGAGATCAGGGTTTAATGGTAATGGAGGAAGTGTTACTGGGTTTTATACCGTTCTTGTTGAGGGAGATGATTTTACAGAGCCTGTAGCCGATAATATTAAGGCTGTTTTAGATGGTCATATTATTTTAGACAGAGATTTATTTGACAGAGGAATTTATCCTTCAATAAATATTCTTAGTTCAACTTCAAGATCTATTAATAGGATAATGAATTTAGAAAAACAAAAATTAATAATGAAGGCTAGAAATTTATTGTCTATTTATAAAGATTATGAAGATCTTATTAGAACGGGGATTTATATCAAAGGATCCAATAAGGATGTTGATTTTGCAATTTCCAAGTATCCCAAGATTATTGATTTTATTTCTCAAGGAATAAATGAGATATTTGATTTTGAAAATTTAGAAGATGAAATAAGGGAAATATTATCTTGAATGATTTAAACTTTAGAAAACAAAAGCTTAATAGAATATTAACCATTAGAGCCTATCATCGAAAGTTAAGTGAGAGAAACTTAATGAATATAAATAAAAAAATTTCAAAAATAAATCAGTTTTCAGATGGAATTCCTAATCTTTTAAAAAGCTTAAATAATTTTGATGCTCTTTCCATAAGAGGTTATATAGACTATTTAAATTTTAAAAAAAAACAAAATTTTAAAATTCTTGAAGAACTTAGAAAGCATTATAATGAGTGTTATGATATTTATGTGGATAAATATAGGGAAGAAAAAAAGATTAAGATATTAATAAAAACTTTAAATAATTCTATAATTAAAAATAGAGAAAAGAAGGAAAGCTTATTGCTAGATGAGCATGTAAATTATAAAGTTTGTCAAAATCTGAGGATTGAAAGTGAATAATTTTTTATCGTTCTTTTTTAGGGCATTTTTTTTGTTGTTTTTAATTGTTATTTTATTTTTCTTTGTATTATTCTTTATCGATTTTCTTGGAATGTATAATACTAAGAGATATTTCCCTGAGTTTATAAGAACTAAGTTTTTAGGAGAAACTTCTCTAGTCTTTGATCATAATTCCAATATAATTCTTGATGAAGCTAGGCTTGTTAAGGAAAGGGAAGCTATTGATATTAAGAATCAGCAGATTGAAAAGCTTAAAGAAGATCTAAAGTTAAAAGAAGACAGTTTAAATAAGCTTGAATTTGAGCTTAAGCAAAAGCAGAAAGATTTAGATTTAAAACAAAAGGTAATAGATGACATTATAAATAAATATAATGACGAGGAAGCAAATATTTTACAAGCAGCTGTATATTTAATGAACATGCCGCCAGAAGATGCTGTTAAGCGACTTGAGGATTTAAATCCTGAGCTTGCAATATCTTATATGCGGAAAATTGAAGAACTTTCTAAAAAAGAAGGCCGGTTATCAATTGTTCCTTATTGGTTATCTCTTATGGATTCTAAAAAAGCTGCTGTATTGATTAGAAAAATGTCTGTTAGTTCATTGGAGTAGTGTGTATATGAGTAATTTATTAAATTTAAGTAAAGCTTATGGCAATAAATTTAATCTCTTAAATACAATTAAAGGATTAAATTTAAATGTTTCTAAAATGGAATCTAGAGAGAATGCTAGCTCTTTTTTTAATGTTATGTCTTCTAAATCTAAAAAAATAGCTAAAGCAAAATTAATGATATTTGATTTTTTGAATTTTTTTAAAGATAATGGACTTATTGCTAAAAATTCAAAAAAATCTCCTTTAGACAAATCCTTTTTTTTAAAAAAACTTGATAATGAGGCTTTTGTTTCTGATTTGAAATCCTTGATTGCCAAAATGAATGTTTTTTTAGATTTTGAAGGTTTAAATAGCATTAAAGAAAATTTATCATTTAATTTTGATAATTTTGATTTTCTAAATAAAGAAAAATTTTTTGAAAAAATTGAAAGACTTTGTTTGGCTTTTAATGATTTAAGCTCTTTTTTGGGTTTTGATTTTTTAACTGCCTTGATTGATGATCATTATAATCAGATAAGCTTGAATGATAAAAAGGAAGAAAAAAATGTTATCAACATTTATGTGAAAAATTTTAAGAAGAATAATAGTGATCACAATGATTTTGTTTTTTCAAAGTTTAGCTTAAATACAATTGATGGTCAAAATTTTGCTGGTAGGTATAAAGTTAAAGAAATATCAGACGACTCTTTAAAAGGTTTTGTTGAAGAATTTGCGAATTATAACATAAAAAGTTCTAAAGAAGCTGATAGTTTTGATTTTGTCAGCAGTTTAAAGCCAGAGTGGAATCTTAAGATTAATAAAAATATTGTGGATAAAGCTAAAGTTGTGTTAAAATCGAATAATACAGGAGAGATTAAGTTGGTTTTAAAGCCTAAAGAGCTTGGCAGCATACGAATTAATTTAAACCTTGATTCTAATAATAATTTATTGGGGAAGATTGTGGTGGACAATCAAAATGTTAAAATGCTTTTTGACCAAAATATGCATTCATTAAATAAAATGCTTGGCGAGAGCGGTTTTAATGCCAGTTTAAATCTTTTTCTGGCAGGTGAGAATTTAAATTCTTTTTCTAAAAATTTTAAAGATGACTCTAGGGATCAAAATTTTCATTTTGGCTATAATAAATTTTTTCAAATTGAAGAAGAAGTTGAATTTTCTTATGATGTAGATAAAAATGTTAATTTAATTGTTTAGAGGGTAGAGTTAAATGAGTAAAATGAATGGTATTGAAAATGTTTCTAATTTGACTAATAGTAGTAAAATTAAAAAAGAATCAGATTTTAAGATTGACAATGTATCTAGTAAGGTTAATCTTGGCAAGGATGATTTTTTAAAGTTGCTCATTACTCAACTTAGGTATCAAGATCCTACAAATCCAATGAAAGATAAAGAATTTATTTCTCAAATGGCGCAATTTTCGGCCCTTGAGCAAATGACTAATATGAGTAAGTCATTTGAGAAGCTTTCATCTTCTTTAGGAATAAGAAGAGATTTGGATTTATTAGGCAAAGTAATTAAATTTCAGCATGGTGATGGGGAGGTTGTTAAAGGTCGTGTTACAAACATTAAGACGGGCACAATACCCCAAGTTATGGTTAATGGTAATTATTATGTATATAAAAATATATTATCGGTAGGTTTGGAGGAGTAATTATATGATGAGGTCTTTATATTCTGGTGTTTCTGGGCTTCAGAATCATCAAACAAGAATGGATGTTGTTGGTAATAACATCGCGAATGTAAATACAATTGGTTTTAAAAAGGGAAGAGTAAATTTTCAGGATATGATATCGCAGTCTATTTCTGGAGCTTCTCGTCCTACTGATTCTCGTGGCGGTACTAATCCTAAGCAAGTTGGATTAGGCATGAATGTTGCTACAATTGACACTATTCACACTCAAGGGGCTTTTCAAAGTACTCAAAAAGCATCTGATCTTGGGGTTAGTGGTAATGGATTTTTTATTTTAAAAGAAGGTAAAAATTTGTTTTATACAAGAGCCGGTGCTTTTGATGTGGACTCTGATCGACACCTTGTAAATCCTGCAAATGGAATGCGAATTCAAGGCTGGATGGCAAGAGATTTAGAAGGTGAAAAGGTTATCCATACAGCCTCTGATATTGAGGATTTGATTATTCCGATTGGAGATAAAGAGGGAGCAAAATCTACTAAAAACATTACTTTTGCCTGTAATCTTGATAAGAGATTGCCCATAATTGAAGAAGGTGCAAGTTCGGCAGATATTGCACGTGGAACTTGGGTTGTTAATAAGTCATTATATGACAGTTTTGGAAATGTTAGTGTTCTTGAGCTTACGGTTGTAAAAGATCTAAATACTCCTAATTTATGGAATGCACCAGTACTAATAAATGGTGAGCAAAATTCAAATTTTACAATTGGATTTGACAATGAAGGAGCATTGGCGTCTTTAAATGGGCAGCCAGGCCAAAAAGAAGATATTCTCCAAATTCCCATAACATTTAATGTTGTAGGTGCAAATGTAGGTGAAGTTGGTGAACAGCAAACTGTAAATTTGAAACTGGGAACAGTTGGGAGCTATACTGATTCAATTACTCAATTTGCTGATTCTAGTAGTACAAAGGCTATTATTCAAGATGGATATGGCATGGGATATATGGAAAATTATGAAATTGATCAAAATGGTGTCATAGTTGGGATTTATTCAAATGGCATAAGGCGAGATCTTGGTAAGATTGCTCTTGCTTCTTTTATGAATCCTGGAGGACTTGCAAAATCAGGCGATACTAATTTTGTAGAAACAAGTAATTCAGGTCAAGTTAGAATAGGTGAGACTGGGCTTGCTGGACTTGGTGATATTAGGTCTGGTGTTTTAGAAATGGCCAATGTTGATCTTGCAGAGCAGTTTACAGATATGATAGTGACTCAAAGAGGATTTCAAGCAAATGCTAAAACTATTACCACTTCTGACCAATTATTGCAAGAACTTGTAAGATTAAAAAATTAAGCTAAGATTGTTTTTTAACATATGATTTTTGTAACTAAGCTTAATGGTTATGGATATTATTTAAATCCTTATCATATTGAAAGTATTGAAGCTAATCCTGATACTACAATTCTTCTTATGAATGGTAAGAAGCTAATTGTAAAAGAAAAAGTTGAAGAGGTGGTCAATAGGATCAAGTTGTACAGGAAAGAAGTTGCTTCTTTTGAAAAAATTGTAGGAGAAGGAAATGGGAGTGTTGAATTATGAATTTAGCTAGTATAATTGGGTGGGGAGTTGGATTTGGAGCTATTTTAATTTCCATGGCATTTACTCCTACAGGACTTGGTGTTTTTTGGGATTTAAGCTCTGTTTTTATTACTATTGTTGGATCTTTTTCTGCTCTTATGGCTTCTTCGGAAGTTATTGCTGTAAAAAAAATTCCAACGTATTTGGGATTTTTCTTTAGAAGAAATTCTTATGCCAAGGTTTCTATTATAAAAATATTAGTAGAGCTTTCAGAAAAGGCTAGAAAAGAAGGTCTTTTATCTCTTGATGATGAGCTTGAACAAATTAATGATCCATTTTTTAAGTCAGGAATGAGACTTGTTGTTGATGGTGCAGATCCTGAGGTAATTAGAACTATGCTTTATTTAGAGCTTGATCAAATGCAAGAAAGGCACAGAGTTGGTTCAGAACTTTTTAAGACTTGGGCAAAACTTGCCCCAGCTTTTGGTATGATAGGTACTCTTATTGGACTTGTGGCTCTTCTTGGTAACCTAGAGGACAAGTCTGCGCTTGGTTCTTCTATGGCTGTTGCTCTTATTACAACTCTTTATGGAACCATAATGGCAAATTTAATGTTTACTCCTGTCCAACTTAAGTTGGAGAAAATTGATTCTGAGGAAGCTGCAGTAAAGACAATGATAATTGAGGGTGTTTTATCAATTCAGTCTGGAGATAATCCTAGAATTTTAGAGCAAAAATTAATGACGTTTTTAACCCCCAAAGATCGAAGCCATCTTAGTAGTAGTATTGGGGGTGAATAATGGCCTTGCGAGTTAAAAAACCTTCAAAATGTGATGAAGGAACTCCAGATTATATGTTGACTTATGGGGACATGGTTACTTTGCTGCTTGTATTTTTTGTTACAATGTTTTCATTAAATGATATTATTTTTCAAGAAAATGTAATAAGGATAATGTCTGCATCTTTTACGGGTGCAGGATTTTTTAAAGGCGGTAAAACTTTAGATTTTAATAAATTATCTTATTTGAGTAATAGTTTTATGTCTTTGCCTTCTACTGTGCGCAATAAACAAGCATCCCAGACTGCTAAAAATAAATCTATGATTGAATTTATTGAAAAAATCCAGTCTAAAAATATTATGGTTAGACAGGAAGAGAGAGGCATCGTGATATCTCTTGCAGCAGATGCATTTTTTGATTCTGCTAGTGCAGATGTTAAGCTTGAAGATAATAGAGATTCTATTCAAAAAATAGCATCTTTTATTGGGGTTTTAAGCTCTAGAGGCTATAATTTTAAAATAGAAGGACATACAGATAATATTGATACTGATGTAAATGGGCCTTGGAAAAGCAATTGGGAGCTTTCGGCTGCAAGATCTGTTAATATGCTAGAACATATTTTAAACTATTTAGATCAGTCTAATGTTAATAGCATTGAAAATAAGTTTGAAGTATCTGGTTTTGGTGGAAGTAGACCTATTGCAACAGATGATACTCCCGAGGGCAGAGCTTATAATAGAAGGATTGATATATTAATTACTACGGATGCATCTTTAAGTTTTCCTAAGGAAATTGCGCAGTAATAAATCTTTTTAACTGTAAAGAAGAAATTAATAGGAGGAATTTTATTATGCCGAATAAGGATGATGAAAATTTAGATATAGGGGATTCTAATGTTGGTAGAAAAGGTGGTTTGTTGCCTGATATTATAATAAAAATTTTGCAGATACTTGCAATAGGAATATTTACTGTTGCGACAATGATAATTGTTTCTTATTTTGTATCTAAAATGGTAGTAAGCCAAAGTGGGGCTCCTAGCGATTTTCCAGTTTTTTCTAATGAATACTTAGGAAAGCCACCTATGCTTATATGGTATGAAAGCATAGATGAGATTAGAGGTAATACTTTAGATGTTCCTCCAAAAACTTTTGTTGTAAAGCTTGCTTTAGGGTATGCAGAGAATAATGTTAATATCCTCAATGAGCTTGGGAGGCAAAAAGTTCGCTTAAAAGATATTATTAGAGAATATTTTAGCCAAAGGACTGGTCAAGAAATAAAGAATGAAAGTCAAATAAAGGCAGAGATTAAGGCAAGGATTAATAGTATCCTTAGAAATGGAGAAATAAAAGAAATAGCATTAACCCAAATTGATATTTTTGATATGTAATAAATAAATTAAAAGGAATTTTAAATGGCAAACAATCCAGGAGCTTTATCTCAAGACGATATAGATAGTCTTTTAGAGTCTATTAATTCGTCTGAAAGTTTATCGTTAGACGAATCCCTTTCTAATGTTATATCTAGTCCTACGGGTAAAAAACAGAAAGTTAAGGTTTATGACTTTAAAAGGCCAGATAAATTTTCAAAAGAGCAGGTCAGAACAGTTTCAAGTTTTCATGAGGCATTTGCTAGGTATACTACAACCTCACTTTCTGCTCTTTTAAGAAAAATGGTTCATGTTCATGTGGCCTCAGTTGATCAATTAACCTATGAAGAGTTTATTAGGTCAATACCCAATCCCACAACTTTAGCAATAATAAATATGGATCCCCTTAAAGGATCTGCTATTTTTGAAGTTGATCCAACCATAGCATTTGCTATAGTAGATAGGCTTTTTGGGGGAGACGGAGATACGATTAAAGATAAAAGTAGAGATTTAACAGAAATTGAGCAGTCTGTCATGGAAAGTGTTATTATTCGTATACTTGCTAATATGAGAGAGGCTTGGTCTCAAGTAGTTGATCTAAGGCCAAGATTTGGGCATATTGAGGTTAATCCACAGTTTGCGCAAATAGTCCCTCCTACAGAAATGATTATTTTAGTCACTCTTGAGGTTAAAATAGGAAAAGTGGAAGGGCTTATGAATTTTTGTTTACCTTATATTACTATAGAGCCTATTGTTTCAAAATTATCAACAAGATATTGGCATTCTTTGATTGGTGTTGGGACTACTAGTGAGAATCTTGATGCTTTGCGTGAAAAGTTAGAAAATACAGCAATGCCTTTGATAGCAGAAATAGGTGAAGTTAAACTTAAAGTAAGAGAAATTTTATCGCTTGACAAAGGTGATGTTTTAAATCTTGAATCTTCTCTAATAAATAAAGATTTAACTTTAAAAGTTGGTACTAAAGAAAAGTTTAAATGTAGAATGGGTTTGATGGGGAATAAAGTTTCAGTACAAATTACAGAAAAAATTGGAGATATAAAAGGTTTTGATTTGTTAAAAGAGCTTACAGAAGAGGTTGAGTGATAGTTATTTTATTTATTGTAACTTAAATTATTAAGAGGTTGAATTATGAGTGTAGATGAAAAAAGTGATGGTGGAGAAAAGCCAGAAATAAAAGGGGTTAAGCTTCCTGATTTAATTGATACTTTGCCAGAAGGAGTTGATCCTAGTAATTTTGGGCTTTTAATGGATGTTTCTATGCAGCTTACTGTAGAACTTGGAAGAACCGAGCGCAAAATAAAGGATATACTTGGTATGTCTGAGGGTACGATTATTACTCTTGATAAACTTGCCGGAGAGCCTGTAGATATTTTAGTAAACGGTAAAATAGTTGCCAGGGGAGAAGTAGTTGTAATTGATGAAAATTTTGGAGTTAGAATTACTGAGATAATTAAAACTAAAAATGAATAATAAATTTTTATTTTTAGTTTTTTTAGCGTTTTCTAATTTTTTTACATATGCTAATTCACAAAAGCAAGTAAATTCAGTATCTGTTGATTTAGAAAATGAATCTAGTTTGCCAATCTTTGAAGAGGATAAGGCAAATCTTGCTAACAATGTTAGTGCTCAGCCAGTTTCTCTTTTTAATATTTTAGATTTGGTTAAGATAGTTTTATTTTTACTTATTGCTTTTTTTATCTTTTTCTTATTTAAGAAGTTAATTTTTAATTCAAAAAAAAGCAAATATGAACAAAGTTCTAATTTGATTAAAGAGCTTGTTTTTTACGAGATAGATGTTAAAAATTCAATAAGAATTATAAACATACTAGACAATGTTTACATATTTTTAGTTTCTAGTAATTCTTCTACCTTGCTAAAAGAGATTAAATCTGAAGAAGAGCTAGAAGATTTAAAACTTAGGCTTAGTAAAATTAATAATTTTGCTAAGAAAGATTCTTTTAAATCAATCTTTAAGAAAATGTTGCTCAAAAAAGAAGATATTGCTTTTTCCGGGAATGATTATGTTAAACTTGAGAAGAAAATTGAGACTTCACTTAAAGATAAACAAGATAGATTAAAAAAATTTTAGAGGGTTTATTTTGAGAAAGTGTTTTAATTTTTTTTTATTTTTTAGTGTAACAAGTTTGTCTTTTGCTCAAACAAAATCTTTGCAAGCCGCCAAAGGTCTTAATTTCCCGTTTTTAAATTTTGAAAATATTGGTGGTTCAGAGATAGCTTTTTCTTTGCAGCTTTTAATTCTATTGACCATTATTACTCTTTCTCCAGCATTTTTAGTTTTAATGACTTCGTTTTTGAGAATATCTATAGTTTTGGATTTTATTAGGCGTGCTTTATCTCTTCAACAATCTCCTCCTACTCAGATAGTAATGGGATTGGCTTTATTTTTAACTATTTTTACCATGTGGCCAACCTTTAATGTTATATATAAACAAGCTTATTTGCCCCTTAAAGAGTCAAAAATAAATTTTGATGAATTTTACAACAAAGGAATTGCTCCTCTTAGAATTTTTATGTATAAGCAGATGTCCGATGGGCGTCATGAAGAGATTAGATTATTTATGAGTATTAGCAATTATGATCGACCAAAAAATTTTAGCGAAGTGCCGACACATGTTTTAATTGCAGCTTTTATTTTGCATGAGCTTAAAGTGGCTTTCAAAATGGGAATTTTAATATTTTTGCCGTTTATAGTTTTAGACATTATTGTTGCTTCTGTTTTAATGGCTATGGGTATGATAATGTTGCCCCCTGTAATGATATCTTTGCCTTTTAAGTTGATTCTTTTTGTAATGGTAGATGGTTGGACTTTAATTACTAGTGGTCTTATTAAAAGTTTTATGTAAGGTTATATATGACTGCAGGACACATTCTTTATTTAATTAGGATTTCTATTGAAAACATTATGATTTTATCAGCTCCGATGTTAATTATAGCTCTTATAGTTGGACTTTTGATTTCCATTTTTCAAGCTATTACTTCAATTCAAGATCAAACTTTAAGTTTTATTCCAAAGATTATTGTTATACTTTTAACCATTGTTATTTTTGGTCCTTGGATTTTGAATAAGCTTATGCAATTTACCTATATGATTTTTAATCAATTGCAAAATGTTTAACTTATGACTTAAAATTGTATTATTTGGATGAAATTTTGAATTTGAGTTTTTTAGTTTTAAAATCTTTTACAATTTTACCTATATTGGTTAGAATTTTTATGTTTTTAAAATTTTCTCCATTTTTTTCAACAATAAAAATTGGATATTTTAATTTTTTCTTTTCTTTGATTTTATCTGTAATTGTTGTTGAAAAGATTAGGATTATTTATCCTTTAGACAGTATGCTTTCTTTTATGTTAATTTTATCAGGAGAAGCTATTTTAGGTCTTATTCAGGCATTTTTTGTTAGTATAATTTTTAATGTTTTTCATTTAGTTGGATTTTTCTTCTCTAATCAAATTGGACTTGCTTATGCAAATATTTTTGATGTTTTTTCAGAAGAAGATAGCATGATTATTTCACAAATTTTTGCTTATTTGTTTTTACTTTTGTTTTTATCAAGCGATTTTTTACTTCGTTTTTTTGTGATTGGCATACATGATTCTGTTTTGAACATTAGGGTTGAACATTTGGTCAATATGAGAAATTTAGAATTTATAAAGCTTTTGCTTATGTCTTTTGGATTTCTTTTTGAAAAAGCCTTATTAATTTCGTTTCCAATATTGGCTTTACTTTTACTTTTTTATTTAGTATTAGGAATACTTTCAAAATCATCGCCTCAGATTAATTTATTAATAATTAGTTTTTCGACTTCGCTATTTTTAGGGCTATTGATTTTGTATATTGGATTTCCAAGCTTAGCAGTATCTTCAAAAAAAGTGATTGAACTCTCCTTAGATTCTCTTGCTAGTTTTTTAAAATTGTTTTCTAGAGTTTTAAAATAATGCTAAAAGATGAATTTTTGATTAAAAGTTGGTATATTCCTCTTGATTTTTTCTCTGCAGATGATGAGGGAAGAACTGAATTACCTACTGATCAGAAAAAGCAAAAAGCAAGAGAAGAAGGACGGGTATTAAAGTCTACTGAAATTAATACCGCTGTTAGTCTTTTGTTGTTATTTTCATTGTTTTTTTTCATGCTTTCTTATTTTGCTTTAGATTTAGTAGCTGTTTTTAAAGAGCAAGCTAGCAAGCTTCCCGAAGTTATGAGAATGAGTGTTTATTCTATGGGTTTTGCATATATTAGAGCCATCATTGGATATGTCGTTTTGTTTTTTATTGCATCTTTAGTTGTTAATTTTTTTGTTAATATTATTCAAGTAGGCTTTTTCATTACTTTTAAATCTTTGGAGCCAAGGTGGGATAAGGTTAGTTTTAATTTTTCCAGGTGGGCAAAAAATTCTTTTTTCTCAGCAGGAGCTTTTTTCAATTTGTTTAAAAGTTTATTAAAAGTTGTTATAATATGCTTGATATATTATTTTATTATAGAAAACAATATAGGCAAAATTTCTAAGCTTTCGGAGTATACACTTAATTCTGGGATTTCTATTGTATTGGTTCTTGCCTATAAGATATGTTTTTTCTCAGTAATGTTTTTGGCAATTGTTGGGGTGCTTGATTATTTGTTTCAAAGATCTCAGTACATTGAGAGTTTGAAAATGACAAAAGAAGAGGTAAAGCAGGAGAGAAAGGAAATGGAAGGTGATCCTTTACTTCGATCTAGAATAAAAGATAGAATGAGGGTTGTTTTAAGTACTAATTTAAGAGTAGCTATTCCCCAGGCAGATGTGGTAATTGTAAATCCAGAACATTTTGCAGTTGCTATTAAGTGGGATAGCGAAACAATGCTAGCTCCAAGAGTGCTTGCAAAAGGTCAGGATGAAATAGCTCTCACAATTAAAAAAATTGCAAGAGAAAATAATGTCCCTTTAATGGAAAATAAGCTGCTTGCAAGAGCGCTTTATGCTAATGTTAAGGTTAACGAAGAGATTCCAAGAGAATATTGGGAGGTTGTTTCAAAAATTCTTGTGAGAGTATATTCTATTACTAAAAAGTTTAATTAGAGGTTCTATTGTTGGATGCTAGAAAAAATTCTATATTAGGATATTTAAGGCTTAATAATAAGTCTGATTTAATAATTTCGATTGGTTTAATATTTATTGTTGCTGGGTTTATCTTACCCCTTCCTGCAGTTATTTTAGATTTTTTGATTACGATTAATTTAGTAATAAGTCTTTTAATTATTTTAATTGTTCTTTATTCTAAGAGATCTCTAGATTTTTCTGTTTTTCCCACCTTATTGCTTGTGATGACTATTTTTGGACTTGTTCTTAATATTTCTTCTACTAGATTGATTTTAACTAAGGGTATAAATTTTGATGGGCAAATGATAAGAACATTTGGTACATTTGTTGTAGGTAGTTCTGGAATTCAAGGACTTGTTATTGGCTTTATTATATTTATAATAATCATTGCCGTTCAATTTATTGTAATTACCAAAGGAGCAACAAGGGTAGCTGAAGTTGCAGCTCGGTTTGCTCTTGATGCGCTTCCCGGTAAGCAAATGGCCATTGATTCTGCCTACAGCTCTGGAAATTTGACAGAAGAAGAGGCTACAAGGCAAAAAAACGATTTGCAATCAGAGGTTAATTTTTATGGCGCAATGGATGGAGCTTCTAAATTTGTATCGGGAAACGTTAAGGTTGGATTTTTGATAACCCTTATAAATATTCTTGGTGGTTTGCTGGTAGGAACAACTTTACAGGGTCTTAATTTTAGCGAAGCTCTTAATAATTATGTTTCATTAACAGTTGGTGATGGGCTTGTGTCTCAATTGCCGGCTCTTTTAATTTCAACGGCTACAGGATTGATTGTTACTAGGTCGATTTCAAAAAATAGCTTTGGTGGCGAAATTTTTGAGCAATTCACAAATCATTTAGGAATTTATTGGATTGTTTCTGGGTTTTTGTGTTTTTTAGCCTTTCTTCCTGGATTTCCAACCTTAATTCTTCTTTTTTTAAGTTTGCTCATTGCATTTTTAGCTTATTCTCTTTCAGGAATAAAGCGCAAAGAAGAAATTAATGAAAAAATAAAATTGGAAGAAGAGCAAGCGGCAATTTATTCAGATAAAGATGTTGCGCCTGTTGTTCCTCTTGATCCACTAGCTCTTGAGATTGGATATAATCTTGTTCCAATAGTTGATGATACAAAAACTTCTGAATTACTTGATCGTATTGTTAAGATAAGGCGTGAGATTGCATTTGAATTTGGAATAGTTGTGCCTAAGATTAGAATAGTTGATAATATGCGGCTTCAGCCCAATGCTTATTCTTTTAAACTAAGAGGAGTTGAAGTTGGACGAGGTGAAATTAAACTTGGTAAATTTTTAGTGATAAATGTTGGAATTGATTCTGGAATAGATGGAGATCTTGTTAAAGATCCTTCATTTGGGCTTCCTTCTCTTTGGGTAAATGATGATGGGCGAGAAACTGCTGAAAAATTGGGATATACTGTTGTGGATCCTCCCTCGATTATTGCTACACACATGACAGAGCTTATTAAAAGACATTCTTACGAAATTTTGACTCGTCAAGATGTTCAAAATACACTTGATCTTTTTAAGAAAGATTATGGGGCTATTGTTGAGGAGGTCCTTAAGAATTTTTCAGTTGGCGAGATTCAGAGAGTTTTACAAGGTCTTTTAAAAGAGCAAGTTTCAATTCGAAATTTGGTTACAATTTTTGAAACATTTGCAGATTTTACAAGTATTACTAAGGATATATTTTTCTTAATTGAAAAATGTAGACAATCAGTTGGAAGACAAATAACTAGTGGGTATTTAAACTTAAATTCTGAGCTTAATGTAATAACTTTAAACCCTAGTTTTGAGCAAATAATAATAGATTCTCGTATAGAATCCAATCATGATCTTATAAGTTCAATTGATCCTAATTTGAAAACTAAATTTATTTATGAACTTTTTAAAATTGTAAACGAAGTTCAAGCAGAAGGGTTTTATCCAGTTATTCTTTCAAGCGAATCGTCAAGACCTATAATAAAAGTGATAACAAGTAGAGAGATTCCAGAACTTGTTGTTATGTCTGTTTTAGAGGTTCCCCAAAATATTAAAGTTAATGTTCTTAAAACAGTAGAGGTTGAAGAATAGTATTATGGTTCAATATTTTACAGAAAAAGGTCCAACTTATAATGAGGTTATAGAAATAATTAAGAAAAAATATGGCAAGAATGCTAGGGTTATGACCTATAAAACCGTTCCTCATGGAGGGATTTTGGGTTTGTTTAGCAAAGATTGGGTTGAAGTTTCAGGTTATGTTAGATATGACATTGGTAATCAACAGATTAATGTTGAAGATGAAAAACGAAAGATCCTTCAAAGCATTAAAAGAGAGGAAAATTCTTCAATTGAAGATGTGTTAAAAGAAGTTAAATCTCTTAAAACAGAACTTGCTCACAAAAAAGAAAATATTAATCATCCAACAATTACGAAAATCGAAGATATTCTAAGAGAAAATGATTTTTCTGAAAACTATATTAAAGACATTAATGAGTTTATTAAGAGAGAATTTAGTTTGTCAGATCTTGATGATTATGAGAGAGTTAGAGAGGATGTTGTTTTATATATTGCAAAGACAATTAAATGTTCGGGTTCTATTATAGATGATCTTAAGAAAAGAGTTTTTATTTTAGTTGGCCCAACAGGTGTTGGAAAGACTACCACAATTGCAAAACTTGCAGCAATTTATGGTATTAATGGAGAATCTAAGAGTTTGAATATTAAGATTATTACTATTGATAATTATCGTATTGGAGCTAAAAAACAAATTCAAACTTATGGTGATATTATGGGTATTCCGGTTAGAGCAATTGAGTCTTTTAAAGATTTAAAAGACGAAATTACTGATTCAAAGGATTTCGATCTGATACTTGTTGATACAATTGGTAAAAGTCCTAAAGATTTTATGAAGCTTGCTGAGATGAAGGAGCTTCTTAATGCTTGTGGAAGAGATGCCGAATTTCACTTGGCCGTAAGCTCTACTACAAAAACATCAGATGTTAAAGAAATATTTCATCAATTCTCTCCTTTTAATTACAAAACTGTGATTTTTACTAAAGTGGATGAAACCACTTGTGTTGGGAATTTAATAAGTTTGATTTACGAAATGAAAAAAGTAGTTTCTTATGTTACAGATGGGCAAATTGTTCCTCATAATATCAGTGTTGCAGAACCACTTACTTTTATTAGAAGAATAAATGGCTACAGAATAAGCGATGATGCAGAGTTTATTAAGAAGATAAAAAGTAAATCTTATTATTAAGGAAAGTTATAATGGAAGATCAAGCTCAAAGTTTAAGAGATATGATGAAATTAAACGGTAAATTTAATTTTTCAGTTGATGAGAAAGTTCAAAACAGTAAAACAAGATTCATTGCTGTTAGTAGTGGCAAAGGTGGTGTTGGCAAAAGCAATATTGCAATTGGGCTTGCTCTTAAATATTCTGAGCTTGGCAAAAAGGTATTAATACTTGACGCGGACATTGGAATGGCTAATGTTAATATTTTGCTTGGAGTTATTCCTAAGTATAGTATATATCATATGATTACTCAAAATCGTGATATTAGGGAAGTAATAACAAAGACAGAGTATAATATTGATCTTTTAGCCGGCGCTTCTGGTACGATGGAGCTTTTAGATCTCTCTGATGTTGATGTTAATAAATTTATAAAAGAATTATTAAAAATATATGAATATGATATAGTTGTAATAGACACTAGTGCTGGAATTTCAAGGCAAGTTATTTCTTTTTTGCTTTCCAGTGACGATGTTGTTATTGTTACTACTCCAGAGCCTACTTCGATTACCGATGCTTATGGAATAATAAAGGTTTTGTCTTATAAGATGGAGAATTTAAAAAATTTAAGACTTATTGTTAATAGAGTAGCTAATGTTAGTGAGGCTAAGGGGGTTGCTAAAAAGGTTATAGATATTTCAGGCCAATTTTTAAATTTAAATATTGATTATTTGGGGTATATTTATGAGGATCAAAATGTTAGAAGTTCTGTTTTTAAGCAAAAGCCTTTTGTTTTGGTAAATCCAAATAGCAAGGCTAGCTATTGTCTTGATTCTATTGTTGCCACTCTTGAAGAGGTTTCTCTAGATAGCAGAAAAAGAAGGGGTGTTATAGGCTTTATATTAAGATTTTTTGGTGTGGAGTAGTAGGGCATTATGTTTATAAGTAGGGAATTAAAGTATATTTTATTAGCTAGTGTGTCAGCATTGTTTATCTCAGCAGTTTTAGGTTTGTTTTGTGGCTTGCCATTTTTTACAATCTTAGTGAGATCTTTTTTGCAGTTTGCATTTTTTTTTGCTATTGGACTTTTAATTGAGTTAATCTATAAGAAATATTTATCTAATCTTTTTTCGGCAGAATTGTCTAGTGATATGGAAAATAAGCTTCAAGATGATAAGAAGGTTCATAAGGATTTAAACGACAATCTTGATTCTCAAAATAAAAATTCTCTTTATGAGAGCTTCCAAAATAACATTAGTAGTGTTGATTTTATAGAAGAGGTCAAAAAGTATAAATTTGATACTGAAGACATGAGTGAGGGAAGTGGCAAAATTAAAAAAATGTCATTTATTGAAGATAATGATCCAAAAGTTGTTGCAGATGCTATTAAAACTTTAATGAGTAAGAAGGAATAAGTATGGATGATGCGGCTATAAATTTTTCTGAACTTTGTGATAAAATGCGAGCTTACTTGGAAAGAGAAAATCATGTTGATTTGATGGAAATAGAAGCAGATACTCTTGAAGAAGCCTTAAATGATGCTTCTTTAGAACTTTCAGTGCCTTATAAAGAATTAGACTATGAGATTTTGTTAAAAGGTAGTAATGGCATATTGGGATATGGGAGAAAAAAATGGAAAATAGTTGCCTATAGAAATTCTTCTAGCAAACCAAAAGTTTCTCTTGATTCAAAAAATGATTCAGGAGAAGAAAAAACGATTTCATCGGACGGTGAATTTTTTATCAAAAAATCTTCTAAGGGTGTATTTCTAAAGGTTATCTCGTCAAAGGGACAAGGAGTTCCTATTAATTATCAAGATGTTCTTTCCAAATTAGAATTACATAGCAATATTGAAAATTTTAATAAAGATATTGTAAAGGGTATAGTTGAGAATGCTAGTGGATACTATGAAAAAATTGCCGATTTTGAATCTGATCCTTCTGAAAATGTTACAATGATGGTTCACATATCAGAAAATTCAATGTCAGTCACTATTGAATTTACCACGCCCGGAATTAATGGAGCTGAAATTTTTGCACAAGATATTTTCAATATCCTTAGAAAATATGGAGTAATAGATATTGCAATACTTAAGGATAAA
The DNA here is from genome assembly GCF_000196215.1 of Borreliella bavariensis PBi. NCBI lineage: Bacteria > Pseudomonadati > Spirochaetota > Spirochaetia > Spirochaetales > Borreliaceae > Borreliella > Borreliella bavariensis. The sequence continues at coordinate 279,402 of NC_006156.1, read as the reverse complement.
GTAGCAAAATTTGTGGATTATCCTGTTTATGGTGAGCCTGTTGAACTTGCAAGAGGATTGGAGCCAGTAAAAGGTAAGGATTCTTATATCGATTTTATTGTTGATGAAAACAATAGGCTTGGTGAGTATGAGGTTTCAAGCATAGGCTTTAGGAATGTTATTGAAGGCGAGGAATTGGCCAGAATTATTCCTTTTGGTAAAGGCGTAGATGGCTATACCGTTTTTGGCAAAGTGTTAAAATCAGAGAGTGGACAGGATATTAATTTTATTTTAGGTGAAAATACTTTTAGAGATGGTTATAAAATTCGTGCAAAATGTAATGGGTATATGTCTGTTTCAGATGGTATAATATCTGTTCATAATATTTATTTGGTCAAGGGTGATGTTGGACCTGCTACTGGAGATATAGTAAATAATGGAATGGTTCTTGTTCAAGGCAATGTTTTAGATGGATACAATATTATGGCCAAAAGTGGAATAGAAGTGAAAGGATTAGTGGGTCGGTGCAATTTAAAAACGGATGGGTCTATTATTTTTCATAGTGGCGTGAATGGCAAGGGTGATTCTAAGATTTATGCAAGGGGTAATATTAGGGCCAAGTTTTTAGAAAATGTTACTTTAAGTTGCGGTGGGGAAGTTGAAGTTTTAAGAGGCATTGTAAATTCTTCAGTTTCTTCTAAAAAGAGAGTTCTTTGCATCGGTAAAAAATCAAAAATAGTTGGTTCGAGTGTTTATGCTAAAGAAGAGGTTAGAGCTTATTCTATAGGCTCTGATAGAAGTTGTGAAACTTGCATTGATGTTGGTTATGATCCTGAAATTAAAGATTTACTAACTAGGTTTACTAGCCATCTTGAAAAGATTGAAAAGCGATTAGAAGTTTTAACTAAAGATATTGTTGCTTTAAAAAAGAATATTGTGCTCATTACAGATAAGTCAGAAAAATCCTTAAAGATTGACAGTTACAATGAATTTGTTAATGAGAGTAAAATTCTTAGAATGGAAATAAAAATGATAGAGGCTAAGCGAATTGATTTGCAAAATGAGCTTGAAAATACTAAGATAGAGGGTAAGGTTTCTGTTGAAAATATAGCTTACTCAGGTGTTAAACTTTATATTAAGAATGCTTTTTATGAGCTTTCAAAAGATTACAGCAATGTTACTTTTGTAGAGGATGATAATTATATTAAGGTTATGACCTATATTCCTTTTAAGTCTAGGTGAATGATCTTTAATATGAGGATTTGGATATGGATACGTTTGAAGTTTTTAAAATGTCTTTTGTTAGTTCTTTTAAGGCTAGGCAAATTTTAAGTGAAGATGAAAAGCTCAAAAGATTAAAAATTAATCAAAATACTAGATTGAAATTTTTAAGAGATTCTCATACTGATTCTGAGGTTAGTAATGTATGTGCAGTTAGTAAGGTTGAGGATAATTTTTTACTTTCATTGCCAGTTAAAAAAAATAAGAATGAAGAGCGGATAATGCTTAGTTTGTATTCTGGTAAATTTGAAGATCCTAAAATTGGCAAAAATGTTAATATTAAGAGATAAAATTTTTTAGGGCTTTTATATGTTTATTGTTTTTTATCTTATTTTAGTTATATTTATTTTTATATATTTTCATGTGTATATTAATTTGAAAATAAAATCTAATAGCATACTTAAAAAGTTTAAAAGCGAGGTAGATAAAACAATTATTGAAATTAATCAAGCTACGGATAGAAATATAAATATTATTGAAATAAAAATTGAAAGTTTAAATAGAATCATTAAAGAGGTTGACGAGAGGATTGAAATTCTTGATCAGAGATTGTTGGGTTTTAACAACAGTCCTATTCCTGGGAATAGTTCTTCTAATTTTGGATCTAAGAGTGGTGGAATTTATAAAAGCAATTTGGATTATTCTATCCCTACTATTGAAAAAAATATAATAAAAGAAAGTTATAATGTTCGAAATCAAATTATTTTACTTCATGAACAAGGCATGTCTTTTGAAGCTATTGCTAAAAAATTTAAGTTAGATCTAGGTGAGGTTGAATTGATTGTTTCAATACATAGGGGAGGTATTCATGAAAAAATGGATAGGTATTGATCTTGGAACCACAAATACTGTAGCATCGTATTTTGATGTTAGTTCTAAGATAATATTAAATGAAAGGGGTGAGCGAATGACCCCTTCTATTGTTTCTTTCTCAGATAAGGACGTTTTTGTTGGAAGTGCCGCTAAAAATCAAATATTAGTTAATCCTCAAAAGACATTCTATAATTTTAAAACCAATATAGGCTCTAATACTTTTTATAAAGTAGATGGTGAATTTTATAGAGCAGAATATATTTCAGCACATTTGCTTTCTAGTGTCAAAAAGAATGCTGAAAAATTTTTAGATGAAGAGATTGAAAATGTTGTAATAACAGTTCCTGCGTATTTTTCTGAGATTCAAAGGAGAGGTGTTGTTGAAGCTGCAAATTTTGCTGGTTTGAATTGCAAGGCCATACTTAATGAACCAACCGCAGCTGCTATTGCTTATGCCTTTGAAAGTCAGATTGATGGAATTTTTCTTATTTATGATCTTGGCGGTGGAACTTTTGATGTAACTCTTATGGAAAAACAAAGCGACACCTATACTGTTCTTTCAGTTAAAGGACAAAGCCGACTTGGAGGTAATGATTTTAATAAAATTATTGAAAAGCATGTTTTAGACAATTTTAAAAATGAATATCCCGATTTTAATTTAGAAGATGTTTTTCTTCTTGAACAGCTAAGAGAACAAATTGAAGAGGGTAAAAAAAATTTATCTGTTATGGAAGAGGTCGACATTACTTTGCTTTTCCTTGATGGTAATCATTTAAGTTATAAACTTAAAAGGAATGAATTTAATGCAATGATAAGTGAATATGTTGACAAAACTATTCACTTATCTAAGGAATGTATTGTTGATGCTGGTGTTGGTATTAGTAGTATTTCTAAAATAATACTTTCTGGTGGTTCAACAAGGATTCCCTTGATTCAAAAAGTTTTAAAGGAATCCTTTCCTTCTGTTTTGATTTTAGATGCTTTAAATCAAGATGAAGTTGTAGCTATTGGCGCAGGTATTCATGCCTTTAGTCTTTCTAGAAATGACTCTGTTATTAAGTTTAAAGATGTTACCCCTTATTCTCTTGGACTTGAGATAAGGGATAATAAATTTTTTACTTTAATAGAGAGAAATACTGCTTTACCAATTTCTAGAAGCAAATTATTTACAACTACTAATGACTATCAAGATGAAATTGAGATCCATGTACTTCAAGGTGAATATAAAAAAGCTTCTTTGAATTATTCTATAGGTAGATTTTCCTTTGGCAATATTCAAAAAGCTTTAAAAGGAATTCCTAAAATAGAGGTACTTTTTACTTTAAATGAAAGTGGTATTTTAAGTGTTAATGCTAAAGATTTAGAGACAAATTCTTCTAATTTTATTGAAATAAAAATTACAAGTTCATCTGACAATGTAGCAAAAGAAAGTCTTTCAAACATTTTTACAAGTATTATTGAATAAAAACTTAAGGAAATATATATTTTTTTAAAAGTAATAAATTATTTTTCCCAATATGTTATCAATTTTTATGAATCCGTAATCTCTTGAGTCTAATGAGGTTTGTTTATTTTCTCCTATGACTAAATAGTGATTATCAGGAATTTTTTTATTATTTTTTTTTAAAATATTTTCATCTATTTTAAAGTTTAAGTTATGTATGCATATTTTATTTTTTTCTATTTGTTTAAATTTTTCTCCCGGAATTGCAAAAATTCTTTTGACAGCAATTTTGTTTGTTATGGGATCTTTAATAAGTATCATTTCATTTTTTTTGGGGGTTTTCCACAATAAAAGATATTTTTGACGACTTTTAAGTCTAAGTCCATATGCAAATTTGTGATTTACAATCCAATTTTTGTCAAATATTATTGGGATCATTGATTCGCCTTTTACTATGTAAAAGGATAAGAATAGCTTTATTAAGGTTATTAAAAGTAAGCAAGCAGCTAAAATTGACGCTAGTTCATATTTGTGAGCTTTAAATATTCTCATAACTTTTAAACAATGCCTTCATTAAAATGCAATTTTCTATTGTATAATGAAATAGCATGTTATGATTATACCAAAAAAAAAGCAAAGGGTAGAAAAACGTAAAAAAAATTTTTTATTCAGTAGTAAGAAGAATATTAATTTTGAATTAAAAGATTTTGCCGATATTAGGAATATTGGTAAAAGAAGAAAAAAAGTTTTCAAGTTAAAAAACTTTTTTAAAAAAATTGATTTTTTTTTAAAAAAAGTTTCTTTATTTTCCTATAAGCTTAAAATACAAAATATTAATCATTATGAATATAAATATTATTACAATAACTTTAAAGAAAAAGTTTTTGACATTTTTAGCTTGAAATTCGATTATAAGCTTATTTTTAAGCTAAATGCAATAATCTTTATTTTTGTATTAATATTTTATATTAATATTTTTTCTTATTACGGTTCTTATATTTTTTTAAATAGACTCACCTTACCCAAAGATTATTTTATTGATACATTTTTATATTATAGCGATCAAGATATAGCGCAAATTAGTAGCTATTTGCCCGATTCTAATGTTTCTGCAAATGTTCCTGAATTTAAAAAAAATTTTGTATTAAAGGTGCTTGACCATAAAATTAAGCCCGGAGAAACGCTTTCTCATGTTGCAGCTAGATATCAGACAACTAGTGAAACTTTAATTTCTTTTAATGAAATTAAAGATGTAAGAAATATTAAGCCAAATTCAATTATTAAAGTTCCTAATATGAACGGAATTGTTTATGTTGTTAAAAAAAATGACTCCATTTCATCTATAGCTAGTGCCTATAATATTCCCAAAGTGGATATTTTAGATTCTAATAATCTTGATAATGAAGTTTTATTTTTAGGGCAAAAATTGTTTATTCCTGGAGGAAGATTGCCCAAAGATTTTTTAAAAGAGGTATTAGGAGAGATTTTTATTTATCCTGTACAAGGCGTTATTACTTCAGGATATGGTTATCGACCAGATCCGTTTACAAGAGTTATTAGCTTTCACAATGGAATAGATATTGCAAATTTAGCCAATACTCCCATTAAAGCCGCAAGAGAGGGCATTGTTGTAACGGTGGGATTTAATGCGGGAGGATATGGGAAATATATTGTTATTTCTCATAGTAATGGATTTCAAACTTTATATGCGCATTTGAATTCTTTTGCTGTTAAAGTTGGGAAAAAAGTTTCAAGGGGAGCAGTAATAGGCTATATGGGAAGTACTGGCTATAGCACAGGTAATCACTTGCATTTTACAATTTTTAAGAATGGCAAAACAGAAAATCCTATGAAATATTTAAGATAGTATTTTTTATGTGTATTTTGATATGTTAATTTTTTTAAGTATTTGAGTTAGTTTTTTGCCTTCTACTAGATCAATAAGCCTTCCTTCAATCATTTGTTTAGCCTTTAAAGAGAATTTTGATGGAGCAATGCAGAGTCCTTTTATTTTATTTTCTTTTATTTTTGAAATGAAATCTTTTAAGAATAATTCACCAAAAGTATCTTGTTCGGTTCTTACAAATCGTACTATTAAATTTTCTTCCCATTGATTGTTAGCTAAGTGAAAGTTCATATCAATAAATTGTGATGTTATTTCGTTTATTTTAGAATCTCTTACTTGAAATTTATTTAAATATAGTTTTAAAATAATTTCATTTGCTATTTTTCCAAAATTTTCTTTTGAACTGCGCAAGTATATTCTTAGCGCTATGTTTTCGTTTAATCTTTTACTAAATTCTAATTTTTCTTTAATTTTTTTGTAATTTGGATCAATATCTTCAACTTTGGTAAAAGCTTCTGTAGCTTTTTGATAATTTTCAACAGAGATTTGGAGTTCTCCAAGATTATAAAATAATTCAAGGAAAATTTTTTTAGGCAAGTCAGGTTTTACTTTTATTATTTCTTTAATATTTTGTTCTAATTTATCCAATTCTTTATTTTTTGAATGAATCTCAGATGTAATTAATAAAGCCTCATAAATCATTCCGTCTTTTTGTTTTATTTTGTTAGCAATCTCTAGTGCCAGATGATCTTGATTCATTTTTGACAAAGACTTAGCATATGCTAAAAGAGCGTCAATGTCGCCTTGTATGTGTTTTTTTATGTTATTAAATATTCCAGCAGCTTTTCTATAGCTTTCCAGGTTAAATAAAGTTATCCCTATGTATTTTAGGATGTCTTTATTATTTTTATTAAACTTGTAAACTTTTGTAAGATAGTATAGAGCTTCTTTATACATTTCATTTTTTAAGAATGCTATACCAAGATAATAATTTGCATCCTCATCTGTTTTTTTTATGAGGTATGCTTTTTTTAAAAATTCTAAGGCTTCTCTGTTAAAATTTCTTTTAAGATTATAAAATCCATAGCTTAAAAAAGCTTTAAATGTGTTTATTTCTTGACTTATTGGGTTGTCTTCTATTAATTGGCATAATTTTTTTGCATATTTTATACCATTCTCATGGTCTTGATTTTTATAGTAGTAATTATTTAAAATTTCAAGGGCACCTATTTCGTTTGGATTTGTTTTTAATAGAGAAATTGCTCTTTCGATTAGTTTTTGCGTTCTTTCGTCATCTTTTTTAATTTTCCCTCTAGTTTTGCCTATTGTAAGCTTTAATGCTATTTTAAAAAATAAAAATACTAAAATAAATACTATAAATGAAGAGATTACTATAAATAGCGGTAACACTTTTATTGCTCCTAAATTCAAAATATCCCATTAATTTGCATCATCATATCTACTTTTAAGAAAAGTTTATTTACTTAAAATAAAAGTAATTTGTAAGTTGAATATCACATTATTTATATTATATTATAGTTATAATAATAATGATAACTATAATTAGTATATAAGTTTGGTTTCAATAAAATAAAGCAAAGAGGTTATAATTTTTGAAAGGGTTTTTAGCGATTAAATTATCTAATAATGAATATTATTCGGTTTTAAATTTAGATGATAGTTCTGTTAAGAGGGTAATATTAGGCAAGGTTGCAGGTGATACTAGTATTAAGTTGAATTTTTATGTTAGTGAATATGAAGATTTTTCAGATCCTTTTTTAGTTGGTTCTTTTTTCTTGGATAATTTAAAAAGGGAAAGCTTAAGTGTAAATGTTTATTTTAAAGTTATGGACGAAATACTTTATGTTTATAGTGAATCTAATGGGATTCAAGATAAATCTAAGTTTGATTTAAGTCTTTTAGATTTTAATCAAACCTTTAAAGGGTCTAATGGGGGTAGGCTTTCAAATGATTTAAAAAGCGGCATTGGCAATGATTTGCCTGTTGAAAATTTGGGTTCTGAATTTGATTTAAATTTTGAAGAAAAAGATGATTTTGTTAAAAAAGATGTTTTTGATTTAAGTATTCCTGCTATTAATTCTTTAGATCTAAAAACTGAAGAAGATCAAAAAGATGATTCAGGTGATTCAGATTTTGAAGGTTTTGATGATAATGACGAAAATTATGTTGATTCTAAAGAGCTTAATTTAGAAAATAAAAAAGTTGAGTATATTAATGAAGAGTCTTTAAACCTTAATAATTTTGAGTTTCAAAAATTAGAAGAATCTTTAGAAGAGGATGAGGAAGAAGATTTGCATGATTTAAGCGTTGAAGATATTATTGCAGATATTGACAAAGATTTAATAGATACTTCAGATGAAGATGTTGAACTAGATCTTAGAGAAGATTTTGAGAATGATGCTGTAAAAAACAATTTTAAGTTAAATTCAAGTGAAGGAGTGGTCCATTCTCCTATGTTGGATTTGAGCCTTATTTCTCTTTTTCTTTTGATATTTTTTTCTTTATTTTTAGTTTTTTCAAAAATTTTGAAGCCTAGAGATTTTATCTCATATTACTTTGAATGTGGTAAAAAAAGAATTGAGAGATATGAAAACGATCAATATGTTTAATAGAAATTCTTGCGTATTGCAAAATTTTCTTTTTTTATTTTTAAGTTTATTTTCTTGCGTTGTTAAAAAAGAAGTTTCGAGTAGTGATTTTATAAAGATGCATTCAAAAGAGTTTGATTTAAATAATTTAAATTGGTTATGGAATTTTGATTATTCAAAAAAAAATTTTGACAAGCATTTTAACATAGATCCAAGTTCTTATATATACGTTGCTTATTTGTTTAAAAAAATAGGGTTTGAAGAGAAATTTGTAGAGTATATGAAAAAGGCTATAGCCAATGGAGATAATATTGCATCCCAGTTTGCTGGAATTAAACTTATTGAATATTTTAACTCAATAAAAGAGTATTCTGAGTCTGAATTGATTGGGGAGAGTCTTTATAAAAAATACGAAAATAATAAATTTATTATACTAGGGTATTTCAAAAGTCTTTATTGGCAAAAGAAAAACGATAAGGCACTTAGCCTTTTAAATAAGCTTAATAAGATGGAATTTCCTGATTATCAGGAAAATGAAAATATTTTGTTAAAAGCGGCTCTTTATCTTAATCTTTCTAATGTAAGTGAGTCGAAAATTTATTTTAATGAACTTTTTGAAAATTTACCTGCAAATTATTTACATGTAAGGGCTTATGATTACTTTATTATTGAAAATAAGTCTAAGTACTTTGGTACAAATTTTTTAAATCTTGTTAGGTTTAAGTATGAAGTGGCAAATGGTAATTTTAATAGTGCAATAAATATATTGAATAAAAATGGTTTAAGTGGCTATTATGACAATAACATTGTATTAAGTGATGTTTATAAGGCTTTTATTAGTTCTGGCAAAATTTCAAATGCTTTAACATTTTTTAGTAAAATAAGGAGCAAATATAAAAATTATTATTTGGGTATTCTAAATCTTAGGGGGAAAAATAATTCAGGCCTTCTTCTTTTGAAGGAATATCTTGAGGGCTTAAATCTTAAAAATGAGATCAACAGGCTTGATTTGCTTAATACGGCTTTTAGTAATTTAATTTTTACTCAAAGTGCAAGAAATTATTTTGCCGAAAGCGTAGCCAAGTTTTATACCGAGAGTGATAAAAAAAATTCTACTTTTATTAAGATTTTAGAAGATTATATTTTAGAATCAATTCAGCTTGAAGACTATGGCAACCTTTATAAGCTTTATTCTAATGCTCAAAAAGTTATTTCTGATTCTATTTTATCTAAGCTTGCTTTTATTAATGCAAGGCTTATATATCATAAATTAATTAAATCTAATGTAAGCGGAGAATACAAGAGTCTTTTGCATTCTGCTATTAATTATGATAAATGGTCTTATTCTTCATTTATGAGCAGGTATTTATTAGATCAAAATATTGATGAATTTTTTACAAGTGGACATGATATTAAATATGAGCAATCTGATTATGAGATTTTTTTGGAGGGATTTTTAAAATTTAATCTTTATCATTATGTTAGAGGGTTTATTTCTGAAGATTTTAGGAATGGATATAAATTTTCACTCGATTTTTATCGAAGAATATACGATGAGCTTTTAAAGAGTGAAAATTATTACGATGCAACCCTTGTGATTAATTATCTTGTAAATCAAGATGAATCTGCTTTAATGGAAAATGACTATAAAAGGCTTTATCCATATCTTTATGGATCTTTGGTAGAATATTGGGCTAAAAGGCGTGGGCTTGAATCCAGCATTGTATTTTCTTTAATAAAAGCTGAAAGTAGCTTTGAGAAAAATGCTGTCTCAAAACCCGGTGCTGTTGGCCTTATGCAGGTTATGCCGTCAACAGCGAATGATATTTCTAAAGAACTTAAGTATTTTGATTATAATTTAAAGATCCCAAAAGATAATATAATAATTGGGACATATTATTTGAAAAAAAGAATATCTACAACCGGCAGCCTTTATAAGGCTCTTGCATCTTATAATGGGGGCATTGGTAATGTTAGAAAGTGGAAAAAAAGTTATGGACATTGTTCTAAAGAGCTTTTTATTGAGGCAATTCCTTTTAGTCAGACTAGAAATTATATTAAAAAAATATTAGTTTATTCGGTATTTTATGATGCTTTATATGAAAAGAAGGGAATAGATTCGGTAATAGTTAAAATTATGGGCGAATTTCCCAAAAATTAGTATTGGAGTATTTAATGATAAATATTTTAAATGCAATTATTTTGGGTATTGTTCAAGGTATTACAGAGTTTTTACCAATATCTAGTTCGGGGCATTTATTGCTTTTTAGGCATTTTATGCATTTAAAGCTCCCAATAATATTTGATATTTATTTGCACCTTGCAACAGTTTTAGTAATTATTATTTACTATCGCCAAAGGATTTTAGAGCTTTTTTTAACTTTTATTAGATTTTCGTTAAGAAAAACTAATAAATCTGATTTGACAAATTTAAAATTAATATTGCTAATATTAATAATAACTATTGTTACCGGAGTTGTTGGAACTTTTATTTCAAAATACGAGAGAATGTTTATATTGCCTTTTATTTTAATTAATTTTATTATAACAGGGATTTTAATCTTGATGCTAGAATTTAATTTTTTTAAAATTGATTTTAAAGGTAATATTTTGTTAGTAGGAATTTTTATAGGACTGATGCAAGGTTTAGGTGCGTTTCCAGGAATCTCTCGTTCTGGAATTACAATTTTTTCTGCGGTGTCGCTTGGATTTAATAGAAAAAGTGCATTTGAAATTTCATTTTTGTCTTTAATTCCAATAGTTTTTGGAGCAATTTTATTTAAATATAAAGAATTTTATGATATTTTTATGGTTTTAAATTTTTTTGAAATAAACTTAGGAGCATTGGTTGCTTTTGTTGTTGGCATTATCTCAATAAATTTCTTTTTTAAAATGCTTAATAACAAAAAACTATATTATTTTTCAATATATTTATTTGCACTTTCAATTACATTTTGTTGTTTTTTTAGAATATGAAAGATTTTTATCAGTATTTTCAATTTTTGTTTTTTTTTATGCTTACGATTATTTCTTTTTCTCTTTTTGTAGCATTGACCCCTTTAAGCAATATATTTGTATTTTTTGTTTTCAATCTAATAGGACAAATACTGGTTAATGTTTTTTCATTCTTGTCATTTTATTTAATAATTTATCCACTTGTTAATTGGTACGCCTATAAAAAACATATTTTTACTAAACGATTTATATTTAATTGGAATTATACAGTAATACTGTTTTTTACTTTAATATTTTTAATAAAAATTAATTCTAATGTTGAAAAATCTTATCTTATTAAGATATTTCTTATTAATTTTGGTACAATATTGGGAAATTTTTTTGTTTTTATTCTTTTAATTTTAGAATTTGTTGTTTGGATTTACTTGAATTATGTCTTTTTCAAAGATGTTAATTTTATTTTGGATGCTTTGAAATTTTTAGAGTTTAAGATTAAAATTTTGTTTGAAAACATATTAAGTTATTTACCCTTTTCAAATTCATTGGATGTTAAAAAAGATATTAAAATTTATGGAGATTTTGCAGAGGATATAAAAGATCCTCAAGCTTTTGATGATAATAAGAATATTATTAATGATGAGGAATATCAAGCCTTATGGTCATTTAGTGCTTTTTTAAGAAACAATAAAAAACCCTCTAATGTTAATTTAGCCAAAACTGTTTTTGAAGACTCAGATTCCAAAGATGCAAGCTCCTCAAATAAGGAGATTTCAAATAATAGCGCTTTAAATGCAGATGAAATTGATGAGTCTTGTGAGTATAAATCTTTGGACAATCTTGAAGATAATAAATTAATTATTAGTGGAAAGGTTAAGGCCAGTGAGATAAGGACTAAAGGCATAATTAGTCAAGTTGCTATTCCCAATGCTTATAACGAAAATGTAGTTTTGAATAAAAAAAGTGATTCTTACGTTATTGATATTTCAGTTTTTGACCAGAGAGAGGTTAAAAATGATGTAGAGGATATTGAATATGATAAAGAAATTCAAAAGCAATCAATTATTCTCCAGGAGACATTAAAAGAGTTTAATATTAATGCTAAATTAATTGATATTATTAAAGGGCCTGTTGTAACAATGTATGCTATTCGTCCGGACAAGGGAATTAAGCTTTCTAAGATTACTTCTATTTCTGATAATATTGCTTTAAGGCTTGCGGCTATTAGGGTTAGAATTATTGCTCCAATTCCTGGCAGAGAAGCTGTTGGAATTGAAATTCCTAATAAAAGACGTGAATTTATTGTAATTTCAGAGATAATAGATAGCAAGGAATTCAGAGGTGATTTTAGAATTCCTTTTGCTCTTGGAAAGGAGATTAGTGGCGAAAATATTGTTTTTGATCTTGTTAATTCTCCACATCTATTAATAGCTGGTGCAACTGGAGCAGGTAAATCGGTTTGTGTAAATTCTTTAATTGCTTCAATTATTTTTTCAAAATCTCCAGATGAAGTAAAATTAATTATGATAGATCCCAAAATAGTTGAGCTTAAACTTTTCAATGATATTCCTCATTTATTAACTCCAGTTATTACAGATGTAAAGAGAGCATTAGAAGCTCTTAGATGGTGTCTTGATGAAATGGAGAGGAGGTATGTGCTTCTTGATAATTTATTGGTAAGAGATATTTCTTCTTATAATAAAAAAATAAAAGATGAGAATTTAAATTTAATGATCTTGCCATATCTTGTAATAATTATTGATGAATTTGCAGATCTTATTCTTTCTGCAAGAAAAGATTTAGAAAATTTAATTTCTAGACTTGCTGCAATGGCTAGAGCTGTGGGGATTCATTTAGTTCTTGCGACCCAAAGGCCTTCAGTTGATGTTATTACGGGGGTAATAAAAGCCAATTTTCCTTCAAGAATTTCTTTTATGGTAGCTAGTTCTATGGATTCGAGAATAATTCTTGGATCTTCTGGTGCTGAAAAGCTTTTAGGAAAAGGGGATATGCTTTATATTAGTTCTTTAAATCCTTTTCCTCAAAGAATTCAGGGTGGATTTTTAAAAGAAAGAGAAGTTTACAGACTTGTTGAAGAGGTTAAAAAATTTGGTTCTCCAAATTATATTGATGATGAAATCTTTATTGATAGTGTAAAAGAGCAAGATTTAGTTGCTCTTGGACCTTCTGATGAACCAATGTTTGATGAAGCTCTTGAGATTGTTAAAACCACAAGAAAAGCATCAGCATCTTATTTGCAAAGAAGGTTGAAGATAGGTTACAATAGGGCAGCTCGAATTATTGAAATCATGGAAGATATGGGTTATATAGGGCCTGTTAACGGATCAAAGCCAAGAGAGGTATTAATTTAAAATAAAGAGATATCCATTTGAACATCTCTTACTATTTACCTATTAGTTTTTTGTTTTAATTTTCTTACTTTTTTTGCTTGTTTTCTTTTAAACGCTTTTTCCTTTTTCACACGGATTGTGGATGGTTTCTCATAATATTCTCTTCTTTTCCATTCACGAATAATTGCTTCTTTTTCAATCATTCTTTTAAAACGTTTCAATGCTTTTTCAAGATTTTCATTTTTGTCCACAGTGACTGTTACCAAAAAATCACCTCCTTTTACTCTATTCTTTTAATATTATTTATTATTTTATTTTTGTCAATAAGCATGCCATTTAAAAGGAAATCTGGGTTTATTGCTATGCCATTAATTCTTACTTCGAAGTGTAAATGAGGGCCTGTTGAGAGGCCTGTATTTCCAGTATGTCCAACATATTCGCCGGCACTAACTACTTTATTTTCACTTATTCCTAATTTTGAGAGGTGAAGGTAAATTGTAAACACACCTGGCAAATGCTGTATTATAAGGGTGTTCCCTGTTAGTTCTCTATTTTGTGCAAATACAACTTTTCCTTTGCCTGCAGCAAAAATTGGAGTATTTTCTCTTTTAAATGGGGCATAATCAATTCCATTATGCATCGTATAATTTGAAATTTTTTTGCTGCCTTGCATGTAAAGCCTTAAATCTCCATATTGACTTGTTATAATGTATTGATCTTTTATGGGTTTAACTAAAGCATCGTAGTGATATATTGTTGTATCTCCAATATTGCCAATAATATTCCATAAAACCAAAGCTTGTTCTTTTTGTTTTATGGATTTTTTTTGGGTAATAAGCTTGGCTTTTTCTTTATTAAAACTAATTGTTGTTTTTTTGAAGTTAAATTTTTTTATTTCTACTTCTTTGACATAGCTTTTATTTTTGAATTCTATTTGAATTTTTCTTTTCCCCTCTTTTATCATTGGTGTAATTCCTATAAATGCTATGTAGTAAGTTTTACTTCCTACTGTAAATTTGAATGGAGAAGAACTTATGATTGGATTTTTATTTATGCTTAAAAGCGACAACTTTTTAAAGTTTTCATTACTTGCAAAGTATATGTAATCTCCTTGAAATGCTTCTTTTTTATATTGGACTTTAGGAATAGTATTTATTATTTCTGAATTTATATTTTCTATTCCTAGAATACAAAATATAAGTAAGGTTTTTTGTATTCTATACATTGATTTGAGCGCTCTTTTTTATGTCTATGATTTTCAAAATTTTTTCTCTCGGGCAGTAAAAATCTTCATTAATTGTAAAAATGATGTCTAAATATTGATTTTCTTTTATATTTAATTCTTCTATTTTTTTTGTTCCGTTAAAAAAAATAGCTTTATAGTAGTCGTTTTGTGATTTAATGCGCATATTTATATGTTTTGAGTTATGATTTTTGTCAATTGTTTTGAGTTCTTGAAGGTAAACATTTTCCATCATTAATATTGGCTCTCTAAATTCATAGCCATAAGGTTCAAATATTTCTATTGTTTTAAAAAGAGAATCTTTTGTTAAATTCTTTGGAACAATAGTATCTATTAATATTGACTCGTTTTCATCAGTAGTTTCATATTTAACTTTTGTAGTTGCATATTCTAATTCTTTAATAAAGTCTTCGAGTAAATTTTCATTCAGCGTAAATCCAGCGGCAGCTTTATGTCCCCCTGAATTTATTATTAAATGAGAAGGTATTGTCGATATTAATGCTTTTGAATTGATTTTATTGTTTGACCTAATTGATCCTTTAATAATATTATCTTGTTTTGTTAAAAAAATAGCAACTTTTTGGTAGTAAGCAGAAAGTCTAGTTGCAAGTCTTGAACTTATTCCTTTTGGGGTGTTTTTATCATAACAAACTATGAATTTATCATTTTTAAAAATAGTATTTTTATTATGAGAATTCCAAGCTTTTTCTTCTTTATATTTTCTTAGTTCGTTGATTTCTTTTATTTCTTTAAATTTATTTTCTATTTGATTAATGTCGTCAGCTAGTAAAAAGTTTATTGCAATATCTGCTTTTTCAAGTCTTCCTGTTGAGTTTAGTATTGGTGCAATTTTATATGCGATATCCATTGAAGTTATATTTGGTTTTGTTAATATGTTTGCATCTTTTAATAGATAATTAATAGACATTCTTTCTCTTAGTGCAATTTCTTTAAGCCCTGCTTTTAGGATTATTCTATTTTCATTGATAATGGGCATATTGTCTGCTATTGTTCCTATTGCAACAAAGCTAAGTCTTTTTAGACATCTTTGGAGCAAATTTTTGTTAGTTTCAAAAATTATGTTGTAAAATATGTAGTAAAGCTTGTCTTTAATCTCAACTTCTTTATATCTAAAATATTTAGTTGCTTGGATTAAGTCTTTTAATGTTTTTTTTCTGAAATTTGGGTATTTTTTTATAAAATTTTCACTAATATCAATTGTGTTAATATTTATGCTTATCCCGAAGTGTTTATTTAATAATTGACCTTGATCTTCTTTGTTAAAGATTACTATGTATTTGTTTTGTATAAATTTTTCTAGTTTGTTTAAGTTAATTGAAGGGTCATTTTTGTTATTTAATCTTAGATATTGTTTTAAAATATAGTTTTTTATTTCTATTGCATTAAGAATAATTTCATTATTTGTTTTTTCTAAAAATAAAAATACAAGGTTTTTAGAATAAAGATCTGTAAAGGACATGCTAAGAGCAAGGCAAGTTTTAAAACTTACGCAACATCCTGCTATTTCTTTGAATGGATATTTATCATCTTTTAGGTGAGGATTTATAACTATGCTTTCAGTTTTAAAATCTTCGCTTGGAAGATGGTGATCTGTGATTATTATTTCTATTCCTTTTGAATTTGCATAATTTATTTCTTCAATACTAGAGATACCATTATCAACGGTTATTATTAAAGAGATTTTTTTTTCTAAAGCTATGTTGATTAATTCTTTTGAAAGTCCATAAAATTCTCCATTTGAAGGTATTTTATAACTTACATTAAGTCCAAAATCTTTAAGAGTCTCATACATTATTATTGTTGCTGTGATTCCATCAGCATCTTTATCTCCAAAGATTAATATGTTTTCATTCTCTTTAATTGCTTTATTGATTCTGTTTATAAATTTATCTATATCTTTTAATAAGAATGGATTGTGTAGTAAATTTGTGCTGTCTTCAAGGAAAAATATGAAATCTTCTTCTTTAATTTCTCGCTTTATGAGCAAAGTTGCTTCAAAGGGATTTATATTATATTGCTTAGCAATGCGAGTTAATTCTTGGATTTGTATATTAGTTTCTTTTTGTTTCCAAATTTTCATTTACTTCTCTAGAATTTATTTTTTAATCGATTTTTCAAGGATTCTTCTTTACTAACTTCACCATAGATTAATTAATTTTAAGTAGTGGGCATTATGTTTATTATTGAATGGTACAGTTTTAGTGGGCTGTAATTTTCATCATAATCTAAATTTATGTTCATAATTTTAACTGTGCAAATTCTCATTTTATTATTTTATAATAAAAAAATATATTATTAAATGAATTTTCATAAAATATTTGTTTTGTTATAATTAGCTTAGGAGATTTCAAATTTTATGGATGAATTTAAAAAAGCTAGGTTAATAGATAAAAAAAAAGAAAAAACCGCAGCTGGAATTTTACCTCATTCTAACAAGCCTGCAAGAGTACCTTTAATAGCGGTTCCCTCTCATCCAGTTTTTCCAGGGATGTTTATTCCGATTGTTATAATCTCTGATTCTGATATGAAAGCAATCGATTATGCTATGAAAGGTAATGGAATCATTGCTTTATTTGTTTTGAATGATAAATTTTTAGGAAAAAACAATAATAATGCTCAACAGAAATTAATTATTGATTATAGTAAAGATATTTATTCTGTTGGAGTTACTGCAAAGGTAATAAAAAAAATTAATCTTCCAGATGGTGGCTACAACATATTCGTTTCAACTTTTGATAGGATTAAATTTGTTAAAGTTGTTCTTAATGAGAAATTTCCTATAATTGAGATTGACTACTTAAAGCAAATTCCAGTTAGAAAAGATGATATTCAATCAAAGGCAGTTTATAGTAGTATTTTGCTTAGAACTAAAGAGATATTTTCACATAGAAAAATGCCGGAAGTTCAATTAAATATGGTTAATATTGAGGATAAGGGGAAATTATGTGATATTGTGGCCAGTACCATTTCCTCTTCAAAAAATGATCATCAAATAGTTCTTGAAACTTTGAGTGTAAAAGATAGGCTTAAAAAAGTTTTAGAGTTGATTTATGAAGAGCTTAATTTAATTGAAATCCAAAATAAAATTGCTAAGGGGATTCAAGAGAGATTAGAGAAACAACAAAAAGAGTTTTTTTTAAAAGAACAGCTTAAAGCTATTAAAGCTGAACTTGGTATAGGCGATAAAAAAAACAGCGATTTCGAAAAGCTTAAAACTAAGCTAAAGACTTTGGAGTTGAAAGGTGAGTCTTTAGAGGTAGTTGAAAAAGAGTTAGAAAAATTTTCACTTCTTGAGACAAGCTCGGCTGAATATATTGTTATTAGAAATTATCTTGAACTTATTACTGAGCTTCCTTGGCGAGATTTTAAAATTAATTTTGATAAATTAGATTTGCAAAAATCTAAAAAAATTTTAGATAAAACTCATTATGGAATGACGGAGGTTAAGGATAGAATTATTGAATATATTTCTGTTCTTAAATTAAGAAAGACTCAAAAAGGGGCTATTATTCTTTTAGTAGGGCCTCCTGGTGTGGGGAAAACTTCTATTGGGGCAGCTATTGCAAAGGTTTTGCGCACTAAGTTTTTTAGATTTTCTGTTGGTGGAATGCGCGATGAATCAGAGATTAAAGGGCACAGAAGAACTTATGTTGGGGCTTTGCCTGGCAAAATTATTCAAGGCTTAAGAATTACTAAGACAAATTCTCCTGTTTTTTTAATTGATGAGGTGGATAAAATTTCTGCTTCAAATTATGGGGACCCTTTTTCAGTTCTTCTTGAAGTTTTAGATCCCGAACAGAATGTTAAATTTAGAGATCATTATCTTGACCTTCCTTTTGATATTTCGAATGTATTTTTTATTTTAACTGCTAATTCTGTTGAAACAATACCAAGACCTTTGTTAAATAGAATGGAGGTTATTGAAGTTTCTGGATATGTTGATAACGAAAAAATAGAGATTGCAAGAAAGTATTTAATTCCTAAAGTTTTAAGTGAAAACGGAGTTGATAAAGATTCTTTAAAATTTCAAAGTTCAGCTCTTGTTCAAATTGCTCAAGAGTATGCAAGAGATAATGGGGTAAGAAATTTTGAAAAATATTTAAATAAAATTGTACGAAAGGTTGCAAGAAAGCTTATTGAGAATACTGAGGTCAAATCCTATCAAATTTCTAATGACAATCTAGAAGAATATGTTGGCGTACCTGTTTTTAGAAAGGAAAGCATGCCTAATGCTATGTATTCTGGGATGGTAATGGGTCTTGCTTGGACAAATTATGGAGGTTCTACATTAATAATTGAGACTGTAAAGACAGAGTCCAAGGTAGGTGGAATTAAATTGACAGGTAGGCTTGGGGACGTAATGAAGGAATCTGCTAATATTGCCTATACTTATGTTAATAGTATTAAAGGAGATCTAAGTATTAGCAAATCTTTTTTTGAAAAAAATATTATTCATTTACATATTCCAGAAGGAGCTACCCCAAAAGATGGGCCTTCTGCAGGAATTACAATAGCTAGTGCTTTTATTTCTCTTGCTCTTAATAAGGTTGTTAGGCCCCATTTAGCTATGACAGGGGAGCTTTCTCTTACTGGGAATGTAATGATGATAGGAGGTCTTAGAGAAAAAATAATTGCAGCAAAGCGTAGTGGCGTGGAGCACATTATTGTTCCTAAGGCAAATAGAGTTGACTTAGAAGAGATTCCTATTAACATTAAGAGCGGTATTAATTTTTATCTTGTAGATAATATGTGCGAGGTCATTAAATTATTGTTTTAATTTTTTAAATTGTTATTTAAGGCCAGTTTAACTCTAACTCTAGGTTTAAATAAATAAATTAATAATGGAAGAAGAGTTAGTGATGCAAGGGATGTCGTTAGCATTGTAAAAGCAATTATTGCCCCAAGAGTTGATATTATTTTATATGCTGAAAATGTTAAGGTTAAAAAACCTATTCCAACAGAAATAGAATTTGCGAATATTCCATTAAATACGCTGGGTATTGATTTAAGTAGTGCATTTTTGTAGATTTGACTTTTTTGGTATTTTAAAATAAACGTGTTAAAAAAATGAATTGAATAATCTACTCCGACTCCCATGCTTACAGATGCAATTGTTGCTGTTGCAGGGTTTAAAGTTATCCCAAATAATCTCATTACAGCAAAGTTTAGAAACACTGACCATGCCACTGGGATTGCAATAATTATTCCAGTTTTTATAGATTTGAAGAAAAACATAAGTAGCAGTGTTATTGATCCAAGAGTTGTTACAATGTTCATAACCTGCTCTCTTACCATTGTTTTAGCTATTAACACCTTATCATATACCCCTGAAAAATGATATTTATTATTTCTCATATGTTCATTAATTGTTTCAATAGCATATTTTTCAAATTTTTTTATTCCTTCGGTTGAGTTGTCTTCAATTCTTACCATAATAGATATTAATGACCAATCATCATTAATATACATTTTTTTATTGTCTTTAGTCCAATCGCTTTTATCTATCAAATTTATTAGTTTGTTTAATATGGTTTTGCTTTCGGGCAGTTTATACTCTAGCGGGGATTCTTTTTTAATTTTAAAATTTACAAATTTTAAAATTCCATTAATAGAGCTTGATTGAGTTTTTGCAGAAAATTCATCAAGTTTGTCTGTAATTAAATCTAAGGTTTGCATTGCTTTAGCATTTTTAAATTCACCGGGTTTGCCTTCAAGTTCTATTTTGAAAATCGATATTCCTCCCATTTCTTTTTGCATTAGGTTTAATGTTTTTTTTACACTTGTGCTTTCTTTAAAGTAATCTTTTTCATCAAAATTGATTTCTATTTTTAAAAGACCCGCAATAGAAATTCCCAGTATGATGATGACTACTATAGAGGATATGTATTTTCTTTTTAATATAGACTTTGTTATTTGTGTATTTAGTTTGGCAAGTTTTTCAAGGAAAAATATTCTATACGGTTTATTTTCTTTTTGTTTTTCAAGAGACTTTTTTTTTGTAAATGGAATTAATGTTATTATTCCAGGTAAAACGGTTAATGAGATTGCCATTGAGATAATTACTCCAATTGACATGAATATACCCATTGTTTTGTAAGCATTAATTGAAGAGGTTGTAAGAGATAAAAATCCAAATGCAGTTGTAAGAGATGTTAGAAGTATTGGTGTTTTAAGTTTTTTAATTGTTGTTTTTATTGATTCTTTTGAGAGTTGTTCTTTTTTTATTAATTTAAATATTCCATTTATTATATGTACAGCATTATCACATCCGATTGAAATGAGTAAAACAATCATTGAAGTTTCTGGCACTGTAATGGGGGAGTTTACAAGTCCTTTAATTCCAAAAGTCCAAATCAATGATAATAATGCAATAAAAATGGGAATTAATGCACCCATTAGATTTTTTATAATAAGATAAAGTGAAATTATTACTACAAAAGCAGCAAGAGGTCCTAAAATCTTGAAGTCTTCAACCATGTAGTTTAAGATTTTTTCTCTTACTATTAAATCTCCTGTAAGATACAACTTTAGATTGTCTGTTTCATATTTTTTAATTGTTTCCTCCATCTCATCAAGTTCATTTTTTAAATTTCTACTGAAGTTAATTTTGTCACTTTCTGATGGGATTATTATGAAGTATATTAAATTTTCTGAGTTGCCTAAAAATGTGTTTTTTACGAATGGAGTTGACTTTATTTTATTTTTTATTTCTTCTATGTCTTTATCTGTGTAAATTTCTTTTTTAAATTGCGGAAAATAAGAAAATATGCTTGTTACGGCATTTGGAGATACTTTTAAAATTTTGGTTATTTCATTGATTACACTGTTTATTGTTTCAAAATTTTTTTTATTGAAAATATTTTTTTTATCTTGAAATATTACTATTGTAGATAAAAGTGAATTACTTTTATCAATGTCTATTAAGCTTTCAGTTTCTTTAGTTTTGGGGATAAGTTTTAAGATGTTTGCATCGAATTTAAGATTTTTTAAAAAAAACCCTAAAAAAATAGTAATTAATATAAATATTGTGAATATAATTTTCCTATATCTAATGCTTAGACTTTCAAAGTCCATATAATGCCTCTTTTTTACTTTATCACTATGTTGACAAGCTTGTTTTTAATTGCAATTATTTTTACAATTTTTTTATTTAATAAGTTTGCTTTTATTTTGCTATTTCCCATTGCTATTTCTTTTAACTCTTCTTCATCTGTCTCTTTGCTTAGTAAAATTTTGTCTTTCATTTTTCCATTTATTTGTAAGACAATTTCTTTTGCGTCTTTAATAATAAGGTTTTCATCGAATTCTGGCCATTTTGAATTTTTAAATAAACTGGGAGTTTCTCCAATATATTCCCATAACTCTTCTGCTAAATGGGGTGCATAAGGGGATAAAATAATAATGAATGGTTTAAATATATTTAAATAATTTTTTTCATACTTTATAAGCTCATTTACAAATATCATCATCGCTGAGATTGCTGTATTGAAGCTTAGTTTTTCTGTATCTTCTGTGACCTTTTTTATTGCTTTATGCAGTTGAGATATTATTTCTTTTGGAGGATTGTCTTTTGATAGTTCTTTTTCTCTTAAGTTCCAAATTTTGTTTAAAAATCGAAAAACACCAATAATACCTTTGGTGTTCCAAGGTTTAGAATCTGTTAGTGGACCCATAAACATTTCATAAATTCTTATTGAGTCTGCTCCAAATTCTTTAATAATGTCGTCTGGGTTTATTACATTTTTTAAGGATTTTGACATCTTGGCAATTACTTGGATTACTTCTTTATTATCCCTTTTGTCAAAAAATTTACTGTTTTTTTCTATAACTTGGTCATTAGGTATTAAAATCCCATTTTCTTTTTGATAAGAAAATGCGGTTATTATGCCTTGATTTATTAGCTTTTTAAAAGGTTCTTTGGTATTTACATACCCTAGATCATAAAGAACCTTGTGCCAAAACCTTGAGTAAAGTAGGTGTAATACCGTATGTTCAGCTCCACCTATGTATAGGTCAACTGGCATCCAATATTCAATTTTTTTTTTACTTGCAAATTCTTTTGGGTTTTTAGGATCGAGGTATCTTAAATAATACCAACAAGAGCCTGCCCATTGAGGCATTGTGTTTGTTTCTCTTGTAAAGCCTGTATCTTTTAGGTTTACCCAATCTTTAATCCTTGATAAAGGAGATTCTCCCGTTCTAGAAGGTTTATAGTTTGCAGTTTTTGGAAGCTTTAAGGGAAGATCATTTTTTTCTAAAGGTACTGCATTTCCAAGCTTATCAAATAAAATGGGTATAGGCTCTCCCCAGTATCTTTGTCTTGAAAAAATCCAATCTCTAAGCTTGTAGGTAACTTTTTCTTTCCCTTTTTTGTTTTTAATAAGCCATTCTATTACTTTATCTTTTACTTCAGAATTTTTAAGATTATTAAATTCATTAGGAGAATTTATTGAAATTCCATCATCAATAAATGCTTTTTCTAATATTTCATTTTTTCCCGATTTTGATATTACAGGCAAAATTTTTAATTTATACTTTTTAGCAAATTGAAAGTCTCTCTCATCGTGGGCTGGAACACCCATTACAGCTCCACTACCATAAGTTCCTAGTACGTAGCTTCCAATCCAAATTGGAATTTTTTCATTTGTTATTGGATGAAATGCATAAGATCCTGTAAAAACGCCTGATTTATCTTTTTCAAGAGAGGTTCTCTTAAGATCACTTTTTAGTTCTTCGTGCTTTACATATTTTAAGACATTTCTTTTAAAGTTATTTTTTGTTATTTTCTCTATTAGCTTGCTTTCTGGTGCGATTACTAAATATGTGATACCAAAGATTGTGTCTGGCCTTGTTGTAAAAACTTTGATTTTATCATTGTGACCTTCAATTTCAAAGTCGATTTCAACCCCTGTTGATTTTCCAATCCAATTTCGCTGCATTTCTTTTACAGATTCAGGCCATTCTAATTCTTCAAGGTCGTTTAACAATCTTTCAGCATACTTCGTGATTTTTAAAACCCACTGTCTTAAATATTTTTTTTCGACATTGTGAAATCCTCTCTCAGATTTTGGTCCATCTGGAGTTTGAATAATCTCTTCATTTGCCAATACTGTTCCAAGTTCAGGACAGTACCATACAGGCATTTCTTTTGCATAGGCCAGACCTTTTTTATATAATTCCAAAAAAATCCATTGTGTCCATTTATAGTAATTCTCGTCATGTGTTCTGATTTCTCGATCCCAATCGTAGGCAAATCCCAAAGCTTTTATTTGTTTTTTAAACTTATTAATATTTTCTTCTGTACTTTTTTGAGGATGAGTTCCTGTTTGTATTGCATAATTTTCAGCAGGCAGTCCAAAACTATCAAATCCTATTGGATGAAGTACATGAAATCCATTTAAAAGCTTGTATCTTCCAAATATGTCGGTAGCTGTGTATCCTTCTGGATGGCCAACATGAAGTCCGTTTGCAGAAGGATAGGGGAACATGTCAAGGATGTATAATCTTTTTTCTTTAGGAATGTTTGGATCTTCTTTTACTTTGTATGTTTTATTATTATCCCAAAATTCTTGCCATTTTTTTTCAATTTTTATGAATTCGTATTTAGACATTTGTCCTCTTGAAAATTAATCTATAATTTATTCTCTAGTATCCTTTTGGATCACATTTGTGTTTATTTCAATAAGCTACTTAACAATTTTGATGCTGTGAACTGGACTTGAACCAGCATGGGCTTACGCCCACTAGCCCCTCAAGCTAGCGTGTCTACCACTTCCACCACCACAGCACTATTAACCATTATATTTTTTATTTTAAATTTTTGTCAACTTTTTTATTTTTTTTAATTACCCAGATTATTATTGTTGTTGATATTATGGTAATAAATATTGCAAATATAATTATTTTTATTTTTGAAAATATTATTTCAAATGATTGTCCTAGTTTAAAGCTTAGAGTAAAATAAACCATTATTGAAAGTAGAGTTGCAAAAAAGTCAGAAACAATAAATAGATTGGATTTCATATTTCCCATTCCTGCTGATATAAATATTGCATTTCTAACTCCAAAGGGTATAAACCTTCCTATAAATAAAGTTAATACTCCGTATTGACCATAATAGTAATTTATTTTGTCAAGTAGGTTATTGTCTTTCTTATTTTTGAACAATTTATTTCCCATTAATTTCCCAATGTAAAAAGATATTATGTCTCCAAGATATGCTCCCCAAAAAATTCCTAAAAATATTAATACAGTATATTCATTTTTTCGACTAGATAAAATTCCACCCATTAGTACTATTGCATCTTCTGAAATAGGAACATTAAGCCCTGCTAAGATTAGTAAAGAAAAAAATACTATTGGGGAATAAGCTATGTTTGAATCAATGGATTCTATTATTGTGTTTATATGCATTGTTATCATCTATTTCTTGTTTTATAGGTTAAATATATGCTTGCTAAAGTTAAATATGTAAAGTAAAGGATGAGAATTGTTTTTGATATTTTTAAAGCTGTTGTGGATAAGTCTAGAAATATTGATACAACAAATATTACGCAACTTATTATTGTTATTGGTATGGTAATTTTCTTTAATTCTTTAGTTTTTGATGGGTAAATAAATTTTATTGGGACAAAGCTTATCACAATACATATTGATATCATAACAAGATTTGTTATTTGTTCTATTTTAAAAATTATGTTTAATATTACAAAGAGATTCCATATAGAAGGAAATCCTCTGAAGTAGTTGTCATTTGTTTTTGCATCTATTCTTGAGAATTGGTATGCTGATGAGAGTAAAATTCCAATGCAAATGGCGACTTTATATTTTTCTTCAATAAATTCTCCCCAATAAAAAAATATAACGGGTATGAATGTATAGTTTATGTAGTCTATAATGTTATCAAGTAGAGCGCCATCAATTTCAGGTATTAATTCTTTTACCTTAAGCTTTCTTGCCATAGTTCCATCAATTCCATCTATTATAAGTCCTATTACTGTTAACTTTAAAAGAAGAGAATAATCACCATTTACAATTGAAATTATTGAGTAAAGTCCTACAATCAAGCCAGATGCTGTAAAAATATGTACAAGCCAAGCTAAAATCAAATTGATATTTTTCACAGTAAATCTCCTTTTATTGGAATATTTTCTTTATCTCTTCAAGTCTACATTTGAAAATGTTAATAGTATTTTCTATTGTTGCTTTTTTTGTTAAATCTACCCCGGTAATATTTAAAGAATCTAATGGATATTTAGAACCACCTGTTTTTAAAAATTTTATATAATTCTCTACAGCATCTTTTTTATTTTCTTTAATGTCTTTGTATATTGATAGAGCAGCTGCAATGCCTGTGGCATACTGATATACATAAAAGGGAGAATAAAAGTGAGGGATCCTAAGGCATTCAAGGGAGCTTAATTCATCAAATTTTAGGCTAGGTCCAAAGTATTTTTTTAGCAAATTCATATAAGTTTCTGTTAGTGTTTCTTTTACTATAGGTTCTTCTTTGCTAATCATTTCATGAATAATGTATTCAAATTCAGCAAACATTGTTTGTCGGAAGAATGTTGAAATCATGTCGTCAATTTGTGTGAGTTTTATATATTTTATTTTTTTAGTATCGGTTTCGTTTTTAAGCAAATATTCTGCTAATATTTGTTCGTTAATTATTGATGCTATTTCTGCTTCAAAAATAGAATAATTATAATGCGGAAATGGGTTATTTTTTATGCTAAAGTAAGAGTGCATTGAATGTCCTGCTTCGTGTGCAAGTGTAAACATATCTCTTATTGATTCTTCTTTGTAATTAAGCAGTATATAAGGTTTTCCATTGTATGATCCAGCGCTAAAAGCCCCTGATCTTTTTCCAGTATTCTCGTATTTATCAACCCATCTTTCTTTCAAAAGGCCATTTTTTAAGATTTCTGTATATTCATTTCCCAATATCTCTAAAGATTTTAATATTTTTTCACAAGCTTCTTCAAACGAATTTTTAAATGTTATTCCTTTTGTTAATGGTACGTAAACATCGTAGTGATATAGATATTCTTGGTTTAAAATTTTTTTTCTAAATTCATAATAGTCATTAAGCGCAGATAAATTTTCATTGACAGTTTCGATTAAATTTGTATAAACTTTTTTGTCAATGTTATTTGAAAAGAGTTGCATTGAAAAAGTATTTTGAAACTTTCTTGTCTTTGCAATGAAGTGATTTTTTTTAAAGTCTGAGATAATAAGATTAGCAAGCGTATTTTCGTTATTTTTGTATTTTTGATAAAATTTGAAAAAAGCTTCTTTTCGTATTTTTTGATTTTCGTTTTGTAAAAATAGTGTGTAGGTGGAATTGGTTAAAGGATTTCCATTAATTTCTCCGAATTCCATATCAGCATTTGTTAATGTTGAGAATATGTTTTGATAAGATGAGTAAAGAGGGGTGTAGTTAGCAAGTATTTCCTCTTCTTGTTCGCTTAAAATATGATTTTTTTCTCTTAGTATTTTTTCAATTGCAATTTTTTTTTCTTTAAGCTCAGGCTTATTTATCCAAGCTTGAATTTTTTTTGCATCTGATTTTAGTATTTTGGGCATTAAGAATGAGGTGGCATTAGATACTTTTGTAGCTATATTGACACATATAGAATATATTTTATTTGAATCCTTATTGGTTACATCTGTTTCTAATTGAAGCATTGCATAGTAAGAGACTTTCTCTAAATCTTCCATAATTTCATAGTATTTATTTAAAGTTTCTTTAAATAAATCAAAATTTAATTCCAATTTTTCATATTTTTTAAATTCTTTGGTTTTAATTTCAATAGCATTGATTGCTTTTGCATATTCTTCTTCATTTGCAAATAGAAAAGATAAATCCCATTTATCATTCTCATTGATTTCATTTCTATTTATCACTAAATTCTCCTCTTCCTTTTTTTCATTGTTTGGAAAGAAATAGTACATTGAAATTTTATAAACATTGTGCTTTTTATTTTACAATAAAGTCTAAACTTTATATATAAAAAGCTTTTAAGTTTAGTTGTTGAATAAAGATTTTAATAAAAATTTTTTAAATTTTGAAAATGCTATTCCCCGATGAGATATTTTATTTTTTTCTTCAAGTGTTAGATCGCTAAGCTTTTTATTATTTTTAGTTAAAAATATTGAATCATAACCAAATCCATAGTTTTTATCATCATTTAAACTTAAGGCAATTTCCCCTTTAATAATTCCTTCAAAATTTAATATTTGTCTATCTTTTGATATATAACTTATGTTGCATATAAAATATGCTTTTCTGTTTTTTTCATTTTTCATTAAGTCTAAAATAAGTTGATTTTTTTCATTAGTGCTTAATTTTTTACATAGCTTATAAGTGTCATATCTTTTAGAGTAAATTCCAGGCTCCAAGTTTAGTGCCTCAATGCACAATCCAGAATCTTCTCCAAAAACATTTTGATTTTTATTTAAAATTGCAAACAGAGCTTTTGCTTTAAGTAAAGAGTTTTCTTTAAATGTTGTTCCTGTTTCTTTTATGTTGAAGTTTTTAGGTACCACTAAATTTAAATTGGGCATATCTAATATATTCTTTACCTCATTTATTTTATTTTCATTTGTTGTTGCAAAAAATAGTGTTTTCATTTATATAATAATAAAGTATTTGTGAGTTTAATTGTATAGCTATATTAGTTTTAAGTATTATTCTCTTTAATTATGTGTATTTTATTCAATATTTTTGTACCGTGTTTTTATCGAAAAATTTGGATTTTTATCTAAAGTATTAAAATAGATTTTTAATTTTTTTGTTTGAGTATGGTAATTTTTGGTAGGGTTTGTTATGAAGAAAAGAATTAAATTTAAAATTATTTTAGGTTTTAAAGGAATTCTCAAGTTTTTTTGGGTTATTTATAATTCTTTGTTTATAACCCTCAAAGTTATACATTCTTTTTTTAAGCAAAATATTAGCTTTATGATTATTCCCCATGTTAAAGGGAATGTAAAAAATATTAAAATTTCTTTTTTGACTTTATTTTTCTTTTCTACTTTTTTTTTAGGCGGTTTTATAGGCTTTGTTTTACTTGCTGTAAATTATGTTACTCTCTCATCAATTGTGAAATCTACAGAGAAAAATTACTCTTTAGCAGAATCTGAGATTGAAGATTTTAGAAATACAGTTGTGGAAATTAATTCTGTTGCAAAAAATTTTTCCAAAATTTTAGATGAGCTTAAAACCTCTTTAAAAATTAATTCTAATGGTGCTGATTTAAATAAAAATAAACTAGATGGAGATCTTTCTGATTTTATTGATTTGCAAATTTTAGAAGCCAATTCAATAAAAGAACTTAGCGATCTTAAAAATATTAAAAGCAAAATAGAAAGTTCAATTCCTCCTCTTAAAAGCATAGTTAAGGTCTTACACGCTCAAGATAAGCTTTTAAATGACATTCCTTCTCTTTGGCCTCTTGCGGGTGGATCTGGAATTATTACTTTGCATTTTGGTCCTGCTATTGAACCTTTTACTAGGCAATGGTATATTCATAAAGGCATAGATCTTGGAGGGGTTAGAATTGGAACCCCTATTGTTGCAACTGCTGATGGGGAGGTCGTTAGGGCAAGTTATCAATCAGCAGGCTATGGCAATTTTGTTCAAATTAAGCATAAGTATGGACTTGCCACTCTTTATGCACATATGTCGCGCCTTAATACTTCTAAAGGGTCTTATGTTAAAAAGGGACAGGTCATTGGATTTATGGGACAGACAGGCTATGCAACGGGTCCTCATGTTCATTATGAGGTTCGCGTAGGTTCTCAAGTTATTAATCCCGATATGTATTTAAATTTAGCAACAGGAGCTTCAAAATAGATGTTAAATTTTTTGACTGTAAAAAAAGAAAGAAAAGCATCATCTTTGTTTATTTTTGATGAAATAAAAACAATAGTGGGTGTTGGTGATTTTTTTAAAGGAGATTTAGTTTCAAATAATTTTATTCGACTTGATGGCGATTTTATGGGTACTATTAGTTCTACTAAAAGAGTAATTATTGGAGAGAGTGGTAGGGTTAAGTCTAGTATTGATGCTAATGAACTTGTTATTTCCGGAATAGTTGTGGGCAATATTTATGCTAAAAGCAAGATTAAAATATTTGCATCGGGGTGTGTTATTGGAAATATTTCTTGCAAGTCGATTGAAGTTGAAGAGGGTGCTATTATTGATGGGTATATGGATATTGGCGCTGAGTATCTTAGAGCTCCTGAAAAAAATACATTTTTTTATACTGGTTCTTATAAGGTTAATGAAGATCTTTTAATTGAAATCAATAAGGAATATCAAGAAGAAAAAAAATCTTCTCAACCTTTAGAAGGTGAAGATGATAAATATTTTACAAGCGTTATGAGTAAAATAGATGAAAGTAAATAATTTGATTGCCGGAGTATTAAATCTTAATTCAAAAGATTATAAAAAAGGTGGCAAAAAAGTATTCTTTGATAAGAACAATGCTTTTTCTTCGGTGTTTCAGATTGAAAGTGTTAAAGAGGATAAGTATTTTATTTTACTTGAAAATGGCGAATTTAATCTTGATTTGATTAAAAGTATGTTAGATGGAATTAACGAGATTGGCGAAAGACTTTTAAGCGAGCCTTCAAGACAAAATGTGATTTTTTACAAAAAAGTTATTTCAGAGTTTATGTCTATTATTATATCATCTTCTGTTTGCTTGAAAGAACAAAAAGGGGGCAGCTTTGGAGATCCTAAGCGGCCCAAGTATAGAATTATTAAGATTATTAACGACAAGTTGGATAGACTTGCCTATTCTGTTTTGCAAAATCAAATGACCCAGATTAAGCTTTTAGACAGCATTGAAGAGATTCAAGGCTTGCTTGTGAATTTGTTAATGTGAATTAGGTTTAAGGCTTTTGAAATGTTTTAAATTTTAAATTAAAAGGGATTGTTAAACAATCCCTTTGTTTAATAGTAAAAATTAATTTAATTTTTAATTAAATATTTTTTGCTTATTTCTAAAAAGGTTTTTATTTGTTCATTTTTCCACTTTTCAGATTTATTTAATTTTTTCATCATTATTTCAGCAACCCTTGGGGCAGCTTCAATTGCAGCTTGAGGATTTAAAGGCAACGATCTTGTTCTTCTTGCTAAAACATCGTCAATAGTTTTGGCTTGTTCAAATTCAATCGAAAAAGCTATTTGAGCTTCATTTAAATCTAAGCTCTCGTGTATCTTTTTGTCAAACCCTTCCATATTTTTTAGAATTTCAAAGTCACTACCATAAGTTCTAAAAGATTCAGGAATTTTTACTGCCTCTTCTTTTTTAAGATAGCCGTGTAACTTTAAATTTTCTGTAGTTGGTGGATAATTTGGTAATAAATTTTTTTCTATGGCTTTGAGCAAGGTTTTTTCTGCCATTTTTCTATATGTAATATATTTGCCTCCCGCTATTGTAATAAGATTTGAATCTGATATAAATATTTTTTCGTTTCTTGAAATTTTTGAAGTGTTGCCTTCGACTTTTGGATCCATTATTAAGGGTCTTATTCCAGTATATACGCTTTTTACATCTGATTTTTCTATTTTAATATTTAAATAATTGTTTAAATTATTTATTATAAAGTCAATCTCCTCATCAAGTCTTTTGGGCTCTACTTCTATCTCTTTTATTGGAATGTCGGTACTTCCACAAACAACGCCATCATACCAAGGAATAGCGAATAAAATTCTATTATCACTAGTTTTAGGTATTAATATTGCATAATTTTGGGGGAATTTGTCTTTTTTGATTATTAAATGGCTACCTTGGGAAGGTTTGATAATGTTTAAAGCTTTTTCATCATCCAATCTTCTTATTTCATCTGAAAATATTCCTGTTGCGTTTATTATACATTTACTTTTTAATGAAATTTGTTCTTTTGACAATTTATTTTGTATTAAAACCCCTGAAAGTTTTCCGTTTTCCTTGTTAAATTGTACAAGCTCTGTGTAGTTAAGGGCAATTCCTCCTTTTTCGGTAAAAGTTCTTAATAATGTTATTGCCATTCTAGCATCATCGAATGAATCATCGTAATATAAAACAGAGCATTTAAGGCCTTTTGTTTTAATATTAGTAGCTTTTTCAATGGTAGATTTTTTGGATAGTAATTTAGTTTTATATTTGGTAGCTTTTTCTTTGCCCATAAGATTGTGGTAATAAGTTAATCCCAGATAATAATAAGGTATTTCTAAGATATTATAAATAGGGGTAATAAATGCACATTCGTTAATTAAATGAGGTGCATTTTTTTCAAGAATTGCTTTTTCATGTAAGGCTTCTTTAACCAAAGAAATATTCCATTGAGCTAAATATCTTACTCCCCCGTGAATTAATTTGCTTGATCTAGAGGAAGTTCCTTTTGCGTAGTCAAATTTTTCTATAAGTATTGCTTTATATCCCCTTGTGATTGCATCTACTGCGATACCAAGACCTGTTGCGCCTCCTCCAATTATTATGAGATCAAATTCTTGATTTTCAAGATCTTTTAATTTTGTTTCTTTGTTATTATTCATGAAATTTAAATATTCCTCCATTTTAGTTAATTTCTTTTCTTTTTAATTAAATGCCAGATTTGAGAAATTCGCAAAGATCATTTGTTTTAATTTTATTGAATAATATTATAAATTAATTGCATTGGTAAATTTTTCAATTTTTTGTGATTTTTCTTTCGATTTAATACAGACATTTTTATCATATGTTGTTCTAGTTTTAAAAAAATCAAATAAATTGTGCATAATTTTGTCTCCGGTATATTTTTGTTATAATCTTTAAAGTCTTGTTTTAAACTTTTATAGACTATTGGAATTCTGTATCCAGGATTTTGATCTTTCAATTGCTCTGTTCCAATTTTCAAGAAGCTTTTCTTTTTGATTTTTTGGCATTGAAGGTTCAAATATTTTATCTACTTGCCAAAGGCTTATGATTTCCTCGGCGCTTTGCCAATAACCCGATGCAAGTCCTGCAAGATAAGCAGCCCCAAGTGCTGTTGTTTCTGTTATTTTTGGTCTTACAACTTTACATTCTAAAAGATCAGCTTGAAATTGCATTAATAGATTGTTTTGACTTGCTCCTCCGTCTACTCTTAATTCTTTAATTTCAAAGTTGGGAATGGATTTTTTCATAGTATTTAGTATATCAAAACTTTGAAATGCGATGCTTTCAAGAGCAGCTCTTGTAATGTGCGCTTTTGTCGATCCCCTTGTTATTCCAATGATTGTTCCTCTTGCATAAGAATCCCAATGAGGTGCACCGAGCCCAACAAATGCTGGTACAAAATAAACCCCTCCATTATCTGAAGCAGAGCTTGCCAATGATTCTGCATCTGAACTTTTTCTGAAAAATTCAAGACCGTCTCTTAGCCATTGGATTACGGCTCCACCAATAAAAACGCTTCCTTCAAGAACATAAGTTACGGTTTTTTTTCTTCCCCAGGCGATTGAAGTTAAAAGTCTTTCATGGTTAATAATTGGTTCTTTACCTATATTTACCGTTAAAAAGCAACCAGTTCCATATGTGTTTTTAGCCATACCTTTTTTAAGGCAGGCTTGTCCAAATGTTGCTGCAAATTGATCTCCGGCAATTCCTGCAATAGGAATTTCTGCTCCAAATATCGATTTGTCTGTTTCGCCATATATTGTAGAGCTTTCTTTAAGTTCAGGCAAAATTGCTTTTGGAATATTTAATATCTTTAAAAGTTCATCATCCCATTCTAATGTTTTAATGTTTAACAATAATGTTCTTGAAGCATTAGAATAGTCGGTTGCATGTACTTTTTTTTGAGTCAGATTCCATAATAGCCATGTATCTATTGTTCCAAAACACAATTCACCATTTTCAGCTTTTTGTCTAGCGCCCTCTACATTATCCAAGATCCACAGTATTTTTGTACCACTAAAATAAGAATCTAGTACTAAACCTGTTTTTTCCAAAATAATTTTATCTTTTCCCTCTTTTGTTAATTGGTCACAAATTTTTGCAGTTCTTCTATCTTGCCATACTATTGCATTATAAATGGGTTTTCCTGTACTTTTTTCCCATATAACTGTAGTTTCTCTTTGATTAGTTATTCCAATAGCATCAACTTCATTTGGTAAAATTCTTGAATTTGCAAGAGCTTCTGTTATAACTCCAAGTTGCGATCCCCATATTTCAGTAGGATCATGCTCCACCCAGCTTGGTTGTGGATAAATTTGAGTAAATTCTTTTTGAGCAAGCCCTTTTATGTTTGCATGTTTATCAAATACTATTGCTCTTGAGCTAGTAGTACCTTGATCAATAGATAAAATATATTTCATAATTTTTCCCTTTTAGTTTTAATAAAGCTGAATATCTTTTAGCCTTTATTGTTTTTTAGTGTAAATTCGTAAATTGTAGCGCCTAAAATTGCTCCAATTATTGGACCAATTATTGGCACAATAAATATACTTAGGTTATTAAAGCCGTGATTTTTAAATCCAGCAAATAAGAGTAAAATTCTTGGTCCCAGGTCTCTTGCAGGATTAATAGCATAGCCGTTCATTCCTCCAAAACTTATTCCTATTGCTAAAACCACTGCTCCTATAATAAATGGAATAAATGGACTATCGTCATGTTTTTTTACAAATTCTCCAACAACAGAAATTAAAAACATTAGCAAAAAGGTTCCAAAAACTTGATCAATAAATCCAGGCAAAAATCCAGGAACAGCAGGGAAAGTTGCCATTATACCTTGAGTATTTTCTAGACCAGGATCTATTTCCATCCATTTAGAATAAAATACAACAAGTGTCATTAATGCTCCTGTAAATGCTCCTAATATTTGAGCTACAATGTAATGCAAAAGTTTTGAAACGGGAAATTTTCCAACACTTGCCAATCCTATGCTAACAGCTGGGTTTAGGTGTGCCCCACTAATTCTTGCTGATGTATAAATACCAAACGTTACACCTAGTCCCCATCCAAATACTATATTTGTATATCCCCCTTTTATTATTTCACCCGTTATTTCAGGACTTGATGGAAATAATACTGTCATTGCAACAGATCCAGTTCCTAGAGCTAATAGGATAAATGTTCCCAAAAATTCCGATATGAATTCTTGAAATTTCGTATAATTCATATTTTATCTCCTTATTGTTACAATAATTTTCTTTTTTCTTAAAAAGTTTTAATTTTCAATTTTTGAATCTGAATATATTAAATTTTTTAATCAAATTTTGTTGTGTTTTTTGCAAAATAGCTAGATTTTTATATTTTAGCCTATTCCTTCCAAATATAATTAATATTTTTAATTATAGCTTTATAATATTTATATTTAATATATTATTTTTAATTAAGATTAATGTCAATAATTTAAAAATTTTAATTTTTAAATTATTGATTTCTTTCTCCAAATTTGTTTAAGGATTTTTTATTTTATATTAAAATTTTTACATTGGATTTTTTTGATTAATTGAGTTTTTGTTTTAGCAATTCTTTTTTATTGGCTTATGTATGGAAATTATTTAAGTTATTTTTGGAGGTAGACTTGGTGATTGTAATAGAAGGTTTAATTGGGGTAGGAAAAACTACTCTTGGAAATATTTTATCAAATGAATTAAAAGTTCCTTTTTACAGTGAACTTAATAATGATTTTACTTTGGCTGTATTAGATAAATTTTATAGGGATAAATCCAGATGGGCATTCCCAGTTCAAATTAATTTTCTTAATGAGAGGTTTAAGCTAATAAAAGGTGTGTTTAGAACAAAAGGGGGCATACTTGACAGATCTATTTATGGTGATTGTGTGTTTGCGTCTCTTTTAAATTGCGATGGGCATATTTCTGATGAGGAATATAAAATATATATTGATCTTCTTGATAATATGCTTGAACATTCTCAGCGTCCAAGTTTACTTATTTATCTTGATTGTAGTATTGATGAGGTTGAGCGTAGGATTAAAAATAGAAATAGAAGCTTTGAAATGAATATTCCTAGAGATTATCTTGAGGGCCTTAATAGGAAATATTTGAAGTGGTATAATGAATACAGCTTGTCTTCAAAGATAAAATTTTCTTACGATGATATAAATATTTTTAACGAAGAAGATAAGAATAAAGTGATTTCTTTAATTAGAGATAAACTTGTATTATAATTACTTATAGTAGATTGACATTCTTTTGTTTTATTTTAAAGGTTGAGTGTTAATGGAGGTTCTTATGGGGAGATTATTTCTTCTGTATTTTTTATGCTCTTTTGTTTTTTTAAATTTGTTTGCTCAAGGGAGTTCTTCTTATACTGATAAACAAAAAGAGCTTGCTATTTTTTATTATGAGGTTGGTCAAAGGTATATAAATGTTGGCAAAATTAAAAAGGGAAAGCTATTTCAAGCAAAAGCTTTAAAGTTTTATCCAGATTTGAAAAAGGGAGTTGATATTAAGCTTGTAGTTAAAGAGCTTGATACTAGGATTAAAGATGACAATTCCAAGGTTGTTATGCTTGAGAATGTTAAGCTTGAGGAGATACCAGGAATAGTGCACGAAAAAATAGAAATCAATGATTTTACAAATGCTCCTAAAATAGGATATCTTGCTGAAAGAGAAAGAAGTAAAAATCAAGATAAAATTATTAAATTTCAATTTGGAAAGTTTACAAGAGCTTTAATTTCTCAGAAATTTGATTTGTTTGACTCTGTTGTTGCGGATAAAGTTGATGTTATGGGTCAATTTGAATCAAAAGGTGATTTTATATCAGCTTTATCAAGAGCTTCATCTAAGGTTGATGCAGATGAGTTAGAGTATTTATCAGTTGATGATTATTATGATTTAAAGTCTTTGAAAATTTCAAAATCCAATGATACTGCTTTTGCCGTTAATGTGAATACCAAAAAAAATGATGTTACTAAAAATTTTCCATTTTGGAAAGAACATCAGACTTTGATTTTTACCAAAGAGGATGATAATAATTGGTTTTTGTCTTCCATAAAGTGAAATCTTAGCGTGATAATTAAAAACATTATCATTAATATATGTATAAACGAGTCTCCAATTTTTTCATAGATAGTTGTAAATGTTGGGGACAGTTTTACAGTTGATAATAAGTAGCCTTTTTTAAAAGTTTCTAATCTTTTAATGCTTTCTCCGTATTCATTGATTATTGCAGTAATCCCTGAATTTGTAGCTCTAATGGTTTTGATTCCATTTTCAATACTTCTAAATTTAGCTACAACAAAGTGTTGCCATTCTGCTGAATTTGTTTTTGACCAAGAATCGTTTGAAAAATTTAGCAATGTATTAGCGCCTTGGGTTTTATAAAACCTTGAAAGTTCTGGAAATGCATCGTCATAACATATTAAGGGAGCAAATTTAAATTTTTTCAATTTTAATATTTCAATTTTATTCCCTTCAAGCTGTCCCAAGATTCTAAAATTTTTTTTAAAAAATTTTCTTACAAATTCATATTCGTAAAATGGGATTTTTTCTGCAAAAGGGACTAAGAATATTTTAGAGTATATGTTTGCAATGTTAAGGTTTGGTTCTATCATATAAATAGAATTTTGTTGAATTCCTATAGTTTTGTCGACATTTGAGGGAGCTCCAATAGCAAATGGGATTTTTCTTTCTTTTATAAAATTTTTCAGTTCATTATATAGGTCATAGTTTTTAAAGTATTGGTCTTTTTCGCTAAAAGGGTAGGTTAATACCCCTTCGCTCCAGACCACAAATTCTATTTCTGGATTTTCTTTTAAGGCTTGTTCTGTAATTGCAATAGAATCTCTTATTCCTTTTTTGTCATTTCCAGGTAACCATGGGTCAGTGTTGAGCTGAATGGCTGCAATGTTTAGGCTATCTATTTTTTTTGCTAATAAGTTTTTTAGTTCTATTTTTTTAAGCATTCCGTAAGTAAAAGATGTCGTTATTAGCAATATTGGAAATATTGTGTTTAGCAAATTTGTTTTGTTTTTATGGATTAAAAAGTCCGCAATTCCTGAGTTTAAAAAGTAGACTGCAAATGATACAAAAAATACACCAAAAATGTCTGCTACTTGAATTAAATCGTTGAAGTTATTTACGGTGAAAGCCGCAAGCCCCCAGGGATATGCTAAAAATCCAATTGATCTTGAATAATCATAAAATGTAAAAAGCATTGCTATTACTATTGTCTTATTTTTAAAGCTTTTTAAAGAGTAATAAAGAAAATAACCCAAAGTTAATGAATATGGGATATATCCTATTATTACTCCTATGAATGTAATCCATCCAAATGCATGAAAAAATCCAAGCCAAAAATTTTGTAAGCTATTGGCTATTATAAAGTAAAATACTGTTAATCTTATTAATGTTTTTTTATCTTCTAGTTTGTTTAAGGCTATAAAAAGCGGTACATAAGCAACAAATCCTAGGATTGAATATCCGGTTTCTTTAATTTCATTTGGAATTGCAAGTGTTGTAAGAATTCCTGAAAATGCGGCTAGGCAAAAACATCTAGTTTTCATTTTTCCTCTTTTTTACTATTATTAGTAACATAATGATGTAGTATATTTAACATTATCATTAATAATTTTATATGATAGCATTAATTTTTTTGTATTATTTTTGGAAAAATTGTGCTTATAATAGGTCTTTAAAGAGTAAGGGGATTATGTTAATTTTTGGTTTTATTGGTTTGTTTTTTTTAAATCTTTTTAGTTTAAATGCTCAAGGAATAGTTACCAATAAAGATGCTCAAGAAGAGTTTAAATGGGCTCTTAATTCCTATAATAATGGAATTTATGATGATGCTCTTTTGTCTTTTAAAAAAATTTTAAGCTTTGATCCTAATAACCTTGATTATCATTTTTGGACTGGTAATGTTTATTATAGACTTGGTTATGTTGAAGAGGCTTTAATGGAATGGAGAAATTTAAAAGATCAAGGTTATAAGGTCCCTTATCTTAGACATTTGATTTCTACTATTGAGCAAAGGAGAGGTATTTTTTCAAATTACGAACTTAATTTTAAAAAACTTGTAAAAGTTGCTTCCCTTGATAATTCTATTTATAAAAGACCACACGGGTATCAGATTACATCTTTGAGGGCTGATAAGTATGGTGGATATTATGCTGCTAACTTTGTAGGTAATGAAATATTGTATTTTGATGTTAATAATAATGTTAATGCTTTAGTTAAAGATGGATTTAGTTATGTAAAATCACCTTATGATGTTGTTGAAGCTAATAATTTGCTTTATGTGACTCTTTATTCAAGTGATGAAATTGGCGTTTACGACAAAGTTCTTGGCGTTAAAAAGAGATCTATTGGGAAAAAAGGCACAAAAGATGGCGAATTGCTTGCTCCTCAGTATATGGCTATTGATAAGAGAAACTATATTTATGTAAGCGAGTGGGGTAATAAAAGAGTGAGTAAATTTGGACTTGAGGGTGATTTTATTCTGCATTTTGGTTATAAAACTTCGGGTTATAATGGGCTTCTAGGTCCTACAGGTATTACTTACTTAAATGAAAACATTTATGTTGCAGATTCTTTGAGAAACACTATTGAAGTTTTTGATACTAGTGGTAATCATTTGTATTCAATTTTTACTTCTATTGAAGGAATAGAGGGCCTTAGTAGTGATTCTGCTGGCAATAATGTTATAATATCTTCAAAATATGGTGTTTATAAATACAATATTGCTAAAAAAACAATTACAAAAATTTTAAAAGCAGACAAAGTAAATTCTAAAATTTCTTCATCTATTTTGGATGCCAACAATCAGATGATTGTCTCAGATTTTAATAATGCTAAGGTTTCAGTTTACAAGAGTGATTCAAGCCTTTATGATAGTTTAAATGTTGATGTTAGAAGAATAGTTAGACTTGGTGGGCCTAAAATTTACGTTGAGCTTAATGTTAGCAGTAAAAGCGGATTACCAGTTGTTGGACTTAAAAGTGAAAATTTTTCAATTGCAAATGAAAATTATTACATTGTAAATCCCAAAGTAGTTTATAATGTAAATGCTTCAAAAGACATTAATATAGCGGTTGTTTTTGATAAATCTTCTTATATGAAAAATTATGATCTAGATCAAATAGTAGGTCTAAATGCTTTAATAGAATCGTCAAAAAATAAAAACTTTAGTTTTATAAATGCAACAAGTGTGCCCATTATAGATAATATTGAAAGTTTGACAAGCAGCATTAAAAACACAAGTTCTCTTGGTCCTTATAGTACAGATACTGTAAAAACAGATGTTAGTTTGAAGCTAGCGGGTTCCGGGCTTATGTCAAAAAGCTCAAGAAGGGCAGTAGTTTATTTTAGTGGCGGTGTTTTAAATCATAAAGCTTTTGAAAAGTACTCTTTAGATACAATAGTAAGCTATTATAAAAATAATGATATAAGGTTTTACTTGATATTATTTGGCAACGATCCTGTTAACAGTAAGCTTGAGTATTTAGTTAATGAAACAGGTGGAGCTATAATTCCTTTTTCA
This sequence comes from Borreliella bavariensis PBi, assembly GCF_000196215.1. Lineage (NCBI taxonomy): Bacteria > Pseudomonadati > Spirochaetota > Spirochaetia > Spirochaetales > Borreliaceae > Borreliella > Borreliella bavariensis. The sequence goes on along the minus strand of NC_006156.1, from coordinate 239,400 downwards.
TCTTATGAAGGAGTATCCAAGGTTTATGATTTAATTTTAGAACAAAAAACAGGTACTTATTTGCTAGAATATTATTATCCAGGCCCCCAAGAGCCTAATAAATATTTTAATTTATCTGTTGAAGCAAATATAAATCAACAAACAGGAAGAGGAGAGTTTGCATATTTTATTAATTAGATTGCTTTTTGATTTTAGGGGCTTGAACTATGAAACTTAATGCGGGGATTGTTGGACTTCCCAATGTGGGTAAATCTACTTTATTTTCATCGTTGACATCATCTAAGGTTGAGATTGCGAATTATCCTTTTTGTACTATTGAGCCAAATTTAGGAATAGTGGAAATTCCTGATGAAAGGCTTTTAAAAATCTCAGGATGCATTGTTCCACAAAAAATTATTCCTGCTGTTATGGAATTTGTGGATATTGCGGGTCTTGTTAAGGGAGCATCAACAGGGGAAGGGCTTGGTAATAAATTTTTGGCCAATATTCGAGAAGTTTCTCTTATTGTTCATGTTGTAAGATGTTTTGAAGAAAAAGAGGTTATTCATATTAATGATGATATTAATCCTGAAAAAGATATAACTACAATTAATGTTGAACTTTGTCTATCAGATCTTGAGACCATTCAAAAAAGCCTTCAAAAACAAGAAAAAAATGTTAAAAGCACCGATAAAAAAATTAGCGAATCCTCTAAGGCAATTGTTTCAATGTTAAAAAGACTTGAAGATCATTTAAGCAATATGAATCCTGCTATTGAGTTTAAATTTGATGATTTTGAATACAGCTTTATTAGATCATTAAATCTTTTGACTTTTAAAAAAGTTTTGTATGTTTGCAATGTTGATGAAAATTCACTTAGTGGTAATAAATATACAGATATTGTAAAAAATATTGCCTTAAAAGAAGGGAGTGATTTTTTAATCTTGTGTGCCAAAATTGAAGCCGAGCTTGCTGAAATAAAGGATATATCTTATAAAAATGAAATGTTAGAATCATTTGGAATAAATGATAGCGGTCTTAGTAATTTAATTAAAAAAGCCTATTATACTTTAGGACTTAGAACCTATTTTACAGCAGGTTTACAAGAAGTTAGAGCTTGGACATTTAAACAGGGCATGAAAGCTCCTAAAGCTGCTGGAATAATTCATAGTGATTTTGAAAGAGGTTTTATTAAAGCAGAGGTTTATTCTTGTGAAGATTTGTTTAAATTTCAAAGTGTTCAAAAGCTAAAAGAGAAAGGACTTATTAGGATTGAAGGCAAAGAATATCTAGTAAGAGATGGAGATGTAATCTTTTTTAAATTTAATGTTTAGATTTATTTTATATTATGGGTAATTTATTTTTTAATAATATAAGATTAATTAGTCTATTTGTTTTTAATATTGCGCTTTGTTTTCTTTATTTGTTTTTTTATGATAAAAGTTTTTTCTACTTTGTTCTGGTACCTCTTTTAGTAAATTTTTTTTTAATTCTTTTTTATTTAAAATATTTTTGTTCCATCTCTTTTAAGGGCACTAGGATTTATTATAAGGGCATTTTCTTAAGTTATAATTTTTATTTTGATGATATTATTTCTTTTGAAAAAAGATTGTCAGACAATGTTTTGGTTTTGAAATTAAAAAATAAAAAAAAAATTAAGATTTGTTTTTTAACAAGTAATGGTTCTAATGAATTATTCAAAGAGCTTAAATTTAAAAGAAAAGATTTATTTATCCCAAAATTGGAAAATTTTCCAATACGATATTATTTATCTTATTCTTATCTTTTCATGTTTTTAGCTCGCATTATGATTAGTTTATTTGTTTATTATATTTCATTAAGCAATATATTTATTTTTTTATTTATTTGTTTTATTGACATTAAAGTTTTGTTAGGTGATTTTTCAGTTATTAGTAATGTAGTATTGTTTTATGAATTTAGGAAAGATTCAATTTATGAAAGGAAAATCTTTAAAAGTGAAATTTATTTTTATGAATTTTTTGAAAAAATTTTTATTTCTAGGGAATTTGAATTTAACAATAAAAATTATTTATGCTTTTCCTATAAAGGGAATCATCCAACAAAAAAGGTATATATTTTGAATAAAAAAATTGCTTATTCTATGCAAAAGGTTTTTGAATATATTAATCAAAACTATTGTGCTGAATTAACTTAAGCTTTGATTGACTATATTTAAATTAGTTGATATATTAAAAATATTGTTTAATAATATTAAGGAGTATCATTTGAGAAAAAATGCATCTGCATTGAAGCGCTCTCGTCAAAATTTAAAAAGAAAGATTAGAAATGTAAGCGTAGAAAGTGAATTAAAAACAATAGAAAAGCGCTGTATCAATATGATTAAAGCGGGCAGGAAAGACGAAGCTATTGAATTTTTTAAGTTTGTTGCAAAAAAACTAGACACTGCTGCTAGAAAGCGAATAATTCATAAAAATAAGGCCGCTAGAAAAAAATCTCGTTTAAATATTTTGCTATTAAAGTAAGGAAATTAGTTTATGTCTTTTTCAAGAAGACCGAAGATTACTAAATCAGATATTGTTGATCAAATATCTTTGAATATTAGAAATAATAATCTAAAATTAGAAAAAAAATACATAAGACTCGTAATAGATGCTTTTTTTGAAGAGCTTAAAGGTAATCTTTGTTTAAATAATGTTATTGAGTTTAGATCTTTTGGTACATTTGAAGTTAGAAAAAGAAAGGGGCGTTTAAATGCGCGCAATCCTCAAACAGGGGAATATGTTAAGGTTTTAGATCATCATGTTGCGTATTTTCGTCCAGGCAAGGATTTGAAAGAGAGAGTGTGGGGTATTAAAGGTTAAATGCCGGTTAACATGGTAGATTCTTATAAATGGGATTGTAAGCTGGATGCTAGTTTAACTTTTAGAGGAAAATTAAAATTTGAAGGAACTTTGTATCTCGATTCTTCTTTTGAGGGTGAAATATCTTCGAAAGGAGGTGTGCTTTTTATTGGTAAAAACAGCAAGGTTATCACCAATGTGGTAATTTGTGATACATTAATAGTAGAAGGAATTTTGAAGGGCAATGTAAATGCTGCTAGTAAAGTTTATTTAAATAGCGGTTGTAAAATATATGGGGATGTAAAGACAAAAAAAATATTTATTAATGATAACATAATTTTTGATGGTAAGTGTGAAATGATAAAGTCTAATGAAATTGTAGATTTATTTTCTTTCACCGTTTCACAAATAAAAGATACTTTGCAATAAGGTCGGTGTTTTTTATTAATTAATAATAAGTAGATTTTTATAAAATCCTTTCTCAAAAATTTAATTCGTAGAGGAAAGTATGGATAAAAAAAATGTTGGATTTGATTTGGAAAGTGAAATAAGGCGGTTGGATGTTTCTAAAGAGTTTAAAATTGAAGATAATTTGAAAAAAAAAGTGGTTAAAGTTGTTGCTAAAAAGGATTCTGCATCTAATGTGACAAAATCTGCAGATTTAAGTAGCGCAAAGGATTCAAACGGTGTATTATTTTCTGAATTTGATTATGATATTCCCGCTTCAGGTTTAGAAAATAACATTAAAACTTTAGAGCAAAGCAATATCATAAAGTTTTTTAATGGTAAAGATTATGTAGAGATTGAAAAACTTTATGATAAGCCAATTACAGAGGTTAGAAAAATTGTTGAGGGTCTTGGGACCAATCATACTATTGCTGTAACAATGAAAAAAACCGAATTAATATTTTTATTGGTAAAAATATTAAGTGAGAATAATATTAATGTTTTATTTACAGGCGTGCTTGATGTGCTTAGTGATGGTTATGGCTTTTTAAGAACTGCATCGAATTCTTATCTTTCAGGAGGTAATGATGTTTACGTTTCTCCTTCTCAGATTAGACTTTTTAATTTAAGGACTGGTGATATTTTATATGGCCAAATTAGATCGCCTAGAGATGGTGAGAGATTTTTTGCTATGGTTAAAATTAAATCTATCAATAATCAAGATCCTACATTTGCTCAAAACAGAATACCTTTTGATAATTTAACTCCTCTTTATCCTAATATTAAATTGAATCTTGAATATGAAAATTGTAATATTTCTACAAGACTTATTAATCTTTTTTCACCTATAGGCAAGGGACAAAGAGCTTTAATAGTTTCTCCTCCAAAAGCGGGAAAGACTACCTTGCTTCAAAAAATAGCTAATGCAATAACTACTAATTATTCGGATGTTATTTTGATGATATTGCTTATTGATGAGAGGCCAGAAGAAGTTACAGATATGATTCGTAGTGTTAAAGGCGAAGTGATTGCATCTAATTTTGATGAACAGGCTAGCAGGCATGTTCAGGTAGCAGAAATGGTTATTGAAAAGGCAAAAAGGCTTGTTGAAAACAAAAAAGATGTTGTTATTTTACTTGATTCTATTACAAGGCTTGCAAGGGCATATAATCAAACTATGCCAACTTCTGGTAAAATTTTATCGGGTGGGGTAGATTCTAATGCTCTTCATAAACCAAAGAGGTTTTTTGGATCTGCTAGAAATATTGAGGAAGGCGGAAGTTTAACTATTATAGCTACTGCTTTGGTTGATACTGGAAGCAAAATGGATGAAGTTATTTTTGAAGAATTTAAAAGTACCGGTAATATGGAATTAATTCTTGATAGAAGTTTGGCAGATAGAAGACTTTTCCCCGCTATTAATATTAAAAAGTCAGGTACCAGAAAAGAAGAGTTACTGTTAAGTGAAGAGGAGCGTTCTAAGATTTTACTTATTAGAAGAATACTCGGAGGCGTTGATGATTATGAGGGAGTTGAAGTTCTAATAGAAAAGATGAAAAAAAGCAAAAATAATGAGATTTTTTTAAAGACTATGAGCAATGGTAATTAAATAAATTGACATTATTTCTAATGTAAATTAAACTTTAGTGAAGGTTAAGAGGAAGGTTTTATGAGAAAAGGTGTACATCCTAAAAATAACTTAGTTGTATTTAAAGACGGATCAAATGGAGCAATGTTTTTAACCAGGTCTACTTTGAATTCAAAGGAAACTATTAAATATACTGATGGAAAGGAATATCCATTGATTACTGTGGAGATTACAAGTAGATCACATCCTTTTTATACTGGTCAACAAAAGTTTGTTGATGCAGCAGGAAGAATTGATAAATTTAATAAAAGGTATAAAAAGTCCTAAAAATTAGTTTTTTTGTATGAAATTTTGAGAAAATATTAGTAAATTTTTTTTACTTTATATTCTTTTCCTATTAGTCTTTCCAGATTGTTTTTTTCTTCTTCATATTTTTGATTATTTACTAAAGATGCAACGCTATTGTGTTGTCTTATTTGTATTAGAATCTTTTCTGATATTTCTTTAATATCTTGAGGTGTAATTGTAAAATAGGCATTTCGAATGTCTTGTCTTAAACTATCGCTAATATTTAACATTTTTCTTCTATAGCTTTGTAAAGCTTCTGTAGCTTTAGTTTTTACGTAGATGTTGGTTCCTATTAAACCTACTAAATAGGTATAAATCTCTTCATTTGTCATTTTATTATTGGCCAATTCTTCTAAAGAGTTTTCAAAAGCTTGATACGTTTTGATAAAATTGGGATCTCTGTAGGATGCAAAAGAGAAAATCCCGTTAGCTATCGATGCGCTTGCTCCGTATGCACCGCCTATTACCCTTATTTTTTCCCAAAAAATTCCACTTCTTAATATATGCTCTAAAAAATTTGCTTTTGGATAATTCTCATCGTTGATTTTGTAACTAGGGAAACATATAGCATTGAAAGCTACTTTTGATTGAATAATTATTATTTCTTTTAATGTTTTATTATTTGTCTCAATATTAAGTAATTCATCGCAATAATTATTATTCTCTTTTAGGCTTTCTTTTAGATGAGACATTTCATTTTCCAAACTTTTAAGAATATCGTCAGCGTTGCCCATTATAAGTGCAGATAGATTGTTTTTTAAAATTATCTTATTTTTTAAATTGTCTAATTTATTTGCGATTTCTTTTAAAGACTCCGTATCGGTTTTTATTTTTTGCCAAAATTCTCTACCTGTTATTCCATTTTGTAATTCTTTTAAATATTCATTTAATTTTAGCTTTGATTTAGACCTTAATATTGCTAAAAGATGTCCTTTGGGTATTAATAAGGATTTAAAATCATTTTTCAAGCTTAGTGTTATTTCTTTCAATCTCTCATAATCATGGAAGTTAATATTAATTAAAATTTCTTTTATTAGTTCAAATGAATCTTTAACTTTATGGTTAAAGGATTTAAAGCTAATATTAAATGAATTTAAAATGTTTCCATTAATATCCTCGTCGTAACTTTCAGATATATTTATTTGTCCTAAGGTATTTTGGATTTGATTGTTAATATCTATGTAAGAATAATTTTTTGTAGATAAATCTTGGAGAGCTCTTTTAAATAAAGATAAGTATATATAATCTTCTTTTTCTAAAAAATTTAGTTTAAAAAATAAGTTTACATTAAAAATATTGTTATTCTTAAATTTAAAAGAATGTAAATTTAGTTCTTTTATTTCATTGAGATCTAAGCTTTTTTCTATTTGTTTTGGCAAATCCTCTATTTTTAGTAAAGGAAGTTTTGCTATATCTGCTTTAGAGTCTTTTTTATTTTGGTATTTTTTAAACTGATTATAGTCTTTTTTAAATTGTAAAAATTCTTCTGGATTTTGTTTAATTGCAATTTCCTTTGTCATTAATTTTTTTTCAATTTCTTCTTCCATTTCTTTTTCTGTATCATATGATGGAATAAAGCTTATTAATGTATAATGATTGTTACATATTAGATATTTTTCGATTAAATTTTCGAAGTAATAAATTCCTTTTTCCAATTTATTTGTAATTTCATTTATATAGTAGCTTGTTTCTAATGTTTTGATTGGATGCATCCCATTTAGCCATCCTTTGAAACTTTTTATCATTAAGGCGATAGGGTGATTTTGTCCTTTTTCTTCTTTTAGAGCGAATTCGTAGCCAAAAAGAATTCCTTTTATTAGTTCTTTTGGAATTTTATTTTTTACTAAATTTTTAAGTTCACTGAAAATTAAATTTTTAAATTCTTTTTCTTTTTTTTCAACAACATTTTGAAGTCCAAATGAAAAAATGGATTCTTTTAAATCTGTATTGATTCCGCTAATATGGGCTATATCTTCGCCAAGCCCGCTTTTTAAGATATTGATTATGAATGGACAAGAATCATCTAAGAGTATTTCTGAGAGAATTTCAAGACCAATGCTGTCTTCAATATTGTTAATTTCTGTGCAAAGCCAATTTATTGTGTATACCCCAAGAGTATTATCGTTTTCTTTGGGGATTTTGTATGTTAATTTTTTCCCTTTTTCCCATCTTTTAACTTTTTCTATGTCAATATTAACATTGTTTTTTTCTTTTTTATAAGACCTTATTATATATTTTTCAATGAAATTTAGATTTTTTTCAGTCTGAGTGTTGCCGCATAAAAATATTTTACAGTTTTCAAGTGTATAATATTTTTTATAAAAATCTAAAAAACTTTCATAAGTAAGGTCAATAATATTTGTTGGGATTCCACCCGAATCGTATTTATATGCTCCCTCCTCAAAAAGAGAACTACTTGCTATTTCGTTTATTAGAGAATTTTTATTTGAGTAGCTGCCCTTCATTTCATTAAAGACAATTCCAGATACTTTAAAATCTTTTGGATTTATATTATATCCTTCTTGCATAAATGACTCTTTTTTAAGCAGTGGGTGAAATATAGAATCGGCATAGATATTGAATAAATTGAAATAGTCTTTTTCAATTGTGGATGCTGCTGGATAAATAGTTTTGTCTGGAAATGTCATTGCATTTAAAAATGTGTTTAGACTTCCCTTTAATAGGTAAAGAAATGGATCTTTTATTTTATATTTGTTAGAACCACAAAAAATTGTATGTTCTAAAACATGTGCAACTCCGGTATTGTTTGAAGGTATTGTCTTGAAAGCTATGCAAAATGCATGTTCTTTAAAGGAATCACTTTTTAAGTGAAATACTTCAAGGCCGCTGTCATGTTTAAAATAAAATCCTTCTGCATTATATTCTTCTAAATAAGTTTTTGAAATTAATTTGAAAATTTTTTTCTTTTTCATTTATGCTTTTAATCCTTATTTTACAAATTGTGCTATTTCATTTTCATTAAATTCAAATATGTTTTGGAGCTCCTCGGTGTCGTCTAGTTTAAATGTGTACTCAGGAAATTTAATAATAATTTTTTTGTTTTCAAAGTAAATTACTGCTTGCTGTAAATCAAATAATAATTCGTTAGGTAAAATTTTTTCTTTAATTTTTTTTATAAAAAATGGGAATGCTTCATCTGTTTTAATTATGTCATCAATGTTATAAATATAATTTCCTTTATCCTGAATGTAATAGCTTCTGTAATTTGTAATAGGACTGTCATGGATTTCTTGAGTTGCAATAAGTATTATTGTATAAGTATTGTATCCATGGTAAATTTCATAGTCTATTTTTAAGCTGAATTTTTTATCCTCAGGTTTAAGCTCTTTACTAACAATATCAAGTCTTGCTACGCTTTGGCTTACATATTCATTAAGTTCAGTATTTAATTCCTCAAGATTTCCTTTTTCTTTTCCTTCAATTATTAATTTAGGTATTCTAATGCTGTATTCATAAAATTTTGATTCTTCTTTTGAACTCATTGAAGTTATTGTTAAAGAATTCATTTTGTGGCTATTTGAGCTAATATCTTTAAAATTGATCTTGGTTAATTTTTTTGTACATCCGTTAAAAATCATTAATGTAGATATTAACACAAAAGTTGATTTTATTGTTCTTGGGTTTAGCATATGATGGTTTCTCCCTGCAATATTTATTCTAATCCTGCTATAAGATATTATATAATAACCTTGATATGAATTAATATTATTTATAATTTTGTTTAAAAATTTTACTTAAGACATACCTTAGGAGATGAGATGCTTGATCTTAAATTTATTAGAGATAATCTTGATCTTGTTAAGAAAAGTATTAAAGCAAGAGGCCTTGTTTTAGATATTGATAAATTAGTTTATCTTGATGATAAGAGAAAAAAAATAATTACCCAAATTGGTGAGCTTAATGCAAAAAGAAATGAAAATTCCTCTAAAATGCGAGAAAATCTTGATAATGTTTTTAAAAGCTCTTTAATGGAAACCGGGAAAATTTTAAAAAAACAGCTTATTGATTTAGAAGAAGAGCTTAAAAAAATATCTTTTGATTTTGATCTTGAAAATAAGCGAGTGCCTAATATTTTGTCACCCGATGTGCCTATTGGCAATAGTGAGGAAGACAATTTTGAGATAAAAAAAGTGGGTGTTGTTCCAAAATTTGACTTTAAGCCAAAAGACCATTTAGAGCTTGGCAGAGATTTAGATCTTTTAGATTTTGACAGAGCACGTGAGGTTAGTGGGAGTAAATTTTATTATCTTAAAAATGAAGCAGTTTTTTTAGAAATTGCTCTAATTAATTTTTCTTTAAATAAATTAAGAGAAAAAGGTTTTGATGTTTTTATTACCCCTGATGTTGCAAGAGAGTTTATAGTTGATGGGATTGGTTTCAATCCTCGTGGGGACGAAAGCAATATTTACAAGATTGAAAGTACAGATAAATACCTTGTAGGCACTTCTGAAATTACGCTTGGTGGTTATTATTATAATAAAATAATAGATCTCACTTTGCCAATAAAAATGGCAGGATTTTCACATTGTTTCCGAAAAGAAGCTGGAGCATATGGGCAGCTTTCAAAAGGTCTTTATAGAGTTCATCAGTTTAGTAAGGTGGAGATGTTTTGTTTTTGTAAGGCAGAAGAATCTCAGGTTATTCATGACGAATTTTTAAGTATTCAAGAGCAAATTTTTACTGAGCTTGAGATTCCTTACAGAGTTTTGAATATTTGTTCTTTTGATCTTGGCTCGCCAGCTTATAAAAAATATGATATTGAAGCATGGATGCCTGGAAGAGATGGTAAGGGTAGCTATGGAGAGGTTACCTCAACGTCAAATTGTACAGATTATCAGTCAAGAAGACTTAAGATTAGATATAAAGATCAAGATGGGCAAAATAAATTTGCGCACATGGTAAATGGAACAGCAATAGCTACAACTAGAGTTATTATTTCTATACTTGAAAATTTTCAAGATGAAAAGGGAGGAGTTAGAATTCCTAAAAGTTTGGTTAAGTATACAGGTTTTGGTTACATTCCTTTTAAGAATTAGAATTTAGTATTTTTTCTGGCAATGTTTCCATAGCTTTTAGCAATATTTCATGTTTTTTTAAGTTTTTTGGAAATGGTGCTGTTAAATTTTGTCTAAATTTTCTAGCTCCTTCTTTAGAAAATGTTATTCCCATAAGATGTTTACATAATATATTTATTGACAAATAATTTTCGTATTCTTTAATGTATTCTACCATTTTCATCAATATATCTTTTCTTGTGGGAATTTTATCAGTTTCGCCTAGGAATTCTCTTGAGGCGTTTGCAATAAAGTATGGATTTTCAAAAGCACTTCTTCCTATCATGACAGAATCAACAAAAGATAAGTGTTTTTTTATTTGCTCTGAGTTATTGATTCCTCCGTTTGTCTCAATAAACAAATTTTTATTCTCTTTTTTTAGATTATATACAAATTCATGTCTTAATTTTGGGATATTTCTATTATTTTTAGGAGAAAATCCTTTTAATATTGCAACTCTCGCATGTACAATAAAATTTTTGATACCAAAATCTGAGATTATTTTAATAAAGTTTTTTACCTCAGAGTAACTTTCATTTTTGTAATCACTATTTAAAAGCCTTATGCCTAATCTATGTTTAATTGAAATAGGCTTATTTGTGTTTTCTTTCATTGTTTTTAAAATTTCACCCACTTGATTTGCATTGCTCATTAGACAAGCCCCACAATTTGCATTTTGAATTTTTAGAGATGGACATCCAACATTAAGGTTGTATTCATCAAAATTGAAATGTTTTTCAAGGATTTGAATGGCTTTAAGAGCGTCAAATTTACAGTTTGTTGCTATTTGAATTGCAATTGGAGATTCTAAGGGTGTTTGTTTTACAACTTTTTTTACATCACCCATAATTATTGATTTTGCAGAAATCATTGGGGTATATAATGTAACTTTTTTTGATAAAAGTCTTATTAAATATCTGAAATGCTCGTCTGTAATGTTTACCATTGGAGCTATTGATATTTTCCGATTCATTAACATTACATAATATGTTAGAATAAACGAGCTAATTTAACAATTATTTGTTCTTATTTTTAGGAGGAATTGTTATATGGTTGGAAGAAAAGATTTATTTTGTTTACACCTTTTCCTAGCATTGTCAATTATAATTTCTTATAGAATAAAAAATGTTAGCACTAAGAATGGTAGTTATATTACATTTAAGGGTATAAGCAAAAAAGAAATCCTTTTAACATCTTCGAGTTGGAATTTACAATATGATTTGAATGGTGATATGGGTAATGGCAGCATCAAAGTGAATAATTTTTATCTAAGATAAAAATTATCTTAGATAAAAAACTTTTTTATTAAATGTTGATTTGATGAAGATCATATGAAAATAGGATTTATGAATTTTGATGAGTAGAGTTATAAAAACTCTAATTATAGGTACAATATGTATGTTTCTTTAATTGCCAATACAATCGATTTTGATAAAATCAATTATATAAATTCCAAAATGCTATTAGATTTAATCAGAAATGTAGAATTATTAGTTTTGGAATTTGCAAAATATTCTGATTTTAAATTAGGTAAAATTTAAAATGCAAATCAAGAATACTTTGAATTTTTTTTTAGTTGATGGAAGCTTTGGCAACCAAAAGCTTTACCCTCAAAAAATATTAAGGATTGTTGCAACCATTTCTTATTATTTAGATTAATATGTATTAAAGGAAATTAAATGGAGTTTTTATATTCTGATGAAGAGAATTATTTAAAAAATAGATTTTTTGATTTTTTTAATATGAATATAGATAAAGATAAATATACAAGTATTGGAATTTGTGGTGGTAGAAGTATAGGCACCTTTTTAAGTGTTTTTCTTGAACAAAATTCTTCTTTTAGAAGATCACATTTCTTTTTAGTTGATGAACGGTGTGTTCCATTGAATAACGAAAATAGCAATTATAATCTTTTAAATAAAATTTTTTTTTCTAAAATGGTTGATAAAAATTTAATAAGCATTTCCAAATTTCATGCTTTTGTTTATAACGAAATAGACGAAACCACAGCTATTTATGACTATAATATTGAATTTAATTCTAGGTTTAATATTTTTGATTTTATTTTAGTTTCTGTTGGAGAGGATGGCCACATTGCATCGCTTTTTCCTTCAAGAAAACTTTTGTTTTCAGATTTAGAAGGTTATCAGTATGAATACAATTCTCCCAAATTTCCTAGTAAAAGAATAAGCTTGACGCCAAAATCTTTGTTTAATGCAAAAGCTATTGTTTTGTTATTTATGGGCGTTGACAAAAAGCGTGCTTTAGAAAATTTTTTAGGTTTTAATAGTTCTATTAATGAATGTCCAGCTAGACTTCTAAAAGAGCATCCCAATTTATTAGTTCTTACAAACATTAAAAGAGATGAAAATTATGCAGGATCCTAGGCTGTCCAAGTATAAAAATACTAAAAATTTAAGTAAAAAAACTGTTGAAGAAATTGATACTTTGAGTTTAAATAAAAACTTTTCCGATTCAGAGATTCAAGGTTCTATGCTTAGATCTTGGATAAGTCTTATTAAGGGTAATAAAAATAAAGCACCTGTTGAGTCTAAATCCGATAATATTAATAATTTAAAGCCAGGGTTTATTCGCAAAGAGAGTAAGGTTATAAAGATTGCAAAATATTTTTTGGCTATTGGGCTTGAAAAATCTGCAAAGATTATGTCTGAGCTTGATGATTCGGACATAATCTTAATTACCAGAGAAATTTCAAAGATTAGCTATATTGCTCCAGAAGAAAAAGATCACATTATTAAAGAATTTGAAGAGTTGATAAGAAATGAAAAAAGATATGTTAAGGTTGATGATAACTTTGCTTATGAATTATTAAATAAAACTTTAGGAAAATCTAAAGCAAAATTAATTTATAAAAAAGTTACTGGCAATGATATTTTTATTCCTTTTGATTATTTATCTCAAATTGAGCATGAACAACTTTGGGCATTAGTTAAAGATGAGAATATTAAAACGCTTGTCATATTGTATAATTATTTAAATAAAGATCAAAAAAAGTATGTTTTTTCAATGCTAGAAGAAGAAGGTAGAAGAGAGTTTGTAAAAGATCTTGCTAAACCAAGGCAATTGAGCATGGAGACAATAGAGGCAATTTCGAATAAGCTTAAGGACAGATTTAAGATGCAAGGGAGGCTTAAGACAGATAAACTTGATGGATCTAAGATACTTGTTGATATTTTAAGCTATATGGATTCTAATGAAGAGAAAAGTCTGCTTAATAAGATTAATATGCGAGATTTAAATCCTGTTGTGGATAGTGAAATTCGAGAAAAAATATTTGATATCAATGTAATATTGAGAATCATGGATAATGATTTGCATAATATTTTAAGAGAGTTTACAGATAAAGAGATTGCAATTATTATTAAAGATAAAACCGATGAGGTTAGAGATAAAATGCTTTCAAATGTTTCAAAAAGGCGTAAAGAAATTATTTTAGACGAAGAAGCTTTTTTAGGGAAAATAAGTAAAAAGGATTTAAAAGCTATGACATCATCTTTTGTTAATTATATTAAAAGTTTAACTTTAAAAGGTGATTTAGTAATATATAGAAAAAATGAGGAATTTATTTAATGACACTTGATAAGTTGCGTAAAAAATATATTGATTTTTTTAAATCAAAAAAACATTTTGAAATAATGGGTAAATCATTGGTTCCTGAAAATGATCCTACAGTTCTTTTCAATACAGCCGGCATGCAGCCTCTTATTCCTTATCTTCTTGGAGAAGTACATCCATCAGGAGACATGCTTGTTAATGTTCAAAAATGTTTGAGAACAGGCGACATTGATGAGGTTGGAGATTTAAGTCATTTAACTTTTTTTGAAATGCTTGGGAATTGGTCTCTTGGAGCTTATTTTAAAGAGTATTCTGTAAAGTGTAGTTTTGAATTTTTGACGTCTTCTGATTATTTAAATATTCCAAAAGACAGTCTTTATGTGAGCGTCTTTGAAGGCGATCAAAAGATTCCTTGTGATACAGAGACCGCTAAAGTTTGGGAAAGCTTAGGCATTCCTAAAGATAGAATATATTATCTTTCTAAGGCCCATAATTTTTGGGGGCCTGTTGGATCCAAAGGACCTTGTGGACCAGATACTGAAATATATGTGGATACTGGAAAGATTAAGTGTTCTCTTGATTGCAATATTACGTGTTCTTGTGGCAAGTATTTTGAAATTTGGAACAATGTTTTTATGCAATACAATAAAGATGAAAATGGTAATTACATAGAATTGGATCGAAAATGTGTTGATACGGGAATGGGGCTTGAGAGGACAATTGCTTTTTTGCAAGGCAAATCTTCAGTTTATGATACAGATGCATTTATACCTATAATAAAGAGAATAGAGGTTATTTCTGGTAAAATTTATGGACAAAAAGAAGACGATGATAGATGTATTAGAATAATTTCTGATCATGTTAAAGCGGCTTGCTTTATTCTTGCTGACAGCTCTGTTGTTTCCCCCTCCAATTTGGGTCAAGGATATGTTTTAAGAAGACTAATAAGACGATCGATTAGATATGCAAAAAAGCTTGGAATAAAATCCCATTTTTTAGCTGATCTTGTTGATTCTATAGAGACTATTTATGGATCTTTTTATAATGAGTTAACAGAAAAAAAAGATTTTATCAAAAAGGAATTGAGCACAGAAGAAGAAAAGTTTTTTAAAACTTTATTTCAAGGTGAGCAAGAATTTATTAAAATAACGAGGAATTTACCTTCTAAGACTATTCCTGGTGACATTGCTTTTAAACTCTACGATACTTATGGTTTTCCATATGAAGTAACAGAAGAGCTTGCTTTTGAATATGGCTTTAATATTGATAAGGTGGGTTTTGATGAATATTTTAAAAAGCATCAAAAGACTTCAAAGAAAGGGGGTGACAAAGTCTTTAAAGGGGGGCTTGCTGATTATACTTATGAGACTACTAGGTTACATACAGCTACCCATTTGCTTCACAAGGCACTTCAATTAGTGCTAGGTGATCATGTTAGGCAAAAAGGAAGCAATATTACTGCTGAGCGATTAAGGTTTGATTTTGTTCATTCTGAAAAGATGACAGATGATGAGATAAAAAAAGTTGAAGAGATTGTTAATTTGCAGATAAAAAATTCTTTATCTGTAAAAAAATCTATAATGGAATTAAGCGAAGCTCAAAAAAAAGGCGCTATGGCTCTTTTTGGAGAAAAATATGACAATTTGGTGAGCGTTTATGAGATAGATGGATTTTCACTTGAAGTTTGTGGAGGTCCTCATGTAGAGAATACCAATGAACTTGGTACTTTTAAAATACAAAAAGAACAATCCTCATCTTCGGGTATAAGAAGAATAAAAGCTATTTTGATTGATAAGTAAAATTATTTGTTGATTTATTTTAATAGGAGGCTTTATGATAAAATCAATTTTGGATTATTTGTTGACTTTACATCCTGTATTATTAGGACTTTTAGGTTCTACTTTCACCTGGTTTACTACAGCTTTTGGAGCAGGGGCAGTTTTTTTCTTTAGAAAGGTAGATAATAAAATAATGGATGCTATGCTTGGTTTCTCAGCAGGTATTATGATAGCGGCTAGTTTTTTTTCGCTTATTCAGCCAGCTATAGAAAGAGCTGAAGAGCTCGGATACATTACTTGGATACCAGCGGTTTTTGGATTTCTTGTTGGAGCATTTTTTATATATATTGTAGATGTATTTGTTCCAGATCTTGACAAGCTTACTTTTATTGATGAAGATTTAACTAAACATGGAAAAAAAGATTTTTTACTATTTACTGCTGTTACTTTGCACAATTTTCCAGAAGGATTAGCTGTTGGAGTTGCTTTTGGAGCCTTGGCGTCTAATCCAGATATTCAAACTTTAGTTGGAGCTATGCTTCTTACGCTTGGTATTGGTATTCAAAATATTCCTGAAGGAGCAGCTATTTCTCTTCCCTTAAGAAGAGGTAATGTTGCTTTGATAAAATGCTTTAATTATGGTCAAATGTCAGGATTGGTGGAAATTGTAGGAGGTCTTATGGGTGCTTATGCGGTGTATTCTTTTACTCGAATTTTACCCTTTGCTTTGGCTTTTTCAGCAGGAGCTATGATTTATGTGTCCATTGAGCAATTAATACCTGAAGCTAAGAGAAAAGATATTGACAATAAAGTGCCAAGTATATTTGGTGTTATTGGTTTTACATTAATGATGTTTCTTGATGTTTCATTAGGTTAAAATTATCCAAATTTACCACTGATATATTCTTCAGTTTTAGTATTTTTAGGATTAAAGAATAGTTCATCAGTTGGACTTTCTTCTTCAATGCATCCATTAAGGAAAAATGCGGTTTTATCAGATATTCTTCCTGCTTGTTGCATGTTGTGAGTTACAATGATTATTGTGTAACTTTCTTTTAAGTTTATTATAAGCTCTTCAATTTTGCCTGTTGATATTGGATCGAGTGCGGAGGTAGGCTCATCCATTAGTATTACATTTGGCTCTATTGCAAGAGTTCTTGCAATGCAGAGTCTTTGTTGTTGACCTCCTGACAGACTTAAGGCATTTGTATTAAGTTTGTCTTTGACCTCGTCCCAGAGTGCAGATTTTTTTAGTGATTGTTCTACTATTTCATCTAGCTTTTTTTTATCTTTTGTTCCGTGAATTTTAGGGCCATAGCTTATATTGTCGTAAATAGACATTAAAAATGGGTTAGGAGTTTGGAATACCATTCCTATTTTTCTTCTAAGCTCTAGGATATCGAAATTATTTGAATAAATGTTCTTCCCCTCATATATTACATTACCTTCTATTTTAATGCCTTCAACAAGGTCATTCATTCTGTTGAGAGTTCTTAAGAATGTTGATTTGCCACAGCCAGATGGGCCTATTAAAGCGGTAATACTATTTTTTAGTATTTTAATATTTATTTCGTTCAAAGCCTTAAAGTCTGTATAAAATAGACTTAGATTTTCTGTTTCTATTATAATTTCATTTTTTGGTTTTTCTTTTTCTTTTACCACTTATTTAATCCTATATAATTTGTTTATTAAAAATTTTGATGTTAAATTTATTATGAGCACCATTATTACAAGTATTGAAGCTGTTCCAAATCCTTTGTCCAGGTGTCCTTCTTGAAATAACATCAGTAAGTGCACAGTTAATGTTCTTGATGGTTCATTTAAATTTGTTGCAAGCCCCAAGTTTGTTCCCATTGTAAAAAGCAATACAGCTGTTTCTCCTAAAGCTCTTCCTATTGCAAGAACTATTCCTGTTAGTATGCCAGGAATAGCTGCTGGAACCATAATTTTAATTATAGTTTCTGTTTTGTTTGCCCCTAAGGCAAATGAAGCATATTTGTATGATTTTGGGATTGTTTTAAATGTTTCTTCGGTTGTTTTAACAATCATTGGTAATATCATTAGGGAGCTTGTTATTGCTCCTGAAAGTATTCCCATTCCAAAAATTGGCACAAAAAATATTAGTCCAAAAAGTCCAAAAATTATTGCAGGAATTGAAGACAGAATGTCAACACTCATAGATAGTATTTTGTAAAATATTTTGTTAGAAGTGTATTCTGCAAGCATTATGCCAGTTCCTATTCCAATGCATATTGAAATAGCAGTTGTTAGTAATATTACATAAAAAGTATTTAATATTAAGTAAGAAATTCCACCATATGCACCAGAATCTCTTGGAATAGATAATATGAAATTTAAATTTAAAGGACTACTTTTGTCAAAGTAGTGCATCTTAATAAAGGGCGCTTTAATATTTTGAAAATAATGCCAAGGGACAATTGCTAGTGCGCCTTCTATTTTTTCTATAGTTTGTATTATTTTTTCTTTTTGATCAAGATATTTTATTATTTTTAATTTAATATCCTTTGATATTAAATTAACCCATGTTTCTTTACCTTTAATAAGTTTTTCAACCTCATCAACACCTAGTGTATTGATTATTTCATTTTCATTTTTTGTTAAAGTTTTTTTACTTATTAGGACAGACATAATTTTTATTTTTAAAGCTTTAATATTGGGATATAACTTAAAATCTAGAGATTCGAATTCTTCTTTTGTTAAATAACTTATAGAGCCTATTGTGCTGTTTATGGTTTTAATTACTTTCTTGATAGATGGTTCGATTTTTATGTATCTTTTATTAAATTCATTGTTTTTGATTAGTGTTCTTAGAATAGCTTTGTTAGATGGACTGTTAAGTGAATTGGCAATAGGTATAATATCTATTCCTTGATCTGAAATGCTTCCCCAGTGTGAAATTTTATTATTATATATGTTGTAAATGTCTTCTGTTGAGATTTTATCTATATTGATATTTTTGTTAATAATAAAAGCAATTTGTATTTCTTTGTTGTCTTCTGTTTTAAATGGCACAAATCTTTGAGTTTTGTTTAAAAATAAAGTTTGTTTTTTTTTGAAATAAAACAAAGAGTTGTACAATATATACGCTATTAGAAAAATTAATAGTGCTGTTAAAAAATATGCAATAAAATTGATTATAAAGAAATAGAACTTGTTAATCAATTTGTTTATTTGAGTTTTGGTCACTTTTTCTTTAACCCTTTATTTGAAGATAGTATAAAATTTTTGAGTAAATTTGTAATTATTGAAAATAGCAATAATACTAGAGCTGTAGAGAAGAGAGCTTCTCTGTGGGTACCTGAGGCGTATCCCATGTCCATAGCAATATTTACAGTTAGCGTTCTAATGGGCGAAAATACATTTTTTATAAAAAGAGGAGAGCCTCCTCCAACCATTAATACTGCTACTGTTTCTCCAATAGCTCTTCCTATTGATAATATTGTTCCTGCTAAAATGCCTCGACTAGCTGATGGTATTATTATCTTATATATTGTTTGCCAGTCTGTTGCTGCTAATGCAAGAGATGCAAATTTATAAGATTTGGGAACAGCTTTAAGTGATGAATAGCAAACGCTAATTATTGTGGGAACTATCATTATGCTTAATATGAGTGATGAGCTTATTAAATTGTATCCCAGATTGTCTTCTCTTTGAAAAATGTTTTTTATTAAAGTAGCAATAAATGTGCTTCCAAAAAATCCATAAACTACACTAGGGATTCCTGCTAAAAGCTCTATTACTGTTTGTAAAAATTGTCGATAAAATCCTTTTGCTTTTTCAAGTAAATATATTGCAAATCCCAATCCAATTGGTAAAGCTATTAAAATAGAAAAAAGTGTAGTTAAAAAGGAATTAATAATGAATGCTAAGATACCATAAGATTTTTGTAGATTATTGGTAGGATCCCAATTCGTGCTAAATAAAAAGTTGAAAATTTTAATTTTGCTATTAATAAACGGCGCTATTCCGGTTTTTAATATAAACACACCTAAAAAAAATATTGATAGGGAGCTTATTATTGCGGATATAAGAATAAAAGATTTGAAAATAATTCCAACTATCTTTCTTTTTGCCTTTAAGCTTAGATGCATTTTTTAAAAGAATCCCTTAAAGCTCATGTTAGTGTTAAATTGTATTACTTGACTTAATATTAAGTCAAGTAATTTCCCCTTTAATTTAATTATGTTTTTATCCCTAAAAAACCTTGTTCTTCAACGATATCTTGTCCGGTTGAGCTTGTCATAAAATCAATAAATTGAGTTATGCTTTTATCCTCGTATTTGTTATTTGTAACTATTATTAAATTCCTTTTAATGGTGTATTTATTATTATTTATTGTTTCTTTTGTAGGGTATGTGCTGTTGACAGAAAGTATATTTAAGCCCTTTTCTATTGAATTTTTCGCATATCCAAGACCTATATACCCTATTGAGTATGGAGTAAGGCTTGTTTTTTCAATTACTTCTCCATTAGATTTTACCACTATTCCGTCTTGTCTAAATTGAGATTCTTCGTGAGTTTTAAATATTTTATTAAGAAGTAGATCTTTTATAGACGAATAAGAACCAGAGGAAGAGTCTCGATTAATAAAGTTGATTTTAGCATCAGGGCCTCCCACTTGTTTCCAATTTTGAATTTTTCCATTTAGTATTTTAGCTAGATTTTCTTCTGTAATGTTTGTAATTTTTATTTCAGGGCTTGTGATAAAAATTAAAGCATCATAAGCAAATACAGTTTCTTTTGCTCCTTGTTCAATTTCCTCTTTTGTTAAATCCCTTGATGATATTGCTATTTTATATATTTTGTTAAATAGCCCATTTATGCCAACACTACTTCCTTGTGCATCGTATGTTACTTTAGTATTATTTATTTTATTATATTTTAAAATCATTTCGTCTAGTATCGGACTTACAGTTGTAGATCCCCCAATTGATACAATTTTTTCATTGTCTTGATTTTTACAGTTGCATAATAAACTTACTGATAACATAAAAATTAAGATAACAAATTTTTTCATCAAGTAAACTCCTTTGTTTAAGTATATAATAGCATTAATTTAAAATAAGTCAATTATAAATTAACTTTATTGATTAAGTTATAATTGGGGAATAATAGCAAATATTTTAATTTTTTGGTATAAATTACTACTAGATTTATATGTTAAGTTTTGAGAGGTATTTAAATGGCGGTAGTAAAATCTAGTGAGATTGAAAAAGGTTCCTTTTTACTTATTAAAGGAACTCCTCATATTGTTCTTGAAAGAGAATTTTCAAAAACAGGTAGAGGAGGGGCAATAGTAAGGCTAAAGCTTAAGAACTTAAAAAACAAATTTGTCATTAGAGAAACTTTAAAAGGGGCAGATACCGCAGAAGCGATTGAAATTTATGAGGTTAGTGCCCAGTATTTATACAAAGATAAAGATGTTTTGGTTTTTATGGATTTAGAAACTTATGATCAAGTCAGTTTGGACTTAAAGGAAAGTGCCAATTTCCAAGATAAGGTGCCTTTTTTGCAGGAGTCGGAAACCTATGCTCTTATAATGTTTGACAATGTGGTTATTGATATTAAGTTAGCTCCAAAGATTGCTTTTGAAGTTGTAGAGGTTGAGGCGGCTGTTAAAGGTGATACTGTAACAAATGCAATGAAAAATATTACTCTTAATACAGGGCTTGTAGTAAAAGCGCCGCTTTTTATTAACGTTGGAGATAAAGTTTTAGTTAATTCTGAAACTAAAGAGTATGCAGAGCGGATTAAAAGTTAAATTAATATTGGTTTTTTGTTGGGTTGGTTGGTCTTGTGAAATAAATTATCCAGAGATAAAAGAAGTTGATTATAAGGTAAATTATTATTTTACCGAGAATCGGTTAGATTATTCTATGAGTTTTGATTTTGCAATTAAAGTTCTAAAATCAAAAGATGTTTTTAAATTATCAATAGAGAATAAGAACACCCGTGAGTTTATTCAGGTAATTAATAGCAATCATAGCTCTTTTTTTATTGACTCTATTCTTGGCAAGGATATTCTATATTGTAGGGATTTGAGGTTTATTTTTTTTGATGAAACTTTTGAAGATTTTACCTCATGTATTCGTCTTTTTGATAAGGGCATGAGGGTGTACAGTAGAGAGCTTGTCATTTCTTTAGGTATGTCAAAATATGATTTAGATGATGTTCCCAATTATGTATATAAGTTTAAAGATATGGCAATGTTAAATAAGTTAACCAATTCTAAGGTATTTTTTGTTAAAACTTTTAAAGATAAGGTATATTCTGTTTCTTCAGTTGTTAGAATTGATTCAATAGATGCTTTAGAGGTTGATAAAACATTGGATAATTACATAAGTTTTTATTATGTAGAAAAAAATTCAAATCTTTTTTTTAAGGTCAATTTGAAAGATCAAATTGGGCCCACCAGGACTTGAACCTGGGACCTACCGATTATGAGTCGGGTGCTCTAACCAACTGAGCTATGGGCCCTAAGCTTTAATTTATTATATTTATTTTTTATTCATTGTCAAGTTCATTTTGAATAACTTCTATTTTAGAAGTTAATACATCTAATTTATTGTTAATTTTATCTTTTTCTTTTGTTAGGACTTGCATTTTTTTTTGAATGTTTTTTATTTCTTCCTGTTTTGTTATTTTAATTAAATCATTACTTAAGTTTAATATTTTTTGGTTTGTTTTTTCTATTTTTTGGATTGCTGTGCTGATTGTATTGGTTTTGGCTTGAATTTTTTCTTTTTTTGTGGTTTCAATAAATTCTTCAGCTATTTTTTTTAAAATATTTTCTTTGTTTTTTACAATAGCATTGATTTCGTTTTTTATTTGATTCTTTTTGTATATTTTTTCTTTTTTACTTCTATATATTATTTGTTTTATTTCTTCTTTTATGTTTTTTATATTTGTTTTGATTTCATTTATTATTTTAAATTCTTTAATAATTACATTGTTTAATTTTTTATTTAATGAAAATTCATTTATTATGCTTTCAAAGTTTTCAGAAAGGTAATATTTTATGAATACTTGTTTTTCAAATTCTTTTGATATTTTACATACATTTATCATATTTATAATATTGTTTATTGCTGAGTTGATTTTAAGTATTATCCTTTTTAAAGGATTTTTTGTTTTATCACTTACTAATTCTATTTTTTTATATTTTTCAAGTTTCAATTTAGAAAAATCCATATTGTATTTTGATATTAATTCTAGATTTTGAGGATAAATTTCGATTATTGTTTTAACAATTTCTTTAAGTTTTTTTTTATATGATTTGTTAAAAGATTTATATTCTGTTTTAAGAATATAAATCTTTTTGTTTAAATTTTTTAATATGTTTTCATTTTCTTCCGATTTGCTTAAATTGCTTTTCATTTGGCACAATTCTTTTTCTGCTAATTTTAGATTAGGATAGTGGTTTAAGTTTTTTAATTCTACTATATTATTATTTTTTAATATTTTTCCAAGTTCAATTAAACTTTTTTCTTTTTCTACCTTTATCAAGCTGATTTCGGATTTGATTTTTTTTATCATGGGAACTCTGATTTCATTTTATGCTCTGGCAACTTTTTTTTCAAGCTCAAATTTAGATATTTTGTAATAAATTTTTCGTCCGTGAGGACAATGTTTTATTTCTAGTTTGAAAAACTCATCTATTAAAAATTTGCTAAATTCAAGGCTTAATATGTCATTTGTTTTAACAGCCTTTCTACAGGCAATATTTGCATATAAATCAGATTCAAGAGAATTTATTGTTCTACTTTTTCTTGATTGAAAAAAATTAATAAGAGTATTTTCATATTGATTGCAAATATTAGGAATAGATTCAAGTTGATATTTTTTAGGGCCTATTTTAGAGATTATAATGTCCATTTTTTTGTATTCTTCGATTTCACTATCTATAATTTCTTCTATGTTTTTATCAACTATTGTGAATTCAATTGGTATTAGAAGCTTTTGAACAGTTTTTTTTGAATTTCTAAGTTTTTCATATATTATTTTTTCATGAACTGCGTGTTGGTCTATGAAGTAAATTTCATTTACTTTTTCAACGATCAAAAATTCAGAGAATATTTGCCCGATATAGTTAAATTTTATTTCTTCTTTTTCATTTTTGTTTGGTGGTTCTTCAAATTCTAAAAATTTGTCAGAGAAAATGTTTGTAATATTTTCCTTAAATGATGGTCTGTTTTGTATAATTGAATTATATCTTCTAAGGCCAATATCGTTTTGTATTATGTTTTTGCTTAGATCGTTTACAGTATGTTCTGTTTCTAAATTTTTGTTTTGTATTATATCATATGTGTTAGTTTTATTAAGGTTTTTTGGTTGGTTTATCATTTCTATTAAATTATCATCATCTGTTAATTGTCTTTTTATTACTATTTCGTTGTAGCTATTTATGTCTTTATCAAAAAAATTATTAATATTGTCAGAGATTAACTTAAATAAAAATGGAAGATTAAAAAATCTTACTTCTTTTTTTTGAGGATGGACATTAAAGTCAATATATTCAGGGTTTATTTCTAAAAATAAATAACATATTGGGAAGTTGCCAGGAGAAATTATTCTACTGTGTCCATTAGTTATTGCTTCTAAGAGATCTTTTTGATCAATAGGTCTTCTGTTAACAAATGTTTTAATATGTCTTTTACTTTTTTTAGAAAAATTAGCTGGTGCTAAAAATAATTCTATTTTTATATTTTCATGTTCTTTTTTTAAGACCTTAAATTTATTATTTTCTATTACATTTCCATATACATTTTGCACTCTATCAATTAACGATTCTTTAAAGTAAATTTTTCTTAGTTTTTGATTCAAATTAATTTCGAAATTGATTTCGGGATGGGTTATTATTTTTTCTTCTAAAACTTTTAGACACATTTTTGTTTCAATTGGTTCTTGCTTTAAAAATCTTTTTCTTGCCGGAAAGTTGTGAAATATTTTTGTAACATTAACTATTGTTCCGTTTATGGCAGGTTGTTTTTTAAAGCATTTTTCAATTCCATTTTCTACTTCTATTTGATAGCTTTCATTACCAGTTGTTGAGCTTGTTATTGAAATGTTGGAGCAAATTGCAATACTAGAGAGAGCTTCTCCTCTAAATCCTAGAGTTTCTATTTTTCTCAAATCTTCTTCTGAGGAGATCTTTGAAGTAGTGTGTGGTAAATAGCATATTTTTAAATCTTCTTTACCTATTCCGATTCCATTGTCTATTATTAAGATTTTATGAATTCCCCCTTCTTCAAGAAAGACTTCAATTTTAGTAGCTCCAGAATCTATTGAATTGTCTAGCAATTCTCTTAATATTGAACATGGTCTATCTATTGATTCTCCCGCTGCTATTTTTTGAACCAAGTATTTATCTAAGAATCTTATTTTGTTCATTGAAGTTTATATTCCTATTATTTTTCTAATATTTTCATTTTTTTTGTAATTTGGAAATTTTTTGACAAGTTCTCTTAATATTTGATCATTATTATTTTCATTATATTCTATTATTCCTAGTGCATGTAAGGCTTCTGGATTGTTTGGTTTTAATTTTGTATATTCCTTTAGAAGGTCTTTAGCTCTTATGTTATCATTAATTTCAATTAGAGTGGTTGCAAGATTATATTTTGCTTCAATATCTGAATTTTTTATTGCTTTTTCAAAAATTTCAATTGCTTTTTGATAATTTTTTTGTTTTTTGTAAAGTATTCCAAGATTGTTTAAGGCCAATTTATTGTTTTTGTTTATTATCTTTTCAAGAGTTGAGATTGCTTGAGCCTTATTCCCCAATTTTTCATATGCTTTTGCTAGGTTTATGTAGGCTGAAGTATTTTCAGGGTTTTTTTCAATTACTGAGCTGTAAAGTGATATAGCATTTTGGTAATTTTCGTTTTTAAGATTTATAGATGCTTTTAAATATAAATATTCGCTTTTTTCTGGATTTAAATTGAGGGCCTTGTTTATTATTTCAAGAGATTCTTCAAGTTTATTGTTTTCAAATTTTGCTATTGATAGGTTGTAAATAGCAATTTCGTTAGGTTTTTTTGCATTGTCATTAAAAAAACTTAAATACTCTTCACTTTTTTTGAAGTTGCCTAAGTTGTTTGATACTATTCCAGCTTTTAATGCGTAATTGAGTTTTTTGTCGATATTGTAGGCATTTTTAAAACTTGTAAATGCTTGTTGCATGTCGCCATTTTTTTCTTCTGCTATTCCTTTTTGGTAGTAGGCAGTATCATAATTTTTATCAATTTGTATTGCTTTCTCAAAAGATTCTACTGCTTTTTTGTTTTTATTTAGCATCATTAAAGCTATTCCTTTGTTATTATGTGCTTTTTTATGCTTTGGGTCGAGCCTTATTGTTTGATCAAATGACCCTATTGAGTGTTCATATTTTTTGAGCTTGAATCTAATGATTCCAAGTTTATAGTAATCTTCTTGGGCATTTGTGAGCTTAGCAATTTTTTCATATACATTTTCTGCTTTTAGTAAATCTCCATTGTTTTCATAAGTTTGAGCCAAAGTTTTATAGGCGTAAGTGTCATTAGGATTTATTTTCAAGAATTCGTTTAGATCTTTAATGGCTTGTTGCCTGTTTTTTGGGTTTTCAAGATCAGTAGGTTTTATTGAATAGATCTTAGATTTAAGGTTTTCTGATTGCTGTATTTTATTAGCTTGAGCCAAAGTTTTAGAGGCGTAAGTGTCATTAGGATTTATTTTCAAGAATTCGTTTAGATCTTTAATGGCTTGTTGCCTGTTTTTTGGGTTTTCAAGATCAGTAGGTTTTATTGAATAGATCTTAGATTTAAGGTTTTCTGATTGCTGTATTTTATTAGCTTGAGCCAAAGTTTTAGAGGCATAAGTGTCATTAGGATTTATTTTTAAGAATTCGTTTAGATCTTTAATGGCTTGTTGCCTGTTTTTTGGGTTTTCAAGATCAGTAGGTTTTATTGAATAGATCTTAGATTTAAGGTCTTCCGATTGTTGGGTTTTCTTGTCTTCTTTATTTAATTGAAAAATGTCTTTTTTGTAAGGATCTTTTGGTATATTTGGTACATTGATTAAATTTGGCTCAATATCTTTTTTTATTAAGGTTAATAGTAAATTGGAGGCGTCTTTATTCTTTAAACTTTCAATCAGCTCATTTACTTTTTGAAATTTATTGCTTAACCCTTTTTTAATTAATTTTTTTAATCTGTTTTTTCCAAGTGCGACTCTACCGGTATTAATATCGTCTAATATTTCATAGAGCTCTTTTTTTATTAAGTAGCTATATGGTCTATGAATTTTTCCTATTATTGTTTGACTGGGCAGAGAAAAATCACTTTCTTTTTTAGAATTT
Source organism: Borreliella bavariensis PBi (assembly GCF_000196215.1). Classification (NCBI taxonomy): domain Bacteria; kingdom Pseudomonadati; phylum Spirochaetota; class Spirochaetia; order Spirochaetales; family Borreliaceae; genus Borreliella; species Borreliella bavariensis. The sequence goes on along the minus strand of NC_006156.1, from coordinate 212,431 downwards.
AAAGGAACATCTTTTAAAAATGTGGCATTATCATTTTTTGAATATTTACTATTGTCTGGGTTTCTTAAAATATGCTCTGAATTTTTTTCTTTGGAGAAATTTGAGCTTTGCTTATCATTTTCTATATTTTGAGGGTTTTTTAAAATATTTTCACTATTTGATTTTTCGCTTAATTTTTTTTTTAGTTTTTCCAAATTAAATGAATTTTTTTGATCATTAACGTTTAATTTGGGATTTGGAGATTGTATTGCCTGATCTTCTTCTTTTTGTTTTGCATTTTGGTTTACTTTTTCTGGGATTTTGCTTTTTTTAAATTCAGATATGTCTTCATCTTCAATGCCAATGTCATCGTTTCTGTCAGCGTAGTTTTCTGTTATTGCGCTGTCTTTAATATATCTATTATTAAATGCGATATCAAAATTTTCGTTTATATTTGTTTTTGCATTTTCTTGACCTTTAATCTTATCGAGGATTTGATTTGCAGAATCTCTTTGTAATTCGTTTGATTCAAAAGGACTGCTGTTGGCAATTTCTGCTAGTGTGTTTGTAAGCATTGCAATGTCTTCATTTTTTGGATATTTGTCTTGCAGAAGTTTTGCAACAGAATATGCTTTTTTATAGTTTCGATCTATTATGCTATTTTTAACTTCGTTTAGCATTATTTCTCGATTTTTGTCATTTAATTTGCTTTGATATATATAGTAACCAAAGCCTCCAAATGATAAAATAAGTAAGAAAATTAAAAGCAATAATACCGAAAAATTTGTACGTTTTTTATTCATCTATGTATAACTCCTCTTGCCAATTAAGTTTTTCTAGCTCAATTAAAGAATTTGTTTCTAGGTTATCTTTAAGTATTTGATTTTTATCTTCTTTTGCGTATACAATATGCTCGGTTCGCCCCTTTAAACTTTTGTCAAGTTTTTCAAGGTTAATTTTTTCATTTCTTAAATAGCTTATTATAAGTAAAATGCTGTCTTTTTTTTCTGTTTTTGACCTAAGGGTAATAAATTGCGAGTAATCGTGGATAGCCATAGTATATGAGTCCCAAGCCTTTTGGTATTCTTTTTCTTTAGATGTTATTTTGCCTTGTTGAACATAGGCATTAGCTCTGTTTAGCAGTGCGCTGTCATAATTGGGTTTGCTTTTAATAGAATTAGAATAATATTTTATTGCTAGAGGATAGTATCCCTCTCCTCTATTAAACATTATGTTACCTAATTCATAATATAATATGTAATCAATCTCACCCCCCACTGCAATTCCATCGAGCAAAGCCCCTTCTGCTTCTGTTAGCTGGTTATTTTCTCTGTATGCTATTGATAAAAAATAATATCCAAGTTGTACTTTTGGATATTTTTTAATAGCATCGCTTAGTGTTTCGATTGCTTGAATGTAATTTTTGTTTTTCATTTCTTCTTTGCCGATTCTAATTAGCCTTTGAGAATATGCCAATTTTGAATTAAATATTAAAATTAAAAATAAAATAAAAATTTTACAATTTTTATTTAATAATAAATAAATCTTCATTTTTTTCCCATTATACTTAATTTAGATTAAATGCCTTTAGATTTCATAAGCTCTTTTTTAAAATTTATTTTTTGCTTCAATTTTGTTTTGAAAAAAGAAATAAATTCTAATAAACTACTTTTTTCATTAGATTTTATTTTTCTATTATTTTTTAATTTTACCAAATTCTCACAATATATTAAATAGCATATTGCAGGTAATAATTTTTTCTCATTTTCATCTTCTAGTTTTTCAATAAGGTTAAATCTTATATTTTTGAGAATAATTTTTAAAATTCTAGATCTTGTTTTTAGTGATTTTATTAAAAGATATGATTTTTGATAATCTAGTTGATTGGGATTTATTTTTTGCATTTTTATTATTTTTTTAGGTATTGTAATTTTATTTTCGTCAAGGTAAAGTAGTATATCTGATATAAATTTGAAATGTTTGTTTTCAATATTAGGATAAAAAGATAGAAAATATATAAATATTTGATTTTGTATTTCAAAGGGTTTGGTTTTAAAAAATTCTTTCATGTTTTGACAAAAAAATTTTTTATCCTCATTGTCAGCATAAATGTAGAATGCAATCCATCCATAAGTTTCTATATTTTGAGAATTTTTTTCGACATAGTTAATAATACTTTTTATGAATGCATTTTTAATGTATTTTTCTTTAAATATGATTGAGCCTTCATAAGGGTTAAAATTTGTTTTATCAAAAGATATGAAAAAATCTTCTGTTTGAAATTTTGCAGTTATAATTTCTTTGATTTTTTCTTTTATGTTAATTAACTTATGTTTTTGAATGTATTCAAGTGCATATATGAAAGATTCCCAATTATTTGATATTTTGTCTTTGAAAAACCAAGTTAAATATTTTTTTGTTATTGTTTTTCCAACTACATATAAATAACGCTTTAATGTGTCTTGAAAATCCTTTGGGTTGTATTGTGTAAAATCACTAAAAAAATAATTAAAGTTAATATTTTTACTCGAACCTTTGTAGAAAATTTCATTAAGACTTAAAGTTTTTATTGCACGTAAATAGTTTAAAATTTCATTATATTTTAGTGCTAAAATTTCTTCTTCCAAGTATTTGTAATATTTTATTAGAATTTTGATAAAAATGTTTTTACTTAAACATCCAACTGGCCAATATGTAAGTATTAGCATCCTTTTTAGTTTTATTAGTCTGTTTTCTTTATTAATTAAGCTTGATTTAAAAACTTTTTGATTTTCTGATTGATTTTTTAAATTTTTATTTAATATATTTAATATTTTAATTTTATTTTTGTTTCTTACAGCTACTAGAATGTCTATTGTTTGCTCTAAGCTATCAATGTTAATATTGCTAGAAAAATTTAATATAATTTGTTTGTAAATATCTTTTTTTTCTTGAGAATAATAAGGGTTATTTTGTATTTCAATTAGTTTTAAAAAGATGTTAGATTTTAGTTTATATGTTATTCCTAATTTTTTGGTAATGAAGTTAGCTTCTTCGCTTATTTGAGTGAAGTTTTTGTTTTTTACTATTTCTAGTATCCATTTTTTAATTATTTCATTTTTAGTTTTTTTGTAGTAGTATTCTTCAAGCGAAATATTTAATACATTTTTTTCTTTTTCATAATCATTGCTAATTTTTATAAGTTCAATTATTTCAGGCTTTTCTAATTTGTAAAGTTGGGAAGAAATACTGTATTTTAAAACCTTTGCTTCTATATATTTGATTATGTACTTTTTTAATTTAGCAAGGGAATCATAAAATTCTGGATCCTTTTTAATCGTTTTCATTTATTCCTTTTTTTATAATTTCCATTAAATTTTTATTTTTTTTTGCAAAATTTATTATTGCGTCTAAATAGCCCTCAAGAGTTCCTATATCAATTCTTTTCCCCTTAATATTTTTATATAATACTTTTTTTTGATCCATAAGTTTTTTTAAAGCATAAATGTGATAGTATTCACCCTTTTGATGCAGTTTAAATCCTTCTTCTAAATGTTCAAAAAACTCATAGTTATACAAAAATCTTCCAATAGATGCTTTATTGCTAGGCTCACTTCCAATTTTTGGTTTTTCAACAATGTTTTTTACATGGATTTTATCTTCATATAGATCTATTACTCCGTATCTGTTTATATTTTCTGGATTTTCAATAATAGATATTATGTTCTTTCCAGTTTTTTCATAAAGTTTGATTAATTGTAAGCTTAATGCTGGATTTCCAATGTGAAGATCGTCAGGGTAAGCTACAATTACAGGCTCTCTATTTATCCAGGGTTTTGCATAAAGCAGAGCATTTCCTGTGCCCAGCATTTCTTTTTGTCTTATGAAGCTTATGTTAATTTTTTTGTTTTTGATTTTTTCTAATTCATTTTTTTTATTTTCTTTTAAAAAAATATTTTCAAGTTCAATTTCTCTATCAAAATAATCTTCAAGAACTTTTTTTCGTCTTGAGCTTATTAATAAAATGTCTTTTATTCCTGAATCGATAAATTCTTGGATAATATAATCTATGGCCGGCTTGTTTAAAATTGGCAACATTTCTTTTGGAATTGTTTTTGTTATTGGTAAAAATCTTGTTCCATACCCAGCTGCTAGAATAATGCCTTTCATACTTTTCTCTCTTGAAATAAGATTATAGCAAAAATTTAATTTTATATATTCAATGTTTTTAAAAATTGTTTTAAAATTTTTATTCATGTATGTAAGTTCTGGTAAATATAAAGGTAGAAAAATTTTATTTCCCAACAAGACCGGCGCTGTTCGTCCTGTGATGTCTCTTGTCAGAGAAGCCTTTTTTTCTATTATTTTTAAAGATATTATTAACTCAAAATTTTTGGATGTTTTTGCAGGGACTGGCATAATGTCCGTTGAAGCTCTTAGCAGGGGAGCTAGTCTTGCTCATCTTGTTGAATGTAATAAAAAAACTAAAATTACATTAGTGAAAAATTTTAGTTTTGTTGAGGAATTTTATAAATTTTTTTTTCAAAGAGCAGAGGATTTTTTAGGCAAAAAAGATCTTTTTTATGATTTTATTTATCTTGATCCTCCTTTTAATTATAAAAATAAGATTAATTTGCTTGAGATTATTTCAAAAGGTAAAATTTTAAATGATAAAGTTAATATCATTATGCATTGTCCTTTTGGGGAAGATTTGGACATAAATACATCCAAATTTTCAGTTTATAATTTGAAAAGGTATGGGGGATCAAAACTTATTTTTTTGAGAATGTTGTAGGCTTTGATTTTCTGTCATAGCTAAAGAGAATGAGTTGAATTTCATTTTTATTTAATTCTGGAATGTTGTTTTTTATTATAAAATCGTCCACATTTTTTAATGGATTTTTTTTATAATTTCCATCTGTATCTTTTATTAAAATTTCTTTATTTTCAAGATCTAATATTATTTCTTCTAGTTTGTAAGTCTGGTTTTTTTTGTTTATTATAGATATATTTGGCATAATGCTCATTTTGTATTCAATAACAGCAGCTTCAAAAAGATTTTCATCATTATTTTTTTTGTTTACACTTACTATTTGTCCATAATCAAAAGGTGCAAGTATTGTTAAAAAATTTTCTAGCATATTAATGTCAAATTTTTTGTTTTTTGCTTGCTCGTTAGGCTCTTTTCTGTTCCAATAGTATTTTCCACTATTTTCTATTAGGAATTTAATAGTCTCTAAAGGGTTGGCGCTTTCTTTTATTATTATTGGATTTACCAATTCATCGTAAGTATCTATTATGCAAAAAATTCTAACAAGTTCATGAATAAATTTGTTGATTTTTAGTTGTGGATATCCAGTAGCATCAAGATAGTCTTTTTGCCCATTGATTATCATTTTTGTAATAGCTGAAATATCTTCCCTTATTCTGAACAAATTTTTAGCAATGTTAATATTTTTTTCCAAGTATTCTATTTTTAATTTATGCTGTTCTTTTAAATTTTTATCTTTAAGGCTTATTTTATTTCCTATATTTTCTAGTATTGTTATATGCATTAATCCTATTGAGTGTAGTAATGACCCTAGTGCGGCTTGTAGTATCATGTCTTCTGCGTAGAAAAATTCTGTAAATTCAGTATATTCAGTTTTATCAAGAAAAAATTTCATTGTTGAACGGGGTGCATTTTTCAAAGACCTTATTTTATTCAAATTTGCAATCGTAATTAGAAAATAAATTGTTGTGTCGACTGAATGCAGCAGTATTGAATCGCCTTCTGTTTTGACCTTTCCTTTAAAAAATTCATAATCTCTTCTAGCAGAATATAAATATAATTTTTTTAAAGTTTTTTTATCTTTAAGGTTTTCTTTTGTTCTAAGCTTTTGAACATCAAAATAATGATATATTTCTAATAAAATTTTTTGCAAAGATGTTATTTTATGCCTTGGAAGTATTTTAAAGCTTCCTTCTAATATTTCTTTCCAATAAATTTGATTGGGTTCAACCTCCATTAATGTATTTATTTTCATGAGTGGTTTTTTCCCTTTGGTAAAAAATATTGGGTCGTCTTCCTTAAAGGGTTTATATACGTCTTTTAGATTATCTATTAGCTTTTCTCTTAAATAGCTAAGATCATCATTCAAAATTTCTTCATTTATTTTTTTTATCAGGTCTTCATATGACATATCTTCTTCTTTTTTAAGTACAGGAATGTAAGGTGTATTACCTTTATCAAGTATTTTAATAATTTTTTCATTTACTCTTGTGCCAAGTTTTGATAAATTTCCTATTCTTGCAAAAATTACGTCTTGTTGATTTAGATCTTTTATTTGCTTTATTTTTTTAAGTATCACTTTGAGATCCTTTTAATCTTTAAATAAATGTCGCCGAGGAGAATCGAACTCCTGACACAAGGATTTTCAGTCCTATGCTCTACCAACTGAGCTACAGCGACAACTGTAATTTTAATTAACATGCTGCCGAGGAGAATCGAACTCCTGACACAAGGATTTTCAGTCCTATGCTCTACCAACTGAGCTACAGCAGCGTTTTTATTCTAATACCTTAATTTTTTCATAAGTATATATGTTTGTCAACTCTTTTCAAATTTTAGCTTTTGAGTGTAGTGCTAAAAAAAGATTTATAGCTTTTTTGGGCTTTTAAATAAGCAATTTTAAGAATTTAATTAATCTTTTAAAGTTAGAGACAATATTTTCTTGGAGATTTTTAAATGGTTTTATTTGTTTTTTAAACTTAAATAAAGGCCTAAATTGCTATTTTATTTATAATAACAGTAATTTAGGATTTTGATTTTACAATTTTTTAAAGAAAAAATTTATACAAAATAGATTTTTAATTTCTTTTGTGAAGATATTTAAAGAAATCCATGTCTGTTGAGAAAATTTTTCTTTTATCTTTTAATACTGCTTTATAGCTTTCTAATGCTTGCCAAAATTTGTAAAATTCAATATTTTTACCATATGTATTTGAATAAATTTTTGCAGCTTCCCGGTCTCCTTCAGCTTTTATTTTTGCAGCAGTGGCTTTTGCCTCACTTAATAGGCTCAGCTTTTCTTTTTCTATGCTTCCAAGAATTTCTGTTTTTTCAGCTAATCCTATGCTTCTTTGTTCTTCTGCTATTTGTTGTCTTTCTGAAATCATTCTGTTGTTTACGGATTCAATAAGGCTTGGATCATAAGTAACTTTTCTTATTAGTACGTCTACAATTTCAATCCCAATATCTTTGGTATTGTTGTTTGCTATATTAATTATTTCTTTTTCGATTATCTTTCGCCCTTTTGTTATTTTGTAAATCCCATTAATTTTTGTTTCTTGTGGAGTGAGTACTCCATTAGACAAACGTTGAATTGGATCGTTTGAGCTTCTTATAATTTCAAGCAAAGGATATTTTGCAATAACTCCTCTAACAGCGGGTTCAATTGCTGCATCAATTCTAACGTAAGCTCTATTCATTGTTTTTATTGTTGTATAAAATTTATTTATGTCTGCAATTTTCCATCTGGCCGTTGTATCAATCCATATTAATTGCTTTTCTTCTCCTCCTGTTGGGATTCTTTGAGGTTCTCCATCCCATCTAAGAATTATTTTGGGGAATATTTGTACATTTTCAATTAATGGGATTTTATATTTAAGCCCAGCTAAGCTTTCGGTTCTTTGAATTTTTCCAAGTCGAGTAGTTATTGAAATTTCATTTTCTTTCAAAATATAAATTGGTTGGAAAATAGACAAAATAGTCAAACAAACTATTATTGCAAAGGTTGTAATTTTTACAGTAGATAATAAAAGATTTATTATAAATTTCATTTATTTTACCTCTTTAAATGGTAGAAAATTTTTTAAGTTTTTGTCAATTAATTCAATATTATCTTTGTTTTCAAGTATTTCCTTCATAGTTTCATTGTAAAGCCTTTCTTTTGTAATATCTGGATTTTTTAAGTAAGCGTCTAGTATGGCATTAAAAATTTCTGTGTCTGCTAATGCATTGTTTATTCTGCTTTCTTTGTATCCTCTGGCTTCTTCAATAACCTTTAATGCTTCACCTTTAATTTTGGGAACTATTTGATTAAATTCTTTTTTTCCCTCGTTTATGTATTTATTTTTGTCTTGAATGGCAATGTTTACATCTTCAAAAGCTTCGTAAACTTTTCCTTTTGGCGGCAGGGCATTTCTAATTTGTACTTGCACTACATCAATTCCTAAATTATAATTATCTATTATTTCATTCATAGAAGATTTCACACCTTCTGTAACTCCCACTCTGTTATCATTGATTATTTCAAAAATAGTATTGTCCCCAATTAATCTATTCATTGATGATTTTGCAATATCCTTGATTGTTGTCTCGGGATCTTCTACTTTAAATTTAAATGAGTAAGGATCTCTTATTTTGTATTGCACTAACCATTCAATATTTATGATATTTAAATCTCCAGTGATAATCATACCCTCATTGTCTGAATTATCATTTTTTCTAAAATCGTTTGGAGACATTAGAAATCCAAATTTAATTTCTTGGACTATTTTTACAGGTACGATAAATTTTTCTTCAATTAACGGAATTTTAACATGTATTCCTGAATCAAGAGTTCTGTTAAGCTTGCCAAGGCGAAGTACAATTGCTTCTTCTGATGGCCCGACTATGAATATGTTTGCAATAATTATTATTAATATTAGTAATAAAGTAATAATAATTACTAAATATTCATAAGTTTTATTAAAAATTTGTTTTATGTCAAACATTTGTTTCTCCCAATATTTTTAATTATTTTAATTTTGTAAGCGAATTTTATCGCTAATTTTTAGATTTAATAAAGGTTATTATTTCAATTTTATTATTCTGAATTTTATTAATAAAATATTCTCCATCAGCTGTTTTTACAGTTTCGTCTTTTGTTGGTATTTTATCAAGCAGATCTATTAAGTATCCTCCAATTGTATTTGTATATTCTTTATGTTCAATAGATATTCCAATTATCTCTTCGATCTCGTCAAAAGTAGTTTCTCCAAGTATTGAGTAAGTATTGTTATTGATTTGTGTAATAAGAGGTTTTTCCTCTTTAATGTCGTATTCGTCAGATATTGCTCCAAAAATTTTTTCTACTATGTCTTCTATTGTAAGTATTCCTGAAAAACCACCATACTCGTCAATTACGATTGCCATTATTTTTTGCTTTTTTCTCATAATATCTAATATGTCTTTTATTCTTTTGTTTTGTTGCACAAATACAGCCGGTTTAATAAATTGAGAAACATTTTTATTCATGTCTTTTTTATTGACTTCTATAAGGTCTTTAGCTATTAAAATTCCAATTATCTGTTCTCTGCTTTGACCTTTGTATATAGGAATTCTATAGTATCCTTCCTCTTTGATCAATTTAATTACATCTTTTAGCTTTGATGAGCTTGAGAGTGAAAAAACCTCTGTTCTGTGAGTCATGATCTCAGAAGCTCTTACTTGATCTATGTCTAGCATTTTTTGCATAAATATTCTAGAGTCGTTTTTTAAAATTCCCAAATTTCCTGCTAAAGAGAGTATATTTTTTATGCTCTCTTTAGTCATTTTATAGCTTGTCTTAATTTTAAGGAGATTTAATATTTTTTTTATTATTTTATTTATTATATATATTAGCGGAGTGAATATAAAAATTAATGGTTTTAAAAAAAATGAAGTAGATAGAGCAATGATTTCATTGTTTAGGATTGCAATTTGTTTTGGAAGTATTTCTGCAAAAATTAGAACGATTATTGTTATTAGGCCTGTTGATATTGCAAGTGCGCTGTTTCCGTATTTTTCAAGTACAAATTTTGTTGTAAGTGTACTTGCAATAATATTTGATATATTGTTACCGATAAGAATAGTAGTGATTAATTTTGAAGGGGATTGAACCAAGTTGTAAACCGATATTCCTGATTTTCCTTTTTTTCTTATATCTTGTATCTGAATCATGCTTAAAGAAGTGTAAGCTGTTTCAGATGCTGAAAAAATAGCAGACAATATTATAAATAGTAATATCACGATTAATTCTAACATATATGTATTATTTTAATTTATCTTTAATAAAAATGCTTTAAATTATACTCTTAAGCAATAAAAATATTTTTGACTTGACTTTAGAAGGCGCTGACCGGAATCGAACCGGCGAATCAAAGTTTTGCAGACTTCTCCCTTAGCCACTTGGGTACAGCGCCTTGTAACATTGCTTAGTTTATTAAAAAAATAGAAAATTGTAAATATATTTTCTATTGAAGCATAATTTTAAATTTCTTAGCTATTTTTATTAGTTGTATGTAAACTTTTAATGTATGAATAAAAAACTTAAAGACGTTTTATTAAAATTAGATCAAGATTTAATAAAACATGTAAAAGGTTCTCTTGATTTAGAAATATCAGGAGTTACTTATAGTTCTAAATTAGTTCTGCCCAGGTATGTGTTTTTTGCTCTTCCAGGAATTCGTTTTGATGGGCATGATTTTATTGAAACTGCAATTCAAAAAGGCAGCAATGTTATTGTGTGTTCAAGAGATATGGATTTTTACAGTCCCAATGTTACTTATATTAAGGTAGATGATTTTAACATAAGAAAGTTTATGTCTAATTTTTCAAATATTTTTTATGATGAGCCTTCAAAAAAATTAAAAGTCATTGGAGTCACTGGTACTGATGGTAAAAGTTCTGTTTGTTACTATATATACCTGCTTTTAAAGAAAAAAGGGGTTAAAGTAGGTTTTATATCGACGGTATTTTTTGATGATGGGAATGGGAGTTTGATTAAAAATCCTTACAGACAATCAACTCCTGAGTCTACAGAAATACATTTATTTTTAAGCAATATGGTTAAAAATAATGTTCAATATGCAATTCTTGAATCTACTTCCCATGGACTTGACCTTAAAACAGCAAGGCTTATTGATGTTAATTATTTTGCCGTTGTTTTTACTAATATTGGACACGAACATCTTGAATTTCATGGTACAATTCAAAATTATTTGAATGCAAAGTTAGGTCTTTTTCGATCTGTTAGTGATGATGCTGGTTTTGGCGTTATTAATTTTGACGATCCTTATTATTCTGACTTTAAGAATGCTGTTAAAAAATCTTTTACTTATAGTTTAAAAAGCAGTAAAGCGGATTTTTTTGTAAGTTTTATTGATGAAAAAATAGATTCTACTAGGTTCGAATTTTATCACAAAGGTGTTAAATATTTTGCTAATGTTAGCCTGTTAGGGAGCTTTAATGTTGAGAATATAATGGCTGCTCTTATTTTAGTTTCTCAAATTTTAAATAGTGATATTCAAGACATTGTTGACAAGCTAATTTGCATTAAAAGTCTTGATGGGCGTATGGACAGTGTTAATTTGGGGCAAAATTTTTCTGTAATAATTGATTATGCTCATACCCCTGGTGCTTTTTCTAAGCTTTTCCCTATTTTTAAAAGATTTGCTACAAATAGGTTGATTTCTGTTTTTGGCTCCGCAGGAGAAAGAGATGTTGCAAAAAGATTTTTGCAAGGACAAATTGCAGATATTTATTCTGATTTAATAGTCCTTTGTGACGAAGATCCAAGAGGCGAAAATAGTATGTATATAATTAAAGATATTGCAAAAGGAATTGTGAATAAAGTTGTAAATCAGGATTTATTTTTTATTCCCGATAGAAGACTGGCTATTGAAAAAGCAATAAGTCTTGCAAGGGCAGGAGATCTGGTTGTAGCTTTGGGAAAAGGCCATGAAAATTCAATAATTTATAAAAATAAAGAACTTTTTTGGAATGAGCAAGAGGCAGTTAAAAATGCTATTTTAAGTTTAGAAGAATCAGAAAAGGATAGGTGATGTGAAAAAAAATCTTATGTTAATATTTGGTGGAGTTTCTTTTGAACATGAAATTTCTTGCAAATCTGCTTATAGCATTTATTTAGCCCTTTTGGATCTAAATAAATACAATATTTATCCTGTTTATATTGATAAGTGTACAGGTATTTGGTATTTATTAGATTCTGTTTCAGATCCTCCAAAGCTTATCGATATAGATGTTTTACCTATTGTAAGCTTATTGCCTGGTATTGGAATTTTTTCAAATAACAAAAATCTTGATATTGATGTTGTTTTTCCTGTTGTTCATGGAAGAACCGGTGAGGATGGTGCTATTCAAGGGGTTTTAAAAGTTATGGACATTCCTTGTATTGGTGCTGGCATTATAGGGAGCGCTATTTCTAGCAATAAGTATTTTTGCAAACTTTTGCTTAAAAGTTTTAATATCCCTTTAGTGCCTTTTATTGGATTTAGGCAATATGATTATTTTTTAGATAAAGAGGAGGTAAAAAGAAATGTAAGGGAGGCTTTAGGCTATCCTGTTATTGTTAAGCCTGCAGTATTAGGGTCTTCAATTGGAATAAATGTAGCTTACAGTGAAAATCAGATTGAATTTTTTATTGAGGAAGCTTTAAAGTATGACCTTACTATTTTAATAGAGAAATTTATTGAAGCTAGAGAGATCGAATGTTCTATTATTGGGAATGAAAAGATAAAAATATTTTCTCCTGGGGAAGTTATTGTTCAAGATTTTATATTTTATGACTATGATGCTAAATATTCTGTTATTCCTGGAAATTCTATTATTTTTAATATTCCTGCACAGCTTGAGACAAATCAGTTGTTAAGCATTAAGGAATATGCTTTTCTTGTTTATAAGAATTTAGAACTCAGGGGTATGGCAAGAGTTGATTTTTTTGTTGAAAAAAAATCAGGAAAAATTTATCTTAATGAAATAAATACTATTCCGGGATTTACCGATATATCTATGTTTGCTAAAATGTGTAGTCATGATGGTCTTCAGTTTAAAGACTTGGTGGATAATTTAATTAATTATGCTTTTCAAAGTTACATTAATAGAAAAAAAAGAATTAATTTTGAAGATTAATTTAATTTTAAAGTTTTTAAATTTTCAATCTCTTTATCATTTTTTAGTTTGAAGTATTCAAGGTTTTTATATTTTTCTGCTTTAGGCAATATTCCCGAATATTTTATCTTGTAAGAATAATTTATTTTTATCTTTTTTTCTTCTTTATTATTGATTTTATTGTAAATTTTAACTTGATTTTTTTTAACATGTAGATTTGCAAATGCTTCATATGCTATGTCATCTTGAGATTTAAGAGTAAATGCAATTGTTGTTTTTTTAGAGTTAATGTTTTTAAGTGAAAAGATAATATTATTAGCCAATATTTTATAAGGAGTATTGCTTTGATAAATTATTAGTTTAGATGCGTTTTTAAAGTGTAGCTCGATTTGATTTGCAATTTTTTGAGTAACCAAATCGATGCTATAAACGGCTCTTTCTGCTATATCTATTTTTTTAAAATCAATATTCATTAACTCATCATTGACTTTAATGCTAGTTTCTAATGTTTTTTCGTTTGCTTGTAAAGTTAGGTTAAAGTCATTTGAAATTATTTGGATAGGATTTTTATTGCTTTTTAGGTATTCGATTTTTATTTTATTTATTTTTTCTGGAAAGCTAACTGTTTGGTTTATTTGTATTACATGCTCTTTTTTATCGATATTGCTAGATATTATGATTGTAGTTATTAAAAAAAAAGTTGCAAGACCAAGTTTTTCAGCTTTTTTAAAATTTTGTTTAATTTGTGAGAGCTTAGATTTTAAATATTCTGAGATATTAATAAATATGGTAGAAAAAAGACAAATTGAGATTAGATAGCTCAGTGTAAGTGTATTTGTGATTGATGTAGTATTTTGTATTAATGTTATTAATATAAAATTGATTATCCAAATAATTATTACTATTATTTTTTGAATAGTAGTAATTTTATTTGGTTTTATTAAGAGTAGAATGCTTTTTATAATAACTATTAAGATAAATTCTATTTTAATAAACATTAATATTATTAGCTCAATAATAGAGGTTGATATTGCCAAGTATTTAAGTTGCCTGTAATTTAAATATATTGTGAAATTATATGTAAAAAGAGACAAAAGATTATGTATGATTAAAATTGTAAAAAAAGTTACTAGATATTTGGAATTTGTTATGCTGTAAGCTGTTATGTTTTCATAGCCCACAAATATTTTATTTGTAATTAATAAGGATAGATATGTGCTTAAAAATAAAGTAAAAAACAATCTTACTAATTTGTAGTAATTATTTTTTACTTTCTTCATAACTAATCCAGCTTCTTTGAATTTTCTAATGAATACAATTATAATTAAGTTATAACAAATGTAGATTAATGCTATTAAAGCAATTTCATTGATTATTATTTTTTTAAAAGGCGTATTAATGACAATATAGTGTATTTCATTGGTATTTTTACCTTTGTACTGATTAGTTAATGTTTCTTCGATTGATCTGTAAATTTCAAAAATAGTATTTTTATTTTGAGTTAATATAGAATTTAAATTGTTATTTATTATTAAAAAAGGTATAGATTCGTCCCAATATAGATTATATAAATTGTTTGATTTTTTTTCAGTTATTTTTGTTGTATTAAAATCAAGTTTATTCTTTTCAAAGGTTTTTATAATAGCTTTTAAAAATTCTAAATTTGTTTTTGAATTTGTTATAAAAGATTCATTTTCTAAGTAAATTTTATTTTTTATTCTATTTTCGTTTAGCATTAAGTATATTGTATTTGTATTTTTTCCTAAATAATTATTGCTAAGTAAAATTCTGCTGCTAATTATTGTATTTTCTTCTAAAGAATCATTCTCAATAAAAAAAAAATTTATATTGTTTTCAGGGTTAGTATTTTTAAGTTTACTCAAGAGTTCAATAGCAATTCCAATTGCTAAATTATTTTTTAAATTATTTTGTATTTCAATTGGAATGATTATATTATAAATAGCTAAGCCTTTACCTTTGATTTTGGAATGTAGTATTTTTTGAGAATACCCAATAAATCCAATTTCTTGTAAAGAATATTCCATATATTTAATTTCATTTGTATTAAAATATTTTTTTATATAATTAAAAGTGTTTATTATTTTTTCTTGTTTGTTGCTTAGTTGATGAATTTTTTCAATATGCGCTTTTATGTTCTTTTCAGTCTCTATGTTTGCAATTTTATTGTTTAAATTGGATACATTTTTTTTCATTTTCTTTGGTACAAGAGGGATGCTTGTCAAGTTAATGAATAATAATGCTAATAATATCTTAATTATCATAATTTTTAATATCTTCTTCTACTTGCATTATTTGTAAGATATTTGGGTTTTCTTTTAAAGAGGAAATAATTTTTGCTATATTTTTAGCATTTGATGACACTATTATGTTTGTTATTCCATGACCATTCCCGCAGTCTTCTATTTTTTCGCTAATAAGTCTTACGTCATTGATTGTGAAAATGTTTTCAAGATAACTAAATATTCCTTTCAATTCTTTTAAAAGTAAAATAATGTGATGCACTTTTCTAGTTGGTGTTGCTTCCCACTCAACTTCAATTAATTGATTTTTTTTATAGTACTTGAGCTTTTGACAATTTTCATTATGCACTATTATCTCATCTTTATGTATTATTCCAACAATGTCTTCACCTGTTGTAGGATTGCATTCAGAGTCTATTGCAATTCTTTTTATTTTGGTTTTAGTATAAGCTTTGAATAAGCTAAAAAGCTTTCTTTGTTCTTTGTTTGCTCCAACAAGATACGCAATAATATTGTTGTCTACAAAAATTGTATTGTCATTTTTATTAAGCCATGATCTAATTTTTGATCGAGCTTTTTTTGTTCTTACGCTGTTTAGCCATATTACATCTGGTTTTGAATCTTTTGATGTAAATATTTCAACAATTTGTTCGTTTTTAAGTGGTTTTGTGATTGAGCTTATTTTTCCATTTATTTTTGCATAAAGAGCTTGGTCTCCAATATCTGTGTGTATTATGTATGCAAAATCAATTGAATTTGATCCAAAAGGAAGTTCTACAACTTCTCCTTCTGGGGTGTAAACATATATGAATGTATTTAAAAGCTCTTTATGTATATCATTCATTGAATATTGACTTTTGTTGGCCGATTCTTGTTGCCATTTTTTTATTCGGTTTATAAATGAAAGATCATCAGCCTTAAGTGCAATTTGTTCTTTGTATATCCAGTGAGCTGCAACCCCATAATTAGCAATTCTGTCCATTTCTTCTGTTCGAATTTGTATTTCAATAAGCTGATTATCTTCAGGTATTCTTACGGTAGTGTGTAGTGATTGATATTTATTTTCTTTTGGACTTGCAATATAATCTTTAAGTCTTCCTGGGATTGGTTTCCACACTCTGTGAACAATTTCTAATATTTCATAACATTCTTTTTGTTTTTTGCAAATTATTCTTATTCCCAAAGTATCAAAAATTTGAGTAAGCTTGTTTGTTCTTGTTTGCATTTTTCTAAATATTGAATAAAAATGTTTTGACCTTACTGTGATTTCTGCTTCAATTCCGCTTTTTTGAAGTTCTTTTTCTATTGATAATTTACCTTTGTATAATTTTTTTTCTCTTTCTATCTTTGTTTCAGATAAAAAATTTTTTATCTCTTTATAATCTTTAGGATAAAGATGTTTAAATGAAAGATCTTCAAGATATGTTTTAAGAGATGAGATTCCAAGGCGTTCTGCTATTGGAACATAAGTTGAAAGGCAATCTTTTGCAATTCTATCTTGTCTATTTTTAGGCAAATAAGAGAGAGTTGTCATATTATGAAGTTTGTCTGCAAGTTTTATTATTATTATTCTAATGTCATGTGTCATTGCAAAAAACATTTTTGAAATAGTATTAGCTTCTTTTATGCTTCTTGTTTTATTATGCAAATCATGAATTTTAGTTACACCGTCTATTAAACTTAAAATTTCTTCGTCGAATTCTTTTACTATTTCTTCTTTTTCAATATTTGTATCTTCAAGTACGTCATGGAGTAGTCCGGCAATAGTTGCTTTAAAATCTAGTTGAAATTTAGCAAGGAATAATGAAACCATTATTGGATGAATAATGTAAGGCTCTCCACTTTCTCTGTATTGGCCATAGTGAAGCTGTTCTGCTATTTCTAGAGCTTTGAATATGCTTTTCCGTTCAAATTCATCTTTATAAGTATTCTCAACAGTTTTTTTGAAAATATTTTTAGCTTTTTCAAGATCATTTATTTTTATTAAGTGTGCAATTTCATATGCTTGTATCATGTTATTTGTCCTAATACCAGCGCTCTTGCTCTTTTTTCAAGATCATAAATGGTTTTTAAATGTGAAAATCCTTTTTTGATTGCAAAATCTTTTAAACTTTTTATTTGCCAAGGAGCTGATTCTATTATTATGAGTCCATTTGGGTTAAGCTTTTCTTTTGCTTGGCTTAATATTTTTCTAGAAATATTAAGCCCATCTTTTCCGAATCCTAAAAGAGCTTTTGCAGGTTCTTTTTTTATTTTATTTTTTATTTCTAATTCTTCTTTGTTTAAATAAGGAGGATTTGTAATAATTATATCAAACCTTTCCTTTATGAATTTTAGCAAATTAGAGTGGATTATTTCTATAAATTTTTCAAGTTTAAGCTTTTTTGTATTTTTTTCGACTATTTTTAAAGCTTTTATTGAAATATCTGAGAGTGTTACTTTTTTTTTAGTGTAATAGGCAATAGAAAGCCCTATGCATCCGCTGCCGCAGCATAAGTCTAATATTTTTTTAAATCCATTTTGTTGAATTTGAATTAAGGCTTCTTCTACCAAACATTCTGTGTCAAATCTTGGGATTAAGACATGCTTGTTTAAGCTGAACTCAATACCCATAAATTCTTTTTTTTGTAGTATGTAGTGAATAGGAGTTCCTTTTTTCATTTTATCTATTTGATCAAAAAAAAGTTTTTTTTCTCTTTTTGTTAAACTTTTTTTTATATTTGCAATTATTAATTCTTTTCTGGTTTTTAAAATCAATTCAAGTATTAGTAGTGCTTCTATTGTATCTAAATTTTTACTTTTAGCATAATTTATAATTTCGGCTACATTCATTACTATATGTTGTTGCTTTTAAATTTTTGTTCTTGAAGCTCTATTGTTAGAGGATCAAGAAGTGGATCAAGCTCTCCTTGCATAAATTCTTCTAATTTATAAAGAGTGATGTTTGCTCTATGATCTGTTATTCTATTTTGAGGGAAATTATATGTTCTAATTCTTTCAGATCTATCTCCTGAGCCGACTTGTTGCTTTCTATTGCTTGATCTTTGCTCTTGTTTTTTAGAATCTTCAAATTCATAAAGTCTTGCTCTTAGTATTTTCATTGCTTGATCTTTGTTTTTATGTTGACTTCTTTCGTTTTGGCATTGTACAACAATTCCTGTTGGCAGGTGTGTTATTCTTACTGCAGAATCGGTTGTATTGACGTGTTGTCCACCAGCTCCAGATGATCTGTAAACATCAATTCTTAAATCTTTTTCATTGATATCAATTTCAGTTTCTTCAATATTAGGTAGTACTGCTACAGTAGCAGCTGAGGTTTGAAGCCTTCCGTTAGACTCTGTTATGGGGATTCTTTGCACTCTATGAACTCCACTTTCGTATTTTAATTTTTTAAATACATCTTTTCCTTTAATTTCAAAGACTATTTCTTTAAACCCCCCAAGCTCTGTTTCATTGAAGTTTATGATTTCTGTTTTCCATTTTTTTCTTTCCGAATATTTTATATACATACTGTAAAGATTGTTTGCAAAAAGAGCAGCTTCTTCTCCCCCTGTTCCAGCTCTAATTTCAATTATTATATTTTTACTATCATTTTCATCTTGAGGTAAAAGCAGTATTTTTATTTGATGTTCAAGATCTTCCTTTTTTTTATCTAGATCAATTAGTTCTTGTTTTATTAGCTCTTTCATTTCTTGTTGATCTTCTTTTTCTAAAATGGTTTTGTTATCATTTATTTGACTTAGTATTTTTTCGTATTCAATTTTTTTAGTATTTATTTTTTCTAAATATGTATATTCTTTTATTATTTTTGAATATTTTTTTTGATTTTTAATTAGATTTATATCTTGCAATTTTTCTTCTATTAACTTAATCTTACTTGTTGCTGAATTTAATTTTTCTAAAAACATTATGATTTCTCCTGAAAGATAGTAATAGTTTATATTAATTTTAGATTTTTTTGTTAGACTTTTTAGCAAGTTTCTTGATAGGATGCATATTTTTATGCTTTATTTAAATATTCTTTTTAAACCGATTTCATAGAACAAATAGAATAAGCTTAAGTAAAAAGATCAATTATATTTTTTTATGTTTTTTTATATAATAAATGTTATTAAGTTGGATATTAAAGTTAGATTAAGTTTTGTTGTATTTCTAAAAATTGAGCTTTGTGTATTATTATTTGTGGTGTGTTCAAGGTAGTTAAAAGTTATATCTTTGATAAACCGATTTAAAAGGGGTATTTATGTTGAATGAAAAAATTTTGGATGCTTTAGAGGATCTCTCAAGCATTGCTGATGATCAACTTCTTGATGTCACTGAGAAATCAAAAAGAGGGTACCAGCTGATCAAAGAAGAAAGACTTTCTGAAGCAGAAAGCTTGTTTTCCGATATCCTTGAAAAGGATAATGAGAATAATTATGCTCTTGTTGGGCTTGGAGATATTGAAAGGAAGAAAAATAATTACGATAAAGCAATAGTTTATTATCAAAGATGTCTTGTAAAGCATCCTAACAATAATTATGCTCTTTTTGGACTTGGAGATTGTTACAGAAATTTGGATGATTATAAAAAAGCCACAGACATATGGGAAGAATATTTAAAATATGATCCTGAGAATATAACGGTTTTAACAAGAGTTGCAGCATCTTACAGGAAGCTAAAAAATTTTCAAAAATCCAAGCAAACGTACCTTAAAGTAATGGAATTAATTCCTGAGAATGATTATGCGCTTGTAGGGATTGGCCATTTATATTACGACTTTAAAGAATATAAAGAAGCTTTAAAGTATTGGCTTAAAATGTATGAATTAAATCAATCCAAGGTTGATGTAAGAGTATTAACCTCAATTGGTAATTGTTATCGTAAGCTAAGGGAATTTACCAGGGGAATTTATTTTTTTAAAAAAGCTTTAGAAATTTCACCTAGCAATTTTTATGCTGTTTTTGGACTTGCTGATTGTTACAGAGGTAATAAGGATTATAAAGAGGCTTTAAAATATTGGCTTGATATTGTAGAAAAAGATCCGAAAAATAATTTGGTTCTTACAAGGGTAGGAGATGCTTATCGTTATTTAAATGATTATGAAAATTCTCAAATTTATTATAAAAAGGCTCTTGATGTTGATTTTGATATGTTTGCTATACTTGGACTTGCTCTTCTTCAAAAGGAACAAGGCAGGTATGAAGAAGCATTAATAGCTATTAAAAGTTTAATAAAAAATAATCCTAAAAATTCAGCATTATATGTCAGTGCTGCTGAATGTTATGAAGCATTGGGCCAGATTGAAAGTGCTGTTGATATTTTATCAAGTTTTTTACATCTTGGTATGAAGAACATTGTTGTTATTGATTACCTTGCCGCTCTTAGGAAAAAAATGGAATGATGGACTGCTTATTTGAAACTAAAAAATCTATTTTTTTTGATAAATTAATAGATACCCATGTTCACTTTTATGAATTAAAGAAAAGATCTTTGGATGTCAACTATATTATTAATGAATGTTTTAAAAACGGCTTTTCTTATTTTCTTGATGTTGGTTTGCATCCTAGTGATTTTAATGATAGAAAAAATCTCTTAACCCCTTATTCTAATGTGTTTTTAACAGTAGGTATTCACCCTTTAAATTTAGGTGATAATTTTAAAGATGACATTAAACAGCTTGAAAAAATTTTGATTAGTGAAAATGTTGTTGCTGTTGGCGAGATGGGTCTTGATTATTTTAAGGCAGATAACAAGAGATCCCAAATTAAAGCTTTTGAAGAGCAATTGTATTTGGCTAGCAGATACAAAAAGCCAGTTATTTTACACATAAGAGATGCCTATGATGATGCCTATGATATTATAAGGTCTTTAAATTTTTTAAATAGGGGTATACTACATTGTTATTCAGGAAATTATGAGCATGCTAAAAAATTTATTGATTTGGGCTTCAAAGTTTCTTTTTCAGGTAATATAACCTTTAAAAATGCAGAACCTTTAAGGATTGTTGTTAGTAAATTAAATTCTAATGATCTTTTAATAGAAACGGACAGTCCCTTTTTAGCTCCAGTGCCATTAAGAGGTAAAATAAATTCACCCTTGTTTTTAGGATATGTGTGCCTTGAGATTGCAAGGATTAAAAATTGCTCTGTTGATGACATTGCTATTGCCACATACAACAGCTTTAAAGATCTTTTATTGTTGCATTAAATTGTTTATTTATAATTATTTGTTTTATTATTATTTGCAAATTTAATCATTTTTATTGTTTATAGATGTTAAATTCATATTGAAAATCTGTTTCAATGTCTTTTACTATTTCCATCAAATCAGATTCTTTAAGAGTGATTACATATTTTAACTTAATAATTTTTAAGTCTTTTCTTGTATTGCCAATTAATACAAATTGTATATTTTTGAAAAAAGGCGAATTTGATATCTTTTTTAAAATAATATTATTATCTCTAAAAGAAAATAATATTATTGTTTTTATTTGGGGAGTAATAAATGTTTTTATATAGGATATGTTTTTCTCGTTTATTAGGGTAATATTAACGTTTTTTTCTTTACCTTTTTTTTCTAAGTATTCAAGGTCTTCGTTATTTAGAGATTTATCTCTAAATAATAATGTTTTTTGGAAGTCTATTGATTTTCCGTTAAGCAGAAAATCAATAGACTTTTTTAGAGAAAATTTTATTTTTGATAGATTAAAAATTTTCTCTTTTAAAATTTCGTTATTTAATATTTCATTATTGGATTTATGGGTTAATAGTATTTTTTTTATTGTTTTAAGCTTATCTTTTATAATTTCTAAACTTTTGTCATTTATAAATAGTATTTTGTTTTTTATGAATGGAGTTTTTTGAATTTGAAAAAAATATTCGGTTGCATCTGAAAAAACTATTGTATAATTAAATTGTTTTTCAATAATGGAAGGTTCTTTGCATCCTTGTGCTAAAATTGCCAAGAGCACTATTATGGTAAGTATTTTTGGGCTAGACATTTTATTTCCTAGCATACTTATTGTTAGTTGCTATAAATATTAAAACTAATGCAACAAGCATTATTAACGCATATATACTTATATTGGTTAGAATTAATGTTTTTAAGGTTGCAATAAATAATCCTAAAAATAGAATAGGAGAAAGAATGATTTTGTATTCTTTTAGCGAGTATTTTTGGCATTTTTTAATTTTCTTTTCAAAGATTATTGCTGAAAATATTAACTCTATTGCATTAAGTATTGGCAATTCAATATATTCATAGATTCCAAAAATTTTGCTATTTAGGATTACTATTTCTAGGTTTTTAGAAAATATTATTCCAAATGCGAAGTATATAAGAATTGTTGAATTTTTGTTAAATGAAGAAGTTTCATTTAGGGTAAAAAAAAATATAAATATTAATAATGGTAATATATAGTAGTATAAATGCTCTTTTATAAATATTGAAATTCCCAAATTTATTCTTGATGTGTAATTTAATTCAAATGATCTATATAAAATAAATTCTTGAGTTAAATAAAGAAAAGAAAAAATTGTTATTGCAAAAAATATTGTTAAAATATGGGCTTGGGTATTTTTTGTTTTGCTTTGTTTTAATTGAGTATTCATATAAATTTTTAATATTAATGGTAGACTCGTTAATAAAAATAAACTCATTGTAAGTACAATTCTACTTTGAAACGTTTTTTAAATCAATCGATTGACTGAAAACTTGTATGATTTGGATATTTATTTTTTTATTAATGTTATTTTATTAATTTTATTACTTTTTGCAAACATTATTCTTAGAATTTACTTTTTAGTGAATGTATATTAAAATTAATAATTAATTAATTAATTGATTTAGGAGTATATATTTTTTAGATGATAAATAGAAATGCCAATAGAGATAGGGATAGGTCTAGATCAAATGATAAGGAATTGAAAATTAATTACAGAATTAAGGCCCGTGAGGTAAGAGTTATTTTTGAAAATGGAATACAAGAGGTTTTGTCAATTGAAGATGCTATTAAAAAAGCAAAAGAAGCTGGACTTGATTTAGTTGAGGTTTCTCCCAATGTATCTCCCCCGGTTTGTAAGATTATTGATTATGGGAAATATAAATTCCATCAAGAAAAGCGTCAAAAAGAGCAAAAAAAGAATCAAAAAGTAATTAAACTTAAGGAAGTTAGAATGCAACCCAAGATAGATACCCATGACCTTGATTTTAAATCAAAAAACATTTTAAGTTTTCTCAAAGACGGCAATAAGGTTAAAGTTACAATAAGATTTAGAGGTCGTGAGCTTGCTCATACATATTTAGGATATGATATTTTGAATAGTATTCTTGAAAAAGTAGGGGAGGTGAATTATGTTTTGGAGTCTGCAGCCAAAATGGAAGGCAAGACAATGTTTTTGATTGTAGCGCCTAAGTTTAAAAAATAAATATTAAATTAAAGGGGATAAAATGGCAAGTAAGATGAAAACACGCAAAAGTGCAAAAAAAAGGTATTCTTTTACTGTAAATGGCAAAGTTAAGTATAAAAAACAAAATTTAAGACATATTTTGACAAAAAAATCTTCTAAGCGTAAGAGAAATTTAAGGAAATCGGGAAATCTTTCTTGTTTTGAAGTTAAAAGAATTAAAACTTTATTGCCTTATGGTTAAAATAATTTTAGGAGATAGATATGGCTAGGGCTAAAAACGGCACAGTTCACGTTGCAAGGCGTAAGCGAATTTTAAAAAAGACAAAAGGGTTTTGGGGTACAAAAAAGAGTAACTATAAAAAAGCTAAGGATACCTTGAGAAAGGGTATGATGTATGCTACAAGAGATAGAAAGGCTAGAAAAAGAGATTTTAGGCGCTTATGGATTTCAAGAATTTCGGCTGCTTTAAGTGATACTGGGATTAGTTATTCAAGGTTCATTGAGGGTTTGTTGAAGTCTAATATAAAAATTAATAGAAAAATTTTGTCTAATTTAGCGATTGAAGATGCTGAAGCTTTTAAAAAAATTGTTTTAGAAATAAGAAGATGAAAAATTAAAACTCCTGGGAGGTTTAATTTTAAGGATTAGAGTTATTTTTTTGCGACATCTCATTAACTTTAGGAATTTGAAGATTTTTAGTCAATGATAGCTAAAAGCAATTCAGAGGTTAAGAATAAAAGTTCCGCCTTGAAAAATAGCGCTAAATAAAAATATTCTTATGTTGGCTTTTTGGGAGTTTAATTTATTTTAAGGATTATTATTGTGCAGCTTATTTCTCTTAATAATATTGAAAAGCAAGAGAGTTATATTTATTATAGAAATGTATATTTTGCTGATGTTGTTTATAAGTATAATGACACTTTAGAAGTCAAAAAAGTTAAGTTTGTAATTGAGGCTACGCCCTTAGGTGAAAAACATGTCACCATTGATTTTGTAGATCTTTTGAATTATCCTGTTTTAAAGTTAATGGTTGCAATTAAAAGATGTGTAATTGATTTGGAATTTAAAGGTATGCTTCCTTGATTTTAGAATTTAAATCAGAAAAAAAAATGATAAATTTTTCCAAATCTTTTTTTTATCCTTTGCCAATTGGCAAAATATTTGTTTTAAGTGGTGATATGGGATCTGGAAAAACTAGTTTTTTAAAGGGACTTGCCCTTAACCTTGGAATTTCTTATTTTACAAGTCCAACTTATAACATTGTTAATGTTTATGATTTTATAGATTTTAAGTTTTATCATATTGATTTATATCGGGTTTTTTCTTTGGAAGAATTTGAACTTATTGGAGGATTGGAAATGCTTTTGGATCTTGACTCAATTATTGCTATTGAATGGCCACAAATTGCTTTAAGTATTGTTCCAAAAGACAGGCTATTTTCTTTGACTTTTAAAATAGTTGGTTCAGGCAGGGCTATAGAACTTAATGGTTAATGCACTTTCATTTGAATATTCATATAAAGCATTAATAGTTTATTGTAGAATTAACAATAAGGATTTTTCATTATTTAAACTTAAATCAAATTTCAATTTTAGTATTCCAAAAATTTTCAATGATTTTGTAATTACAAATAACATTGATCTTAATCAAATTAAATTAATTGTAAATTCTTGTGGACCCGGTTCTTTTACTGGTCTTAGGATTAGTTTAAGTTTTGTCAAAGGGCTTGCTTTAGGTCTTTCTATTCCTTTTGTAAATATTTCTACATTTGATGTTTTTGCAAATTTAGTTAAAAACAGTTCCAGTGTAATTGTATTAGCTTTTACTGCTGGTAAATATTTTCTTGGGCATTATAAAAATTGCGAATTGATAGGGAAGATTTTATGTTTTTCTAAGGAAGATTTGTTTGAATATCTAAATCAGATTGATCCAAATTCAGTGCTTATTGGTAACAATCTTGAGAATATTTCTGAAAAATTTAATTATAAATTTGAAATCATCGAAAATTTAAGCTCGTTTGGAAGAATTTTAACAGAACTTGGGATAGCTAAATATTTAAAAAATCGGAAAAGTGATGATATTTTATCAGGGCCTCTTTACATAAGGCAAAGTGATGCAGAGATTAATTTTCATTCTTAAAATAATGATTGAATAAACTTTTAATTTTACTTATATTGTGTTTATCTTTTAGTATTGATTTTTTATTTTCTTCTATAATAAATTTATAAATTTCAGATCTAAATATTTTAATGTTTTCAGGAGCCTTAATTGCTATTTTAACAGTATCCTTTTTTATTTCTAATATTAAAACTTCAATATCAGAGTTTATTTTAATACTTTCATTTACTTTTCTTGATAATACTAGCATCTTTATTCCTTGAAAACTTTATGGTGTAGGGAGTATTTTTCATTTGTGCATATAGCTTGTTTTCCAAGTAATTTTTTTTTGTTTATTATGATTGGTGCTTTCAGATTAGCTGTAATGTCTTTATAATCATTAACATGCATATTGATTATACATAGGATAACTCTTTCATCCTCTTCTTTTGCTTTAATGTCTGACCAATCTTTTTCCTGGATATTTGGCAAGTATTCGCTTAAAAAATTAAAAGGAGATGTTACTAAAAAGCTTACTTCTTTATTGATGGATTGCATAATGGAAAAAGGCTTATATTTAGAGTCTTTTATTATAAATTTTTTAATGTTTTCAAATCCAAGTATACCTTCAGGGAAATCAAATCCTATACTTTTTTCATTTATCATTCTATTTTATAAAATCCAATAAAGTTGTCTGCATTATTTTAGCAGAGATTCCTAAAGATACTTGATAGGCTAAGCTTGCCATATTTAAATTAGTTATTGCCTTTGTTACGTCAAGATCGGTGTATTGGACCATATCTTCTTTCATGTCCGCAGCCTCTTTGCTTATTCTTTCATAACTTCTATCAAGTCTATTTTCTTTTGCTCCAAGATCCGCAACAGATATAAGTAATCTTTTTAAGCTTTCATCAATTTCTGCTAGACTTCTACTTCCAACAAGCTCTTCTTTATTATTGTAAAGCGTGTCTCTGAGTTCAATAAGCGCATCGAAAATAGATCTGCTTCTAACTTCTGTACTGCTAGAAAGGTTGTAAGGAGGTAGTTTAGTATCATTGTTTTTAGTAAGTATTCCAAGTGTTTGTAAAACATTTGATTCTTTTGCTTCTGTTATCCAAATTTGGTGTGGAGTTGTAGTTTTAATAGACAATGAGTTTAAAACGGGATCAATGCTTGCTTCAACAGGCGCTGAAGACTCATTGATTTTAGCAACAATATCAAGAGCAGTATCTCCTGTTGTTAGTCCTATTTCAACATTGTCAATATAAATTTTTGTATTTTCTTTTACGGTAAACCCATTAGTGTTTATTGATGATATAATATTTTGGTTTTGCAAGAAAAATATTTTATTCCCAGAATAATTATTTGATATATGCACATCATTGTATACTTCTGTTTTCTTTTCAGCTTGGTTTCCGGTGTATTCTACTTTGATTATTTGAGGACCTTCACCGTCTTTGCTTATTTTGCTTATTTTGTTCTCTCTAGTCACTTTAAATGCTTCGCTATCAATTTTTGTCCCTGAGAATATACTGTACCCATCAGGCCCTTTAGCGTTTGCTATTGCAATAGCATCTTCTAGTAAAGCATTCACTTCTTTTGATATCATTTTTTTGTCATCTGCTTCGTAAGTTCCGCTTGCTCCTTGAATGGCAATTTCTTTAGCTCGTGTTAAAATATTTGTAAGAGATTGTAAGTATCCTTCTGTATATCGTAGGTTGCCTTTAGAAGTGCCAATATTTTTTATGTATACATTAAGTTTAAATATGTCGCTATCTAGCCTGATTGCGTGAGTAACGCCTGTTGGATCGTTTCTTAGTTTTACAATCCTTTTACCGCCTTTGTATAAGTTTTCTAAAAGTTTTGTAATTTTAGATTCTTGCTCTGCTGCAGAGGTTTTTAAATTTTCATATGTTAATGGATGACTTACTCTATTTATCATGCTTATACTCCCATTTTATTTATTATTGTGTCTATTAGTTCGGCAGAAACAGTGATAAATTTACTTGCTGCAATAAAGGCTTGTTGAAATTCGATCATGTTTGCAAGTTCTTCATCTTTATTTACTCCAGAAATAGACATTCTTAGATCTGTTAAATCTTTTAATATTTGAGATTGGCTTTCTTTTGTGATTTCTGATATTTGTCCTTTTATTGCTATATTTGATGCTGTATTTGCAAAGTAATCATTTAGTGTTAAATTTTTACCAATCATAATCTGAGAATTTCCAAAAGAGGAGATTCTCAATGCTGCTTGGTTATCTCCAATAGATATTTCATTTGTTGGGCTATTAATTCCCGCTGCTATTTTTGAAGGATCTAAGTCTATTATGTCTGCAACTTTTATCCATGCCGCAGGATTTTTTAGAGGCGAGATTGAATAAGTGGACTTAGGGGTTAATTTGTCTATTGTGTCAATATTTCTATAATCATAAGCTCCCTCAGGTCCAGATTCATTTAATATTCCTGTATATTTTGTAAGAAATAATCCAGAATCTTCTATATGTTTAATTCTAAATGTTATGTTTTCATTTTCTTGTTCTTTAACTGCTTTGATTTCAAACTTACCTTCTGAGTTAATTCTTGCTGTAACTTGTGCATTTGAATTGTTTATTCTAGTTATCAGATCTTGAACTGTATCTGGAGCATTGTAAGGTATTTCTATAATCTCATTGCTATTAGTAGCCTCAAATTTAAGAATTCCATAAAATCCTAATTTCTCTTCTGGGAATATTTCATTTGTGCTATTAATTTTGAAAATATGAACGGAGTCAAATTGGCCATTTCCGTTAGTATCATATCGACCGCGCTCATCAGTTAGTTTTAGCTCTTGAGAAAAAAAGCTTCTTCCACTTTTTTTGTCCATCCCATGTCCTGTTTCATGTATTTCGTTAACAAGCTCTATAATGTTGGCAGCTAAATTATTTAGTTCATTGATTTCATTTTTAATCTCTTCATCTCTTATGTTAAGCAAAGATCCAAGCTTTCCCGTTTCAAGGTTAGCTTTATCATTATTTGCCCAAAAAATGTTCCATTTGGTTCTGGTAGGTCCGTTTGTAGCTTCTAGTTTAAACTCATTAGCAATTGAACCTTGCACAAGGTGTCTTCCTTCTGAGTGAATTAAAAATTCATTGGGATCCTGTTTGTTTTCAATTGATACACTTATTAAATTGCCCAATTTTTCAACCATTAAATCTCTTGCATCCATTAAGTCATTTGGATTGTCTTTCATTGCTTGAGATTTTGAAATTTGTTTATTAAGATTTGCAATGTTTTTAATGTAATTGTTTGCCTCATCTGTTGTAATTTTTATTTCATCGTTTGCCATTATGTAAATTCTTTCTAGTGAATGGAATCTACTTCTTATTAATTCGCAAAAAGACTTGCCTCTTTCTAGAATTATTTTTCTTTCTGCTAAACCTTGTGGTTGATTTGCTAGATCTTGCCAACTTTCCCAAAAATCATTTAATCTTTTTCTTATTGATTGATCTTCAGGCTCATTATAAACATCTTCTAACATTGATATAAATTTGTCTTGCGAAGTCCAGTACCCTAGTCGGTGTGATTCTTCAACGATTCTTGTATTAAGCAGTTCATCTTTTACTCTGTCTATAGATTGAACCACTATTCCCTGACCCAATTGTCCTTGCTTTTTAGCTCTGTTTAGTTGCGGAGCATAAAGAGGAATTTCGGTTTTCATTGTTACTCTTTGCCTTGAATATCCAGGTTTTGTAGCATTAGATAAATTATGACCAACTGTATTCATAGCATCTTTATGTGCAAATAAACTTCTTTTGCCAATTTCTATTCCTGAGAATGTTGAATCCACTCTAAACTCCTTTAAAGTTTTTTATTTATTAAAACGGAAGCTTCTTTTGAGCCTCCAATTTTTGGCCCGTAAGGGTTTTTGTAAGTTACATTTTCTACACTTTCTTGGATATCTTGAAATATTATTGCTAACATGTCAAGGGATGTGTTTACATAGTTTTGTATCATGTAGTTTAAATTTTTGATATTAAGTATTCCAATTTTCAATTTGTGTAGATAGTCGTATATTTCTTTTTTGTGAATTGTAGTCAATTTTTCTACAGCTTCGTAAGTTGACTCAAAGTTTTTATTTTGGGTAAATTTTTTCCAAATTTCGTCTCTTTTGCTTTCAATTTCTTGAAAATTTTCAAGTAATATTTTTGTTTTATTTGCAATCTCTTTAAGTCCGATTTCATTTTTATTGTCGACATTTTCTTTTATTTTTAGGTATGACTTATATATTTCTTCTACTAAAAGAAGCTCTTCTTTTAAAACTTCTTTTAGTTCAATTTCAAGTTTTGCCTTCATTTTTATGAAATTAATTATAAGCCATTATAAATATATTTACAAATCAATTTTGTCTTTTTATTGTGTTATAATGCATTAAGGTATGAGTAATCTTTTTCAAAGAGATGATGACATTGTAGCTCTTGCAACCCCTTTTTTAAGTAGTGCTTTATGCGTGATTCGTAGTAGCGGTGCTTCTTCTATTCCTAAATTTTCTAAAATCTTTTCAAATCATTCAGCTCTTAATTCAGCGCCTGGGAATACAATTCATTATGGTTATATATTAGATAATGAGAATAATTGCAAGGTAGATGAAGTTGTTGTGTGTTTGTATCGAGCGCCAAAGAGTTTTACGGGGCAAGATTCCATTGAAGTTATAGCTCATGGTTCTGTGATTGGGATTAAAAAAATTATAGATTTGTTCTTAAAAAGTGGGTTTAGGATGGCTGAGCCTGGTGAATTTACTTTACGCTCATTTCTTGCTAAAAAAATTGCTCTTACAAAAGCAGAAGCCCTTCATGAGATTATTTTTGCCACGACTAATAAAACTTATTCTCTTGCAGTTACTCCCCTCTCTGGAGCTTTATTTGCTAACCTAGATGCAATACAGAGATGTCTTCTAAACATTCTCTCCGCTGTTAGTGCTTATCTTGATTATGAGGTTGATGACCATGAGATTAGCATTCCCTTTGACTTGATTTTAAATAGCAAGGCTGAGCTTAAGAAATTAATTAATTCTTATAAGGTTTATGAAAAAATTGATCATGGTGTTACTTTGGTGTTAGCAGGCTCTGTTAATGCTGGAAAGTCTTCGTTATTTAATATGTTTCTCAAAAAAGATAGATCAATTGTCTCTTCATACCCTGGTACCACAAGGGATTATATTGAAGCAACTTTTGAGCTTGATGGCATTTTATTTAATCTTTTTGATACAGCAGGTCTTAAAGATGCTGATAATTTTGTTGAGAGGTTAGGAATTGAGAAAAGTAATTCTTTAATAAAGGAAGCATCTTTAGTAATTTATGTGATTGACGTTAGTTCAAATTTACCAAGAGAGGATTTCTTGTTTATTGATTCAAATAAATCTAATAGTAAAATATTATTCGTTTTAAACAAGATAGATTTAAATATAAATAAATCTACTGAGGAATTTGTTCGTTCAAGCGTCTTAAATTCTTCAAATTTAATAATGATTAGTACTAAAAATTTAGAAGGAATAGATATCCTTTATGACAAGATAAAGACGCTAATCTCTTATGAGAGAGTAGAGATTGGGCTTGATGATATAATAATATCTTCAAGTCGTCAGATGCAACTTTTAGAGAAAGCTTATGCTTTGGTTTTAGATTTATTAAATAAAATTGATCGTCAAGTAAGTTATGATATGTTAGCATTTGATGCTTATGAGATTATTAATTGTTTAGGTGAAATAACGGGAGAAGTTAGCAGTGAAGACGTTCTTGATAATATGTTTAAGAATTTTTGTTTGGGGAAATAAATATGGATTTTGACGCAATTGTTATTGGAGGAGGTCATGCGGGGATTGAAGCCGCGCTTGCTCTTTCAAGGTTGGATTTTAAGACTTTAATGATTACTCAAAATTTAGATACAATCGGTAAGCTTTCTTGCAATCCTGCTATTGGCGGACTTGCTAAGGGCAATATGGTTAGAGAGATTGATGCTCTTGGTGGTGAAATGGGTCGTATTATTGACTTTAGTATGATTCAGTTTAGAGTTTTAAATAAAAGTCGTGGTCCTGCAGTTCAAGCTCCACGTGCTCAAGCTGATAAATTAATGTACCAAACCAAGGCTAAAGAAACTTTAGAGCGTCAAGACAATCTTGATCTTTTTCAAGATACAGTTGTTGACTTTCTTCTTAATTCCATGAGAAATGAAATTAAAGGAGTTGTTACAGAGAGAGGCAATAAGTTTAGATCAAATGTTGTGGTGCTTACAACAGGGACTTTTCTTCGAGGAAAAATATTTATTGGTGAGTATAGAGCTAATATGGGTAGACTTGCTGAATTTTCTGCTTATGGACTTGATAAAACTTTGCTTAGCCTTGGATTTGAAATGGGTAGGCTTAAAACGGGCACTCCAGCAAGAATTCATAAAAAAAGTGTAGACTTTTCAAAGACTGAAGTTCAATTTGGAGATTCAGACATCATTCCCTTCTCTTTTTCAAATGGCAATTTAGACAAATCTCAACTTTCATGTTATGTGACCTATACTAATAAAAGAACCCACGAAATAATTAGTGAAAATATGCACTTGTCACCCCTTTATTCTGGTGAGATTGTAGGCAATGGCCCAAGATATTGTCCTTCTATTGAGGATAAGATAGTAAAGTTTAAAGATAAAGATAGACATCAAATCTTTATTGAGCCTGAAGGGTTTAATACGGAAGAAATGTATCTTAATGGTCTTAGCTCTTCTTTACCTGAAAATATTCAGCAGAAATTTATTAACAGCATTGAAGGCCTTGAGCATGCTATTATTACAAGGCCTGGTTATGCAGTTGAGTATGATTATATAAATCCAATTGAACTTTATCCAAATCTTGAGAGCAAAAGAGTTAAAGGGCTTTTTGTAGCAGGTCAGACCAACGGCTCTTCAGGATATGAAGAGGCAGCAGCTCAAGGGTTAATGGCTGGAATTAATGCTGCTCTTAGACTTCAAAATAAAAAGCCAATGATTTTAACAAGAACCAGTTCTTATATTGGAGTTCTTATTGACGATCTTGTTACTAAAGGCACTAAAGAGCCTTACAGAATGTTTACTTCAAGAGCTGAGCACAGGCTTAATTTAAGACACGATACTAGTGATAAGCGTTTAATTAAGATTGGATATGATCTTGGGCTTGTTGATGAGGAGAGATATTCAAAATATCTTTTTAAGAAGAGAAGAGTTGAAGAGATAAAGGAGCTTTTAAAGCAAAGGCGGCTTAGCTTAAAAGATGTTGCTGATGAACAATTAAAAAAACATGTTAGTAAAGATTTTTACCATATTTTAAAAGATCCTTCTATTAGTTTAGATAATTTGATAAAGATTGATCCAAGTTTAAGTGATTCAAAAGTAATTTTAGAGCAAGTTGAATTAGATGTTAAATATGAAGGTTATATTAATAGACAGAAAGATTTAATTAAAAAACTTAATAATCTAGAGCTTGTCAAGCTTCCATTTGATTTTAATTACGAGATTATTGAAGGCCTCTCAAGAGAAGCTAGAGAGAAATTTTCCAAGGTTCAACCAGCTACTCTTGCTCAAGCAAGTCGAATTCCTGGAATAAGAAATACAGATATTACTGTTTTGTTTATATATTTTTCAAATCCTAAAAATAAGGTAGTTTTAAATTTTTCTTTATGATAAGTGATATTGAATTTGCTTTTTCAGAATGTAATTTCCAGTTTGCTTACAAAGATCTTCAGAAAATAAATTTATATATAAAGAGAATTTTACTTTTAAATACCAGATTTAATTTAATTTCAAATAGCAATAGCAACTTTAATTCTATTCTTAATCTACATGTTATAGATTCTCTTTTGGGATTACCAACTATTAAAGAGATTAATCCTTCTGAAATTCTTGATGTTGGTAGTGGTTCTGGATTCCCAGGTATTGTTTTGGCTATTTTTGACACTTCTAGAAAATATTATCTTTTAGAGAGAAGTAAAAAAAAGTCTACTTTTTTGAAAATGATAAAATTAGAACTTGATTTAGAAAATGTAAAAATTTTAGAATATGAGATTGAAAGAGAAAAAAAGAAGTATGAATTTATTACAATTAGAGCTTTTAGAAGTATGAATGAATATGCGTTAGTTTTAAAAAATCTTTTAAAGAATGGAGGTTTAATTATGGCATATAAGGGCAAATTTGATAAAATTAATCTTGAGGTCAATCAAATTAAAGATCTGTTTAGTAAAATAGAAGTAAAGTCTTTAAATTCAAAATTAAGCCTAGATAGAAATTTGGTTTTACTTTACAGATAATATTATTATAGCTTAGGTTCAATTTATAGTTTAAAGTGATTTTGACTAGGAGTATTATGAAGAGTAGTTTTCAGATAGATTCAGAAGTAGAGAATGCATTACATTTGATAAATAAATTTAGAAGAGAGGTTGCAAGCAGGATTCTTGGTCAAAAAGAAATGATAGATGCTATTTTAATGGGACTTTTAACAGAGGGGCATGTTTTACTTGAAGGGGTTCCAGGTCTTGCTAAGACCCTTGCAATTCAAACTGTATCTGATGTTCTTGATCTTGAGTTTAAGCGTATACAGTTTACTCCAGATCTTTTGCCGTCAGACCTTACAGGTAATATGGTTTATAAAAGTGCTACAGGGACTTTTAAGGTTAGAAAAGGCCCAGTATTTTCAAATGTTATTTTAGCAGATGAAATCAATAGAGCTCCCGCAAAAGTTCAGTCCGCTCTTCTTGAGGCTATGGGAGAAAGGCAAGTAACTCTTGGAGACGAAACTCATAGGCTTCCAGATCCGTTTTTTGTTCTTGCTACTCAAAATCCAATAGAGCAAGAAGGGACTTACAATTTGCCAGAATCCCAACTTGATAGATTTTTATTAAAAGTTAATGTTAATTATCCATCAGTGCAGGATGAAGTAAGGCTTTTAAAAATATTTTCAGTGGATGGACGTCTTGAAAATATTAAAGTTGCAAAGGTGATGAATGCTTATTCTTTGGCTGATATTAAAAGAACGGTTGGCAGGGTAAAAGTTGATGACAAAATAATGCTTTATATTGTTACTTTAATCTCTGCATCTCGAGAGAGAGATAAGAAAACTTATCCGTTTGCCAAATATATTGAATTTGGTGCATCTCCTAGGGCTTCTCTTAGTTTATTAAAGTGTGCTCGTGTTAATGCTCTTTATGAGGGACGAATATTTGTTCTACCAGAAGATGTTAAAGCTGTGGCTTATAGTGTGTTAAGGCACAGGATTACACCATCTTATGAGGCAGAAGTAGAGGAAATGAGTATTGATGATATTATTAGAATGCTTCTTTCTGCTGTAGCGCTTCCTTAGGAAATAATTTTTAAAAAATGATACAAGATAACGAAATAAGTAGTAGTACTAAGACTAGGATAAAAGCTTTAAAGTTCTTTTCAAGAAAAATGCTTTCAGAGCTTAATTTTGGTGGCTATCGTTCAATTTTTAAAGGACTTGGTCTTGAATTTCATGAATTTAGACCCTATGAAGATTCTGATGATGCTAGATTTATTGATTGGAATGTGAGTTCAAAAGCTGATAGCATTTTTTCAAAGGTTTTCAAAGAAGATAGGGGAATGAATCTTCATCTTCTAGTAGATAATTCACTTTCCATGAGCCTGGGGGACAAAGTAAATAAAAAGGATGTTCAGGATTTGTTGGTTTCTATTTTTGCACATATGGCATTTTTTAATAATGATAAAATAGGTGTTACCTTTTTTTCAAGTGGAACAGACAAGTTTATACCCTCTAGCAAGGGTCATTCACACTTAGGATTGATTTTAAGTGAAACAATCAATAGAAATCTTAAGCCGGGTAGCAGCTTAGCTTATATTTTTAAAAATACAGCAGAATATTATAAAAAAAGATCTTTAGTTATAATTATTTCTGATTTTAAGGCAAATGCTTATTTTAAATCCTTAAATGTTTTGAGTAAGAGACATAATGGTATTGCTATAAGAATTTCAGATTTTTTTGATGAAAATTTTCCTAAAATTGGAACTTTGATTTGCGAAGATATTGAAACTGGAGAAAATTTTTTAGTTTCAGGGTTTAGCAAGTTAACATTAAGTGATTATAAAAACTATTGGACGCTTGATAAAATAAAATGGAAAAAAGAGTGTATTAAAAAAAATATTAGTTTTATTGAAATTGATACTAAAGAAGATGTTTTTAAGAAACTTAAAATTCTTCTTAAAAAGGGATAATAGATTTTGAAGGGAGTTGTTTCAAGTCTTTTTCTTTTTTTAGCCTTATTTTCACATTCTTATGAAATAAAGAATGAAATATTTATGCCAACTCGTTACTATGTGGGTGATTCTGTTGATTTTAAAGTTTCATTAATTTTAAATGATGATGAGGAGTTTTTTCCTGCAGATTTTAAAGAGATTAAAGATGAATTTGTTGAAGTAAATTCGATTAGCTTTAATGACGTAACAAATGAAATAATAGTTAATTTTGTTTCTTTTTATATTGGAAGTAGTTCTCTTCCTTCTATTTATATTGGGGATGTAATTAACAATGGTAAGAAAAGCAAGGTTTTTCTAGAAAATATAAAAATCAATACAGATAAACTAGTATCTAATAATTCTGATTTTAAAATTAAAAATATAGAAGGCGTTTTATTTATTCCTGGAACAAGTGCCTATTTATTTTTATTCATTCTTGCTTTATTTTTGATTCCTTATTTAATTCTTAAGCTTTTAAAGCTTTTAAATCGACTTTTAATTTACTTGATAGTTAAGCATGGGCTTAAAAAGCCTTATAAAGTATTGCAGAGACAGTTTGTTATTTTGTCTAAATATGTTAGAGAAGGTGGAGACCAAAGCACATTTTATAATTTAATAAATTCTTCTTTAAGAGTTTATTTATCTAAAAAAACAGGTTTTGATTTTAATGCGATTACCACAACAGAAATTTCTATAATTTTGCAAGATCTTAAGGTTCCTTACGAAATTCGTTCAACCTTTATTAATACGTTAAGGCTTTCTGATTTTAGTAAATTTAGTGGTGTTGATTTAGTATTTGAGAGTTTGTCGTTTGTTTTAGAGGATTTAAGAACTGCAGCATCGAATTTTGAAGATTTTAATAGAGGTGCTAATGTTAACATTTAATGAGCCCTTGTATTTATTTTTATTAGTAATTTTTCCTTTAATAATTTATTTTAATCATTTTTTTAAAAATAGAGGAGGCAAGATAAAGTTTCCAATATCGCTTTATGGCAATTTTAATTCTTTAAAGCTTAAGGATTATAGATTAAATTTGATTTATTTTTTTACTTATTCTTTTTTGTATTTAGCTGCAATGGTTATGGTGTTTGCTTTAGCAGGTCCTTCGGTTTCAAAAAAGAAGATGATACATCTTAGTGCTGGCGCTGACATTGTCATTGTTCTTGACATATCGCCTAGTATGGGGGCTGTTGAGTTTTCTTCTAAAAATAGACTTGAGTTTTCAAAAGAATTGATTAGACGTTTTATTTCTCAACGTGAAAATGATAATATTGGCTTGGTAGCTTTTGCAAAAGATGCTTCAATAGTGGTGCCTATAACAACAGATAGGGATTTTTTTAATAAAAAGTTAGATGATATTTATATTATGGATCTTGGCAATGGGTCTGCTTTAGGATTAGGTATTTCTATTGCGCTGTCTCATTTAAAGCATTCCGAAGCTCTTAAAAGATCGATAGTGGTTTTAACAGATGGGGTTGTTAATTCAGATGAAATTTATAAAGATCAAGTGATTAACCTTGCTCAAGGTTTAAATGTTAAGATTTATTCTATTGGCATTGGAAGTTCTGAGGAATTTAGTGTTGAGTTTAAATTAAGATCTGGAAAATTTTATCAAGGAAGCCTTAAAGAGATTTATGATCCTAGCATGCTTGTTGAGATTTCACATAAAACAGGAGGGCTTTTTTATTCAGTTAATGATGATTTTTCTTTTCAATTTGCAATTCAAGATTTTTCAAAAAAAGAAAATTTGGAGAGAAAAATTAAAATAGCCGTGGACAATAAAGATATTTATAAAGAATTTTTAGTTTTAGCGTTTTTCTTATTATTTATTTATTTTATTTTTTCAAAAATTTTCTTAAAAGAGATACTATGAGTATAAATAATTATAGTGCTTTATACTTTTTTTTAATTTTAATATGTATTTTTTTTGTGTGTGTGCTTGATTTTAGACGAAATATTCCGTTTTTTAAAACTTTAAGCTTTATGTATGGAGATAATTCCTACATTCAAAATTACTACATTAAAAAAGTTCTAATGACAATGTTTTTTATTTTCAGCTTGATTTTTCTAATTTTATCCATCTTGGATATTTCTTGGGGACAAAGAGCTGTTGAGGATGAGAGAAATAAATTGAGAATTTCTTTTATTTTTGACATTTCTCGTAGCATGTTAAGTGTGGATGAAGGTAAGATTATTAATAGACTTGAGAGTGCTAAAAATATGATTAGTTTAATTTTAAGCAATTTTGAGAATGCGGAATATTCTCTTACTATTTTTAAAGGGAAGTCTATATTGGTTTTACCTTTTTCTAAGGATAAAAACAGTTTAAACAAGATGCTAAATTATATAGAGCCTAATTTAATAAGCTCTCCCGGGAGTTTTTTAGGAGATGCTGTTTTTAGTGTAATCTCTAGTTTACAGGATGACTCTTATTATAATTTTTTAGTTATTTTAACAGATGGCGATGATTGGGGAGAAAATAATTATTATAGGTTTTCTAAATTTGTCAATAATTTAAAGTTGGAAAGTTTTGTGGTTGGGATTGGAGGTAATAATCCTGTTTTATTTGATAATAATTCAATTATTAAAGATAAAGATGGGAATTTTGTTAAAGCTGTGATAAATGAAGAAAATTTACTTCTTCTTGCCTCTTCTCTTAAAGGGTCATATTATAACTTGTATTTAAAAGGGATTAACCTTGTTGTCAATGATATAAGAAATGGTATAATAAGAAGAACATCAAACGATATTATACTTGTTGATGTATCAAGGTATAAAATTTTTTTGGTTATTTCATTGTTGTTTATTTTTATGTATTTATTTGTCAGGATGGTAAAGTGGGACGAAACTTTTTAGCATTTTTATATGCTTGCTTTTTTTGTTTAGGTTTTTTGTCTTGCTCAAATGTTAAGTCTATGTCTTTAATGGCTATTGGCAATTATGAATATGTTAGAGGAAATTATCAAAATGCAATTTCAAATTATTATAATCTTGTAGAGGATAAAAAATATTCTGCTTGGGGATATTATAATCTTGGTATTGTATATTATTCTTTAGGTGAGTATGAAAGTTCTCTTAGAATATTCTCTTATGCAAAGAAAACCAATGATATTTTTTTAAATTTTAATGTCAATTATAACGAGGGGATAATATACTATAATCAAGGACTTTATCATAAGGCCGAAATGGCTTTTAAGGAGGCTTTGAAAATTAATCCTAGCAGCTATAATGCTAAATATAATCTTGAACTTGCAATAATAAAAAAACGAACAGTGCGTGATAGTTTAAATTCTTTAAGTGTAGAAAAAAGTAAAAATTTTGTTGAAAGTAATGAAAATTTTTTAAGGTACATTGAAAATCTTGAGAGGGTTGTATGGTTGAGAAAAATAGACGAGAGTTTGGTTGCTCCAAAAGAAGATTGGTAATATTTTTTATTTATTTTTTTTCAATCGCAAGGCTTTATTCGCTTACAGGTATTGATTTTGTTAAAAATATTAAAGTTTTAAAGGGCGACAAGTTTATTCAGATCGTAAGGCTTAACAATCCTTTGCAAGACATTGATACAAGTTTGCTAAAAGTTGAAATAAATAAAGAAGTTAAATCCAATTCTAATGTTTTATCAATATCTAGGACAACGGATAATAATAACTTTTCTTTTATTGAGATTAAAGTTGAATATCTTTTTGATGGTTTAGGGTTTATTAAGATTCCTCCATTAAAAGTAATTTATAAAGGTGATTCCTATGTATCTTCAGAGGCTGAAGTTAGTGTGCTAAGAGCTGATGAAATAAATTCTTTCGGTTTGCCAGTTGATTTGTATTGGGATCTTGATAAAAGAGAGGTTTATGAATATCAAAGTATTGGTCTTGTTTTGCGTTCAAATTGGCTTTTAGATAGCAATTCTAATAAAATTTCTGGATTTTTGCCTGCTATTAAGGATGCAATGATTGAAAAGATGCCTATATTTGGGGATATTAAATATAGAACTTTTAATAATAAAGAAATTTTAGATGTACCTTTTTATAACTTTGTACTAACTCCTCTTAAGGGCTCAAAAAATGTTTTGATTCCCAGCTTTTCTTTTAATATTGATTCTGGTCTTGTTAGGGAAGCTCCGGAGCTTTTATTAAAAGTTAAGCCGATTCCCAAAGAGGTTAAATCTTTAGCAGTGGGAATTTTTAGAATTGATTATGAGACCCCTACTTATTCTGCAATTGAACAAGATATATTTACTATTTTAATAAAAATTACAGGTCAAGGGAATTTTCCGCATTTTTACTTTCCAGAGATTGAAACTTATAATTCTAAAATTCTTAATAAAAGGAAAAATTATAGTTTTAAGCCCTCTAAAGATGGGTACAAGGGCAGTATTTCTCAAATTTATACAGTTAAGCCTGGCACTAAAGGTAGTGTATTTTTAAATATTGGTGATTTTAGTTATTTAAATCCAGATAATGGAACAGTTTATACTCTTAAAGGGAAAAAATTGAAGTACGAATATTCGGGAGAGTTTGATAGCATAAACAAAATACATAACAATGTAGATTCTGATTTTAAACTGCTATCTTATACTGATATTTTGAATTACAAAAATAAAACTTTTTTATTTTTTGTTCCATACTATTATTTACTTTTGATTCCAGGGTTTTTATTATCTTTGGCCATTTTAATTAACTATAAAAAATTTTTTGCAGCATCAAGTTTTGGACTGGTTATTTTAATATTGGCTGTTGGCATTAGTTTAAATGCTGTAAATGATAGTTTATTGTCAGAAAAAAATATAAATGATTTGATTGAAAACTATAATGCTAAAAATTATGATGCTGCACTTATCAAGATTGATAATATTCTTAAAAAATATCCAAATTATTCAGGACTTTGGTTAAATAGAGCTCTTGTTTTAAGTAAAATGGATAGGGATTTTGATGCTATTTATTCAGCCTATAAGGCATTTTTAGCTTCTCCAAATAATGACGCCCCCTATAAGGTTATTGGTTTAATTGAAGCTAAAAATGGAGTTACAGATAATATTCGTAACAATAGTTTTATTTTTGCTAATATTTTTTTTATTATTAGCTTATTTTTGATAAATTTTTTAGTCATATCTATTTCTTATAAATTTTTGGCAAAAAATTTAAAAAAAATAATTATATTTTTACTTTTTTCTGCGATTTGTTTTACTATGTTTGAAACATATTATTTTTATTCTGAACAACAATCTGAGGTGGGAATAATTAAAGGTGATTTAGTTTCTCTTTACAAGGTTCCTGACAACTTTTCAAGGAGTTGGAGATTTTTAAAAGGAAATGCGAGTGTTTATATCCTTGACAGCAAAGACGATTTTGTTCTTATTGAAACAAGTTATGGACTTCAAGGCTGGATTCACAAGAATTTTGTTGTATCCTTAAAAGATAATTTGATCTAAAAAATAAATATTTAAAATACTTAAAAGTTTTTAAAAAGTTTTAATTTTATTTTTCCCTGTATACTATTCTACCTTTTGTAAGGTCATAAGGAGATAGTTCAACTTTTACTTTATCACCAGGAACGATTTTAATGAAATGTTTTCTCATCTTGCCAGATAGATGGGCAAGTACAATGTGCTTGTTTTTAAGTTCTACTCTAAACATGGTATTTGGAAGGGATTCTTTTACAATTCCTTCGGTTTCAATAGCTTCTTCTTTAATATTCAAGACAACCTCCGCATTTTTCTCTGATAGGATAAATTTTACATGATTAAACATATCATTTCAATTATTCTTTTTAAGAATAAAAGCATTATTGTTTGTTTACATTATAAGAAATTGTGTATATAATTACACGAAGTTTTTTAAAAATGTAATTTATAGGGAGGTATCATGCAAAAAGCTAGTTCTGAGCATGAGTTTATTGAAGAGATAAAAAAATTTCTTTCAGCTGAAAAAAGAGAAATATTAGATTCTATTAAGTCTGTAGAAAATAGCAAAAAGGAAATAATTAATAATGATATGTATCCAAAGGATGTTGTTGATATTGCTTTTGATAATATGGATGGAAATAATCTTGAAGCGTTAGGTTTTGTTGAAAAAAGAAAGTTGAATTTAATAAATCAAGCTCTTTATAGAATTTCTCAAAATTCTTATGGTAAGTGCTTGGCTTGTGAAAAAGAGATTGCTAGAGAGAGACTTTTAGCGATTCCTTATGCTTTTTTATGTATTAGTTGCCAGACAAAAAAAGAAAAAAAGAGCAAAAGATGATACATCTTAAGTTAGTTATTTAATATTGTAATTTCTACTCGTCTATTTTTAGCCTTTAATGGGGACGATTTAGGATATTTTGGTTTTTGAGATCCCCATCCTTTAAATAGTATTTGATCTTTGTTTTTTACTTTCATTTTTATCAAATAATTTCCAATTGTACGAGCTCTTTTTTCAGAGAGCTCGTACATCTCTTCTTCTAATCCAAATTGTTCAGTATGTCCTTCTATTAGAATGTTATTTTTTTTAAATTTTTCAAGAAGTTTAGCTATAAGGTCAAGTTTTTTATATTCTTTTTGTAGTATTTGGAATGAGTCAGGATAAAATTCAATATCGAAGCTTAAATTAATACCTTTATTATTTTTTTCAACGCCAATATCTTTTATTTTTTTTTCTTGAATGTAATTTTCAACTTCAGTTTCAATGAAATTATCATTTGGAAGTTCAATTGAAACTATTCTGCCAAGGGAGTTTCCAATCATTTTAAAATGTTGGTTGTTATTCTGCTTTATTTCAAATATATATTCGTCATTGTATTTATATGTATTACCAATTTCATTGTCAAAATAAATTTTTTGTTCTACTTTTTGATAGAAAGAGATGTTTTTTATATCATATTGTGATTCATAATTCGAAAGAATTATGTGGTAATGTTTACCGTTGTTCTCTTCCTTGCCTTTATATTCGTAGTTAACATTAAATTTTACAACAAAATCTTTTATGCTGTTGTCTATTTTTGACGCTTCTATGTACTC
This sequence comes from Borreliella bavariensis PBi, assembly GCF_000196215.1. Lineage (NCBI taxonomy): Bacteria > Pseudomonadati > Spirochaetota > Spirochaetia > Spirochaetales > Borreliaceae > Borreliella > Borreliella bavariensis. The sequence continues at coordinate 169,559 of NC_006156.1, read as the reverse complement.
TTCTGCGGGATATGTCCATTTTTCATTTATTTTGATAGGTGTTTTTGGAAATCTTGGAATGCCTCTAACAGAGGGTCTTTTTTGATTTGCTCCTATTATATATTCTCCTTGTTTATTTACACCGAAGGTTTCTTCGAACTCTTCATTTAATAGATAAGGTTCATTAATGTTTTCTCTTTTTAAGATTCTAAAAAAAGCTTTAATGTTTGCAAATTTTTCTTTTGTGTCTTTTATTTCACTTGAAATTTGAATATTTGTTGTAGAACTTGAATTGTAATGGCCGTTGAAATAAACTTTTTGATTATCTTTGCCTTCTAATCTAAACTTTGTACCTTTAATGTATTTGAATTCAAAGATTTCAGAAGACAAAGCTAAGCTTTGGACTAAAAATAATAGCAACAATAGCATGGCTGCTTTTATATTCATTAATAGATTTTATCATAAAAGCATTTAATTTCTAAATTTTTCTTAAAATTGCTATTTGATATTTTGTTCTGATCTAATATTTATTATAATTTATAACACAATAGGCAATTATTTAAATTATTAATTAATAGGGGTTTTTGTATGAAATATAAAAAAATAAGAATTAATTTAAATTTAAAAAGAAAAAGTGGTATTTTGCTTAACATAAGTTCTTTGCCATCTAAATATGGTATTGGAGATTTGGGTAAAGGGGCTTATAAATTTATAGACTTTTTGTTTGCATCTTCGCAAAGCTATTGGCAAATGTTTGCTTATTCTCCTATTGATTTTACAAGATCTCCTCCCTATTCAATTTTTTCGGCTTTTGCTGGCAATGTTTATTATATTGATTTAGAGGCTCTTGACAAATTTATAGATTCAGATTTAAACCTTTTAAAGGAAAATGAAACAAGATACTCTGATTTAAAAAAATTAAGCTTTAAAGATAAATTTCTTAAAGAAGCTGCTTTAAATTTTATTAATAGAGCTTCGGTTGATGAGGTTAGAAGCTTTGAAAAATTTAAAAAAAAGTCTTCTTATTGGCTTTTAGATTTTGCAAGTTTTGTTGCATTTAAAGAATATTTTTTAAAAGATTCAAGGGATGCTTTTAATGTTCTTTTTGATAGAGGAATTCTTATAAGAAATGAAAAAGACTTATTTAAATTGAGAAATATCCTCTCAAAAGAGATTAAAGTGCAAGAGGTGTTGCAGTATTTCTTTTTTTCACAGTTTCAAGCTTTAAAGCGTTATGCAAATGATAAAGGAATTGAGCTAGTTATGAACTTGCCTCTTTTTATAGCGTATGATTCTGCTGATGTTTGGGCGCATCAAAAATATTTTAAGTTAAGATTTGATGCAAGCAAAGATAAGGTTGCAGGAATTTCCCCAGATTATTTTTTAGAGCAAGAGCAAGCTTGGGATAGTCCAGCTTATAGCTGGAATGTTTTAAAGAATGTTAAGTATGAATGGTGGGCAAAAAGGATTGGAATTTTAAGAAAGTATATAGATGTAATTAAAATTGATCATTTCAGAGGTTTTGTTTCTACTTGGGAAGTTGGTGTTGGTGAGGCTTATGCTTTTAATGGGTTGTGGGTAAAGTCACCAGGACGAGATTTTTTTAATTTTATTTTAAATGAAATTAAAGATTTAAAAATTTGGGTTGAAGATTTTGAAAATGATCTTGAAGATGTTTCAAGATTAAGAGATTTTTTTAATTTTCCAGGAATGAGAATAATGAAGCTTGCTTTTGATTTTGATTCGGACAATCAGAATCTTCCTCATAATTATATTAAAAATTGTATAGTTTACACAGGAATTGGCGATAATAGCACAATACGAGAATTTGTTAATTCTTTAGATGATTTGCATAAAAAGTATATTTTTGATTATTTAAATACAAATGAAGATTTTGTTGTTTGGGACATGATAAGAAGTGCTATGAGTAGCGTTTCTGATAGTGTAATAATACCGATGCAAGATTATATTAATTTAGGAAATGAATTCAGGGCAAATATTCCAAAAAACACTTTAAACAATTGGATTTTTAGATTATTAGAAAGTGATTTAGATGCTACTTTGAGCAAAAATATAAGTTTTATTACAAGGCTTTATGGTAGGACTTAAGATTTTTAAGAAAACACTTGTTATAATATTTTTAAATTTAATTGATATTCAATTAGTTAAATAAAAATCATTGTTATTTAATATTTTTTGATTTGCAAGTATTATGTATTAATGTATATGAAAATTTTTATCTATTGGATAGTTATTTTCTTCTTTTTTATTTATAAAGTTTTTAGTATATATTCATTAACTGATGAAGAATTTTTTAAAAAATATAGTTTATTTTTTGTTCATAAAGGATTTTTGAGCAAAAATATTAATGGGAAAATAACTAAAGTTCAAGTTAATGGGATAGATTCCAGGTGGGTTTATCCTTTCCGTAAGCTTGTTCCTAGTCGAATTACCTCGATTTATGAAGATATTTATTCTTCAAGTTCATTTTTAACTACAAGTGATAATCTTTATGTTTCTTATGATTATTCAAAGAATTTTAGAAAATTAGTGGGAATTAATAAATTTAACAGTAGTGCGTATATTACATCGAGCGCCTTTTCTCAAGGAGAGTATAAGCGTATTGCTATTGGAACCGCGATTCATGGCATTTATCTTAGTGTTAATGGAGCTGCTAGTTTTAAAAATTTAAATCATTTAATTCCTCAGATTTATCTGGGTGCAGGGTATTACGACATTATTAGCGCTGTTGAATTTTCAAGAGAAGATACAAATAATTTATATTTTTCTTCTGGAGTTTATGGAGATATTTTTTTAATTAGTCAGGAAAGTGGATTTATTAAAAAAATTTCTTTTCCTTTTAAAAAGCAAATAGTACGTATTTTAGATTTATCTAGCAAGAATGTGAAAAAAATTTTAGTTAGAACATATGATAATCATTTTTATTCTTATTTTAATGAGCAATGGTTATTTATTGGAAAATTATCTTTGCAAGATCAGGATTTTGTTGAAAAATCACAAAGAATGCAGCTTGCTAAAAATAAAGGGTCTATTTATTTAACAGCGCATACATTGAGTAATAACAGGGCAGTTGATGAAAGATTTAAATTTATTAAAGATACAGGCATGAATGCTGTTGTGATTGATTTTAAAGATGATAATGGTAATTTAACTTATTCTAGCAAGCTTTCTTTGCCCAATAGATTAGGATCTATTAAAAACTTAATTGATGTTTCTTATATTCTTAAAAAAGCTAGAGAACTTGGAATTTATGTTATTGCTAGATGTGTTGTATTTAAAGATGCAAAATTGTATTATTATAATAATTTTAAGCATGCTCTTTGGAATAAACGGACGAATAAACCTTGGGCTCATTTTATTAAAAAAGTTGATTCTAGTGGTCTTGTGAAATATATGCAAGTAGAACATTGGGTAGATATTTTTTCTCCTGCCATTTGGGAGTATAATCTTTCTATTGCAAAGGAAATACAATCTTTTGGAGTTGATGAGATACAGTTTGATTATATTAGATTTCCATCAGATGGTCCTATATATTTTGCAACCTCAAAAATGAATAAGTATGAGATGCGCCCCGTTGATGCTCTTGAGTCTTTTTTGATTATGGCAAGAGAACAGCTTTATATTCCTATTTCTGTTGATATTTATGGGTACAATGGTTGGTTTCCTACTAATAGCATTGGGCAAAATATTGCAATGTTGTCAGATTATGTTGACGTCATATCTCCTATGTTTTATCCTTCGCACTATACTAATGATTTTTTGCCAAGCAATTTTTATTATACAAAAAGAGCTTATAAAATTTATAAAGAGGGGAGTGATAGAACATTTATGTTTTCTTTAGATGGGGTTGTCATTAGGCCTTACGTTCAAGCTTTTTTATTGGGAAAAGAAAGGTTTGTGGATGATGAGGTTTATTTAAAGTATTTAAAGTTTCAGCTTAAAGGAGTTAAAGAGTCGCTTGGTAGTGGCTTTAGTCTTTGGAACGCATCTAATGTTTATTATATGGTTAAAGGTAATTTAAAAGAATATTTAAATTCTTTTTAATTGTTCTTTCTTGTAAAGGAGATTTATTTGGAACATTTAATTCATTTTTTTTATGTAGGATTTGGTATTTTTTTATTGTATCTTGGTGGTAATTTACTTTTAAAAAGTTCAGTTAGTATTGCTACTTATTTAAAAGTTCCAACACTTTTAATAGGAGTTACAATAGTATCTTTTTCAACAAGCGCTCCAGAGCTTTTTACAAGCTTAGTGGCGGCTTTTAAGGGTAAAAACGAAATTGTTGTTTCTAATGTTATTGGTAGCAATATTATTAACATGTTACTCGCTCTGCCTTTAGCGGGATTATTTTTAAGGATTAAGGCAGATTTTAAAAGGCTTAAGCTTTCTTTTATGTTTTTGTTTTTATTAATGCTTCTTCTTTTGCTGCTTTCATTTGATTTTAGATCTTACTCTTTTTTTGCAGCACCTTATAATCGTCTTAGCTCATTAAGTATCTTAATTTTGTTTTTATCATATCTTTTATTCTTTTACAAAGAAGAAAAAGCGCATTTCAGCTTGGAAAATCCTTCTCAAGAAGGTGCAAGCAATTTAAATCAGAGTTTAAATTTTATATTTTTTAATACGTTAAGCTTTTTTATTAGCATGTATTTTCTTTATTTGGGATCGAAATTATTGGTGGATGGGGCTCTTTATATTGCCAACAATGTTTTTAATGTTAGTGAAAAGTTGATTGGAATTATAGTTGTAGCTTTCGGGACAAGCGTTCCCGAGCTTGTTGTATCTCTTTTTGCAATAATTAGAAAAGAGTCAGATATTGCGTTTGGAAACATTATTGGTAGTAATATTTTTAATATTGGGTTTATTTTAGCTAGTAGTAGCTTTTTCAAACCTATCTTGTTGCAAGATATTTATATTTTAGATTTTAGTATAATGGTGTTTATAACTTTAGTTTTATTCTTAGTGGTTAAATTTAAAGGGGTTTTTAGCAGAGGTATTTCTTTGATTTTTTTGCTTTTATATGTTTTTTATAATTTAATGTTATTTAACTTTTATTGATTATGTGATCTTAATTTTAGCTTATTAATATATTTTTAATGTAATATGTTTTATTATTTAAATGTAATAAAAGGAACAATATGAAAAAATTACCAGAAATTTTTTATATGAGTGGCAAAGAAGTAGATATTTTGATTTCTCAGCTAGGAATATCTTCTGATACCCAAAAATCAATTTTGAAAACGATTTTGTCTTATAAAAAGGATGCTATAGATTATTTTTCTTTTATAGAAGAACATTCTGTAAGAATACGAGGTTTAAAAGGGGAGCTTGATTTTTTATTTCGCAAACTTTATGAAGTTAAAAGAGGAATAGTTACTAATAAAATAGTAGCGGATGGAGAATTTTTGCCAGATAGCATAATTTTGACCGATGAGGCCAGTTATGATTTTTATTATTATTCTATTGACGATTTATTTTTGAAAACTTATGTAGGAATAGAGCTTTTTAGTTTTTTGCTTACTGTTAAGAATATAGAATCTAGTTTATTGGTTTTCCAGAATGAATTTATAACTATTATAGATTCAGATATTAACTACAAATTTTTTGAAACAAAATCACAATTTAAGGAAATATTAGTTTGGAGATCATTAATAATTCCATCGAGCAGGGCTTTATATTTTATTGAGTTTGTTAAAAAAATATTTTTTAATATTGCTTCTAATAATATTGTAAAAGATGTTTTCGTTAGAATAAAAGGATTAAAGCTTGGTGATTATGAGAGAGCCTTAGAAGAGGGTAAGAATATTATTGGTGCTATTGCTAAAATTCTCTCTGGCATTATTGAAATTAAGGATGAAGTTCTTGGCAAGAAAGGAATCACTTTTTCAAAAAATTATTTTATTTTTTTGGAATTTCTTAATCTTTTTATTAAAAATGAAAAAGACTTAGAAGAGCTTAAGACTGTAGAAGCTATTAAAATTGACGAATCTTTAAAAGCAATTGAAAAGACTTTGGAATTTAAAAAAGGTCCAATTGATAGAGAAGAGTTTTCTAGTATTCTAAAAGTTTATTCTGAAGGTCTTAACGATCCTGAAAATTTTTTATTAGTTGCTAATATGTACTTTTTTGAATCTAAAATTCATGATATTTTGCCAAAAATATTTCAAGTAAAAGAAAATTTTTATTTGTATAAACCTTTTGCATATGAGTTTTTTCTAGAAGAATATGAAAAGGTTTTACAATTTCTTAATAGTGAATTGAGGACCAGTATATTTAAAATTCTTAGTTTTGGGGATGATCCTTCTTCTATTTTTACAGAAGAGGGCTTAGAAGAAGTTATATCTAGATTAGTATCTAGATATATTATGAATGAGTATTGCTTAAAAAATAAAGTCAAATTTCTTGACCTTATTGTTTCTCATTACAGAAGAATTTATAAAACACAAAATGTTCAAGTCCATCTTAAAGATTTGATTAAAGTTGAAGCAGCAAAATATTTTAAGAATAGTAACGAATTACTACCTTTGTATAAAATATATAAACTTGATTTATATTCACTTTTGAATGCTGCTTACAAAGATTTAAGTTTGTTTAAAAGAATTGTTTTGTTTTTGACAGGTAAACATCAAAGCTATAAAGAGGCCTTGTCTAGATTGGATTTTAGAGCTGGTTTAAATAAAAATGGAAGTGGTCTTTTTGATTCAAACGAAAGAGTTAAAAGACAATTGGAAAAAATTAGAAAACAAAGAGAGGAAATAAAAGCGCAAGTTAGAAATTCTTTTCCCAAAAAAGGTGCAACGTCTAAGCAGGCAGTAAATAAGAACTACACAAAACAAGAGCAAGATGAAGCATGGGTCAAATTTAGTGATAGGATACAAAAAAAATAGTCTTTATAAGTTGGTGGATTTATTTATTAAAATAAATCCTTTGGCTTTCTTGCTGTATTTTTTGAAGTTTGACATTCTGCATAATGTCTTATTTTCCCATTTTCAAATTTTGATTTCATTACAATTTTTCCTCCCCATCGGCTTATTAGTTCTTTTGAACCCACTCTTTGAGCGTTTTTAGAAATTTTTGCCATTTTGAAGCTCCTTTTGATAGATTTATTGTATAATAAAATTTATCAAAATAAGGTTGATTTATCAAGGAATTTATTCATGTTATTTATAATATTTTTTATAAGCTCTTCTCTTTTTGCAAAAGAAGTTTACTATAGGTTTGCAGATTATTCTATTAATTACAACATAGTAGGTAAATATAAGATTACAAAAGAAGAGTCTGAGGAAGAGTTTGGATATAAATTTACTTATGATCGCAATAATAATCTTATTTTAGTTGATTATATTGGTAAGCTTAGCATTTTAATGCCTTCTTTTTTTAATGCAAACCAAATTAAAATAGAAAGATCTAAGAACAGCGAAAAGCGCATATTCCTAAATAGGGGACTTGCTTTTAAAAATAATAATGGTGTTTACATTGAGCATATAGAATATATGAATGATGGCAGGATTAAAAATATTTTTAATTATAATAGATCTAATGAAATGGTTAGGGATAGATATGATGTTTCTTATTATCATTTTTTATACGATAATGAGAGAGAGTTTAGTGTTTATAGATTTAATGAATCAGGAATTCAAATTAAAGATTTAAATAATGTGTATTTTACAAAGATTAGTTATGATCATTCCAAGCTTGTTAAAACGGCTTTGTATTACGATGAGAATGGTTATATTGCAAGATCAAAAAACGGTACTTGTGGGTTTAGATTGACTTATGATGCGAATCATAACCTTATTAAAGAGGAATATCTTGATAAATCAGCTTACACTGTTTCAAATCCATTTTCTGTAGCTACTAAAATATATCATTACGATGTTGATGGAAAAGTTATTGAGATTTTAAATTATGATATTAATAACAATTTAACCCCTGATGAAAATAATGTAGCAATTTATCGTTATGAATATTATTTTAAAAATAAAGATTGTTATTATAAAGAATATAATTATGACAATAATAATAATTTAACAATCAGTCAAAATGGTTATGCCATGAAGAAGACTATTTTTTATATCCAAAATAATGAAAAAAGGATAATAAACTATAGTAACAAAATCAATAAAAACTATAATAGAGACATTCCAACTGTTTATGAAGAGAAGTATGAAATAATGGATAATTTTAAAGGCATTGCTATTTATAGTTATAAATATGATGACAAGTTTTATCTAATAGAAAATATTTTTTTTGATAAAAATTTTAATTTAATAGCCGATTTAAAAGGTGTAATGATTTACAGATACTCTTACGACAAAGAAGGATTTTTGATTGCTCAAGAGCATTTTGGCGGTGATTTTATTAATCCAATAGATGATTTTGAAGGAGTTTCAAAGTATAAATTTAGTTACGATTCTAATGGCAATATGATTTCAAAGAAAAATTACTCTAAGGATGGAGCTTTGGTTGCTGATTGTAATTTTGTTTTTGAATATTTATATGAATATGATAAACAAAATAGACTTATTTCTCAAAAAAATTTTGGCAGCTTAGGACAATTGCAGGATGATATTCATGGAGTTAGTGTCTATAAATATGAATACAATAAATTTGGGAAAATATCAAAGCAGTCAAATCATGGTCCAGATTTGAGATTAAGAGATGATGTTGGGGGATTTTCAATTTATAAGTGGATTTATGATACTAGAGGCAATTTAATAGATTTCCAAAAATTTGATTCTTTGGGCAATTTAATCTAAGTATTTTCTTTTCTCATATTTTCCTATATTACATAGTAATTCATAATGACTTCTTTTAGAAAATTTACTCATTTTATCTATACTTAATTTTTCTGATACAATTTCTACTTTTGAACCTATTCTAACTTTTAAGTTTTTAGGAATTTCTACTATTGTTAGGTTCATGCAGACCTTTCCCTTTATTTTACATTTTTGATTGTTTATTAAAAAATAAAAATTATTATTTATATTTTGAGGTATTCCATCAAAATATCCGATTGGAATAATTCCTATTTTCATATCCTCTTTGGCTTGAAATATGCCCGAATATGAAATTTTTTCCCCTTTTTTTACATTTTTGATAAATATTACTTTTGAAAATAAATTTAATACGGGTTTGAAATTTAGGGTAGTTTTTTTGTTTTTTAGTGATTGACAATAACCGTAAAGAATAAGACCCGGTCTTACCATATTAAATTGTGGATTTAGTTTGTAGTTGATAATGTGCCCCGAATTAGAAATATGGATAAATTTTGGATTTATATTTTTTTGTTTAAGTGTTTCCAAAACCAATAAAAATTTTTCTATTTGTTTTTGTGTAGTTTTAAAGTTTTCTGTTGCCGGAAGATGTGAGCAGATCCCTTCTAGTTCTAGAAATTGTGAATTTTGAATATATGTAGCTATTTCAAGGGCACTATCTATTCTTATTCCATATCTATTCATGCCAATATCAATTTTTAAGTGAACTTTTATTTTCTTTTTTTGGAATGCACATTCTTTTTCTATTAAAAATAGATATTCAAAATCTGCAACAAATGGTAATAACTCAAGTTTAATCAAATTTTTAATTTCTTTTTTATCTACTTTAATGTACATCAATATTTTTATATTTTTATCAATTTTTTTAAGTGTTTTAGCATCTTCAATATTAGAAAGTCCAAAATAATTTATTTTTTTTTCTTTAAAAAATTTAAAGATATTTATAAGTCCGTGACCATATGCGTCGCCTTTTAGGGTAGCCACTATTTCTTTTTCACCAATTTTATTTTTAATTAAATTTAAGTTATGTTCTAAATTATTTAAATTTATTATTATTGTTTTGTTACTACTCATTTTTTTATTATCATATATTTAGCTCTCTTAGAGAAGTAAGAATCTTTTTTCTATTGATTTGTGATTTATTCTATAATGGGTATTGGGAATTTTTTTATTTGGGTGCCTTTAAAATGTAATCTCAATTGTTTTTGGAAATCATTATATATTTTAGGGTTAATTCTAATTTCATATATTTTAGTTTCTTTATTTATATTATTTTCTACTGTTATTGCTGCCAAAATATAATACCAGTTGTTATTCTTGTAATATTCTGCAATTGTTTTTGAGAGAGATTCAGTTCTTAATGTACCAAATGAATAAGCATCTTTTGCGAGCTCTTTTTTTGATTGCTGCTTTCCACTGGTGAGGCTGCTTAGATAATTAATAAAATTGCCTTTATCTGGACTTAAAAATTTTAATTTTGTAATTTTATATTTCCTAGAAGCTTCGTTTGATAGGTCAAACGAAATAATAGCAGAAGATCCAATTTTTGAAAATGCATTTATAAATGAATAGCTAACCCCAATGAGTTCTTTTATTGGGGCTCCATTTAAATCTACTAATTCCATGTAAGGCTGGCTAACGGCGATATCAACAGATGCAAGTAAAAAACTTTGTTTTAATTTTTTAATCCTTGGTTTTATATTTTCTTTTACAATATAATTTTCATTTTCGAAGATATTAATTTCGTTTTGAGAAAAAATATTTTTAGCTAGAGAAAGAATTATTACAGTTAAAATAAATTTTTTAATGATCATAAAATATTTCCTTTCGTTTATATTTATATATCTTCAAATAGATCTCCATTTGTCTCTTTTAAGATGGGATTTTCTTTTAATACTTCTTTTACAAAGTCAATAATTAATTTTGAATTAAGAGAAATTTTATAAATTTCAGTCTTTTGAGTAATCTTGTTTTTAACGGTTAAATTTGCAAGCATATAATTCCAATGACCATTTTGATATGTTAATTGAAAAGCTTTTCTAAGTTCTTCGTCCATCAAGATTCCAAATGGGTATGCAGTAACATATCCTTCTTCTTGTGAATTTTCAACAACTAGAAGAGGATTTTTAAGTTCTAGGTTGGAACCAGCTGTTATAAGTTTAATATCCTCAATTTCATATTCTTTATCTCCATTTTCAGTTGTTTCAAAAAGTATTAATAGTGATGTGAAACTACTATATTCATCATTCATTTTTATAGGAGATAGTATATAAGAATATCCAAATTTGTTTTTAAATTCTGGCATTGCTTGTCCATATTCATCTAAGATTGTCATTGCCTTTGTTTTTATCCAAGTTACGTCATGATTTTCATTTACTACTGGCAATTTTTTATTCAAAATTTTGCCTGATAGTAAATGTAATTTTCCATCGTTTAAGGGCAATTTTTCATCGCTTATTTGTTTTCCAATCTCGCCGTCTTGTTGTACAGGTTGTGGCTTTTTAAAAAAAGCGCAACTCAGCATTAACATAAGCACTGCCATTAATTTTAAACGTTTATTTATTCTAAATGTCATTATATCTTCTTCCTTTATACCATTTTATGGTTTTTATTGAGCGGTAATTAAAACCATATTAAATTGTAATAATAATATAGAATACTTATGTCAAAGTCAAGTTGCTTTTTAGTATTTTTATTCTTTAAAAATTATATTTGCAATATTACAATAAAGGTATTTCTGCTGCTAAAAAATGAATTATTCCTATAATGATTGATATAATGCCAATTAACTGTTGATTATTTTCAAGTATTGATTGAAATTTGCCATATTTGTTATTATTTTGAACTTCTGTAGGCAATTTTTGTTTTAAAAACAAGATAAATCCAATTAAAAATAAACTTATAGCTGGAATTAAATTTCCAATTATTGGCAATTTGTAGGGCTTGATTATTTCAAGAGCGCTAGTTATTAAAAATAATAATCCAAAAATGCTTTTTACCTTTTTGTTATCGTTTATTAAATTTACAAAATCTTCAAAAATTTTAAAAAATTTTATTTTTTCTATTAACATTGGGAATGCAAGTATTATTCCTCCCAAGATGTTAAGCAAAACAGATATGAAGTATATTTGCATCATATTTTATCCCCTAGGTTTTATTCTTTTGTTATAAAAAATATTTTTATTACTATTGCTCTTTAGTATTATACTTAATAAACTTTCATTTTGATAGATTATATTAGCATATGTTGTGAAGTTTTTACTGCTTATGTAAAGCATATTGCTTTCAATTAATCTATTGTCCAGATAAATATCTAGCTTGGCTTTTCCTAGGTTGGAGATTTTTTGTGTTTTTATGTTTATTTTTAGCGATAATTTACTTTTATCTTGTTTATAGCTTATTGTCATTTTGATATTGTTTTTATTATTTTCGAGATTTTGAATTCTAGGAATTAGTAAAATTTTAAAAAATAAAAGAATTATAACAAAGATTAATCCAACAATGATATGTTTTTTCATTTTTTTTTGGTATTCAATTTCTAGTTGTTGATTGCAATTAATCTTTTTCATTATATTTGCAAATTTAACCTTTTTATAATTATTATTTTAATAATGTATTTAAATTCCACCAGTAAACACTAACACCAGTTTTCCCTCCGTAAAGTATGCTAAGTATTCCATCTTTAGATAAACTTTCAGAGAGAAATATTAAATTTGGAGGCTCAATTAAAGCTATTTGATTTTTAATTGAGCCTTTATTGTCTAATTTCCATATTAAATTGTTAGATAAATTTTTCATGTTAGTAGATGCTATTATTTTATCTTTTTGTATTTTTATAATATTTATAAAGCTTTCCTGTTTATCATCTAGTAAGTTCTTAGGAAGAGCAATTTTACTTATTACTTCAAATTCTTTGTTTTTTTTAAAACTCATTTTATAGATATATTGATCTTTAATTTTAATTCCAAGATCGTTTATATTTTCATTGTCGCCAATGTTTTCATAGTAGGTGATTTTTACATAAAGAGTTTTTTTGTTAACTTCAAAAAAAACCTTGTCTATTGAGATATTGTATTTTTTCTTTTGATTGTCTATTGTTTTTAGTAGGTTTTCATTGACGTAAATTTTATAAAGCGGAGAAAGTTCTTTATTATAAGAATATATTATATAGCCTTCGCTATATATTGATATTATTGCAATGTTGCCATTTTCATCAACGTTAACATCGTAAATTTGTGGAAATGGCGTTCCGTTTAAACCTTCTTGACCCAAAATTTCTACAGACGAGTTTTTGTTTAGTATTAGTATTCTCATGAAGTATGCAATATTTTCTTTTTGATTAAATTTTGATTTTTTATTATTTAGTTTGTCTGCAACAATAATAAAATCGTTTAGCGGATATATTGCTTCAATTCCTTCAAAATCTATTTTTTTTATTTTTAAATCGGGATTTGTTTTAAATATTCCATTTTGATAAGTTTGTATTAGTTTTCCGTATGAGTTAAAAATCATTAATTTATTTGTTTTTATTTCTGCAATGTAAACTAGTCCATTATACGTTTTGATATCAAATTTTGAATTTGTAAATTTGTTATCCAGGGGCATTATTGCACCAGGAAGTGTTCCAAATGGTATTTTGAATTGCTCTTCTCCTAGTTCGTTTAAAGTTTTAGTATTACATGATATAATTGTAAAAAGTAAGCTTAATGTAAGAGAATTATAGTATTTTTTCATATTTTTATATAATCATTTAAAATGAAAAATGACTTTAAGTCAATTATTTAGGAGAATTAATACCTATCATGTTAAAAGCAGTACTTGAGCCAGCCATTGGCTCAAAAAGTAAAAGAGATTTAAAAGATTATCTTCCAACTTTAAGGAATATTAATAAGCTTGAGCGTTGGGCATTATTGTTAGCGGATGAAGATTTTTCAAAAGAGACTCAAAAGCTTAAATATGAATTAAAATCGGGTAATTCTTTAGAGAATATTTTAGAGCGAGCTTTTACTCTGTCTAGAGAAGCTGCTAGAAGGCGTCTTAAAGAAAGGCCTTATGATGTGCAAATTATTGCGGGGCTTGCTCTTCACGAAGGTAAAATAATAGAGATGAAAACGGGGGAAGGAAAAACTCTTTCGTCAGTTCAGGCAGCTTATTTAAATAGTTTGACAGGAGATGGAGTTATTATTGTTACTGTTAATGACTATCTTGCGGAACGTGATTCTAATTGGATGAAGCCAGTTTTTGATCTTTTGGGTGTTACTGTGGGGGTTGTTCTCTCTAATATGGATTATGAGCGAAGAAAAGATCAATATGCCAAAGATATTACTTATGTTACAAATAATGAACTTGGATTTGATTACTTAAGAGATAATATGCGTTATGACTTAAATGAAAAATGTTTAAGAAAGTTTAATTATTGCATTATTGATGAGATCGATTCTATTTTGATCGATGAGGCAAGAACCCCTCTTATTATTTCAGGGCCTACTGAGGGCAATACCAATGCTTATCTTGAGGTTAATTCTCTTGTGTCGTTTTTAAAAGAGTGTTCTAAAGATTCCAAGTCAGGCGATTATCCTTTAGAAATAGACGATCTTGATGGTGATTATACTATTGATGAAAAAGCAAAAAGAATTTCTTTTACTGCTAAAGGACTTAATAATCTTGAGCAGCTTTTAGTTTCTAAAGGCATTATTAGTGGGTCTCTGTATACTGATTCAAATTTTAATTATGTTCATTATATGACTCAAGCTTTGAAAGCTCATTTGCTTTTTTTTAAAAATAGAGAATATATTGTCGGTGATTCTGGAGTTGAGATTGTAGATGAATTTACTGGTAGAGTTTTAACAGGACGAAGATATTCCGATGGGCTTCATCAAGCTATTGAGGCTAAAGAAGAGGTTAGGGTTGCTAATGAAAATAAGACTATGGCAACCATTACTTTTCAAAATCTCTTTAGAATGTTTGATAAAATTTCTGGTATGACGGGTACAGCTGATACAGAAGCCAAGGAATTTCATAAAATATATAATCTTGATGTAGTTGTGGTTCCAACAAATAGATTGTTAGCACGAATAGATGAAGAGGATACTATTTATTATACGGAAGAATTTAAGTTTCATGCTATTACAGATGAGGTTTATAAAACTTACAAGAAGGGGCAGCCAGTTTTAGTAGGAACTGCTTCTATTGAAAAATCTGAGATTTTATCAGCTATGTTTAAAAATAGAGGTATTAAGCATGAAGTTCTTAATGCAAAAAATCATTCTCGGGAAGCATTTATTATTGCTGAGGCTGGAGCGAAACATGCGGTTACAATAGCAACAAATATGGCTGGTCGTGGTACGGATATTAAACTTGGAGGCAATATTGAGCACAGGGTTAGGAAAAAAATTGGAACTAATGTAAGCCTTGAAGAATTTCAAGAGGCTGTTAAAAATGAAAGAGAAAATTACTTAAAAGACTATAATGAGGTTAAAAGTCTTGGTGGGCTTTATGTTATTGGTAGTGAACGTCACGAATCAAGGCGAATAGACAATCAGCTTCGTGGGCGTAGCGGTAGACAAGGTGATCCTGGACGCTCAAGATTTTATGTGTCGCTTGAGGACGATTTAATGCGTCTTTTTGCTGGAGACAGCCTAAGGTCATTAATGGGTAAGCTTGGAATGGCAACTGGAGAACCTATTACACATTCTCTTTTAACCAAATCTTTGATTAATGCCCAAAAAAGAGTAGAAGACAGAAATTTTGAAATTAGAAAGCATTTATTAGAGTATGACGATGTTATTACAAAGCAGAGAGATTTTATCTATGCTCAGAGAAATTCTATTCTTGAAGATACAGCTATTAAGGATCGTATTCTTATTGCTTTAGAAGAATATCTTAGTTTTTTGCTTGAGGGGACAAAAGGCGGCTCAGTTTCAAGTGTTTTTTTAAATGAAATAAATTTAATTTTTGCCTATATGCTTGAGAGTCTTGGTTCTATTGAAAATATTAATTCCCTTGATTTAAAGGCTAAGCTAATGCAAATAGCAAGGGCAAATTTAGATGAAAAGGAAAATTTGATCGGCAGGGATCTTTTTAATGGATTTTTAAGATATGAATATTTGAAAAATATTGATTTTAAATTTCAAGAGCATCTTGCAAATTTAGACTCTTTAAGAGAGGCTGTTTATCTAAGGTCTTATGCTAATAAAAATCCAATTACAGAGTACAAAGAAGAGGGGTTTTTAATATTTAGCGAGCTTATTAAAGACATTAAAGTTTCTACCATAAGGCGTGTTCTTCAGTTGAAATTGGACAGCAATTCTTCCGATTTTAAGTCAGTAAAGAAGTCTAAAAATGTTAATTCAATTCATAAAGAACTTTCAGGAATTCTTATTAATGAAAATAAAAATGTTTCTAATGTTCAAGTGGTTAGAAGTTCTCCTAAAATAGGCAGAAATGAGCCTTGTTATTGTGGAAGTGGGAAGAAATATAAAAATTGTCATGGCAAAAGTTAGAATAGGAGGTTTTTATGTTTAAACTGCCAGAACTTGGTTATAATTACGATGCTGTTGAGCCTTATATTGATGCTAAAACTATGGAAATTCATCATAGCAAGCACCATAATGGTTTTGTAATGAATTTGAATTCTATTTTTGAAAAAATGGGAAAAAGTTATTTAAAAGACGTGTCAAGCATATTAAAAAATATTCATGATTTTCCAGATGAATTTCAAACCCCAATAAGAAATAATGCTGGGGGCTATTCGAACCACACTTTATATTTTAGAAGTTTGAAACCAGGAAACAAGAGCAATCTTTTAGAAAAGTTTGAAAATGATGTTAATACAGCTTTTGGAAGCCCGGATGTTCTTAAGGCTAGCTTGAAAGATACCGCAATGAAAATTTTTGGAAGTGGTTGGGCATGGTTAGTATTGTGTCCTGATAGTGGGCTTAAAGTGATTTCAATGCCCAATCAGGACAGTCCTTTAATGAAGTCTTATAAGCCGATTTTAGGTATTGATGTTTGGGAACATGCCTATTATCTTAAATATCAAAATAGAAGAATTGAATATGTTGATGCATTTTTAAAGGCTTTAAATTGGGAAGAAGTTTCAAAAATTTACAATGAAGCTAACAATTAGCTTTACTTTATAAAGATAAAATTTTTAATTTTAGAGCCAGTATTTTATTCTAAAATGTTAAGTAATTTATTTTAAATCATTATTAAAGTTTTCTCTTTCTATGTCGTTAAAGTATTCTACCGTTCCGATTTTTAATTCATAAGTTGCCTTTTTGTCAGATACTATGATTGTATTTTTGTGTAATTGAAGCGCGCTAATTGTCCACATATGATTAACACCTTTTTCAATAGCATGCTTTAATGCTCTTGCTTTATTGTGTCCATTTACTATTATTAAAATTTCTTGTGAATCCATAATTGTTCCAACTCCAACAGTTAGAGCACTTTTAGGAACTTTGTTCACATTGCCTTCAAAAAATCTTGAATTAGCAATGATTGTATCTTGAGTTAAAGTTTTAATTCTTGTTCTTGATGTCAAGGAGGAGCCTGGTTCGTTAAAAGCGATGTGTCCATCAGGCCCTATTCCACCCACAAAAAGCATGATTCCCCCAAAAGATTTGATTTTTTTTTCATACTCTTCACATTCTTTTTTAAGATTTAAAGCATTTCCATTTAGTATGTTTATGTTTTCTTTTTTAATATCAATGTGAGAAAAAAAATTTTTCCACATAAACGAATGGTAGCTTTCGGGATGATTTTTTTCAATTCCTATGTATTCATCCATGTTAAAGGTTATGACATTTTGAAATGAAATTTTTTCATCTTTATATAATTTAATTAAATTCTTGTACATGCCGATTGGAGAACTTCCTGTTGGAAGTCCAAGGATAAATGGCTTTTCTCTTGTTGGAGAAAATTCTTTAATTTTTTGTGCTACGTGATTGGCTGCCCACTTCGATATGTCTTCATAAGTAGGTCTGATTATTAATCTCATTGCGATCTCCTTAAAATGGGTTAAAGTTAGAGATTGTTAAAAATTATTTTAGATTCTATCATTGTTAATTTTAAATTGAAATCTTTATCTAAGACATTGATGTTTGCATCATATCCATGGCATATTAATCCCTTTTTATCAATATTAAGAATTCTTGTTGGATTGTAAGAGCTTGCTTGAACAGCATCACTTAAACTGTAGCCGAATTCTACTAAATTTTTAAGACCTTGTATCATTGTAAGCGTTGATCCAGCTATTGTGTTGCTTTTCACACTGTGGAATAAGCCATCCTCTGCAATATAAACTTCATCTCCGTTTGCAATTAGTTTTCCAGAAGTTTGAAAATTTGGAGTAAGTCCGTCAGTTACAAGGACTATTTTACTTATATCTTTAAGCTTTCTCATCATTAAAACTAATTTTGGGTGTATATGATGACCATCTGCAATAATTTCACAAGAAACATCACCATGTATTAATACTGCTCCTATTGCATTTGGATTTCTGTGGTCAAGTTTTGACATTGCGTTGAAAAAATGGGTCGTATGAAGTATTCCAACTTGAAATCCTTCGATCATATTTTCATATGTTGCGTTTGTGTGTCCTGCTTGAAGGTTTATATTGTTTTCAAGGCAAAACATTGCAAGTTCTCTCATTCCTTTAAGCTCGGGAGCAACAGTCATTGTGCTTATATGTGTTTTTTTTTGGCCGTTTGATCCTGTAAATATTCCACCAGCTGCATCTATTAGTTTTTGCATAACTTTAATGCTCGGTTCGTGAAGATAAGAAACAGGGTGTGCGCCTCTTTTTTCAGGGGAGAAAAATGGCCCTTCAAGGTGAAGTCCTAAAATTTTAGCACCCTTTTCCTTGCCAATTGCTGCTGTACAAGCTTTTATTGTTTGAATCATTTCATCTATTGGTCTTGGATAAAGAGTTGGTAAAAATCCTACGACACCGTATTGTGCCAAATGCTCTGACATTTTAAGTATTGATTCTGTTGAGCACTGGTCTGTCCCATAACCGTGAAATCCATGAATATGGCTGTCGTAAAGTCCAGGAGTTATATAGTTGCATTTTGCATCAATCATTTGATATTCCCTGAGATCCATTTTTTTAAGTCTATCAGATGTTACAATATCAAAAATTTCATTATCTTTAATAAGGACCGCTGAATTATCTAGTTTGTCGTTTCCAGTTAAAACGGATTTTGAGTTGAATAAGCAAAAATTTGGCATTTTCATATTCCTTTTAATTTATTTTACTATAAACATTAACCTTTTTTAAAGTTTTTGCTTTTTTATATTTTTCTATTTTTAAGCTCTTTGATGCTTAAAGTTTATGTTTTTAAATTTATATTTTATTTTCAATTTTATTAATGATATAATGTGCTCTGGAGGATGTCATTATGGCATCAGGATTTTTTGTTCCTGGACTTGAGAGTAAATATAATACTAAAGAAATTCGTGAATCTATGCTTAAGCCCGATAGAGCTAAAATTGATTCTTCTTTTAAGAAACTTGAATCTTTAGAACAAGAAAAAAGCGCTTGGCAGTTAATTAATAGAAAAATCTCTGCTTTAAATTCTCTTGCAAAAGAAATTACGTCACTTAACAGTCCTTTTAATCTAATGTCAGGGAATTCTAGTAATAGCGAAGTTTTAACCTTGTCTACTCGGTATGGATCCAAGAATGAGACTCATAAATTAATTGTTGATCAAATAGCGTCAGCTGATGTGTTTTTATCTTCAAATTTTGATCCTAAAAAAGTTACAATCCCAGAAGGAGATTATATATTTTTAGTTGGGAAGAAGGAAATTAATGTAAAAAGTAATGGCAACATTGATTTGCTTGTTAAGGATATTAATAACAAGGGAAAGGGCTTTTTATCTGCAAAAATAGTAAAAAGTGATAAAAATGGGAATAGTCGTTTTATTTTGCAGTCCTTAAAGGAAGGCAAAGAGAATAAACTTGTTATCAAAGGGGAAGGATTGTCTTTTGCTAAGCAAATTGGCATTTTAAGTGAACTTAAAACTAATTTTAATCCTACCTTTTCAGATATTGTTGTAAATCAATCTAGTAGTAATAATAGACTTGTTTTTGAAAACAATAGCCTTGTTTTAAATCCGCTTTCAGAGGTGTCGATTGAAATTCCTGAAGATATTGAAATTACATCTAGGAGTAAAATTAAATTTAAAGTCAAGTATTTTGATACAGGTTTAGAAGAGCCTGACAGTAAGATTATTTTTAATCCCGGAGAAGCTACATTTAAGGATGCAAAAGTTGACAGTGAATATAGTGTAGTTGATCTTGGATCTGATTTAAAAACTCCTTTGGAAAAAAAATATATTCAAATGAATATGGTTAAAATATGCAATATAGAGGGTTCTCTAGAGCTTCCTTCAATAAATATTTCAAATAACTTTGAAGAAGTTGAAGCTGATGTTGGAGCTTTTTCTAATTTACAAGAAATAAATATTGAAATTACAGCAAATAATAAAGTAATTGTGATTAGCAATGTCGAAGTTTTTGATCCCAAAAATAGAGATGGCCATTTACCAATAAATGCTAAAAGTTTTGCCGAGAATGCAAAAATTATATTTGATGGAGTACATGTTGAGAGAGATTTAAATGTTATTAATGATTTAATTCCAAATGTGACATTAAGTTTAAAAAAAGCTTCAAGTGATATGGTTGAGGCTAAAGTTGAACCTGATTACGAGGGAATTAAGAGAGTCCTTTTAGATTTTATTGGTGCTTATAATGAGGTTATTGCTGAGATTAATATTGTAAGTTCCAATGAAGATCAACTTGGAAATCAAAAGTCCAATATAGTTGAAGAGCTGACTTATCTTAGTGAATCTCAAAAAGAAGAGGCTTATAAAAATTTAGGTGTTCTAAGGTCTGAATTTTTATTGAAAAATCTTAAATCTAGACTAGAATCAATAATTTTTAAGCCTTATGTTACTAGTGATCCTAATTTTTCAATAATTAATCAGATGGGAGTGTTTACCAACTCTATTTCTTCTTCTGGGGGACTTTCCAGATATTTGAGACTTGATGAGAAAAAGTTTGATGAATCGATTCGCAACAACATTGATAATGTTAGAGAACTTTTTTTATTTGACCTTAATGGCGACAGAGTCTATGATAATGGGATTGCCAAAATGCTAGGAGATTGTTTAGCGCCTCTTGTGACTTCTGGAGGAGTTATTTATAATAAAATAAAAAATTACGATCTTAAAATTGTTAATCAAAAAAATAAAGTTGAAGATTATAAAAAAAAGTACGATGATAGAGAGAGAAAAGTAGAAGGCGAGCTTAATATCTTAGATTTTACCGTTAAGCGAATGAAAGATCAGGAAAATACATTAAAGGCTTTTGATTTTAATCAAAGAAATAGATAATAACAATTATTTTTAATGCTATTGTTATCTGCGTTTCTTTTTTTTAATTTTTTGTGCTATTCTTTTTAACAGGTAAAAGGATTTGCCAAAAATAAATAATTAAACTTTATCATGGAGGAATGATATATGATTATAAATCATAATACATCAGCTATTAATGCTTCAAGAAATAATAGTATTAATGCTGCTAATCTTAGTAAAACTCAAGAGAAGCTTTCTAGTGGTTACAGAATTAATAGAGCTTCTGATGATGCTGCTGGTATGGGGGTTTCTGGGAAGATTAATGCTCAAATAAGAGGTTTATCACAAGCTTCTAGAAACACTTCAAAAGCTATTAATTTTATTCAGACAACAGAGGGAAATTTGAATGAAGTAGAAAAAGTTTTAGTAAGAATGAAAGAATTAGCAGTTCAATCAGGTAACGGTACATATTCAGACGCAGACAGAGGTTCTATACAAATTGAAATAGAGCAACTTACAGACGAAATTAATAGAATTGCTGATCAAGCTCAATATAACCAAATGCACATGTTATCAAACAAATCTGCTTCCCAGAATGTAAGAACAGCTGAAGAACTTGGAATGCAACCTGCAAAAATCAACACACCAGCGTCACTTTCAGGATCTCAAGCTTCTTGGACCTTAAGAGTTCATGTAGGAGCAAATCAAGATGAAGCGATTGCTGTAAATATTTATGCTGCTAATGTTGCAAATCTATTCTCTGGCGAAGGATCTCAGGCTGCTCAGACTGCACCTGTTCAAGAAGGTGCTCAACAAGAAGGAGCTCAACAGCCAGCACCTGCTACAGCGCCTTCTCAGGGTGGAGTTAATTCTCCTGTTAATGTTACAACTACAGTTGACGCTAATACATCTCTTGCTAAAATAGAAAATGCTATTAGAATGATAAGTGATCAAAGAGCAAATTTAGGTGCTTTCCAAAATAGACTTGAGTCTATAAAGGATAGTACTGAGTATGCTATTGAAAACCTAAAAGCATCTTATGCTCAAATAAAAGATGCTACAATGACAGATGAGGTTGTAGCATCTACAACTAATAGTATTTTGACACAATCTGCAATGGCAATGATTGCGCAAGCTAATCAAGTTCCCCAATATGTTTTGTCATTACTTAGATAAAATTTTGATTTAATTAGTAAAAATTATTAACAAAAGATCCTTGTAAAGGATCTTTTGTTTTTTATTTAGGATCGGCAAAAATTTAATAATTTTAGTATAATTTATGATAATGTGTTATTAAGTATAATGCAGGCTTATTGAGGAGTTTGCTTTGAGTAGGGTTACTGTTAAAATTAAAGATTGTTATAAAGTATTTTCTTATTATGTTGGCAAAAAGCAGATAATTCAAGCTATAAAAGATTATGAAGATGGTAAAGATAGAATGCAAATTTACAAAGAATCTTCTATTTTTATTGCAAATGCCAATATTAATCTTGATGTTTATGAAAATGAAATTTTAGTTATTATGGGAATGTCAGGTTGTGGCAAGTCTACTTTAGTTAGGTGCTTAAATGGTATTTACAAAATAGATTCAGGATCTATTTTGGTAAATAACATGGAAATGAATGCTATAAATCGCAAAGATCTTTCTAATTTAAGAAAAGATAAATTTGCAATGGTTTTTCAAAACTTTGGACTTTTTCCTCATATGAATGTATTGAGAAACGTTACTTATGGACTTGAGGTCAAGCATATCCCTAGGAAGATTAGAGAAGAACGTGCTATTGAGGTATTAAATCTTGTAGGACTTGAAGATTCAAAGTATAAGTATATTAATGAACTTTCTGGAGGGATGAAACAAAGAGTAGGAATAGCAAGGGCATTAGTAGTTAATCCTGATATTCTTTTAATGGATGAAGCTTTTTCGGCGCTTGATCCTTTAATTAAAGGAGAAATGCAGGAAGAACTTTTAAGGTTAGTAGCTAAACTTAAAAAAACAGTTGTGTTTATTACCCACGATTTAATTGAAGCTTTTAAATTGGGACACAGAATTGCTTTCATGAGAGATGGAAAAATTATTCAAGTTGGTAAACCTTTGGAAATTTTAGCTAATCCTAGTACAGATTTTATATCTCATTTTATTAAAAATTTACCTGTTTTAAATATTTTAAAAATAAAAGATATTTTAAAAGATGATTTTGATTTAAACTCTGGCAGTGATAATGGTTTAAATGTTGTTATTAAGTATCAAGGTGAAAATTTTAGTTTATATGATAAAGTTCTTAATAAAAAATATGAAAATCTTGTGTCATTAGATTTAGAGCTAAATGACGAGATAAAAAAAATTGTTGAATACTTGAATAAGCAAGACTATTTAATAATAAAAGAAAAGGGAGCTATTGTCGGATATATTAATTTAAATGAAATTTCCGATTTATTGTCAAGATAGGAATTTATGAGTAAAGATTTTTTTATATTAAAAATAGATAATTTTTTTGATTTTTTGGTTGATAATTTTTCAACTTCTGATGGGGTAGGGTTTTCTAAAAGTATAATTTTTTTATATGAAAGTTTAAAAAATTTATTTCTTTTTGTTAATCCCATTATTTTTATTTTGACTGCATGTTTACTAAGTTTGGTTTTCTTGAAAAAGAGATTAGTATTTTTAATTTTGCCCGGATTCTTTTTTATTTTGTATTTTGATCTTTGGGAAGCTTCAATGGATACAATAGCTATTATATTTGTTTCTGTATTTGTTTCTGTTATTTTGGGAATTCCTATAGGTATTTTGGGGGGATATTTTCCAAGATTTTATGTTTTTTTAAAACCCATTCTAGACTTAATGCAAGCCATGCCCCCGTTTATTTACTTGATTCCCGCCATACCTTTTTTTGGAATGGGTACAGCTTCTGCTATTTTTGCTACAATAATTTTTGCCATGCCTCCTGTTATTAGATATACAAGGCTAGGGATTGTTCAAGTTTCAGATGAAGTAATAGAAGCTGCCAAGTCTTTTGGCAGTAGCAATTTGCGCATTCTTTTGCAGGTTCAGCTCCCTCTTTCTCTTCAGAGTATAATCGAGGGCATTAATCAGTCAATAATGATGGCGATATCTATGATAGTAATTGCTGCAATGGTTGGATCGTCTGGTTTAGGCAGGACTGTAATTTATTCCATAGAAAGATTAAATTTTGGTGAGGGCTTAATATCTGGATTAGCAGTTGTTATTATAGCTATTATTTTAGACAGGGTTATGCAATCTATTTTTATTAAATTTAGCTATTTAAATACAGATCATTATGGTGGAAAGAAAGAAAATAAATTTAAAAGATTTTTAGAAATATATAATAAATAAATGGGGGGTATTTGATGAATTTTATATATAAATTATTTATTGGATTTTTTATTTTTCTTATATTTTTGTCTTGTGATGAAAAAAAGAGTTCAAAGAATTTGAAATCTGTAAAAATTGGATATGTGAATTGGGGTGGAGAAACAGCAGCTACAAATGTATTGAAGGTTGTTTTTGAGAAAATGGGTTACAATGCAGAAATATTTTCAGTTACTACATCCGTAATGTATCAATACTTAGCAACTGGAAAAGTAGATGGCACGGTATCTTCTTGGATTCCTACAGCTGATAAATTTTATTACGAAAAACTGAAAACAAAATTTGTTGATCTTGGTTCAAACTATGAGGGAACTATTCAAGGGTTTGTGGTGCCAAGCTATGTTCCAATTTCTAGTATTAGTGAGCTTAAGGGAAAAGGGGATAAGTTTAAGAACAAAATGATTGGCATAGATGCTGGTGCGGGAACTCAGATTGTTACAGAACAAGCGCTCGATTATTATGGATTAAGCAAAGAGTATGAGCTAGTTCCTTCAAGTGAGAGCGTTATGCTTGCAAGTTTGGATTCTGCAATAAAGAGAAATGAGTGGGTTTTAGTTCCTTTATGGAAACCCCATTGGGCTTTTTCTAGGTATGATATTAAGTTGCTTGATGATCCTGATTTAATTATGGGAGGAATTGAGAGTGTGCACACTCTTGTTAGACTTGGTCTTGAAAATGACGATCTTGATGCATATTATGTTTTTGATCATTTTTATTGGAATGATGATTTAATATTACCTTTGATGGATAGAAATGATAAAGAACCAGGTAAAGAGTATCGAAATGCAGTTGAATTTGTTGAAAAGAATAAAGAAATTGTAAAGATGTGGGTTCCAGAAAAATATAAGACTTTATTTGATTAATCTTTTTTGAAATTCTTTTAAAGATGTTGAAATAGGATTGTATTTAGGAATAAAATCATTTCCTCCTTTGAATAATGCATTACATCTTATTATTCTTAGTGTCATTAGTATTAGCGCTGTTAGAAAATTGTATTTTTTAAGGCATTCAATTGAATATTTTGAGCAAGTAGGTTTGTATATACATTGTAGTCCAAATACTTTAGAAAAAGTGTTTTGGTATATTCTTATTAAAAAAATAAAAATATAATTTAAGATAAAGAAAATTTTAAAAATATTCATATTTAGAATTGTATTATAATATAATGATTAATCAAGTGAATTAAAAATGTTAACTAAGTTTTATAACTTTAAAGTTTTTATTTTTATTATAAAGGAGGCTTTAAATTAAAAAATTTTTTTTAATTTTTATGACTGTCTCTTTTTCTTTTGCTGAAATTATTCAAATATCACCCAAACAAGCTGTAAATATGGCTTTAGAAAATAGCTTGGATTCAGAAAATGCTCAATACAAGGAAAATATAAAAAAACTTTATAAAAATAATGCATGGAATGTTTTTATTCCAAATGTTAACCTTAGCTCTACACTTAGTAGAAATTCTTCTGTTTTGAGTGAACTTGAGCGAGATTATTGGGGCTTGGGGTTTGGGGTTGCTATTAATCTTTCTTTGTCGCCTTCTGTTTTAAAGAGAATGGAACTTGTTATGTTGGAGTATGAAAATGCAAAAATAGAAAGGGAAAGTGCTGTTCGTAATATTAAGCTTAATGTTCTTAAGGCTTACAATCAGTTAATAGCTCTAAAGAGTATTTTGAAAGTTTTTGAGAGTCAGATACAAAACAGTAAGCTAAAATTTGAACAAGCTAGAATTGCTTATAATAATGGACTAATATCAGAAATAGATTTCCTTGATGCACAGCTTAAACATAAAAAATCTCAGCCAGACTTAGATGGTCAGATTATTAATTTTGAAAAATCAAAAGAAATTTACAAATTATTAATAGGATTAGATCCGGATCAAGATTTTGAAATTGTTGGGGAATTGCCAGACGATACAATAGATTTCTCCTTATTTAATGAAGCTTTAAATTTTAATGAATCATTAGAAATCAAGGAGTTGAATATGCGCTTAAAAATGACAGAACAGCTTATTGACTCTCTTTGGTTAGATACTTTT
The DNA here is from genome assembly GCF_000196215.1 of Borreliella bavariensis PBi. NCBI lineage: Bacteria > Pseudomonadati > Spirochaetota > Spirochaetia > Spirochaetales > Borreliaceae > Borreliella > Borreliella bavariensis. Next base: position 142,997 of record NC_006156.1, on the reverse strand, counting down.
TTACCAAGTCTTTCGTTGTCATTTTCTTACTCTCCTTATAGGTCATTTAATGAAAATTCTAAAGGTTTTTCAAGTGGATTTTCAGCATCCTTCAGCTTAAATTATGGTTTAACTGAAATATTTCCATTTTCAAAGAGTTTTACAAAAATACAAGATAGTAACTATCAACTAAAAATATTGCAAAACAATATTGAAGGTAAAATTAGAAATTTAAAGTCTAGCATTGTTCAAAAAAGAAAGGATATTAGAAAATATAAAACGATTCTTGATGCTTCTAAAATTAATGTAGAATTAGCTAGTAAAAATTATCAAATGGCATTTAATGCTTTTAATTCCGGAATCATAGATCTTTCTAAATTGAATGATATTGAGATTGCTTATAAGCAGAGTGATTTGAAGCTTATTGAGGATAAATTGAATTATTCCAATTCCATACTTGAATATAAAGATTTAATAAATTCATTAGATTAAGAGGTATTTTTATGAATTTGATTTTTAATATTAACTTATATTTTAAAAAATATTTTTTAGTCTTAGTTTTAGTTTTGGTTGCTTGTGTCAGTAAGAATAAGCTAGATGACAAAAATATTAATAAGTATAAAGAAAGTGCTTATAGATTTCCAGTAATTGCCATAAAAATCAAAAAGGGAACCTTGAGCGATTATTTGTCTTTAAATGGAGATATAGATACAAAAGTCAAGGCAGATATTTTTCCAGATGCTGCTGGTAAAATAACCTCTTTGAGAGTAAAACTTGGAACTTATGTTAAAAAAGAGCAAGTAATTGCAACCCTTGATCCTTCAAGACCCGGTTCTGTATATTTGAATAGTCCAGTAAGAGCGCCAATCTCAGGATATATTTTAAATATTAGAAAAAAAATTGGCGAAACAGTTAATCCTCAATCCAGTATAGCAGTAGTAGGAAGGACGGATGCAAAGCAAATTTTAACTTATGTGTCTGAGAAATACATTTCAAATATTAAAGTTGGAAATGATGCTATTATTGAGGTTGGAGCTTATCCTAATGAAAAGTTTAAAGCTAAAGTTTCAGAGATATCTCCTGTTTTAGATTCTAAAAGTCGCACTATTGAGGTATATCTTACACCTATTGGTAGTAATTTAGATAAACTGATTATTGGTATGTTTTCTAAAATTAAACTTATTACTAAAAGTTTTAGAGATGTAATTAAGATTCCAAGAGAAGCTGTTGTTGAGCGAGAGGGTAAGCAATTTGTATTTAAGCTTGATTTAGAGGGCAAAAGCGTTCAAATGTTACCCGTTACAGTACTTTTTGAAATAGATGGCATTGTAGCGCTTTCGGGTGAGGTTAAAGAGAATGATTTAATTGTAGTAGAAGGTATGTCTACTCTTTCTAATGGAACTCCAATAAATTTAGTAGATACAAAAAAAAGTCTTTCAGCTGAAAGCAATATTTAGTTTATTGGGAGATGTGTTATGTTGGTTAAGAGAATAGTTGGCAAACCAATAACAATGTTGATTTTATTTTCATTGGTAATGATGATAAGTTTATATACTTTTTCAAGATTAAAAATAGACCTTTTACCTGGAATTGATATTCCTCAAATAAGTATTCACACCGCTTATCCCGGTGCTTCTCCTAGAGAAGTTGAAGAGAGTGTTTCTAGAGTTCTTGAGAGTGGTTTAAGTTCTGTAAAGAATTTGAAGAATATATATAGTACTTCTTCTAAAGAAAGTAGCACTGTTTCACTTGAATTTTATCATGGAACTGATTGGGACTTAGTTTTAAATGAAATTCGAGATGCTCTTGAATTGGTAAAATCTTTATTGCCCAGTAAATCACAGGCCCCCAGAATTTTTAGATATAATCTTAAAAATATTCCTGTAATGGAAATTACTATTAATTCTGTAAGGCCTGTTTCTGAGCTTAAAAGATATGCTGATGAGGTCATTAAACCTGGGCTTGAAAGGCTTGATGGAGTTGCAATTGTTACTGTTAATGGTGGAAGTAAAAAACGTGTTTTAATTGAAGTTTCCCAAAACAGATTAGAGTCTTATGGACTTTCTTTGTCGAGAATATCTTCAATTATAGCATCTCAAAATTTAGAACTTTCAGCTGGTAATATAATAGAGAATAACCTGGAATATTTAGTTCAAGTGTCTGGAAAATTTAAATCGATTGAAGAAATAGGTAATGTAGTAATAGCTTATAAGATTCCCGCCATTTCTTCTGGCATAAATTCATCTGCTATTGAGATAAAACTTAAAGATATTGCCAATATTAAGACCGATTTTGAAGATTTATCAGAATATGTTGAATATAATGGATTGCCTTCAATTTCTTTATCGGTTCAAAAACGTAGTGATGCCAATTCTATTGCGGTTTCTAATGTTGTTGTAAGAGAAATAGAAAAATTGAAATTATCTATGCCTAAAGATATGAAATTGGAGATTGCTTCTGATAGTACTAATTTTATTAAAGCGTCCATTTCAACGGTTGTAAATTCAGCTTACTTTGGAGCCATACTTGCAATATTTGTTATTTTTTTCTTTTTAAGAAGCTTTAGGGCTACAATAATTATTGGAATTTCTATTCCAATAGCAATTATTCTAACCTTTTGTTTAATGTATTTTTTAAATATTTCTATTAATATTATGAGTCTTGCAGGGCTTGCGCTTGGAATTGGAATGGTTGTTGACTGTTCAATTGTTGTAATAGACAATATATATAAATATAGGCAAAAAGGAGCAAAGCTTATTTCATCTTCTATTCTTGGAGCTCAAGAGATGATGCTGCCTATTACATCTTCAACTTTTACCTCTATTTGTGTTTTTGGTCCATTTCTTATTTTCAAATCAGAACTTGGGGTATATGGAGATTTTTTTAAAGACTTTTCATTTACGATTGTTATTTCTTTAGGAGTTTCTCTTTTAGTTGCGATTTTTTTAGTTCCTGTTTTATCAAGCCATTATGTCGGTTTATATACAAGTTTTCAAAAAAATATTAAGAATGCTTTTATTAGGAAAATTGATACTTTTTTTGCTAGGATTTATTATTTTTTAGAATTTTTGTATATCAATTTATTAAATATAGTTTTAAATCATAAATTGATTTTTGGGTTGATTGTTTTTTTTAGTTTTATTGGTAGTTTGTTTTTAGGATTATTGCTAGATGTGACAACTTTTGCTAGAGGTAAAGAGAACTCAATTGTTATTAATTTAAATTTTCCTAATAAAACTAATTTGGAATATGCAAAATTTTATTCGAATAAATTTTTAGAAATTGTAAAAAGTGAGGCTAAGGGATACAAAAGTATTATTTCTACTTTAAATGCTGACAGAATAACTTTCAATATATTGTTTCCCCTTAAGGAAGAGTCAAGAGGCAAGTTGATTCAAAGTATAGATTATGATGCTATTAAGTATAAAATTATGAATCGCATTGGAAATCTTTATCCCGAATTTAATATTGAGCCTTCCAGTGGCAATGCTTTAGGTGGTGGAGATGCTATTAAAATTAAAATTTCAGGTAATGATTTTGAATATATAAAAGATTATGGAAAAATTTTAGTTTCTATGTTTAAAAAAGAAATTCCTGAACTTGTAAATCCAAGGCTTAGTATAAATGATTTGCAGCTTCAAATTGGCGTTGAGATAGATAGAGCGCTAGCTTATAATTATGGCATTGACATGAATACCATTTTAAGTGAATTAAAGGCTAACGTTAATGGTGTTGTTGCTGGGCAATATGTAGAGAATGGGCTTAATTATGATATTGTTCTTAAGCTTGATAGAATGGATGTTAAAAATTTAAAAGATTTGGGAAAAATATTTATTACAAGTCCATCTGGAGTTAAAATTCCTTTTTCATCAATAGCTACCTTTGAAAAAACTAATAAAGCCGAATCTATTTACAGAGAAAATCAAGCTTTAACTATATATCTTAATGCAAGCATTTCTCCAAATGATAATTTAACTCAAGTAACCGCAAAAGTTATAGATTTTATTAATAATAAGGTACCCCATAAAGAAGGCACAGTGCTTAAGGTTGAAGGAGAATATGATGAATTTTCAAATATTATGAATCAGTTTAAAATAATAATTACAATGGCTGTTATTGTTGTGTTTGGTATTATGGCTTCTCAATTTGAATCTTTTTTAAAACCATTTATTATTATTTTTACAATTCCTTTAACGGCAATAGGGGTTGTACTCATACATTTTCTTGCAGGAGAAAAACTTTCTATTTTTGCTGCAATTGGAATGCTTATGCTTGTTGGTGTTGTGGTAAATACGGGAATTGTTCTTATAGACTATACTGGTTTATTGATCAAGAGAGGATTTGGACTAAGAGAATCAATTATTGAATCTTGTCGTTCAAGGCTTAGGCCAATTTTAATGTCTTCTTTGACTTCAATAATAGGGCTTATTCCTATGGCATTTTCTAGTGGGAGTGGGAATGAACTTTTAAAGCCAATTGCATTCACTTTTATTGGCGGAATGACAGCTAGTACATTTCTTACTTTGTTTTTTATTCCCATGCTTTTTGAAGTTTTTTCCAATATTGTTTCAAGTTTCAAATCTAGGTTAAAAAGGGTGGTGCCTAATTTAGATGTTGAAAAATCATTCAAAATTAATAATTCGACTAAAAGTAGTTATGATAATCTATTTGAAGAAGATGGGGATTGATATGACTAAATTTCATAGGTATAGGATTGAAATAATTTCCAACTTATCTTTAGAGCTTGATATTTTAGAATGTATGGAAAAAATAGAGCAAGAGCTAGGAGAGCCTATATATTATTCTAAGATAGAAAATGTTTATGGGAAAGGCAAGAAGGGGGAAAAACATGGCAATGGTGTTTGGCCTGAAGAAAATTTTATTCTGATTATTTATACCTCCAATAAATCTATTGTTAATAGATTGAAGAATATTGTAGATGATTTGAATCGTTCTTACCCTACAGAGGGGATTAATTTTTTTATTTTGGAAAATTAACCTTTAAGATTATAATTTCACTTGCTGTTTTGGGTAGCAAGTTTTTGAATAATAAAAATTATGTTTTAATATTTGAGCGTAAAAATATAATTTTTAAAAGGATCAAAATTTTCTGCTAAGTTCGCAAAATTCTTACCCAAGAGAATATTCTATTTATTCAGGAGTGTTTAATTATTTTTTGAAATATTAATATGAGAAGTAGAAGGCAGCAGCATTTTGAGAAAAAATTACTTGCTAGAATATTAAAACGAAAATTTACTTTTGGATTCTAAATTATTTTTTTATTAAATATTTTTTAAACTTTGTTTTAATTTTTTAGGTTTTTATTCTTATTGGCCTTTTGTATGTTTTTATAGTAGGGATCTTTATAAATAATTTTTTATGAATTTATGGTTATTAATGATATAATAAACCATATTAATTTTGTTAAAAGGAGGATTATATGTCAATAGCAAAGGCATTCTTTGAAGTGGCTGATCAGCAAAAGGATAAAATTGCTCAAATATATAAAGTTTGCAATGGATATACCCATGTTACTTATGGCGACTTAAAAAACAATGTTTTAAAGCTTGCTTCCTTTTTAAAGTCAATCAATGTTAAGCATCAAGATAAAATATTTATTTGCTCTGAGAATAGGGCCGAGTGGGCGGTTATAGATTTTGCAATTTTATCTTTGGGTGCTGTTGATATTCCAAAAGGTTCTGATGTTACTCTTTTTGAAGCCGAAATTATTTTTAACTCTGTTCTTCCAAGTGTAGTTGTTTTAGAAAATTTAAATCTTCTTAATATGTTTGTTCAAATTCAATTTGCAGTAAAACCGATATTTATTATTATTGAAAATTTGAACAAAGAAGATAGGCTAAAGTATAGTGATTTTGAAATTTATACCTATGGCGATTGTATTTCATTTGGTGACAATTTAAGAAAAGATTCAGAAATTATTGACATTGCAAGTAAAGTTGATTCTAATGATATGGCAACAATAATATATACTTCTGGAACAACAGGCAATCCAAAGGGGGTAATGCTTAGCCATGCTAACCTTCTTTACCAGGTTTCTAGTTTTAGTTTAATGGTTGATACGCAAGTGGGACAAATATTTATGTGTATTTTGCCAATTTGGCATTCCTTTCAAAGGTCTTTTTCTTACAATATTTTTCTCAAGGGTATGGTTTGTTTATTTTCTACCATTGTTCCAAGGGCAATGCTTGATGATATTAAAAATATTAATCCCCATTATATTGCAGCTGTTCCTAGGCTTTGGATTGCAATAAGGCAAAATATTAATAAAGAAGTTTCTAAAAAGCCGTTTATTTCTAGAATAATTTTTCATTTTTTTATAAAATTGGCATTTCTTAGTGATATTTGCTATAGGATAGTAATGGGGCTTTATCCAGACAATGGTTTTAATTTATTTTTTCCTATAAAGAAAATTTTGGGAATATTCGGGTTAATCAGCTTATTTCCTTTTAAAGCTTTGGGGAATATTTTGATTTTTAATAAAATAAATAAGATCTTAGGCAATAATTTTGTTGTTGGGATTACTGGTGGTGGGAGCATGCCTTTATCTGTTTCTAGATTTTTTAATTCAATTGGCATTGAACTGGCTAATGCTTATGGATTGACAGAAACTTCACCCGGAGTGGCTTCCAATAAGCATAAAAAAGTGATTATTGGGACTTGTGGTAAAATTTTACCTGGAACTGTTGCTGAGATTAGAGATGCTGATGGCAACAAGCTTAAAAAGCCTGGAAAAGGAATTTTATTTGTAAAAGGGCCCCAAGTAATGCTTGGATATTACAAGGATAGAGAAGCAACTTGTAGGATTATTGGTCCTGATAGTTTTTTAAACACAGGTGATATTGCAAAATTATCTAAGGATAATGTTGTTCAAATTATTGGTCGAGAAAAAGATACAATTGTTTTGAACAATGGAGAGAATGTTGAGCCTGCTCCAATTGAGATTAAGCTTGAAGAATCAATATTAATAGAAAAAGCGGTTGTTGTAGGACAAGATCAAAAATTTTTAGGCGCTCTTATTCTTCCAAATTTTGAAGAAATAAATAAATATCTAGAAAGTGTTGGGCAAAAAATTTTTGATGCTAATAATAGACGTCAAGTTATTTCAAATAATATTGTTCTTAAAGCTATAAATGATGAAATAAAAAAATTAATCAATAGAACTAACGGATTTAAACCTTTTGAGCAAATATTGAAGTTTACCCTTTTAGAGAAACCATTTGAAGTTGGTAAAGAAATATCGATTAAAATGGATATTAAGCGAAGCTATATTTTAAATTTTTATAAAAATGAAATTAAAAATTTATTTATTTAATTATTTTAAATACAGTTCAAGCTCTACTATGTCTTCTAATTTTGTATTGGGAGGTATGCTTTGCTTATAGACAAATCCAGCGCCATTTATTTTGATTTTTATGGTGTTTTTATAGTATTTTAGTATGTCTATTGCTTCTCTTTTGGAAAGATTTATAAAATTTGGCAAGTATGCCTTGTTTTTATAATTGGCGGCAGTTTTAGGAATCTTGATTTTTGATGGCATTTTGATTTTTTTATATGCGCTTGTGTTTTGTTGATATTCAATAAATTCTATTATTTCTTTTGCCATTGGAGCTGCTATTCTTGTTCCATATATTATTTTTTTTGGATATCTGTATACAATATAAATAATATATTTTGGTTGTTCTGTGGGGTATATTGCTAAGATGGAGGATGTATAGTCTTCTTCTGAGTATTTTCCGGTTTTTCTATCAATGGCCTGAGATGTCCCGCTTTTTGCAGAAATGTCAAGATTTTTAATTTTAAGGTTTGGAATTCCACCTTTATTTACAACTTCTCTCATCATTTTTAAAACTTTTTGTGCTGAACTCTTGGATATTGCTCTTTTTATTTCTTCTTTATCAAACTCTTTAATACTTTCTTCTTTATCGTTACTTATTTTTTTTATTATTCTAGGTTTCAACATTATTCCATTGTTGCCTAGTATGCTTGCAGCTTGTAATATTTGAACTGCTGACACTCCTATTTCTTGTCCAAATCCAATCGTAGCTTTACTTCTTCCTGACCATTTTGAATAATGATTTAAGAGCCCTTTTGTTTCCCCGGGAAATGGAAATCCAACTTTTTTTCCAAATCCAAAATCTAAAAGTTTTTTGTAAAAGTATTCATTGCTAACTTTGTCAGTAATGTAAGCTATTCCTACATTTGATGAATAAATTAAAATCTCTGTAGAGTCGATGTATTTATAGGGAGGATTTAAGGTTTTGATTGTAATTTTCTCTCCTGATGGAAATTGTTTTTGATATATTCCATTGTCTAAAAATTTTTCTTCTAAATTTAATTTTCCACTTTCTAATATTATTGCAACTGTAAAAATTTTATTAATGCTTCCAGGCTCATAGGTTAATGATGAAGAAAGGTTTTTTCGTATTTCTTCAGGATATTCAGAATAAAAGTTTGCATCATATTGAGGGAATTGAACCATAGATAATATTTCTCCATTTTGGGAGTCCATTACTAAAGTAATTAAACTTTCAGGATTATTTTCTTTAAAGTATTTTTTAGCTATTTTGCTAACACCTTGTTGTATATTCATGTCTATTGTTAAGTAGATGTTGTTTGTTTCTAATTCTTCATTTAAAAATTGTTGCTTGGTTTTATCTTTCACTAAGATACTATTTAGAGAAAATTCAATGCCCTCAAGGCCAAGATTATCTGTTCCCACAAATCCAGTAATATTGCTTGTGACATGTCTAAAAGGATAAATTCTTGTGTAATCAGGATATAAAGCAATGTTTGAGAGCCTGCCTTCAGCTTGAATTCTTTTGATTAAATCTGACTCTTCTCTTTTTATTTTTCTTTTTATATATAAAAACCCTTTATTGGAAGAAAGCTTTTCCTTTAAAATTCTTGAATCAATTTGGAGTATTGCGCCAAGAGTTTCAGATGTATTTACAATATTTTCTATTTTTTGAGGGTTTGTTCCAATTGAGTAGGACTTTGAAGAGAATGCTATTGGTTTGCCATTTCTATCATAAATTGTTCCTCTTCTTACAATATCATTTGACTTTAAAGATATAATGTTGTCTGGGCTGTTATTTAAGACCATTAATGTAAAATATTTGTAAATAGTTAGCAAAGTTATACCCAAAGATATTATTAATATTGTCTTTATTCGATATTTGTTGTTAAGTATTTTTTTGGTCATTGATTTTGGACCTCTTAAATTATTTTATGACTATATGAAATAAAAAATTATTCATTTTTTTTTGCATCTATATTATTATATGTTATTATATTCTGAAAAAGTAAATTACTATATAGCAGAGGGTATAATATAATGGATGTTAAAACTTTAAAAGGCTTTAAAGATTATTTACCAAAGGATTCTTTGATTCGAATTCATATTGTTAAGCAGATATTTAGCGTTCTTAATTCTTATAATTTTGATTTAATAGATACTCCAGTTCTTGAATATTCAGAGTTGCTTTTAAAAAAGAGTGGGGACGAATCTGAAAAGCAAATTTATAGGTTTAAAGATCATGGAGGCAGAGATGTTTCCATGCGATTTGATTTAACTATTCCTTTTGCCAGATTTGTTGCTACAAATATTTCTGATTTGAAATTTCCTTTCAGACGTTCTCAATTTGGAAAAGTTTTTAGAGGAGAAAATTCTCAAAAAGGCAGATACAGGGAATTTATGCAATTCGATTTTGATATAGTTGGAGAGGATGGCTTTAGAGCTGATGCTGAGATTCTTTCTGTTGTTTATTATGGACTTGAAGAGATTTTTTTGAATTTTATAGAAGGCATTAATAAAAAATTTATTATCCATTATTCTCATCTTGGTATATTAAATTCTTTTTTTGAAAAGTTAGGAATCAAAGAAGAATCTATTTTTATTTTAAGAAATATTGACAAAATAGATAAAATAGGAATTGATAAGGTTAAAGAGGCTTTGCTTCTTAAAATCGAAAAAGAAGCAGTAGATTCAATCTTAAGTTTGGTGAACTTGCAAGGTGCTTTTAAAGACAAAATACAAGCCTTAAAAAGCATTTTAGGCGATAACGAGTCTGTTAAAAGAGTAGAAGATGTTTATAGACATCTTAGTTTATTAAAAATTCAGGATTCTTTCAACCTAAATCTTAAAATATCGGGTGGGCTTGATTATTATACAGGGATTGTTTTTGAATCTGAGGTTTTTGGTAGTAATATGGGCAGTGTTTGTAGTGGGGGAAGATATGATAATTTGGTTTCTTCATACTCAAGCTCCATTCAAAAGGTATCAGGAGTTGGTGGATCTTTTGGTGTTGACAGAATAAAGGATATAATTGATCTTGAACAATTTAGTTATATTAAAATATTTGTCACTAAGGCCAGATCTAAAGTTTTAATTGTAAACCTAGATAGTGCTTTGCAAAATTATTATTATGAACTTGCTACTAGGTTTAGAAATCATGATTACTCTAAGGTTAAAAATATTTCTTGTGAAGTCTATTTTAAAAATAAAAATGGTAAAAATATTAAAGAGCAAATAGAATATGCTTTAAATAAAGAGATAAGATTTTTAGTTTTTGTTGGTCAAGAAGAATATAAAGAAAATAAAATTAAAGTAAGAGATTTAACAAAAAAAGAGGAGTTATTGCTTTCTTTTGAAGAGGTAATCAATGTTATCAAATGTAATGAAAAGCTACTGTGCACTCCTTTTTAATCTTAAATGTTGATTGTCTTGAAAAATTTTGGCAAAGATATTAAGATTAATTTGCATTTTTATCTATTTTCCTAATTGTGATTGCATTTAAGATAAGTTTGTTCTTTTTATATTCTATTTGTCCAAGTATTTCAACATTGTCTTTAAAATCAATATCAATATCAAAGGTTGTTTTTGTTGGAATAATTCCTGAGAGTACGTTTTTATTGTATCCTACATAAAAGTCAAACTGAATTATGTTATCTTTTTTTTCGACGTTATTTACTACTCCTTCCCATTTTACATATACGTTTGCATAGATTGATGGATCTTTTTTAATATCTTGTAAGTTTAGATATTCATTAAAGCTAATAAAATCTGGCCTTGAGATAAAACTCGCAAGATTTTTGGCTTTTAGTTTTATGGATTCCGATGCATTTGAATTTAATATTTTATTTATTTCTACTCTTGCGAAATTATCTTTTCCTGTTTTTAAATAAATTTTGATTTTTTCGAAAGAATTTTTAATTTCATCGCTGGTTAATATTAATATAAATTGACCTTCTTCATTTTTTATTTTTTCCTTGTTATTTATTTTAATGTCGTCAATGTAAGCAGTAATATTGTTTAATTTTTTTTTTATTTCTGCTTTTCGATTTATGGATGTTGTTATTTTTTGTTCATAAAAAATAAAATAGATTGCTAATATTGGAATAAATACAATTCCTCCAATGGCAATTGTTATGATTAGCTTTGTTAAATTTTTATCTGGTATTGCTTTAATTATTGGGAATAATTTTTCATATAGGTTGTTGTTTTTTAAAAAAACAGATCCTTCAACAGGGTTTTTTCGAATAATTTCAAGAGACAGCTCTGATCGATCTACTTCTTGATTTTCTTCTATCATTTTAAGCCATATTTGAATAGCTTTTTCTTCTTTGCCTTGACTTACTAAAAGTATAGCAATAGCTTGTTTTATATTTGATTCGCCAGGGTTTAAAGTGTAAGCTTTTTTAAGATATGTTTGAGCATTGCCAAGGTTTCCAATACGAAGATAAGACATTCCCAAGACATAGTGATACAAATAGTAGTTTTTGTAGAAAAAAATTTCTTTTTCTAGGAGCTTTATTGCTTGTGAATATTTTTTTGAATTATAGTGATAAATAGCCTTATTAATAATTTTATTAGGTTTCATATAGCTAGAATTTGACCCCACAATTTTCTTTTTAATATTATAATATAAGATTTTATTTTAAAAGAATAATAAATAGAATATTGTTATTTTGCCCTAATTTCTTGTTTGACTAAAAATTGATAAATGATATAATTATATAGAGTTTAACGGGGGGGGTTGTATATATTTTTAAAATGGTGGGGATGTGTCATCAGAAAGAATCGTTGAATTGATTAAAGAGATTTATTTAGATTTTAGAAAAGGTAATTTCAAAGAAGCTTTATTAAAGTCCGAAGAAGCTCATTCTCTTGATTTTGATAATATTGAAATTTTAACAGCTTTGAAAAGCTCTGTTTATTGGAATGGTCAAGTTGAAAGCCTTGATAGAATAGGACAAGATTATGAAAAGGCAGAATTTTTAATAAGAGAGTGGAATAATTTTGCAGGGCGATATTTGAAAAAGATGGGTTGTAGTTTTTTACAAGGTCGTAATTCTATAAAATATTTTGTGTTTCAGACTTGTCTTTACATATATAAAAATATATACAAATTTCATCCAGAAAATTTGGACCTTTTAATAAAAATTGCTAAGTCTTATAAAGGCATGGGAAATTACGAGAGAGCAATTAATGTCTTTTTACAAATATTGGGAGATGCTAAGGAAAACTCAGATGTTGTTGCAGAGCTTGCTGATTCTTATGCGCTGGTTGATGAAATTAAAGAGGCCAAAGTTTTATTTAGAGAGGCTTTTTTTATTAATCCTCAAAAAATAGATATATATTCTCTTGAGTCCGATATGATTTTAAGATTAATAGATCTTATTAAGTCTGACAGAAACATTTCAGATGATCTCATAAAAGAATGGATTCCTGTTTATGGCTCTCTTAATGGTGTTTTTAATGTTAAAAGAGAATTAAGACCAATAGAGCTTGGGCAGCTAAAGCAGTCTGTTTATAGTTTGCGCAATGAACTTAAAGAAAAGTCTTATAGATCAATAAATGAGAGCATGTTACTTCCAAGGCTTATTAATAAGTATTTTTGGCTTATTGATCATTATGTAAGTATAAAAGAGGATAGGGCGCGTATTGATGAGATTTTGTTATACATAAAAGAAATAGACTTAGGGATTTATCAACAGTATGTAAATTAGTTGCTTGATGCTAAAAATCAATATTAGGAGAGTTTAATGTCTAATGTTACCATAGAAAAATTAGATAGTATTTTACAAGAAGATAAGTGGACAAGAATAGTTGTTAATAATTATTCTCTTGCTAAAATAAAAGAATTGGATGATTTGATAGATAATATAATTGATGAGGGGTTAACAGAAGATGTGCTTGATATTTGCGGAAGGCATTTAAAGGATGTTAAAAAAAGCATAGCGGGTCTTTATATTTCTGGAATGCTTATATATAGTAGGCGACCTTTAAATGATATGAATTTGCTTGCTGTTATTGATTTGTTTTCTCAAAACTTAAAATGGGCCCTTGTTGAACATATATGCAATGAAATGCTTTCTATTTCTGAAAATAAGCATGCGCTTTATACTCTTGCAAAAATATATGCCCAAAACAATGAAAATGATAAGCTTCCAAGTATTTGGACCAGAATTGTTGAAGCAGATATTGATGACACTGTGTTTGTAAGGCAACTTGCTACTTATTATGAAACTATTGATTTGCAAAAATCAATTTTTTATTTTAGAAAGGCTATTTATCGTTTTATTGATAAAAAACAAATGTCAGGAATCAGAGAAGTATGGGCAAAGCTTATTCATTATGTTTCAGATGATTTTGATTCTTTTTTGCTTATTTTGCAAAAAATTGAAAAAGATCTTGGATTTAAAAAGGCTATAGTTCTTTATGAAGATTTGTTTGATCATTATTCGTTGACTGATAATGTTGATGAGACAATAGAAATTTTAAAAGGCATTTTAAAGCTTGACAATAAAAATCATAAGGCAAGAGAAAATTTAGTTAAATTTTTAAGAGAAAGATATAAAGATGTAAATAATATTGAGGATTACCTTGCAAAGTCTGATATTGAAAACTTAGATAAAAATTTTGTTGATGTATATTCAGATTTTGAAAAATATTTGTTTTTTGCAAAGGGTAACTTTGTTTATCACCAGACTTGGTCTGTTGGAATAGTAAGGGATGTGAATGATCATGGCATTACAGTTGATTTTGTTTCTAAAAGAGGCCATTTTATTGGTTTTGATATGGCAATGTCAGCTCTTTCTCCTCTTAGCAGAGAGGACATTAGGGTATTAAAGGCTGTAACACCCAAAGAAGAACTTGCAGATAGAGTAAAAAAAGATATTGAGTGGGCTATAAAAGTTATTATAAAAAGTTATAAAGCTATTGATTTGAAGGGAATAAAAAAAGAGTTGGTACCAAGCTTAATGACTCAAAGTTCATGGAATTCGTGGAGCTTGAAAGCAAAGCAAATCTTAAAGGACAATCCCCATTTTGTTATGGATTCTGGTAAGCTTGATTGTTATATATATAATGAGAGATCTTCCAATTTGAATGAAAAAATGTATGATAAATTTAAGATTGAGAAAGATTTTTATAAAAGATACGAGATATTTATAAATTATTGCAATGTTAAGGGAATTGTTAAGGATTTGCATATTGAAGAAGAGATGCTCAATTATTTTTTAATTTATGTTAACAATTTTACAAAGGTTGATCATCATGTTATAAGTTCTTACGTTATTCTTAAATCTTTAAGTAATTTTTCTGAAGAATTATCATTAAAAGTTAATATAGAAAAAAATGTTAATTTAGAATCTCTTTTAAAGGAGTATTCAAAAGGAATAGTAGATCTTTTTGATTCAATTTTGAATGCAGAAATTAAAAAAGAATTGATTGTTTTAATTAAAAAAGAACTTAGTAATTGGATTTTGTACTATAAGGAGCTCTTCCCCCATTCTGTTAATAAGAAATTAGTTGAATCCCTTTACAAAGAAGACCCCAGAGAAGTGGAAAAATTATTTAATTATGTTATAAAAAATTATAAGATTTATAAAGATGCTTATATTTGGATTTTAAAGCACTGTAAAACCTATTCTATTAAACTAAGTTATTCAGATTCAGAGCTTTTAGCTAATTTAATTAAAATTTTAACAGACAGTGTTATCAAAATTAATAATAAAAATAATTCTGTTGCAAGCAAAAGAATTTATAAAATGGTAATTAATCTTTTAGTTAAAGATAGATACCTTAAATCAGTCTTAGAGTGCTTGAGAGACGAAGAGCTTGCAAAGAGGGTTTATATGACTTGTTTTTATGTCAAAGATTTTCCCCCAAAGGATCTTTTAGAGATTAAATCTATAATAAGGCAATTATTTGATTCAGTTGAGTTTGAAGATGAAAAGATGCAGCTTACAGGCGATAGAATGGAAATTGGATTTTTAACCATATTAAGTTCTTTAAATAAAAAGCAAAAAGAGCTTAAGCATTTAAAGGAAGTTGAAATTCCAGAAAATTCTAAAGAAATCGGGAAAGCTCGTGAACTTGGCGATTTAAAAGAAAATGCCGAATATCATTCTGCCAAGGAAAAACAACAGTTTTTGACAAAAAGATTAAACTCCTTGATGTTGGAAATAGAGAATGCAAAAGTTATAGATACTAAAGATCTTCAAAGTTCTGTAGTTGGTTTTGGGACCAAGGTTGTCATTTTAAATGAAGTTACAGGTAAAGATGAATCTTATTTAATACTTGGACCTTGGGAATCAAACCCCGATGAAGGTATTATTTCATATAAATCACCTTTTGGAGAAAATTTACTTGATTCTAAGGAAGGAGATAGTCTCGATTTTATTATAAATAATACTAATTTTAGATATTTTGTAAAGAAAATAGAACCCATAAAATTTAGTTAGGAAAAATTTAAGAATGTCAAAGTTAAAGGAAAAAAGAGGAAAAATCGTTGTTAGCATGGAGAGAGTGAAAAAAGAGGAAGCTATTGAGCTTGCAAGAGTTCAAATAGAAAAAACTTTTGGGAAGGGAAGTCTTATTAAGATTGGGGAATCTTCTGTTGGAAAAGGCATAAAGAGTATATCAAGTGGATCTATTGTATTAGATGAAGCTCTTGGCATTGGTGGATATCCTAGGGGGCGAATAATAGAAATCTTTGGTCCTGAGTCGTCTGGCAAGACTACTTTGACTCTTCAAGCGATTGCTGAAGTACAAAAAGAAGGAGGCATAGCTGCTTTTATTGATGCTGAACATGCTCTTAATCCTGTTTATGCAAAAGCTTTGGGAGTTAATGTTTCAGAACTTTGGCTTAGTCAGCCTGATACTGGAGAACAAGCTCTTGAGATTGCCGAACATTTAATCAGAAGTGGTGGGATTGATTTGATTGTAGTTGATTCTGTAGCAGCTTTAACCCCTAAATTAGAGATAGATGGAGAAATGGGAGATTCTCAGATTGGTCTTCAAGCAAGATTAATGAGCAAGTCTCTTAGAAAGATTACAGGCATACTTTCTAAATCTAATACTTGCATTATGTTTATTAATCAAATAAGAATGAGGATTGGCATTATGTTTGGCAATCCAGAGACTACTGCTGGTGGGAATGCTTTAAAGTTTTATTCATCTCTTAGACTTGAGGTTCGAAAAATAGAACAAATAACTAGATCAGGCTCAAGTGATGATGTTATTGGCAATAAGATTAGAGTTAAGATTGTGAAGAATAAGGTTGCTCCACCTTTTCGTAAAGTAGAATTGGTAATTTATTTTGGGAAAGGCATTTCTAGAGAAGCTGGCATTTTAGATGCTGCTCTTAAGCATAATTTAATACAAAAAACAGGCTCTTGGTATTCATTAGGAAATAATAAGTTAGGACAAGGGAGAGAGAGTGTTGTTGAGTATCTTAATAAAGAAGTAGAACTTGCAAATGATTTGGACAAAAGGCTTAGAAAAATAATTTTCAATAATTTTGATCAAGAGGATGTTAATTTTATTAAACTTAAGGAAGATTAATTTAGATAGTAGGTAAATTTTAAATGTCAGAATTAAGTAGTTATTCTATCAGCCTTGATAATTTTACAGGTGGAATAGAACTTTTTTTTGAATATGTTAGTATGAATAGGCATGTTTTAAGAACTTTGAGTTTAAATCAAATAATTGAAGAATTTATAGTTGTTTCAAGTGATCTTAATATAAGTATTAGGGGATTGATCGATTTTTTTTATCTTGCTAATAATTTGTTTTATTGGAAAACCCAAATTTTATTTCCATTAAAGCTTGAATACAAAGATAAAGCGGAGCGCAAAGTTGTGGAAAGGTTAATAGATCATAGCAAGAATAGAGAAAATGGAAAATTACAATTAAATCAAATAAAGAATTTTAAATTCTATGACTCAAAAATGATTGAAGATTTTATCTTTGGTAATAGTGATAATTTTGTTAAAAATATTAATGCTATTTCTAATGATAATAATAAAAAGAAAAATTTAAAGAAAAAGTCTAGTGTATTAAAAGAAAAAGTTATTAATAAAAAATTTAAAGTTGTTTTTAATAAATATGAATTAAAAATTTTTGAGAAAAAGATGAAAATTATTTCTATCTTAAATAAAGAGAGCAGTGTAATTTTTGATTCTCTTTTAGATTTTAATGCCGATAATTATTCTTTTGAGAGATTTTCTTATTTTTTAGTATCTCTTGAGTGTAAAATGCTTAATATTATAAATTTAGGATATTTGGATACTAAATTAGTATTGTATCGAGGTTGTAAAATTAATGATTGCACTTAAATCCCCCAGAGTTCAGGTTTTTTTAGCCGAAAAGGGAGTAGGGTCAAGAAGATTTTGTGAAGAACTTATAAGAAAGAAGCTTATAAGAGTTAATGGTTCTATTGCTAAGCTTGGGGATAAGGTATCGCCAGGAGACAGAATAATTTATAAGAAACAGATTTATGTGTTTAAAGACTTTCAAAGTAAGAATAAGATTTATCTAGCTCTTAACAAGCCTAAAAATTATTTATGTTCTAATTTTGATGTTAATGGAAGAAAGTTGGCAATATCGTTGGTTCAGCCTTTATTTAAAGAGCGTATATTTTCAATTGGCAGGCTTGATTTTAAAAGCTCTGGACTTTTATTATTCACTAATGATGGTGAATTTGCAAATGATATTATTCATCCAAGGCGAAAAGTCGAAAGAGAATATATTATTGAATCGAAAAAAGATATTGATGAAAATTTGCTTATTTCTTTTAAATCAGGTATAAAGGTAAAAAAAGAGTTTTTTAAATTAAAATCTTATGAAATTTTAAATAAAAATTCTGCTAGATTGATTTTAGACGAGGGGAAAAATAGGGAAATAAGAAAAGTGTTTTTAAGTAAAAATATTTTTTTAAAAAAAATTCATAGAATTAGAATTGGCAATATTAATTTGGATAATTTAAAGGAAGGTCAAGTAAAAATCATTCCTTTAGTTAAGATAAATAGGTTAAAATCCAGGCTGGAGAAGTCAAATGATAATAGCAATTGATGGACCTTCAGCATCGGGAAAAAGTTCAATTGCAAGAGAGCTTGGCGTAAAACTGGGATATAAATTTATTAGCTCTGGTTATCTTTATAGGATAATAACTTTAATTGCCCAAAAATTTCTTATGAGTAGCTGTGATTTTATTAGTGAGGATAGGCTTTTAAATTTGATTCTTGAAAATGATATAAGTTTTAATGATTCCAGCTTTTTTCTTAATGGAGAGAATGTTGAAAGTCAAATTTTAAACGATAAGATTGATTTTCAAGTTTCTTTTTATTCTTCTTATGTTGGAATAAGAAACATTGTGAATAAAAAATTAAGAGAGGTTGTTAAATTTAGCAATGATAATTATATAATAGAAGGTAGAGATATTACTACTATTGTTTTTCCAGAATCTGAATTCAAAATATATCTTGATGCTTCTGTTAAAGTTCGAGCTTTGAGACGATATAAGCAAAGAAATGGGAATGAGACTTTAGAAGAATTAGAGCGTACTCTTAAAATAAGAGATGATGTTGACAAGAGAAAACAATATGGTAAGTTAAAGTTATCAAAAGGGGTTTTTTACCTTGATACAAGCTACAAAGGATTAGACGATGTATGTAATATTATAATAGAAAAGTTTAATTTGAAAAAGGTAAGAGAGAGGTGAGAATGGAAAATCAAAAAGATTTACAAGAAAATTATTTGAAAGTACTTGAAAGAGTAGAACTTGGAAGTCGTGTTTCTGGAACGGTTATTAACATTATGAAGGATTATGTTCTAGTAGATATTGGTTATAAATCGGAAGGCTTTATTAAAATTGAAGAATTTGAAAATGTGCCCAAGATTGGCGATAAACTTGAGGCAATCGTTGTAAGAATAGGCGGAGAATTGGGCCTGATTTTAAGTGTTGAAAAGCTTGATTCTTTAAATTTTCAAGATAAAGTAGATGAATATATTCAAAATAAAAAAGTAATAAAAGGTAAAGTTTTGGCTGAGCTTGCAAATGGCTATAAGATTCAAATTAATGAAAATGTTTCTGGCTTTATGCCTTTTTATTTAAGCTCCAAATCTAAGGATGAAAAATTAAAAAGAGGTCTTATTGTTGAATTTTATATTCTTGAAGCAAGCGAATCGGACGGCTTGAGACTTATTCTTGATAGACGCACTTTAGAAAGAGAAAGAGATCTTGCCAAGAGAATAGAGTTAGTAAGTTCTTATAATGAAGAAGATGTGGTTGATGGTGTGGTTGATCGCATTACAGAATATGGTGCAATTGTAAAAATTAAAAATTTTGTTACAGGAATTTTGCACAAAAGAAATATTGCCTTTAATCAAGTTGAAAATATTGAAGATTTTGTTAGAGTTGGCGATAAATTAAAGTTGAAAATTATTAAGATAAATCTGCAAACAGGTAAAATGGAACTATCTCTTAAGGCCCTAAAAGCAAATCCTTGGGATTCTGTAGATATTAAATATAAAATTGATAGCATTGTAAAAGGGAAGGTTGTAAAAATTTTACCCTTTGGAGCTGTTATTGAGCTTGATAGCGAATTGTCAGGGTTTTTGCATATAAGTAATTTTTCTTGGATAAGAGTAATAAAGAGTCCTCAAGAATTAATAAAACTTGGCCAGATGGTAGAAGTTAAGATTTTAGAGGTAGATAAAGAAAATCAAAAAATATCGTTGGGTATCAAGCAGATCAATGAGAATCCTTGGGAGAGGTTAACTGAGAAATATCCTATTGGAAAGGTTATTCAAGGGGTTGTTACTAATATTACAAAAACAGGTGCTTTTGTAAATATTGAAGAAGGTATAGATGCTTATGTGAGTAAGTTTGATATTTCTTGGCTCGAAGAGATTGATCCTGAAGAATATTTCAAGATAGGCGATTTAGTGAATGGCAAAGTGCTTGAAGTTGACAGACGAAAGAGGAATGTTAGACTAGGAATTAAGCAGCTAGAAGAGAGCCCTTGGGAAGATTTTTCTAAAAGTTATAAAAAAGGTGATGCTATTGAGGTTGAGATTGTAGAGAAAAAGTCAAAAGGCTTTCAAGTTAGAGTTTATAATAAAATAATGGGATTTATTAGTAAAATTCAGCTAGGAGATACAAAAGAATCCAGTTTGGAAACTTTTGAAAAATTAAACATTGGAGATAAGCTTAAAGTGGTAATAACAAGTATTGATTCTAAAGACAGATCAGTACTTCTTTCTTATAGGGAGTATGAAAATCAAAAATCAAGAGAAGAGATTTCTTCTTATTTATTTAAGGGCAACGATGAGGAATCTTATAAGCCATTTGAAAGTTTGTTAAAGAGGGATGAATAATGACCAAGAACAATCTTTTGGTTTTCTTTATTGCTATTATTTTTGTGTTTGTATCTGTTATTGTTGTTTTTTATAATTCTTTAGGCAAAGATTATGTAAAGAGTGGTGGAGAAATAGTAGAAAATCTTGAAAAAGATTTAAATGACTATTTGAAAGAAAATGATACCAAAGAAAAAGAAAAAATATCTCTTAGGATAAAGGAACTTATTTCAAAGGAAAAAGAAATTTCATCTTACTTTATTTCAAGGTTTTATTTGGCTAGAGCTTTCTATTTACAAAGTCAAGTACAGTACGATGAGGCTATTAAGGATTTAGATATTGTTATTAAGGCGAAAGGCATTGAGAGCGAAATTGCTTTTATTAATAAAGCCGCAGTTTATGAAAAAATGGGATTAAAAGAAGATGCTTTATTGGTTTATGAGGAGCTTATTAATAGTACTAGTTTAGGATTTTTAAAGGTGAGAGCTCTTTTGAGTAAGGCAATATTGATTGAGGAAAAAGATAAAGATCTTGCTGTAAAAGTATATGAAGAGATTGTTAAATTCCCATATGAAAATAATTTATATATAAATATAGCAAATAATAAAATTTTAGAACTTAAGCAAAATTAATTTGTATTTTTTTGGGGGAGGTTTTATAATTTTTTTTATCTTATGTTTTGTATTTTGTCTAGGATTTTTTGGATGTGGTCTTGACAATATTTTAATACTTCCATCTCCAGAAAAGATTGATAATCGAATTTCAAGAGATTCTGTGGCTTTTTTTTTGCCAGCAGGTTATTTTTCTGATCAAGCAGCTGAAAAATTAAGGGGTTTTGATATATATTATAAGTTTTATCCGGAAGGCTCCAATTACCATATAAGCAGTTTTCGAAAAAGCGTTGAAAAAGATTTTGAAGCCTTAAAGGGTGTTTTTGACAATGTTAGTGAATTTAATAATAGAGGGTTTTATAAAATAAATTTAAATCCCACTGCTTATTCAGGTAAGCCTGTTTTTAAATTAAATAAAGAATGGGTCGATAGTAAATTACCTTTATATTTTGAAATAAATTTTGGAGAATTAAGAAAAGATGTTCCTGGTGAGGCTTTTATTATTGTGAGAAATGGAAATACTTCTTCTTCCCCTGTTATTCTTGAAAAGCAAAACATATATAGATCCTACATTGACAAAGGGGAATATATAGGTTTTTCAAAGTCTATTAAAAAGTCTAATCTTTTGGATAAAGAGAAAAGACCAATTGATCTAAAGCATATAAATGACGAT
Organism: Borreliella bavariensis PBi; assembly: GCF_000196215.1. Lineage (NCBI taxonomy): Bacteria > Pseudomonadati > Spirochaetota > Spirochaetia > Spirochaetales > Borreliaceae > Borreliella > Borreliella bavariensis. The sequence goes on along the minus strand of NC_006156.1, from coordinate 121,069 downwards.
TTTTTTACAAAAGATATTTCTCCTAAATATAATTTGGCAATTTTTGTTATGGGTGTAGGCAGTATTGTTGACGATGCTTATAGCGTTCTTATTGATCTTGGAGATTTATCGGGATTTAGTTTATCTAGCTAGTTGGATTTAAGGGGTAAGTATGATAGTATTTTTTTCTCATTTGATTTTAACAAACATTATTATTTCTTTTTTGGTAAGCTTTTTTGTTATGTTTTTAAACATATTGAATTTTAAGTTTTTAGTAGTTTATTTAATAAGTTTTTTAGGTGGCATTTTATTTCTGTTTTTTATCCCTTTTTTCTATTCTGATTATTATGAAAGGCGAATAGATCTTATTCTTTATTTATTTCCTATTTTGGGTTCAGTTATTTTAATAGGTTTGATTAAATTCTCTGAAAGAAATAGGAATGACTTGTAAAAGAATTATTTTTAAAAGGGCTAGGTATCAATATCAATTTAGCTTTTAATGTTTTTTATTAATATAATTTGTTGATAATTTTGTTAAAGAGAATGATGTTTATTTTTAATATAGTGGACTTATTAATTAGATTGTTTTATTATATTTTTATAAAAGAGGGGATAATTTCCGCTATGTGTTGTCATAGTGAGTAAGAGAGAAGGATAATAGGAGGTTGATTTGGCAATTATTACGATGAAGAGCTTGTTGGAGGCTGGAGTTCATTTTGGGCATCAGGTAAAAAGGCTTGATCCTAGAATGAAAAGATTTATTTTTTCTGAGAGAAATGAAATACATATTTTAGATCTTCAAAAGACTTTGCAGGGAATTAAAGATTCTTATGAACTTGTTCAAAGGGTTATAAAAGATGGCAAAAAGGTTCTTTTTGTTGGAACCAAAAAGCAAGCTAGTGAGATAATCGAACAAGAAGCAAGAAGAAGTGATATGCCATATGTTAACAATAGATGGCTTGGGGGGATGCTTTCTAATTTCAATACAATTAGAAAATCTGTTCAAAAATTAAAAAAACTAGAAAAGATGGAAGTTGATGGAACTTTTGACATGATAAGCAAGAAAGAGATTTCACAACTTAATCGTGAAAAATTTAAATTAGCTAAAAATTTAACAGGCATCAAAGATATGGAAACGCTTCCTGGCGCTATTTTTATCATTGATCCTAAGCGAGAGCAAATAGCTATTAATGAAGCTAGAAAATTAAAAATTCCCATTATTTCTGTGGTTGATACAAATTGTAATCCAGATGTTATTGATTGTCCAATTCCTGGGAATGATGATGCGATTCGTTCTGTTGCTTTGTTTACTAAAATAATATCTGATGCGATTTTAGAAAGCGATAAAGAGGTTGGTATTCAAATAATTGAAAATTTGAATGAAGAAGATTTGATGAAAGAAATTGAAATTAAAAATGATAAAAGTGATTCTATTGAAGAAGGGAGGAGTAATTTATGAGCATTATTAGTCCTCAAGATGTAAAAAGGCTTAGAGAAGAAACCAATGCTGGTTTTGGAGATTGTAAAAAAGCTTTGTCTGCTGCTAGTGGAGACTTTGAATTAGCTAAAAAAAAGCTTAGAGAAATGGGAATTGCATCTGCTGAGAAAAGACTTGACCGAGATGCAAAAGAAGGTAGAGTATTCTCATATTCAAACAATATTCATGCCGGACTTTTGCTTGTTTCTTGTGAAACAGACTTTGTTGCCTTAAATCATAATTTTGTTAATTTGGGAAATTCTTTAATTAAGGAATTAGTAGAGAGTGGAAGAAGTTTTCCAACTGCTTCTCAAGAGTTAGAGCTTAAAAATTTAGCAGCTACGATAAAAGAAAATATTCAGGTTAAAAAAATTTTTATTACCGAAATTCAATCTAATGAATTTGTAAAAATTTATTTGCATGGTGAACAATCTAAGATAGGTGTTTTGGTTAAATTAAAGGTAGATGACTTTTCTAAAACTGAAGATAAAATGTTTCAAAATTTTGCTATGGATTTAGCTTTACATGTGGCTGCGTTTGCTCCTATTTATTTAGGAAATGACGATGTTTGTCCAAATTATATTAAAGAGCAAGAAGAGATATTTGCCAAACAATTAGAATTTAGTGGTAAGTCAGAAAGCATACTAAAAGGTATAGTTGCAGGGAAAATAAAAAAACATCTTGCTGAAATTTCTCTTCTTGAACAAAGTTTTGTAAAAAATGATAAAGTCACTGTTAGGGAAATGTTGGAAGAGATTTCCAAAGCAATTTCAAGCAAGATAGAAATAGTTGAGTTTAAGTATTTAAGAATAGGGTAGATAATGTACTGCTTTTTATCAGCAAGGAGGAGTTTATATGGAAGATTATAAGGCTTTTCTAGATGAAAAGATGAGCAAGGTTCTTTTATCGCTTGATAATGAATATAAAACATTAAGAACAGGTAGGATTAGTAGTAATGTTTTTGATAAAATTTTTATTCAATACCATGGTCAAAAAACGCCCATAACTCAAGTCTCAAGCATCAGAATTCCTGAAGCAAGGCTTGTTGTTATTCAACCTTGGGATAAAACCATTTTGAATAAGATAGAACAAGCCATACTTAATTCTGATCTTTCTATGAACCCTTCAAGTGATGGTTCTGTTATTAGAATTAAGGTTCCAGCCTTAACCAGTGAAAGGCGGCAAGATATTGTAAAGCATGCTAAAAAAATAGCGGAGGAACATAAAGTTTCAACTAGAAATATACGACAGGATTTAAACAATAAGGTTAAAAAGCAAGAAAAAGAATCGGAAATCACAGAGGACAGTTTAAAAAGAATTTTAGATGATATTCAGAAATCTATAGATATTTATATTAAAAGGATAGATACGATTTTAGAATCTAAAATTCAAGAAATAATGGAAGTTTAAAATCATGAATAAAAGGTCTCTTCCAAGTCATGTTGGAATCATCATGGATGGCAATAGAAGGTGGGCTTTAGGCAAAGGATTATCTTCTTTGGAAGGTTATGAAGAGGGGCTTAAAAGAGCAAAAGAAATAGTTAAGCATTCTTTAAAGGTAGGTATCAAATATTTATCTTTTTATGTATTCTCTACTGAAAATTGGAAAAGAGATGATTGTGAGATAGAAAAGTTAATGTTTTTAATTACCCACTATTTGAGGGCCGAATTTAATTTTTACAAAAAAAATGGAATAAAAATAATAGTTTCAGGAGATGTTGAGTCTTTAGGTGAAGAAGTAAGAAGTTCAATAAAAGATTCTGTTAGCTTTTCTAAAAATTTTAACAATCTTGTTTTAAATTTAGCAATCAATTATGGGGGCCGCAATGAAATACTTAGAGCTGTTAAAAAATTTGTTTCAAGTAATTTTGATTTAGAGTCTTTAAATGAGAATGCTTTTTCCAATTTTTTAGATAATCCAGAGCTGCCCGATATTGATCTTTTAATACGTACGGGCGGGAATATTAGAATAAGCAATTTTTTCTTATGGAGGATTGCTTATTCCGAATTAATTTTTTCAAATGTTTTGTGGCCCGAATATTATGACAATAGGTACAGTAAGGATTTGGAATGTTTTCAACTTAGAGGGAGAAATTTTGGGAGATGATTTGTTGAGTAAGGGTAAGAGATTCGCTTTTTTTGCAAGATTGGGAACATTTCTATTTTTTGTTCCTTTGATTTTATTTTTAATATTTTTAGATTTTAAAAATTATTTATTTCTTAATATTTTAATTTTTATATTTAGTGGTTTTGCGGCAAAAGAAGTCAACGATTTATTAAAATTTAAATCGTCAGGACTTTCAGGTATATTATCTTTTTTTTTAGGATTTGTTCCTCCAATTTTAACATATATTCACTTCAATGTTTTTTATTTAGGCATGAATGTGGTATATTACTTGGTTATAGCGTTAGTGTTTAGTAATTGGATTGTTAATTTAGTGTTTATTAAAGAACATGAGATTGGAAACTTTTTATCTCAGGCAACGTCAATACTTTTTATACTTATATATCCTGGGGTATTAATGTCTTTTATAGTTTCTATTACAACTTTGCCTAAGGCTCCATTTTTAATGTTAATACTTTTTGCGATGGTAAGCGGAAACGATACTTTTGCATATCTTTTTGGCTATTTTTTTGGGAAAAATAGCTATCGTCCTACTATTATTAGTCCAAATAAGACATTAATGGGTTTTTTTGGGGGTATTTTATTTTCTGTGCTTACTGCTATATTTGCGGTAATTTTTAAATTAATAAGTTTAAGTTATGGGGAATCTATTATTTTTGGCATTTTGATTGGAGTTTTTACTATTATTGGAGATTTGTTTGAATCTGGATTAAAGCGAAGTGCTGGAGTAAAAGATTCTGGGAAAATCATTCCTGGTAGAGGTGGGGCTCTTGATTCGATTGATTCTTTTCTTTTGACAGGCCCGATATTTTATTTATACTTATCTTAGTGATTTTTGGAGGGAATTTTTATGTATATTCTTTTTAGTGTACTGGCTCTTAGTTTTATAATATTTATTCATGAGTTAGGGCACTTTTTATTTGCTAAACTTTTTAAAGTTAAGGTTGAAGTTTTTTCTGTGGGTATAGGTCCTAGCATATTAAAGTTTAAAATTAATAATACTGAGTATAGACTTTCTCCAATCCTTCTAGGAGGATATTGCAAGCTTAAAGGATTTGATCACTTGGAAAAGGAGCTTAAGGCAAACAAGGAATTAGAAGCAGATAAAGATTCTTTGTTTGGAATTTCGCATTTTAAAAAAATTTTAATATATTTTGCAGGTCCTTTATTTAATTTGATTTTTTCATTTATTGTTTTCATTTTTATAAGCATGATGGGTGTTATATATTTTGATTATTCTTCAAAGATTAGTATTTTAAATAAAAATTCTTTTTTAAAAGATAAATTTAGAGATGGCGATATTATATTAAAAGTTAATAATAAAAAAATTGAATATTTTTCTGATTTGAGAAATAGTATTCCAGAGGGAAAATCTACAGCTACATTTGATGTTTTAAGGGGAAAAGAAAATATTACTTTTGAAGAGACTGTTAGTTCGAAAGATTTTTTAAAAGAAATTGGTCCTTGGGTTGATCTTGTGATAGCAGATGTAGTTTTAAATTCGCCTGCTAAGATTGCGGGAATGAAATCGGGCGACAAAATAATTAGCGTTGATAATATTCTTTTGAAAAATAAAAGAGATTTAGATGATTTGCTTAAGAATTTAAATTCAGATGTTGTAGAGATTGAGTTTGCTAGGAATGGAGAAATTTTTTCTTCAAAATTGCTATTTCAGGATAAAAATAAAATGATTGGCATATATTTTTCACCGCCTTTAAAAAGGATAATTAAAGAAGATAATGTTTTAAACGCCGTTAAAAATTCTTTTTTTAAAGTTGTAAATGCTTTGCAAGACATTTTATATTCAATTTTTTTATTGATAACAAATTTTTTAAATACTTCTAAGAGTGTATCAGGCCCTGTTGGAATTGTAGGCATTCTCTCTTCATCCTATTCTTTGGGACTATTGTATTGGATTAATAGTATTTCTGTTTTGAGCTTAATTCTTGCTGGTATGAATCTGTTTTTTATTGTAATACCTGTTTTTGACGGGGGACAAATTTTTATAAGCTTTATTGAACTTTTACGTGGAAAAAGATTTAAGGCCAAAACCATTTATTCTTTTTATAGCTTTGGTATTTTTTTAGCGCTTTTTCTTTTTGGCTTAGGCCTTTTTAACGATTTAAAGGGGGTTTTACATATATTAAATTAAAAATTAGAAATGTATTTTAACATAAGCCAAAAATGAGATGCTGATGCGATTATTATTAATATATGAAATACATCGTGCATTTTCATGTTAATTATTGGATTAAATTTTTTACTTAATATGTATACTATTCCGCCTATTGTATATACGATTCCACCAAAAACTAGCCAAAAAAATCCTTTTCCGCTAAGGGCCTTGTAAATGGGCTTGATTTTAAAAAGGATGAGCCATCCCATGATTATAAATATAAATCCATTAAACCATCCGGGGCTATTTGTAAATATTGCTTTGAAAATAACTCCGATTATAGCTAGACTCCACACTATACATAAGATTATTAGTCCTGATTCGTTTGGTACAAGGATTGCACATGCAGGAGTATATGTTCCTGCTATTAGAATAAATATTGAAATATGATCAAATTTTCTAAATATTTTTTTTATCTTACTTCCTTTTGGAAATATGTGGTAAAGAGTGCTCATTGAATATAATAGCGTCATTGAAAATCCGTAAATAAAGAATACAAGTATATGTAAATCTTTTTTTTTAAGAGCAGATATTGTAATAAGAATTGTTGTTCCAATTATAGACAAAATAATTCCAAAAAGATGCGATATAGAACTAAAAAGTTCATTCTTTGGTATTTTGCTTGTATTAATATTACCTAATAAGTACTTTTTAAGTTTGTTTTCTGTAAGCACAAATTTGCCTCCGTTTGATCATTTATTTATAAAAAATATATAATACATTACTTTAATTGTTAGTTTTTCTCAAGATTAAATTAATCTTATTTGATTTATCCAATCTTATTATTTAGATTGTTTCATGAGTAAAGTTTTTTTTTGTAAAAAAAGCTTTATAATAAATAGTGTTTACTGAAATTAGCATTGGAGAGGCTTAGCATGATTAATTTTATTAAAATAATTAACTTTTCAAGTTTGCAAAAATTTTCTAAAGCACTACGGGTGCCTATTTCTATTCTACCAGTTTCATGTTTATTGATTGGCATTGGATCTGTATTTTCAAATCCTTCTAATATTGTTTATGTTGATAAATTCTTTTTTCAAGATGTTTTAGGTTTAATGAAGGCTATAGGTAATGCTATTCTTCTCAATATGCCTTTGATTTTTTCTGTTGGGATTTCTATTGGAGTTGCAAGAATTGGGCAAGGAACAGCTGCTTTAGGGGGTCTTGTTGGTTATTTGACATTTAATATTACTGGAAATTATTTTATTGAGACTTTTTCAGGACTTGTTGAAGCAGAAGCGATGTCTTCTGTGGGGCGTATAAATTTTCTCGGTGTTCAAACTTTAAATACGGGAATTGCAGGTTCTTTGGCGGTAGGGCTTTTGGTTGGTTATTTGCATAACAAATTTTATAATATGAAGCTGCCAAAGGCTTTTGTTTTTTTTTCAGAGTGCCATTTTGCGCCCATAGTAATAGTTTTGCCTTTTTGTGTTATTTTGGCTATATGTTTTTGTTTGATTTGGTCAAGTGTTGACAAGTTAATTGCATCTTTAGGTTTGTTTGTTTTTAGATTTGAACATTTTGGCAGTTTCCTTTATGGATTTTTAAATAGACTTTTATTGCCTTTGGGATTGCATTCTATTTTATCTTTTCCTTTTGAGTTTACTTCTTTAGGTGGAGTGGAGACAATTAATGGCAATACCTTTAGAGGTATTAAGAATATATTTCATGCGCAGTTATTAGACCCATCGCTTGCTAAATTTTCACCAGGCCTTGCTAAGATTAGTAGCGGATTTTATCTCTCTATCATGTTCGGACTACCTGGAGCAGCATTAGGGGTTTACAAAGGAATTGTTCATGAAGATAAAAGTAAGGTTGCAGCGCTTCTTTTTTCCGGCGCTTTGACGGCTTTTTTGACAGGAATAACCGAACCTTTAGAATTTTTATTTATTTTCACGGCGCCTTTGCTTTATTTTGTTCATGCCATTTATTCTGGATTTGCATTATTGTTTGCTAATTTTTTTGATGTTAGGATTGGCAATACCTTTTCTACTGGATTTTTGGATTTTTTTATGTTTGGAATACTTCAAGGAAATTCTAGAACAAATTGGATTAGTATAGTACCTTTAGGAGTAATCTTTTTTGCTCTTTATTATTTTACTTTTAGTTGGCTTTATAGATATTTTGATTTTCAGATATTTGTTGCAGACGATCCATTTTTCGAAGGTCAAGAAGGCAAGCTAGAGAGTCTTGGTATTGCTCATCTTTTAATTCAAGGTCTTGGTGGATTTGATAATATTAAAAAGATTGATGTTTGTTCTACAAGATTGCATGTAGATGTTGTTAATACTGAGCTTATTGATAATGATTTGCTAAAAGAGGCTGGAGTTCTTAAGATAGGGCTTGTTAATGGCAAAGTGCAACTTTTTTATGGATCTAATTCATATTATATTAAAAAGGCTATTGATACCTATTCTCCAAAAAGTCTTTTTGAAGCTAGTGTTATGGTTGCAGTTGATAATGTAAAAAAAGGCCTTAAGACTTATATTGAAATGAAAGAAGATAAAAAACTTGAAAAGCAGGGCAAATCGGGAAAAACTTATAAGCTTAGCGAATTAGAAGAAGATTAAGAGTTTAGATTATGTTTTAGTTGCCTTCTTCTATTTTATAAATAAAGTTTTTATTGTTGAAAAAAATTAATCTCTTTTATATACTAACTAAGTAGCCTTTGTTGCATATTTTGCAATGCGATAGACCATAAGGAGTTTTAGTAATGATTAAAAGATATGAGGCATGTTTTTTGTTTAAAAGTGAAGAAATTGAGTATAAATGTTCTTTAGAAGAGGTTAGAAAATCTTTAGAATTTTTTGGCGCAATTGATATTGTTAGCAATTTTATTGGAGAGAGAGCCTTAGAATATCCTATCAAAAAGCAAGCTAGGGGTCGTTATGAAATAATAGAATTTAGCATGGAAGGTAATAATTTAAAAGAACTTGAATCAAGGCTTAAGCTAATTAAAAACTTGCTTAGGTATATGATTTTGGTCAAAATAGTTAGAAAGATCAATACTAAAAAAATTAAGAGAAGAAATTTTAGGGAATTTAGAGACAATGTTGACAAAGAAAGTTTTAAAGGTGGCTCTAAAATCGAAACGCCAACAGGTTCTGAAAGCACAGATATTCAGGAAAAATAAGAGGGTTTTTAATGGCTGATATTAATTCATTAGTATTGTCTGGCAGGCTTACAAGAGATTCTGAGCTTTCTTATACAGAAAGTGGCATGGCTATTCTCAGGTTTTCTTTAGCTAATAATAGAAGAATGAAGAAAAATGACGAATGGATTGATTATCCACAATATTTTGATTGTGTTATTTTTTCAAAAAGAGCTGAAAGTCTTAATGAGTATTTGAAAAAGGGTAAACAAGTTGTGGTAAGTGGGTCTCTTAAATATGAAAGCTGGCAAGATAAGAATACTGGTGACAAGAGGAGTAAGATTAATATATTTGTAGATAATTTGCAAATGTTTAGTTCAGGCTCTAATGCTTTTCAAATGCAAGATTCAGATGTTAATAATTTGGCAAGTCATAAAAGAGAAGATGCAATTAAGAATATTGATATTGTTGATGATAAATTTAATGAAGATATACCTTTTTAATGGAGTTTAAGTTTATGTATAAAGATAGAGATGTAAATCAAAGAGATTCAAGATTTGAAAATCAGCAGGATGGTTTTAAAAAAAATTCAAATTTCAGATTTTTTAAGAGAAAGTCATGTAAGTTTTGTGATTCTGGTAAACATCCTGATTATAAAGATTTTGATTTTCTTAAAAAGTTTATTACCGAGCAAGGTAAGATTTTACCCAAAAGAATTACTGGAACTTCTGCCAAGCATCAAAGGCGTTTGGCATTAGAAGTTAAACGGGCAAGATATATGGCTTTGTTGCCTTTTGTAAAAAAATAGTTATTTAGGGGTAATTATGAAAGTGATTTTAAAGGAAGATTTTACTAATCTAGGAAGAGAAGGAGATACCGTAGAGGTAAAGGACGGATTTGCAAGAAATTATTTGCTACCGAAAGGTTTTGCAGTTTTTTCAAATAAACATAATGTTGAGATTTTTAATCAAAAAAAAAGATCAATATTAAAAAAGCAAGAAACAAAAAAACAAATTGCCAACGATCTTAAATCTAAGCTTGATCTTGTTAAATTAGAATTTTTTATGAAATCCAATGATTCTGGCAAATTGTTTCATAGCATTAACAGCTTGAATATTGCCGAGGAACTTTTAAAACTTGGTTTTGATATAGAGAGAAAAAAGATAGATATACATCATGGAACTTTAAAGGCTTTTGGAACTTATGATGTGACAGTTAAACTTTATGAAGGCATTAGCGCTATTATTAAAGTAGAGATCAAAAAAGAAAAAAAACAAGAGGATAAAAAGTCTTTGAATAAAAAGTTAAATAAGGTAGATGAGTAAGTTGAAAGAGATGGGGTGTAGTTTGTGGCTTTAGCAGCTTTTTCAAATTCTGCGCTTCTTTTTAATGATGGTGCAGAAAAAGCGGTAATTTCTAGTATATTTTATAATTCAGATAAGTTAGAGCAAATTGCTTTTCATGTAAGAGCTGATGATTTTTATAATGAAACTCATAAGTTGATTTTTAAAGCAATGGTTTCTCTTTATGAAAAAAGGGAAAATATTGATCCTATTACCGTTTTTGAAGAAGTATCTAAACATGTTTCAAAAACACAGCTTTTGATTAAAAAAGATTTAATCAATTTGCCAGATTATTTAGATTCACTTTCAGTTTATTTACCAACAGATAGAACTATAAATGTTTATGCAAAAATTGTAAAAGAACAGAGTGTTCGTAGAAGCATTTTAAATGTTTCTAAGGAACTTAACGACTATATAAATGACTCTACAAAAACTATTAATGAGATTGTTGAAGAATCTCAACAAAAAATTCTTTCAATTGAGTTGGATTATTCTAGCAAAAACCTCTATCATGCTAAAATTATTGCAGAACGTGTTCATAATGAAATATATGAACGCAGTATGAAGAAAAAGGAGGCAAATTTTGGCATTCCAAGTGGTTTTAGAAAGGTCGATTCTCTTATTGGAGGGTTTAGAAATAGCGATTTTATTATAGTTGGTGCTCGTCCTAGTATTGGTAAAACGGCATTTGCTTTAAATATTGCGTCTGCTATAGCATTAAGAAAGGAAGGAAAGAAAAAAGTAGGATTTTTTTCTCTTGAAATGACAGCGGATGCTTTAATAAAAAGAATAATATCGTCTCAATCTTGTATTGATAGCTTTAAAGTTCAAAATAGTATTTTATCTGGACAGGAGATAAAATCATTAAATGATATTGTAAATGAAATTAGTGATTCTGAACTTTATATTGAAGATACTCCTAATATTAGTTTACTAACATTAGCAACTCAAGCTAGAAAGCTTAAGCGATTTTATGGTATAGATATAATATTTGTTGATTATATTAGTCTAATTTCTTTTGAAACAAAAAACCTTCCAAGGCATGAACAAGTTGCTTCGATTAGCAAATCTCTTAAAGAGCTTGCTAGAGAGCTTGAAATTCCTATTATTGCATTATCTCAGCTTACAAGAGATACAGAAGGGCGTGAACCCAATCTTGCTAGTCTAAGGGAATCTGGAGCATTAGAGCAAGATGCTGATATTGTAATTTTACTTCATAGAGATAAGGATTTTAAATTTGAGTCTTCTGATGAGATAGAGCCAATAGAAACCAAGGTTATTGTAGCAAAACATAGAAATGGCCCTACAGGTAGGGCAGATATATTATTTTTACCGCACATTACTAAGTTTGTTAACAAAGACCATCAGTATTAATTTAATGTTGTTATTTAACGACTACTCCAATTCCTAAATAATTAAAGTTAATAGAATGTTTTTCTAATTTTTTTTCATCTAGATTATAAGCTAAAGGAACATAGCTTACTTTTGAATATATTTTGAAAATATAGTCAGTGTTGTGGTATTTAAACATTTTGAACAAAAATCCTAATTCATTTTCAATTCCAGCTTGAATAACGTTTTTTATTCTTATTGGTCTAAAGATACTTTTAATATCTTTATTATTTTGATTATAGGCTAAAAATAATCCTGAAATGATGTAAGGATTAAATGTTTTTTGCGGTAAAAATTCATACATAATACCCGATGATAATTGATTTGTAAAGCTATTATTTTCATTATAATTAGTGTAATAATTTGTTGATATTGAAAAGTAATGGTTAATGTTTTCATTTATTTTATAAAATATTGAATTTCTTATTTTAAATGGGATCATAATATCAAATCCAAAGTAAAAATTATTACTCATAATATTAAATTCATTTTTCGATTCTGATATTTTTGTATGTTCTTCAGGTGCAATAATTATTCCAAATCCCCCAACGCTTAAGAAATTTTCTTTGGTTGAAAAATTTTTAATGTTTAAATCATTTCTTATGAAAAAATTTTTAGAGTAAAATTGATAATTTATTCCAATTCCCGTTTCTGCTTCTTGTATTTTTGAATATGTTTTAAGGTTTTTAATTTGATTTTGAATTTGAGTGTAAAGTTTTATATCAAATCCAATATTTTCATTTTTTAAGGTAATTCCAATGCTGTTTTTGATAAAATAATCTGCAAAATAAGACAAATCTATATAATTTTCTAAATTGAAAAAATTCATGTAAGAGTAATTTAGGGCAAAGCTTAAAAATCCTCTGTAATTGTAGCCATCGTAGCTTCTTATACTTGGAATTGGGCGATGTTGATTTAAAATGATGTGAATTATACTTTGCATTAAGTGTCCCCCCCAGTCTCCAAATAATAAGTTTTTAATTCCAATCCCCAAGTCTATTTCTCCAAAATTTTTACCATTAATTAGCAATAAGATTGGAAAGTAATACATGAAACCTATTTCAATTAAGTCTGTTCTACTAATTAAAGATTTTGGATAATCTTTATAGCCTCTAAAAGTTAACATGTGTGCTTCTAAATTTATTATAAAATTGTATTTTGAAGCATAGGTGAAAATCAGAGAACCACTTCTTAAATCATCAAAAAAATTGCTTAATGAAAATCCAAATCCATCATTTAATATTTCAAAATAATATTTGTCAATACCTTCATTTTTGAATTGGATTGCATAATTATAAGAATAAGCTTTTAAAGTAGAAATTATAAATATTATTAAAAGTATTTTTTTAAAGTGCATTTCAAAATTATAGCATTTTAGCTTATTTATTAAATAATTCAGGTTAAGTAGTTTATTTTTTATTTAATAAACTTAGTTTTTATAGTTAGCTATTGTATTGTATAATTCAATGGAGTTCAATAAGACTTTAGGAGTAGTTTTGATGAAAAAGGTAGCTATTATTGATGGACTTAGAATGCCCAATACCAAGTTTGGAGGTTCTTTTAAGGGCTTGGATATTATTGATGAATCTTCAAAAGTTGTTAAAGCTTTACTTAAAAGAAATAATTTATGCGAAGTGGATGAGGTCATTGTTGGGAATGTAATATCTTCAGGACTTGGCCAAAATATTGCAAGGCAAATTGCTTTAAAGTCTAGTTTGGGCGATAATGTGCCTGCATTTAGCGTCAATAAAGTTTGTGGCTCTGGTCTTAAAGCTTTGGAGCTTGCATTTAATTCTATTGTTCTTGGAAACAATGATATTGTTTTAGCTGGAGGGATGGAAGATCTAACCAATTCTCCTTATTTATTGCCCAGAAAGGTTAGATTTGACGGTCTTAAATTTGGTAATTTTGGAATTGAAGATTCAATTCAAAAAGATGCCTTAATAGATTCTCTAAATTTTATTTCTATGGGACTTACGGCGGAAAATCTTTCAGAAAAATATAAAATAACAAGAGAGATGCAAGATGAATTTGCATATAATTCTCATGTAAAGGCATTAAAGGCAAGAGAACTTGGATATTTTGAAGATGAAATTCATCCTTTGACTATTCTTGATAAGAAGACTAATTCTAGTAGGATTGTCTCAAGTGATGAGGAAATAAGAGATAATTTAACTCTAAATAAGCTAGCATCTCTTAATCCTGTTTTTAAAGAATCAGGCACAGTAACTGCCGGAAATTCTTCTAGTTTAAATGATGGGGCTTGTTTTTTAATTTTAGCAAGTGAGGAAAGAGTAAAAAGCTTAGGGGTAATGCCATTGGCTTATATTGGGGGGTTTGAAAGCGTAGGGCTTAGTCCGCTTTATATGGGTTTTGGAGCTTATATGGCCATTGAAGGCATTATTAGTAAATTAAGTTTAAACCCTAGCGAAATAGACTTGATTGAGGTGAATGAAGCATTTGCAGCTCAAGCATTAAGCATTGAAAAGGCCTTGTTTAAAAAATACAATATAGCTAGCGATATTATCAATGTAAATGGTGGTGCTATTGCTTTGGGGCATCCATTTGCGGTTAGTGGTTCAAGAATTTTATTAACACTTGCTCGTTCTATGAAAATGAAGAATAAAACAAAAGGAATAGCATCTGTTTGTGTTGGCGGTGGACAAGGAATTTCTAGTTTTTTGTATAGATGAAAATGTTTTATTAACTAGATTTAAATGTAAAATTTTGTTAAATTAGTGGGTAAGTGATTCTTTAATAAGAGGTTATTTTATGAAGAGTTTTTTATTTTTGGTAATATTGGGAATTATGGGGATTAACTCTTTTGCTCAAAATACTCCTGTTGCTATTATTAATTTATATAAAAATGAAATTATTACTAAAACTGGTTTTGATTCTAAGGTTGATATATTTAAAAAGACCCAAGGCCGAGACTTAACTGCTGCTGAGAAAAAGCAAGTTTTGCAAGTTTTAATAGCAGATGTTCTTTTTAGCCAAGAGGCTTCAAAGCAGGGAATTAAAATTTCAGATGATGAGGTTATGCAAACAATTAGAACTCAATTTGGACTTGTAAATCTTACTGATGAGCAAATTAAGCAAATGATAGAAAAACAAGGGACAAATTGGGGTGAGCTTTTGGCTTCAATGAAAAGATCTTTATCTTCTCAAAAACTTGTTTTAAAGCAATCTCAGCCCAGATTTTCTGAAGTTAAAACTCCTAGTGAGAAAGAAATTGTTGAGTATTATGAGGCTAATAAAACTAAATTTGTAAATCCCGATATTTCAAGAGTTAGTCATGTATTTTTTTCTACTAAGGATAAAAAAAGATCAGATGTTTTAGATCAAGCTAAAAATATTTTAAGCCAAATAAGATCAAAAAAAATTACTTTTGAAGAGGCTGTAAGAAAATATTCAAATGATGAGTCTTCTAAAGCTAAAAATGGCGATCTTGGTTTTTTGTCAAGGGGTGATCAAAATGCTCAAAATCTTCTTGGAGCTGATTTTATTAAAGAGGTTTTTAATTTCAATAAGGGTGATATATCTTCGCCTATTGCTTCAAAGGAAGGATTTCATATTATCAAAGTTACAGAAAAATATGCTCAGAGATTTTTAGGCTTGAATGACAAAGTATCGCCTACTACAGATTTGATTGTCAAAGATGCAATAAGAAATAACATGATTAATATTCAGCAACAGCAAATTGTCGTTGAAGTGCAGCAAGATGTGTATAGTAAGCTTAACAAGTCTGCAAATATACAAATCTTGGATTCTAGTCTAAAATAAAATATATTTTTATTTGTATAATTTTGTTATGGATTTAATGCATGAAGTTAGAGTTTTAGCTTTTCAAAAGATTTATAGTATTGATATTAATCAAAGCGCAATGGACGATATTTTTGATATTTTTAGTATTGAGGATAAAGGATTAGATATAGAAAATGAATCTATTAAGTCGTTTTATTCTTCTTTGGTAAATGGCACTTTTAATAATTTAGAGTATATTGATAGCTTGATTAAGGATATTTCTTGGAATTGGTCTTTAGATCGAATGGATAAGGTTGATCTTGCAATACTTAGAATGGGCGTCTATTCTTTGAAGTTCCAAAATTTTGAAAATTCAAAGCGTGCTTTAATTGATGAGGCAATTTTGATTGCCAAGAAATATGGCAGTAAAAACTCTGACAAATTTATAAATGGTATACTTGATGCTTTATTGAAAAATATGGAGAATTGTATTGAAAAAAAATAAAACTTTAGTGTTCATTTTATTATTTTTATTATCGGTTTTTTTAGGTGGTTTTTATTTCTATTTCAATCCCAATATTTTATATTTTTTGAGAGGCGAGAAAGATTTTAGCAAGCTTATTATAGGAATTGATTTTTATATCGATAAAAAAAAATTTGCTGATGCTAAAAAAGCAATACGATTTTCATCATATTATGCTAATACTGAATTTAAATGGCTATCTCTTATTAAAAGAGCTAAGGTTTGGGCTTTAAATACGGGTGACTATCATCTGATGGTGGATGTAACAAATCTTAGCGTTAAAGTTTTGCCGGGTAATTTAAAACTAAGAGCTTTAGAAGTTTATTCTAAGCTTAAAATTGGGCTTTTAAAAGACGCTTATAAGATTGCAAATCAATATCTTTTAAATAATGAAGAGTATCGGGGTCTTTATGATGAAGTTTTTATTAAAAATTTAAGTGCGGATAATAAGGTTTTAGATTTTAACAAATTTATTGATAAAATATATAGGGAAAAGGATGCCCGTGTTTTTGAAGAGATAGGTTTAAATCTTAAAAATAATGCATTTTTAGTAAATGCAATGCTTTTATATATAGAGAAAAAAAACATGGATGCTGCTAAGCGTATACTTTTTAAAATTAAAGAAGACAAAAACTTTTTCAAAGAGCTTGCATATATTTCATACAATCTTAATGATTTAGATTTTACAATTTCCAATCTTAAGTTCTTTAAAAATGAAGATGATCCCACTTTGCTTTTTTTGCTTGCTGATGCTTATTTTAAAAAAGGAGATATTAATAATGCTAAAAATGAATATTTAAAGCTTTATACAAAATTTCCTGATTATAATGTTCTTGTTTATTTAAATCTTGCACTTATAGCTAATAATGAGAATGATTTTAAAAAAGCAATTTCTTATTTAAATAAGGCTAATGAGCTGTTTAAAGATAATAAGATAATAAGTTATTATTTAGCAAACATATACTTTAGAATTAAAAATTATTTTAAAGCTAATGAAATTATAGCTAATTACAAGGAAGATCCTTTATTTTTTAAAATTTATTTTGCGTTAAATTATGCAAATTCTGAGTATGAGGCAAAAAAATCTTATTTATGGCGACTATTTTATAAAACAGAGTACAATTCTAGGATTGCTCAATTTTTGGCTTGGAATTTGTTGCTTTATTCAGATTTAAAAGACTTGGATTTATTTTTTAAAATTTATAATTTTTCTGAAAATAAACAAGATTGGTATGATTTTTATAAATTTTATTATTATTTCCTTAAAAGAAATTTTACTAGTTCAAAGAGAGTAATTTTTGACAATAAATCCCAAAAATATATGTTTGGAGTTTATTATAATCTTGGAGTTTTGAGCTTTTCTGAGAAAGATTATAAAGAAGCAGAAAGATATTTTAATAAAGGAGTATCTTTATTGCCTAGTAGTTTTTATGATAAAGATGCTAGCACCCATTATGAGTGTGAGCTTGTATCAAAAATCTACTTAAAACAAGGAATTAATTATCTTTATTTGGGGAAAATGGAAAAAGGCAAAGAGTCTATTTTAACTTCTTATTCTTTCTGCAAAACTGATCAAGGAAGGCTTTATAAAAATATGATAGATACACTTAGAGAAAGGAAGTTGAATTTTGACTAGACTAAGATTGAAATCTAAAGATGAGATTAAAAAAATAAAAGCTTCAGCACGCTTGTTAGCGCTTACTTTGTTAGAAGTCGAAAGAAATATTGTTCCTGGTATTAGCACTAAGGAGCTTGATTTGATAGCCTATGATTTTATTATTAAAAATAGAGCTAAGCCAGCTTTTAAAGGATATCATGGGTTTAAGGGCACTATTTGTGCATCTGTTAATGAAGAGGTTATTCACGGTATCCCTGGGAAAAGAAAACTAGCTTCTGGGGATATTATTAGCATTGATTGTGGGGTCATTCTTGATGGGTTTTATAGCGATATGGCAAAAACTTTTAAAGTGGGAAGTGTGGACCCTAGTATTGATAAACTTTTAGAAGTTACAAATGCTTCTCTTTACAAAGGTATTGCTGAGATGAAAGTGGGAAATAGAATTTTAAATATATCAAAAGCAATAGAAGAGTATATAAAACCATTTGGTTTTGGAATAGTTAGAGAATATACGGGCCATGGTGTTGGATTTCAACTTCACGAAGAACCAAGTGTTCCAAATTATTATGCCCCTTTTTTTAAAAATATTAGAATTCAGGAAGGTATGGTTTTGGCTATTGAGCCTATGGTAAACTTAAAGGGGCATAAGGTTTCAATAAAAAGTGATGGTTGGACTGTTTTTGCATCTGATCTTAGTTATTCTGCACATTTTGAACACACTGTTGCTGTTGTTGATGGATTGCCTTTAATTTTAAGTGAAGTTTAAATTTTAAATTAATCTAATCAAATATTAAAATATTATTTATAAATTAAGTAATTATGTGGAGGTTATAAAAGTGGAAAAAAAGTTTTTTTCTGGATTTATTCTCAGTTTTTTGGCTTTAGGTATTGGTTTTTTTATTGGAATGCATTACTTAGATTCTAATAGAAGCAATATTGTTTTTGCAGAAGAAAAAGACAATACAGTACAAGCCTTACAAGATTCTTTTAGGGAAGTTTCCAAGAAAATTTTATCATCGTCCGTAGAAGTTCATGCAACCGGGGTAATTAAACAGAGTTTTCCTATTCCATTTTTCTTTTTTGATATGCCAGAATTTGATTCTGAGAGAAAAAGCAATTGGGCAGGGTCTGGAGTAATAATTGGTAGGGATTCTCAAAAAAAATCATTATTTTATGTGGTTACAAATAGTCATGTAGTAGATAAGGCAACTGAACTTGAAGTTGTGTCTTATGATAAAAAAAAGCACAAGGCTAAGTTAATTGGCAAAGATGAAAAAAAAGATATTGCTCTTATTAGCTTTGAAAGTGATGATGCAACTATTAAAGTAGCTGATCTTGGAGATAGTGATAAGCTTGAAATAGGTGATTGGGTTATGGCAGTAGGTAGTCCTTTTCAATTTAGTTTTACAGTTACAGCAGGTATTGTAAGTGGATTACAACGCTCTGCAAATCCTAATTTACAATCAAGGAATTTATTTATTCAAACTGATGCTGCAATCAACAGAGGTAATTCAGGCGGTCCTCTTGTAAATATAAAAGGTGAAGTTATTGGAATTAATGCTTGGATAGCTTCAAATTCTGGAGGAAATATTGGGTTAGGTTTTGCAATTCCTGTTAATAATATTAAAAGTACTGTAGATTTTTTTCTTAAAGGTAAAAAAATTGAATCAGCATGGCTTGGAATTTCTTTTTATCCTTTAAAGACAAGAGATTCTGAAGTACTAAAAAGCTTAGGAGTTGAAGGTAAGGATGTTTCAGCTGCAATTATTGCCTCTCTTTATCCAGGTTCACCTGCCGTTAAGTCAGGGCTTAAAGCAGGCGATATTATTGTTAAGGTTAATGGGGTTTCTATGAGTGTTTTTCAAGATGTTACATCATATATTAGCGATTTTTATGCTGGTGAGAAAGTAAATGTAGAAATTTTAAGAGGTAATGTCAAAAAAAATATTGAGATTGTTCTTGCTGTTAGACCTAAGGATAAAGAACTTTCTTCTTCCAAAATGCTTCCAGGTTTTATTGTGTATCCATTAGTTGAGGATATTAAAGCTCAGCTTAATTTAAGAAATTGGATTAAAGGCGTTGTTGTTGATTATATTGATAAAAATTTAGCATCAAATATTAAGATGAAATCAGGAGATGTGATTCTTTCTGTAAATTCACAAAGTGTTTCTAATTTAAGAGAATTTTATGATGCTCTTAAGATTGGAAAAAATACTTATAAAATTTTAAGAGGAAATGATTCTTTTAAAATTTCGTTTTAGTAAATTTTAGTTTTGGGTTAAGAGTTAGTCTTAGCCCTTTTTTTGTTTTATGTATAATTTGTTAAGCTTTGTTTTAGATTGTAATTTTTTTATTTTGTGTAAATATTTATGTGTTAATTTACAACTAAAATATTTTGATTTAATATAATTTATTATTATTATTATTGGGAAGGAATAAGTTTAAATTATGAAAAAATATATTTCTTATGAAGAGATAAGAATTAATGGGTTTAAGCTTGCTTATAAAATTTATAAAGATGGATTTATTCCAGACATTATGTATGTTTCTTTGAGAGGGGGAGCCTATCTTGGAAATATTATTAGCGAATTTTTTAAATTTGTAAAAGCAGATAAACCCCTTTTATATGCCGCTGTTGTTGCCAGATCTTATGATATTTTTAATGAGCAGCAAAAAAAGATAATGATAGATGGTTGGACCTATGATCCAAAATATTTAAGGGCAGGCGATAAAGTTTTGTTTGTTGATGATATTTTTGATACGGGTCGTACTATTGTTTATTTAAGAGGTGAGGTTTTAAAAAAGGGTATAGAAAATAAAAATGTTAAAATAGCAGTTTACGATTATAAGGATCATGGATTTGTAGATTATATTCCTGATTATTATGTTAATAAATATACTAACCAAGAAGAATTAAATACTTGGATTCATTATGGAAATCATGAGCTTACAGGATTGAATGAAAGTGAATATAAGAATAGTTTTAGATATATAGATGATGAACTTAATGAGGTTTTAAAATTTTTGGCAAAAAACAAATCTTAATTATTGCTTTCTATATATTCTATTAAAGTGTATCCCTTTGTTTTTACCATTTTAATTATTATTCCTAGATTATCTTTTAATATTGGGCCTATTAGCAGATGAGTTTTTTCGGTTTTAATTGGATACTTATTAATATTTTTAATTGCTTCAAAGTTATCATTTTTATAGCTAGGATAAACTTTAACATAATGATTTGTTTTAAAATTTCTATTATTTGTGGTTTTTTGATTTATGTTATTGCTTAAATTCCTGTCAGGATAATTAATTTTCTTTGATTTTTGTATGTATATATTAGAATTTATGTTTTTTGCGTTGTTTGTATCTTTTTTAAAAACCGATTTTTTTTTGGCCTTTTTGAAGTTTGAATTTAAATCGTAAGTTTTAGATTTTTTTTTGATTTTTGTTTCTACGTTTGAAAATAATTCTAATTTATTGTTTGATTTTTCATCTTTTACTGGAAATAATCTTGTTAAAAAAAGAAAGAGTAGCATTAATTTGTAGAGTTTTATTAATCTCATTTCCTTTTATTTTATTAAAAATAAAGATTTTTAGGAGTTCTTGGGAATGGTATTGAATCTCTTATATTAGATATTCCCGTTGTGTATTGCACCAATCTTTCAAGTCCAAGTCCAAAACCAGAATGGGGAGTAGAACCAAATCTTCTTAGATCAAGATACCAGTTTAGATGCTCAATGTTTAGGTTTAATTCTTTTATTCTATTTTCTAATTTTTGCAAGTCATCTTCTCTTTCGCTTCCTCCTATAATCTCTCCAATTCTTGGAACAAGTATGTCCATTCCTTTGACGGTTTTATTGTCTTTGTTTATTTTCATGTAAAATGCTTTGAAATTTTTTGGATAATCAATGACTGCTATTGGTTTTTTAAAAATCTCCTCTGTTAAGTATCTTTCGTGATCTGTTTGCAAATCTATTCCCCAGCAAGGTTTTATTTCAAAATTTTTTTTTGAACTTTCAAGAATTTCAATTGCTTTAGTATAGGTAATAACTTCAAAATTGGAATTTATTACGTTTTCTAGTTTTTTAATTAAACCTTTTTCAATGTAATTTTCTAAGAAATCCATATCTTGTGAGCATTCGTTTAAAATTGAACTTAAAAGGTATTTTAAGAGATCTTCTGCTAGGCTAATATTGTCGTTAAGCTTGTAAAAAGCCATTTCCGGTTCTATCATCCAAAATTCTGAAGCGTGGCGTGTGGTGTTAGAATTTTCTGCTCGAAATGTTGGTCCGAATGTATATATTTTAGATAAAGCCATTGCATACGCTTCTCCGTGCAATTGACCGGTGACAGAGAGAAAAGCTTCTTTTCCAAAAAAATCGTCCTTGAAATCAATATTGCTAAGCGAATTGTTTGGTTTATTAAATTTTAGTGTGGAAACTCTAAACATTTCCCCAGCACCTTCCCCATCATTTGATGTAATTATTGGTGTATTAATATAAAAAAAACCATTTTTTTGGAAATATTCATGAATCTTGTATGAAATTTTATTTCTTACCCTAGCAATGGCTCCAAATGTATTGGTTCTTATTCTTAAATGAGGTATTTCTCTTAAGAATTCAAAAGTATGTCTCTTTTTTTGCAATGGGTAAGTTTTTGAATCTGCTTCTCCGATTACATTAAAACTATATATTTTTATTTCATAATTTTGTCCTTTTGCAGGACTTTCCACTAATAGGCCCGTTAACGATATACTTGCCCCTGTTGTTAGTTTTTTCAGATCTTTTTCAGTAAATTGATTTTCTTCTTCATTTATGACAGCTTGAATTCCTTTAAGCGTTGAGCCATCATTAATTTCTATAAATCCAATCTTACCATTACTTCTCTTAGTTCTAATCCAGCCGTTTATTGTAACATTGCTGTTTAAAATTGGATTTTCTAAAATATCTTTAATGCTTGAAAACATTTTATTTATCACCTTAAATACTTATTAATATTACTAAATCAATTTTATTATACCTTAAAACCTTTTTTAAAAAAACATTCAACAATTTTTATTATTTTAATTCTTGAAATTAACTTTGTTAATATTTATACTTTATTTTTTAGGGGTGATTATTATTTTGTAATGAAAAATTTCAAAGAAGTAATAATTGTTTTTGATTCAGGAATAGGGGGACTTTCTTATTTTAAATATATTAAAAATAAAATGGACGGATACCAATATGTTTATGTTGCCGACAATAAAAATTTTCCTTATGGAGAAAAGAGTTCAGAATATCTTTTAGAAGCAGTTTTGTATTTAATTGAGAAACTTAACAAAATCTATAATATTAGTGCATTAATTTTGGCTTGCAATACAATTTCTGTTAGTGTATACAATAAATTAAATTTTATTTTTCCAGTAGTCTATACTTTGCCAGAGGTAAGTTCAATTTCAGATCTTGTTTTAAAAAGAGTTCTTTTGATTGCAACAAATACTACCCTTGAAAGCAAATTTGTTAAAGATCAAGTGAATATGCATAATGATTTAATTATAAAAGCTGCTGGAGAGCTTGTTAATTTTGTTGAATATGGAGAGAAGTACAGAAAAGATGCTATTAGATGTTTGGAAGCCTTGAAATTTGAAGTTGTAAACACCGGTAGAGAAATTGTTTTTCTTGGGTGCACTCATTATTTGCATCTTAAGGCAATGATAGAAGATTTCTTAAAAATTCCTGTTTATGAGAATCGTGAATTAGTGGTACAAAGTCTTATTAGATCAATTAATTTTCCTCAATATAAAGACAGCTATTATAAAAATGATGTTGACCTTGTAGATGAGTTTTATTTGACTAAAAATGAAAATTTGACTTTTTATCAAAATTTTTGCAAGAAATATAATCTCCACTTTAAAGGAACGATAGTTTGAATTATCTTGAATTTGAGGTTATTTGGGGAGTTAATAATATATATTCTATTTTAGAACTTAAGAGTAAATTAATTTATGAAGGAATTTTTAAGGGTAAGATATTAGAAACAGGCTGTAAGGAGTATAGTCCTTTAGTTCCAGGGGATATAGTTTTAGGGTATGTTTATGGTTCTCGTAAAGTATATATTGATAAGCGAGTAAGTAGGAAAAATATTCTTTGGCGTTATAACAGAAAAGTAGATCTTAGGCAAGCAATTGTTTCTAATGTTGACAATGTTTTAATTGTAAATTCTGCTAACTTTCCTGAGATGAAAAATTTTTTTATCGACAGAGTCCTTGTTGTTGCAGAAGAGCAAAATATTGTTCCTGTTATTGTGATTAATAAAATTGATAAAGGAATAAGCCAGAGGGTTGAAGAATTTTCTGAAATTTATAAAAATCTAGGATACAGGGTTTTAAAAACCTCTGTTAAAACTTTTGAGGGCATTAAAGAAGTAAAAGAGATTTTAAGAAATTCAAGAACTTCCTTTATTGGCCAATCTGGTGTTGGTAAATCTTCTTTAATAAATTTGATTGATTCAAGAGCTTCTCAATCAGTAAATGAAATTTCAGAGAAGTATTCTAGGGGAAAACATACTACTGTTTATTCAATATCATTTCATTCTGAGAACTGGATAATAGTTGATACGCCCGGAATAAAGGAGTTTGGAGTTGAAACATTACCTTTTGAAAATCTTAAGTATTATTTTAAAGAGTTTGAAAATTTTGCTAGTTTTTGTAAATATAAATCTTGCTTACATGTTAGCGAGCCTCATTGTTCTGTTACGAATTCTTTAGGCAATGGTATTTCTAAACCCAGATACGAAAGTTATTTAAAGATTTTGTCAGAGCTAAAAAATTATAAAAATTATGCAAAATAAATATTTTAAAAATATTGACTTTTATGAAATTTTATCTTTAGTATCTAAATATGTTTCTAATCCAGACACCGTTAATTTACTAAATAATCAAGAAATATTAAAAACAAGGGAAAGTTTGGAGAAAATGTTTTCCTTTGTAAATATCATTAAAATGCTTTTTGAGAGTTGTAAAGGATATCCGAATTCTTTTATAAATAGCTTAGAATATTCCATTTCATTATTATCAAAAGAAAATTCAAGGGCTTCTATTGAAAATTTGAGAGATATTATGGGATTTTTAGATGAGGTTTTGAGAATAAATTTATTTTTACATAAAAATAGCGATATCAAAAATCTTAATGTTCAGATTTTATCCGATTTATTATTTTTAAGTCCAGAGCTAAAAAATTTGCTTAGTGAATTGAAAGAATATATAGATGTTGATACTCTTGAATTGAAAAGTGGTGTTGTAAAAGAGTATGATTCGATTGAATTTGAAATTAAAAATTTAAATAGACAAGTTGAAAAGCAGATAAAAAGAGTAATTAGCTTAAATTTAGAATATTTGGCTTCTAATATTGTTTATTATAAATCGAATAAATATACTCTTGCTCTTAAATCTAATTTTAAAGGTAAAATTAAGGGAAATGTTATTTCTGTTTCATCATCAGGTGAAACATTTTATATTGAACCAAATGATATTGTAAATTATAACAATAAGTTAAATTATTTAGATTTAGAAAAAAAAAGAATAATTTTAAAAATTTTACAAAATCTTTCTAGTAAAGTTCATAAGAACGTTCTTCTTTTAGATAATCTTTATAATAATTTTTTGTATTATGATTCTTTAAAAGCACGAGCGCTTTATGGAATCAAAACTAAGGGAATATTTCCTGAAATTTCAAATGTATTAAATATTTTTGATGCTCATCATCCTTTACTAAAGGATTCAAAGGCAATAACTTTTACCCCTGCTGAGAATCGTATTGTAATCATTACTGGTCCTAATGCTGGTGGGAAAACGGTAACTTTAAAGACAATTGGACTGCTTAGTGCAATGTTTCAATTTGGGATTCCTATTGTTGTTAGCGAATCTAGTACTTTTAAAATTTTTGATAACATTTTTATTGACATTGGAGATGATCAGTCAATTTCTAATTCTCTTTCAACTTTTTCAAGCCATATGAGTAATATTTCTTATATTCTAAAACATACTACAAAAAAAAGTCTTGTAATATTTGATGAATTTTGCTCAGGTACAGACATTGATCAAAGTCAAGCGCTTGCTATTTCAATTCTTGAATATTTAATTAATATTAATTCTTATGTTTTAATATCAACTCATTATAATGCTCTTAAATATTTTGCATATACTCATGAAGGCGTTATTAATGCTTCTATGCGGATGGATTTAGAGACGATGGAACCTAATTATAATTTAATTTTTTCCATTCCCGGTGAAAGTTATGCGTTTAATGTTGCCAGTAGGTTTTTGATTGACAGGAGTATAGTAATTCGTGCTAATGAAATTTATTCATCTCAAAAAACAGAAGTTAATAAAATTTTAGAAAGATTAGTAGAGAAAGAGAAAGATTTGCTTTCAATTAAAGAAAGCATGAATAAGAAATTAATCCAAATAGAATTACGAGAAAAAGAAGTAGAAAATATTTATCAAGATCTTTTATTAAAGGAAAAAAATATTGAAACAGAGCTTTTAAATGAGCAGAATGAATTTTTAAAAAATTCAAGAAAAGTTTTGGAAAATTTAGTTAGAGAAATAAAAGAGGGTAATGTTAATGTTGAAAAGAATAAAGCTTTTATATCAGATTTAGAAAAAAATATAGACTTTAAGTTAAATAAAGTAAATTCTCTTAATAGTAAGAGAAATATAGCGACAGATTTTAAAATAGGAGACAGGGTTAGAATAGTTAATTCTAATGCAAAAGGGAAAATAGTTGGAATTTCTAAAAAAAAGATTACTGTTAATGTAGGTGCTTTTAATGTTAGTGTTTCTAACTCGGAGATATCTTTAGAAAACTTTACAGAGCATAAAAAAGAGGGTGATAAAAATTTCAGTTTCTCAATTGATTATAATAAGGAAAACTTGTTAAGCTTTACTATTGATATTAGGGGTATGAGGTCTATTGATGCTCTAGACTTTTTGAATAAGAAAATAGATAATATTATATTAAATGGCATTAATAAATTTGAGATTATTCATGGAAAAGGGGAGGGTCATCTTATGAGGGAAGTTCATAATTTGTTAAAAGAGTTAAAGTTTATTAAAAAATATTATTTTGCTCATCCTAGTGATGGAGGAGCTGGAAAAACTATAGTTGAGATTTAATTTAAGTGAATATAGCAAAATTTAATGAATTTGAAAATATATTGTTTCACATTTGTCTTGATGTTGATTTTGTGCTTGAAGATGAATTTGGCAATTCTTATGATATTCATCCTAATAGACCTTTTAGAGGGAAGGCTGCAAACGGTTTATTGGATGGTCTTTTTAGTGTTACAACAACTTTTACATCAGGATATGGATCCAAGTTTGGAAGAGGTTATTTGATTATTATTGAAATATTGACTTTAAATTTTGTTGATGATGAATTTTGGAATAAGATAAATAGAAGAGGTATTGAAATCTTTAAAGAAGGGCTTAAAAATAAATTTCCAAGCAAAAATATCGATATAGTGCTTGATGGCAATGTTTATAAAATTATTGGGCAATTTTTTTAATGGTTTTGTTATTTATAATAATTGAGAATGAATATATTCTTTGAAGAAGTATTATTGTGCTAATTTGATATGTCTTATTAATATTATAAAGTTTTTGATACTAAGAATTATTGTATACTTTTTTAAAGTTTTGTTTGCAACAAGTGCTAAGTTATTATTTTTATATTGTATAATAAGGAGTTTTAATGCAATTTGAAGTAAAGGATCTGATAAATAAAATTAAAAAAGATGGACTTGAAGAAGCTGAGCGAATATCTAATGATATTATTTTTAAGGCTAAAAAAGAGGCAGAAGAAATAGTTGCTAGAGCAGAAGAAGCTGTCGGGGCATTAAAGGCAAAATCAGAAAAAGAAATTAATGATTATAAACGTCATGCCCTTGAAGCTTCTCGTCAGGCAATCAGAGATTTAATTATTGGAGTTGAGAAGAATCTTAAATCTCTTTTTGAAAATACTTTAAAAGATAATGTGGCGGAAGTTTTTAGTGATAATGATTTTTTATCAGAGCTTATAATTAAAATAACGGATTCTTGGATTAAAGAAGAAAAATTGGTTATTCAGTTAAATGAATCTGATTTTTCTGGCTTAGAACAGATATTAAGACTAAAACTTGGAAATAAGCTTAAGGAAGGGATAGAAATTAAACCTTTCAAAGGTATAAGCAAAGGATTTAAGATTCAAAAAAAGAATACTGGTTTGCAGTATGATTTTTCAGTAGAAACTATTGCAGACATTCTTTTTGATTATCTTAATCCAAGATTTAAGGAAGTTATAAAAGTGGTCTAGGAGACTTTTGTGTTGGATTCATATTATTATGTTTTATCTTCTTTGCCTTATATTGATTTAAAATCTTTAAAAAATTATAGTGTTTCAGATTTTTTGAATAATGTTGAAATTTCTTTAAGCAAAAAGGACTTTAATTTTTTAAAAGGCTTGCTAGAATTTAAGGTAGCTAAAGGCGAATCAAGAGTTTTTGATCTTTTTCTTGATTTTGAAGATACAATAAGATATACGCTTGCAGTTTTAAGGGCAGAAAAATTGGGGCTGTCTAAGGATTTTTATTTAGAATCTGCTTATTACTCGAGTTATTATCTAAGTATTTTAAGAAATATTTGTTTGAAAGAAAATTCTTTTGAAATAGAATTAAGTGTTGACCTTCTTAAGTGGCAATTTTTGACTGATCTTGAGATTGGGCATGAATTTGATTTTGAGAAAGTAATAATTTACTTTTTAAAGTTAAGGTTATTTTTAAGGCATAATTTATTTAAAGAAAAATTGGGTATTCAAAATTTTGACAATATTTGTCAAAATTTAATTGATAAAACTAGTGAAAAAGTTTAGAAAAGGAATTTCAATGAAGACAAAAGGAAAAGTCGTTGGAGTGAATGGTAACTTAGTTACTATTGAGGTGGAAGGTTCAGTTTCTATGAATGAAGTTTTATTTATAAAAACTGCTGGTAGAAATTTAAAAGCAGAAATAATTCGCGTTAGGGGCAATGAAGTTGATGCACAAGTTTTTGAATTGACAAAAGGGATATCTGTTGGAGATGTAGTTGAATTTACAGACAAGCTTTTAACAGTTGAATTGGGACCAGGTCTTTTAACCCAAGTGTATGATGGGCTTCAAAATCCTTTGCCTGAACTGGCTATTCAATGTGGATTTTTTTTAGAAAGGGGAGTTTATTTAAGACCCTTGAATAAAGATAAGAAATGGAATTTTAAAAAAACTGCTAAAGTTGGAGATAGTGTTATTGCAGGAGATTTTTTAGGCTTTGTAATTGAAGGAACTGTCCACCATCAAATAATGATTCCATTTTATAAAAGAGATTCTTATAAAATTGTAGAGATTGTAAATGATGGAAACTATTCGATTGATGAGCAAATTGCTGTAATTGAAGATGATTCTGGCATGAAGCATAGTATTACAATGTCTTTTCATTGGCCTGTTAAAATTCCTATTACTAATTATAAGGAACGACTTATTCCTAGCGAGCCTATGTTGACTCAAACTAGAATTATAGATACATTTTTTCCAGTTGCCAAAGGAGGAACTTTTTGTATTCCAGGTCCTTTTGGAGCTGGAAAAACAGTTCTTCAGCAAGTTACAAGTCGAAATGCTGATGTTGATATAGTGATTATTGCAGCTTGTGGTGAACGAGCAGGAGAGGTGGTAGAAACTCTTAAGGAGTTCCCTGAGTTGATAGATCCAAAAACTGGTAAATCTTTGATGGATAGAACTTGTATTATTTGTAATACAAGTTCTATGCCAGTTGCAGCTAGAGAAGCCTCTGTTTATACCGCTATTACTATTGGTGAATATTATAGGCAGATGGGTCTTGATATTCTTCTTTTAGCAGATTCAACTTCAAGATGGGCTCAGGCTATGAGAGAAATGTCTGGTCGCCTTGAAGAAATTCCTGGCGAGGAGGCTTTTCCAGCTTATCTTGAGTCTGTTATTGCTTCCTTTTATGAAAGGGCAGGCATTGTAGTTCTTAATAATGGCGATATTGGATCTGTAACAGTTGGTGGTTCTGTAAGTCCTGCTGGTGGTAATTTTGAAGAGCCAGTTACTCAAGCAACCTTGAAGGTTGTAGGAGCATTCCATGGACTTACAAGAGAAAGGTCTGATGCTAGGAAATTTCCAGCTATTAGCCCTCTTGAATCTTGGAGTAAATATAAAGGTGTTATTGATTCTAAAAAGGCAGAATATGCAAGATCTTTTTTAGTAAAAGGTAACGAAATTAATCAAATGATGAAAGTTGTTGGGGAAGAGGGTATAAGTAGTGAAGATTTTTTAATTTATTTAAAATCTGAACTGCTTGATTCGTGTTATTTGCAACAAAATTCATTTGATTCTGTTGATGCTGCTGTTAGTTCAGAGCGTCAAAATTATATGTTTGATATAGTTTATAACATTCTTAAAACCAACTTTGAGTTTTCTGATAAGCTTCAAGCAAGAGATTTTATGAATGAATTAAGGCAAAATCTTTTAGACATGAATCTTTCTTCTTTTAAAGATTATAAATTTAATAAATTGGAGCAGGCTTTGAGTGAATTAGTAAATTTAAAAAAGGTAATTTAAGGGGTTTGGAGAAATATATATATGAAAAGAGTCTATAGTAAAATAGAGTGTATAGCAGGCAATGTAATAACTGTTACAGCTCAAGGTATTAAGTATGGTGAGCTTGCCATTGTGAAAGCAAAAGATACAAGTTCTCTAGCCGAAGTAATTAAGCTTGATCGAGAAAAAGTTTCTCTTCAAGTTTATGGTGGAACAAGAGGTATTTCCACATCAGACGAGATAAAGTTTTTAGGGCATTCAATGCAAGTTTCATTTTCTGACAATTTGCTTGGCAGAATTTTTGATGGTTCTGGAAATCCTAGGGATGGAGGCCCTTCTCTTGATGATAATTTGATTGAAATTGGGGGGCCTTCTGCAAATCCTGCAAAACGCATTGTTCCTAGAAATATGATAAGAACGGGGCTTCCAATGATAGATGTTTTTAATACTCTTGTTGAATCTCAAAAATTACCAATCTTTTCTGTTTCTGGCGAGCCTTATAATGAGCTTCTTCTTAGAATTGCACTTCAAGCAGAGGTTGATTTGATAATTCTCGGCGGAATGGGACTTAAACATGATGATTATTTAACTTTTAAAGATTCTTTAGAAAAAGGAGGTGCTTTAAGTAGAACAATTTTTTTTGTTCATACTGCTAATGATTCTGTTGTTGAATCTTTAACTGTTCCTGATATTTCTCTTTCTGTTGCTGAAAAGTTTGCTCTTAAGGGTAAAAAAGTTTTAGTGCTTCTTACAGACATGACAAATTTTGCTGATGCAATGAAAGAAATATCTATTACGATGGAGCAAGTGCCTTCTAATAGAGGTTATCCTGGAGATTTATATTCTCAGCTTGCATATCGTTATGAGAAAGCTATTGATTTTGAAGGTGCAGGATCGATTACAATACTTACGGTTACAACTATGCCGGGTGACGATGTTACTCATCCTGTTCCTGATAATACTGGATATATTACAGAAGGTCAGTACTATTTAAAGGGTGGCAGAATAGAACCTTTTGGATCGCTTTCAAGACTTAAGCAAATGGTAAATGGTAGGACAAGAGACGATCACAGAACTATAATGGACTCAATGATTAAGCTTTATGCATCTTCAAAAGATTCTGTAGAAAAGAAGGCTATGGGATTTAATATGACCAAGTGGGATGAAAAATTGCTCAAGTATAGCAATATGTTTGAAAGTAAGATGATGGATTTATCTGTTAATATCCCCTTGGAAGAGGCTTTAGATTTAGGTTGGGATATTCTTGCTAGTTGTTTTAGTCCAAAAGAAACGGGAATAAAAACGGACCTTATCGAAAAATATTGGCCTAAAAAAGAGACTAGTTGATTATGCCTAAAATTAAATTGACCAAAAATGATCTTAAAAAGCAAAAAGATGAACTTAAAATGTTTAAGAGATATTTGCCTACTTTGCAGCTTAAAAAACAGCAGCTTTATATGGAAATTGTTAGAATTGAGAATTCTTATAGAATTAAAAATCTTGAGCAACAAAAACTTAAAGATAGTATTTCTAATTGGATTTCTCTTTTTAGTGAAAAATTTCCTTTTGAGAGTTGGATTCAAGTAAAAACAGTGATCAAAAAGTCTGTAAATATTGCGGGGGTTGCAATTCCTATATTTGACTCTATTGAATATGAAGACATAAGGCATGATTTACTTTTTACTCCTTATTGGGTAGATAAGGGGATTGAAACTCTTAAAATTGTGATTCAAATTAATGTAGAACTTGAAATTTTAAAAAAACAGATTGATTTGCTTTTAAAAGAGTTTCGAGTAACATCTCAGAGAGTTAATTTATTTGAGAAAGTTATGATACCAACAGCTAAGGCTAATATAAAAAAAATTAATATATATCTTGGAGATCAGCAAACAGCGGCTGTTGTAAGAGGTAAAATTGCTAAGTCTAATTTGATTAAAAAAAAATAGGAACAAGCTTATGATTGTAAAAATGAAAAAAGTTTTACTTTTGACTTTATCAAAATATAAAAAAGAATCATTAGAAATTTTAAGAGATTTTGGAGCAGTTCATATTAACTTTTGCAATAAAAATTCAGATTCTTTAAAAAAAAGCATTGATAATCGGCGAATTTTATTGCAAGCTTTTTCGCTACTTAGAGAAGATGGAAGCGTTAAGGCTTTGAAATCTTCTAATGGAAATTTTTTAGATATTGCAAAAAGCATAGTCAATTTAGGTAATGAGATTAAAGAATTTCAAGATATTAAACGATCTTTATTGCATGAAAGGAATTTGATTTCCGTTTGGGGAAATTTTTCTTTAGAGTACATTAACAAATTGAAAGAATCCAACATTTATATTCAATTTTTTAAAATCCAAAAAAGTGAATATAAAAATTTATTAAGAGATCCTAATGTTGATGTGCTTTTAATTGAAAATGTAAAAAACACTTCTTATTTTGTGAGTGTTGGTGAGTTTGAGCAAAAAATTGCAATTGCTGATGAATTTAAGTTTAATTTTGATCTTGATTATATTAATAATAAATTAAAGGTTGTTGATGAGATTTTAGATCAAAAATTGACTCAAATTTCTCTTTTTAATAAATACATTGATATTTTAAGAGATGAGATAAAAAATTACGATCAAATTGTAGAGTTTGAGCAAGTTTTAGCTGATATGCAAACTGATTTTGAAGATTTTTCATATATTACGGGATTTGTTCCAGCCGAAAGTCAAGAATCTCTTAAAAGCTCAGTTTTAAAAGCAGGCTTTGCAGTGCAATTTGCAGATCCTGAAGAAAATGATATTATTCCAACCTATATAAAAAGAAAAGGAATTGCCAATTTAGCTGCACCTATTTTTAATATTTTAGAGACAATTCCTGGATACAAAGAAAGGGATATAAGTTTTATTTTTATGTTATTTTTCTTTGTATTTTTTGGTATGATAATAGGTGATGCAGCTTATGGAGTGATATTTTTTTTGATAGGAATTTTGCTTAGTTTGAGTTTTATCCTTAAAGGGAAGCCTTTAACCCCAGTTCATGGGTTAATATTTTATCTTAGTGTATCATCGATACTTTATGGCTCTATGACTGGAACTTGGTTTGGCAGTCCTTTAATCCTTGAAATGTTTCCTATTTTGAATTCTTTTAAAGTTAGTTATTTGACAGATAAAAATAGTGTACAAAATATTATTTTTATTTGCTTTTCAATAGGAGTTTTGCAAATTTCATTGGCTCATGCTTGGAATTTTTTAAGACAAGTAAAAGAAAAGCCCTATATCCATTCAATTGCACAAATTGGTTGGCTTATAGGTATCGCTGGCCTTTATTACCTTGTTTTGAATTTAATACTCAGTCAATCTCGATTTCCCATGTATAATGCTGTTTATTATGCAATATACATGGGCGTTGCGCTTGTATTTGTTTTTGGTAAACAAGATGGTTCAAATTTTTTTAAGTGTATATTGAAAAGTTTTGGAGGTATTATAGAACAGTTTTTAACTACTGTGTCGGGGTTTGCAGATATAATATCTTATATTAGACTTTTTGCAGTTGGACTTGCAGGACTTTCAATCTCAGCAAGTTTTAATGCTATGTCAATGCCTTTATTAAAATCTTCTAATATTGGTTTTATAGCAGCTGGGATTATTGTTATACTTTTTGGGCATGTTTTAAATATAATGTTATCTTTACTTTCAGTAATTGTTCATGGGGTAAGGCTTAATATGCTTGAATTTTCAAACCATTTAGGGCAAGAGTGGAGCGGATATGCTTATAAGCCTTTTAGAAAAATAAAAAAATAAATAAAAAGGAGTATTTATGGATATAGGTTTAATAGGAGTTAATTCAGCTTTGACAATTTCAGCAATAGGTTCTGCGTTGGGTATGGGAGCAGCAGGTAGTGCTGCTATTGGAGCATGGAAGAGATGTTATATGCAAGGAAAGCCAGCACCATTTTTATTGATTGTTTTTGTTTCAGCACCATTGACTCAAATAATATATGGATATATTTTAATGAACACTTTATATGAGGTGATGATGCAGACAAATCCATGGTTGTTACTTGGAGCTGGTATTGGTGGTGGTTTTGCGATTGCTGTTTCTGGATTTGCTCAAGGTAAAGCGGCAGCAGGCGCTTGTGATGCTTTTTCTGAGACCGGAAAAGGGTTTGCTACATACCTATTAGTTTTAGGATTAATAGAATCTGTTGCTCTTTTTGTAATGGTATTTTTAATGATATTTAAGTTTGTTTAATTTTTATTTATTATTTCTTTTAATATTAAATTTTCTCGTAATTTATGAGTTAATTTAATATGTTTGTTATTATGAGAAATTTGGTTTTATTTTTTTTTGCTTTGCCTTTTTCTATTTCTTTGATTTCTTCAAGTAATAAAAATTTTCCGTATTGGATTTTACTTGAAAAAGGTAGACAATTCCTTTATTCAAAATCTGAATTTAGTAAGTCCAATCTTACACATGCTATTAATTATTTGCAGGAAGCTTTGCTTAGAAAAGGTGTTTATCCCGAAGCTAGCTATTATTTGTCAGTAGCCTATGGTATGTCTGGCAATGCTGTTCTTGAAAAATTAAATCTTTACAAGTCTTTTGAAGACAAAGATTATTTACTAGATGAATCTTTTGAAAAAAAAATACTTTTTTCTTTAGCCAAAATGGCTGAACTTGAGAATAATTATGTTGATACGATTGATTATTTAAATGACATATTAAATAAGTTTTCAACTAAAAAAGATTATTATAGTTATCATGATTATTCTCAAGGTGAAAATAGTATACCAAACAATAAGTTTAATATTTCATTTTATTTAACTTCTTATTTAAAACAAGTAAGGGGAGCTTTTGGCATTGATTTTACTTTTAATCTTTACAGATTTAAGAACTACAATGTTATTGATACTCATCAATTATTGTCAAAAGTTTATTTACGTTTAAGTGCTTATGAACTTTCAATTACTCATGGACTTATAGCTGCAGTAGGGATTTTAACAAGAATGTATGATTATGTTTGTTATTATGAACCTGTTTATCAGTTTAGGAATTTAAGGTCTTTTGTTCAAAAAATTAATGAGTATAAGGCAATAAAAAATGCTTTTGAATCTACAGATTTTTGGGAAATAGTTTATAATGTTGCTGTTGCTACTTATGCATATTCTAATGGTAAGTATAGATTTAGATCAATAGATACTTGGAAATTAATAGTGGATCTTGCGCCAAAATTTTCTCCTTATATTACGAAATCAAGAAGTCAAATTAAAAATTCTGTATTTAAAAAAAAGGGTTAATTTTTAAATCTTGATTTGTAGTTCAAGGGGGGAGTGAGTATTAGTATTCGTAAGAAAAATTTTTGCATTATTGCACACATTGATCATGGTAAATCGACATTAGCCGATCGATTTATTCAAAAGGCTAAAATAATATCTGATCGTGATTTTAAAAGTCAAATGCTTGACAGCATGGAGATTGAGCGAGAAAGAGGAATTACAATAAAAAGTCAAGTAGTAACAATCACCTATAAAAGCAATGATGGTGATTGTTATGAGTTAAATTTTGTAGATACCCCAGGTCATGTTGATTTTTCTTATGAAGTCTCAAGAGCAATTTCATCTTGTGAGGGTGCTCTTTTATTAATTGATGCAAGTCAGGGAATACAAGCTCAGACAGTTTCTAATTTTTATATGGCTTTTGAGCATGATTTAGAAATTATTCCTGTTATTAATAAGATAGATCTTCCAAATGCTAATATTGATTTTGTAAAAAAGCAAATAAAAAATGATTTAGGATTAAATGAAGAAATTGCTATTTCGATTTCTGCTAAGAATGGAATAGGAATTGATGATTTGCTTGAAGCTATTTGTAAGCATGTGCCATCTCCTAGAGGAAGTATTAAGGATCCATTAAGAGCATTAATTTTTGATTCACATTATGATTCTTATAGAGGAGTTGTTGTTCACTTTAGGATTTTTGAAGGACAAATCAAGACAGGCGATAAGATTAGATTAATGCATACTAATAGTGAGCATTTAATTGAAGAGATTGGAGTTTTTAAAATATCTCTTGAAAGAAAGGATAGATTAGAAGCAGGAGATGTTGGATATTTTATTGCAGGAATAAAAAATATATCAGATGTGAAGATCGGAGATACAGTAACTCTTTGTGATTGTCCCGCATTATCTCCTCTTGAGGGATTTAAAGAGGTTAAGCCTGTAGTGTTTTCTTCAGTATATCCTGTTGATGCTAATCAATATGATGATCTTTTAAAGGCAATGGATAGATTAAAGCTTAATGATGCATCGTTAACATTTGAAAAAGATTCATCATCAGCTCTTGGACATGGTTTTAAGTGCGGATTTCTTGGTCTTTTGCATTTAGAGGTTATTCAAGAACGTATTGAGCGTGAATTTGATTTAAATGTAATATTGACTTCTCCTTCTGTTAGATACAAAATAATTCCTAAAAAGGGAGAATCTTATTTTATTGAAAGTCCTGAGCAATTTCATGGAAATGAAGCTATTGAAGGTGTTCTTGAGCCTTATATTAGAGCTAATATAATTGTTCCTACAGAATTTTTAGGAAACATTATGAGTGTGTGTTTATTGAAAAGAGGAGTACAGACAAGCTTAATTTATCTTGATACTAAGCGTGTTGAACTTATTTATAAAATGCCTCTTTCTGAAATCCTTTTTGATTTTTATGACAAGATTAAATCTGTTAGTCGAGGATATGCTTCTTTTGATTATGAACTTTTAGATTATGAATATACGGATTTAGTAAGATTAGATATATTGGTTAATGGGGATAGGGTTGATGCACTGTCTCAATTGGTTTTTAAAGATAGTGCAAAAACTAAGGCTATTGGGATTTGTAAAAAGTTGAAAGATGAAATAGCAAGGCAGCAATTTAAAATAGCTATTCAAGGTGCTATTGGCTCTAATGTTATTGCTCGAGAGACAATCTCTCCTGTTAGAAAAGATGTTACTGCCAAGTGTTATGGCGGTGATATTACTCGTAAGCGAAAACTTTTGGAAAAGCAGAAAGAAGGTAAAAAACGAATGAAAATGGTGGGAAATGTTGAGATTCCACAGCGCGCTTTTCTTGCGGTTCTGAAATCTAATGATAATTAAATATGTTTTTAATTTTTAAGGGTATGTGATTGGCAAAGCCCTTAAAAATGCGATAAAATATTTTTATCATTACTTATTTAAAATTAATTGTATTGTAGTTTAAATTTATATGGGAGTAATTTATGCTTAAGTCTAATAAAGTTGTTCTTATTGGAGCTGGTGGGGTGGGTTCAAGCTTTGCTTATGCTTTGACAATAGACAATTCGCTTGTACATGAACTAGTAATTATTGATGTTAATGAAAATAAAGCAAAAGGTGAGGTCATGGACCTTAATCATGGCCAAATGTTTTTAAAGAAGAATATTAATGTATTGTTTGGGACTTACAAAGATTGTATTAACGCAGATATTGTTGTAATTACAGCAGGACTTAATCAAAAGCCTAGTGAAACAAGACTTGATTTGGTTGATAAAAATTCTGAAATTTTTAAGGATATTATAACCAATGTTGTATCTAGTGGATTTGATGGTATTTTTGTCATTGCAAGTAATCCTGTAGATATTATGACTTATGTTACAATGAAATATTCTAAATTTCCTATTCACAAGGTTATTGGCACTGGTACTATTCTTGATACTTCAAGGCTTAGATATTTTTTAAGTGATCGTTTAAATGTGAACACTCAAAATATACATTCATATATTATGGGTGAACATGGTGATAGTTCTTTTGCTACTTGGGATGAAACAAAAATAGCAATGAAGCCTTTATCAGAATACCTTGCTGAAGGCAAAATAACTGAGATAGAGCTTGATGAAATTCATAAAAAGGTTGTGAATGCTGCTTATGAGGTTATTAAGCTCAAGGGAGCAACCTATTATGCTATTGGACTTGGTATTAAGAATATTGTAAATGCAATAATTGGAGATCAGAATATTATTCTTCCAATATCTTCTTATATTAATGGTCAGTATGGGGGATTAGTTAAAGACATTTACATTGGAGCGCCTGCCATAGTTTGTAAAGAAGGAGTCAAAGAAGTTTTAAACTTTAAGATAAGTCCTAAAGAGCTTGAGAAGTTTAACAGTTCTGCTAATCAGCTTAAAAGCTATATTGATAAAATAGAATTTTAGTTTAAAGACCCCAAATATTTTAGGGGTTTTTATTTTTCAAGCATATTTTCTCCGTTTTTTCTATGCTCAATTGCCTCGAGTAAAGCTTCTCTTGAAATATTTTTTTCTTCCTTTAAATCGGAGATTGTTCTTGCAATTTTTAGTATTGAATGTGTTGCTCTTGAAGATATGTTTAGTTTGTTTAGAATATAAATCAAATCATTTTTTAAGATTGCACTTAATTCGCAAAATTTTTCAATGTGATCAGAATTAAGATCAGAATTTTTATTTATGTTTGCAAAATTTTCGTATCTTATATTTTGAATGTTTCTTGCTTTTATTATTCTTCGTTTTATTTCACTTGAACTTTCGCTTGTTTCTCCGAATAATTTTTCATTATTAATCGCTCTTGTTGAGACCCTAATATCAATTCTATCAAGCATTGCAGCTCCAAGTTTTTTCCAATAATTTGAAATTTCTTATTGTAAGCAAAAACAATCTGTGTTTTTTTTGCCAAGATTTCCACAAGGGCAAAGATTCATTGCAAGCATTAGTTGGAAATTGGCCGGGTATTTGAATAATTTAAAACTTGCTCTTGAGATTGAAATTGATTTATCTTCAATAGGTTCACGTAAAGATTGTAAGATGGATTTTTTAAATTCTAAAGCTTCATCTAGAAATAATACTCCATTGTGGGCAAGAGACACTTCACCAGGCAAAGGATTAGGCCCCCCTCCAATTATTCCTTCTTTACTGGCAGTATGGTGAGGATTTCTAAAAGGTCTTTGTTTTATTATCTTTCTGTCTATTAATTTTCCTGATATTGACCATATTCTATTTGTTTCTATAAGCTCTTTGTTTGTAAGTGGAGGAAGAATAGATTGGGCACACTTAATACTAAGTGTTTTTCCACTTCCAGGCGGACCAAATAACATAATATTATGTCCACCAGCAATTGCTATTTCAATTGCTCTTTTTACTCTTTGTTGTCCTTTTATATTTTTAAAGTCATAATCTAAAACATAATCTTGTTCAATTACTGCTTGTGGTTTAATATCTGTTCTTGGAGGAAGTATATTGTCTTTTAATTGTTCTATTATGTTTAGAGTTTCTTTTAAATCTTTAACACTCCAAATATTCAAGCCATCTATTAGATAAGCTTCTTCTAAATTTTCAAAGGGAACTATTGCAAATTTTATTTTCTTTTCTTTAGCAAGAGCAACGGCTGGTAAAACTGCTTTTATTGATCTTATTTTGCCATCTAATTGCAATTCTCCTAATATTAAAATTTCTAAATTTTTATTATTTTTGTTTCCTTTGATTTTAATGATGCCAATAACAATCGAAAGGTCAAGAGCTGTTCCAAGCTTTTTAATTCCAGCTGGTGCAAGATTTATTAATATTCTATCTTTAGGGAAATTAAAATTTGAATTCTTTATAGCTGATTTTACCCTTTCTCTTGATTCTTTAATTTCGCTTCCAGCAAGTCCTACAATATCAATTCCAGGAATTCCTTTTTTAATGTCTATTTCAATCTCAATTAGCTCTCCTTCATATCCGATTGATGAGTGTGAATGGATTTTTATCTAATAGTTCTCCTTAAAGGCTTATAGTTTACCAAACTATCTTTTAATGATTTGTATGGCAGTAAGAAACAGTCTTTTCTATTTGTATTTGTAAATATGTTAAAAATTTTTAAACTTGTGTCAATTTCTTCTAGATTTGCAAAATCACCGTTTATCACTTTTTGTACTAAGCTTAGGATTTCGGATTTTGGTTTATTATTGCACAATTTGTTTAAAGCGTTGGCACTTGCAAGTAAGATCATACATCCAGATGCATAATGTTTTAAATTAAATTTTCCGTTATTTGCTTCTATTATTTGGAATAAAATTTGATCTCCACATTTAGATTGATGTTTTAAATTTTGGTTTGTTTTTATTTTATGTATTATGTAATTATTTACTTTGCTAAGCTTTATTAATTTTTTTTTAATTTCTTCAGTGAGCATAATTTTATTTTATTTTCTTTAATTTATTAAATCAATAATAAAAAATAATATGAAGATTTTTAAATAAAAATTTTTTAAAACATAGCTTAAATTGTTTTTAGACTTTTAAAGATTGAAATAATGCTTATTAATCCTAAAATTAAAGTTAATCAAAAAGAAAGATTTTTGATTAACTTTGTTATGATTTTTATTTTTCTCTATTTTTATGAAAGCTCTTTTATTACTTTTTTTAATCCCAATATAAAAATATCAATTTCTTCTTGTGTATTATAAAAATAAAAGCTAATTCTTAAAAGATGGTTTTTATTTAAATTTTCTGGGAAAAATGCTACATAAGAACAAGTTTTTCCGGCTCTAGTTGCTATTCCAATTGTATCTAAATATGTTTCAATATCATGTGAGTGAATATTTTTTACTGTAAATGATATTATTGAATTTCTTTTAAGATTTGTATTTAGTAAAAATTCGACTTCATCAAGCTCTTGTAATTTTTTTACCCCATATTCTATTAATTGCTGATCATGTTCTAAAATGAAATCCATAGAAATATTATTGATATATTTTATTGCCTCTTTAAGCCCAATAATTCCTGCAATATTTGGAGTTCCTGATTCGAATTTATTGGGAGCATCAAGTGATTTAAATTTAATTTTTTCATTTTTTATGAATATTTCTTCTACAGTATTTCCTCCTAATTTTGGACTATCAAGTTTTTCAGCCATATTATTTGAAATGTATAAAATTCCTATTCCTGTTGGAGCAAGCATTTTATGGCCAGAAAATACCAAAAAGTCACAGCCAATTTTTTTAACATCTATTTTTATATGCGGCGCCATTTGTGCAGCATCTACAAAAAGACTTATATTATATTTTTTTGCGATTTTTCCAATAGATTCTAAATCATTCATTGTTCCCAAGGTATTATTTATTCCTGAAATACTTATAAGCTTTGTTTTTTCTGTAATAAGTTTTTCAATTTCTTCGGGGGTAATAATTCCCATTTCATTGAATTTAGCAAACTTAATTGTTAGATTAGCTAATTTTGCAAGATTTGCCCATGGCAGCAAATTACTATTATGTTCAAGAGTTGTAAGAATAATTTCATCTTTTTTTTTAAAGTATTTTGAGTAAAAAAATGAGTTTGCGATGATGTTAATTCCATCCGTAGTTCCAGAAGTAAATATTATATTTTTTGAAGATTCTGCATTAATAAAATTTTTTACAAGTTCTCTTGTTTTTTCAATTTTTATGCTAGATTGAATTGCAAATTTGTGACCGCTTCTATGTACATTTGCGTTGTAATTTTCATAATATTCAATGATAGAATAAATTACTTTTTTAGGCTTTTGAGAGGTTGCTGCATTGTCAAAATAAATTATATGCTTATTGTCAAACTGTTTATTTAAAATAGGAAAATCTTTCCTTAAAAACTTAACCTTTTCTGCATTGCTTTTTATTTGTTTGAAATCCATAATCCTTAAAAGTTCCTTTGTTTTAATTTTTAGCTTTTAATCATTATAGCATTATTTTTTATTTCATAAAAAAAGTTTAAAATGATTATTAATTAATAATCATTTTTTTTAAATTGAAATTTATTTTTTTGTATAAATTTTGTTTATTGGCTATGTTTTTTGATTATGATATACTCGTTTATATGAAAGAAGTAATTTATAGGTTTGAAAAAGATGAAGATTATAAAATGGTTCCTATTAATAATATTTATGGGAATGTAACTAATACAGGGGAGATTTTTTGTGATCTTGTTTTCGAGTCTACAGAGATTTCTGAGGAGATTGCTTATACAAAAACCAAAGAAGGTGTTTTAGAAGATGCCTCAAAAGAATTGAAGCGCGGAGAAGAGGGAAAAATAGTATTAATCAACTCTTTTATAGGAATTTCTATTACAAAGACTACTGCCAGAAATATTGCTTATTGGCTTTTAAAAAAAGTTGATGAATTAGAAGATAATGAATAATAGTAAAACATCTGAAGATAGAATTAAGATTTATTTATCAAAACTTAAAAAGTATAAAAGTAAAATTTTAAGCAAAAAGAGTATTAAAAATATTATTGAAATATCAGATATTTCTGATAATGATATTGAAAATATGGGGCTTCATTTTAAAAAGTCTTATGCGAGAGTCAAAAGATTTGTTGATGTGGGGAAGATAGATGTTGCTTTTAGAGAGCTTGAATCTATCTATTTTTATTCTCTTCACGATAAATCAATATTTAGTTTATTTTTTTTTCTTTTTAAAGAGATTACCGATAAGTTAAATACTAAAGAATCTAAAAAAAAAATGATTCATGTAAGTTTACAAGCAAAAGAATTTGGTATAAGAAATGATTTAGATTTAATCGACTATTATGAATCTAAGAAATCAAAGAGCAGAATGTTAATATTAGCCTTGAGCTCTATTTTAATATTTTTTATTTCTTTGATTACTTACAGATCTTTTCAAAGTTTCATTGGTGTAAATGAGAACGGTAAGGCTTCTTTAAAAGAAAAATTTACTCCTCCTTTAATATCGCAAGGTCTTCCTCCTATTACTATGGCTACGGATTTAGTAGTTGAAGCTGCTAATCTCATTTCAGATTCTAAAGACTTATATTACATAGAAATAGAAGACGCTAAAGTTTTAGTTTTTGAAGATGCTCATTTGTATCAGCTTAAAGCAGGGGTTGTCTCAAAAGAGCATCCTGTTAAAAAGATTTCCTACAGAGTTACAATTTATGATGATCTTGGCAGATCTGTGTTTAATCAGGTTTTTGACAAAGAAAGTGATTTTTCTCTAAAATGGGGTAAAAATGTTTATATTCCAATTGATGTTATATCAAGTATACCAAGAGCTATTGATGTTAATCCTAAAAAAGTAGTATTAGATATTATTGAAGTAGATTTTTTTAAAAATGTTGATGATAAAATTGGTGTAAATCTTGATTCAGATTCTTTTATATTGAAATTTAAA
Source organism: Borreliella bavariensis PBi (assembly GCF_000196215.1). Taxonomy (NCBI): domain Bacteria; kingdom Pseudomonadati; phylum Spirochaetota; class Spirochaetia; order Spirochaetales; family Borreliaceae; genus Borreliella; species Borreliella bavariensis. Next base: position 77,841 of record NC_006156.1, on the reverse strand, counting down.
TATATTGGAAATTATTTTAAAAAGTCTTTTGGGATTTGTAAAGCAAATACTGTTATAGAAGTTTTCAATTCCTCAAAAGATGTTATTAAAAATTTGGAGATTGAAATTGGTTATATTGATAAGGAAGGTAGAATTATTAGGTCTTTGAAGCGTAAATTAATCTCTTCTGCCAATTCTTTTTTAAAATCTAAATCTAAACAGAGTTTCACAATTAGTACAATTTTCTTAAATGAGATTTATCCTACAATTGAAAAGGATTTTTCATCTATTAAAATTTATAATGTAATGATTAAATAGGGCTTTAAGCGCTATCTTAAGATTTCTTTTTCTTTTAGATTTGAGACAATGTTGAGCGGAACCAGTGTAGTTAAAATGTTTATTAACATATATAAGCTAAGAAGTGTTAAGCTAAAGCTCAGGCTTAAGTCTATTTGAAATTCAGATACGTAATATTCTGAGTTTAATATTTCAGAATTTTCTTCTCCAAATATTTTTAAAAAAAAGTTTAAAACATTATCAACAAAGTTTATTAAATAAGATATTTTAAGTGTTAAATAGTTCCCAATTATTATTCCAATCCCGCAAAAGGTAGTGCTTAATGTGAGCGATATCAAAAGAAATATTATTTTTATGTTTAAATTATTCATTCCAATTGATTTTAGTATTGCAATTTTCTTTTTATTTTCAAAAATAAGCATTGAAATAGACGAAGATATATTAATGCTTGCAAATATTATAATCAAAGCCATAATGAATATTAAAAGTTTTTTACTTATATCTAGATTATTGTATTTATTTAAGTAAAGTTCATAAAATGTTTTTATTTGGAATTCTTGAAATTCAGTTTCTAAATTCTGTTTCAAGATTTCATTGTTTTTTATTGAATTGAAATTTGTTTCAATTCCAATTATGCTTTTTGAAAACTTTTTTGACATTAAATTTTCGTTTTCAAGAGAAATTAAAACTAAGTTATTGTCAATATCTTTTAGTCCGGTTTCAATTATTCCTGAGATATGAAACTTTTTTATTCTGGGCAGTATTTTATGGTTTTTTGCATTTGGAATCAAAATATCAATTTTTTCATTGAGATTTAAATTAAGTTTATTTTTTATTTGATTTGGAATGAGTATGGAGTCCTTTTTTAAATTTTTAGTACCTTTTATTAATTTTATTGATTTGTTTTCCAATATGAATTCATTTTCTATTGCTCTTATTAATACGCCTTGTTTTTTATTATTTCCAATAATTCCGTAAGTTCTTTTCTCAAAAAAGTAATTTAAATCTTTGTAATTATATTTTTTTTTAAATGAGCTTAATCTGTCTTTTAAGTAATTGGTTTTATTTGTGTTATTGTATTCTATTTGAATGGAAAAACCTTCACTTTCAATATATTTATTAATAGTAGAAGTCATAATATTGCTAGACATATAGTAGACAATAATTAGTGGGATCATTACTAAACTTAATGATATTCCAGAACCTATTAAAGCTATTTTATTTGTTGAATTTTTAAAAATTATATACGCAATTTTTGTAATTTCTGTTAGCTTTAGAAGCATCATAGTTTTTTTAATGTCCTATCTTTGAATTCATATTTTGAATCTGCTTTGTTAGCAAATTGAGGGTTATGACTAACTAGTATTAAGGTTTTTCTAAAATTTTTTGTTGTATTGATAAGTAGATTTTCTACAGTTTTAGCTGTACTTAAGTCTAAATTTCCCGTAGGTTCATCACATAAGATTATATCAGGTTCATTGATTAACGCTCTAGCAATAGCAACTCTTTGTGATTCGCCTCCAGAGAGTTCTGAAGGATAATGTTTTGCTCTGTTTTCTATTTTTAGTATTTTCATTAGATCTAGAGCTTTTTTATTTACTGTTTCCTTTGTTTCCTGGCCTGAGATGATTTTGGGTAAAATTATATTTTCAGTTACATTGAACTCATTTATTAAATTATAATTTTGGAATACTAAACCTATTTGTCTGTTTTTATACAAACTCAATGTTTTTTCATTTGCATTTTTCAAAACTATTCCACAAGATATTATTTCCCCAGAATCTATTTTATCAATTCCTGAAATCATATTAAAAAGAGTTGATTTCCCGCATCCACTTTTTCCTTGAATTGAAATAAATTCACCTTTTGTTACAGTTAAGTTTAGATTTTCTATTACTTGAATTTTTGTTTTATTTTTTTTATATGCTTTGCAAAGATTTTTTATAATTAATATATTTTCCATATTACGACCCATTTATAGTTTCAATGTTTTTCTGACTTCCAATTTTTTTTGTTGCTTTCATGCTTGAATATATTGTAGAAAAGCATGCAAAGCAGAAAGTAAATACTAAATCGCTTAAAAATAATTTAGGAGTAATTGTATCTTTTACTATTTGTATTTTAATGCCATCTATTTCTAAAGCCAATATTTGATTTAAAAAATTTATTAAACTGTTTACTAGATTATCAATTATTTTTAAAATTTCATTTATATTTAAGGAAATTGAAATTCCCAGTATCAAGCCAAGAAGTCCCCCTATAGTGCAGATTATTATTGAGTGAATAAAAAAAATTTGTTTTATTTTTTTTATTCTAAGCCCCATGGATAATAGTATTAAAATAGCTTTATTTTTGTTTATTATTATTCTTTTTTGTAGATAATATGCATTAACAGCAATAACAATGAAAATGCTTGTTAAAATAATTAACATTGTATTTCGTTCTATTTTCAATGCTTTATAAAATTCTTTATTGTATTCATTCCAAGTTTTTACTTTAATTTTTTGATTAATAGCTTTGATCTTTTCAATTAATTTGTTACTTGGATTTAAATTTTTTGTTTTTACTTGGTAATTGATGTTAGAATTACGTAAAAGATTATTTTTAATAAAATAGTCTATATTCATAAAAATTAAATTTTCATTTATTTTTGCATAATTACTTTTGAAAATTGATTTTATTTTAAAATTTTTTATATCATTTTCTAATGATATAAAGTTTTTTATTTCATCGGCGATTATTAATCTTAAGGTATCATTTTTTAATAAGTTAAAATTGTAGGAGAGTACATTTCCAATAATGATCTCATCGTCTTTAAGATCCAGTTCATCTTTTTCAAGTCCTGTAAATGTAATAAAATTTTGGTCTTTTTTAAGATCTTTAATATCAACTGCAATGATATGCAAAATAGTTGGATAATAATAATCTTGAATTCCAATGCCTTGCGTTTCGTATATTTTATTTATATGTTTTATTTCCTCAATCTTTTTAATTTTTTTGATTTCTTCTTTAGTAAGTTCATTTTCTATTTTCAAATTTCCACTTTCTACATTTGTAGTGCTAAGGAAAAAATCGTTTTGAAAACCATTCATAATTGATATTGTTAGGATAATTATTATTTCACCTAAGGTAATGCTTAATATTATTACAATTGTGAGGGCTAAGCTATTTTTTTCTTCTAGTATTAATTTTTTAAGCAAAAAATTTCTTATACCCATTTAATTTGTTCCTATTGGTTTTTCTTCGATGATTTTTCCATTCTTATGCTTTACTCTAAGAGCGGGTTTTTTATTGTAGTATATTTCTTCTTCATATTCATTATCATTGTGGTATTCGGTTTTTAGATAAATTATATCGTTTTCATAAATTTTTTTGCTTTTTAATTGGTTGTCTTTGTTATATTCGTATTCAATTTTAGTATTGGTATATTGGTCTTTATCCTTTTCTTTAGTGTTTTGAAAAATTATCATATCAGATGAGTTGTATTGAAAATCATTTATTTTTATAAGTTCATTATTTTTATATGTTTCTTCTTTAATTAGATTGTTTCTTTGATATGTAGATATGATTTTTGTGTTTGCTTCTTCAACGGTATTTACTATTTTTTGTTCATCTAGATATTGGTTTTTTTCTTTAGATTTTATTTTATTATTAACAATAATTGTACTGTTTAAATTTCTTTTTTTGTCATCATATTTTATAGCCTTTGTTGTTGATTTTTTGATGTCAAAATATGTAGATTTTATATCGCCATTGATTCCATAGTTCCAAATTTGGAAATTTGATCCTGTTATTTTTAGTAATTTACCATTTTCATCTTTAGAGTAAAATATTAATTTTGGTTTTTGGTTTATTGTTTTTAAATTCTTGGATATTAAGTTGCCGTTTTCATAAAAGTAATTTGCTGTTTCAAGAATTTTTCCTTTGCTGTCATATTCAATTTCTTGTATTTTATTATTTAAATTATCGTAAACCTCTTCTTTTCTTTTTGTATCTTTTGTATCATAATATGTGATTTTTCTTGTGTTTTCTATTATTTGAATTGTCTTATATTTTATTAAATTTGTTTCTTTATATAAGTAGAGTTTTTCGGTATCATCAATCAAATGATACTCAATGTAAAATCCTTTTTTTGGTTTTTCGTTTAATTTTTGGTATTTATTGAAAAATGTGTCAGATGCAAAATAGCTTTTTGCATAAATAATTTGTGTTATAAATAGAAGAAGTATTAATTGTTTTTTTTTCATAGCAATTTATTAAGATATTCATTGATATCAAATTCTTTAATGTCTTCTAGTGTTTCTCCAAATGTAGTAAAGTATATGGGCTTTTCAAGAATTTTTGAAATATTTATTATTACACCTGCTCTTGAGGATGAATCAAGTTTCGTGATTATTATTCCGTCTATTTCTATTGCTTTATTAAAAATTTCTGCTTGGCTATTTGTATTTTTTCCAATAGTAGAATCGATTACAAGTATTTTTTGATAATTGATATTAGTGTTTTTTATTTGCTTTAATATTACATTGTTTATTTTTTGAAGCTCTTTTATTAAATTCTCTTTATTTTGCAATCTTCCGGCTGTGTCAATAATTAATGCATCATAATTTTTAATCTTAGCGCTTGATATGCTGTCGAATATAACAGCTGATGGATCGCTTCCTTGGTTTTGAGATATTATTCTGATTCCAATTTGTTCACCATAAACTTTCATTTGTTCAATTGCGGCTGCTCTGAATGTATCAGCAGCGGATATTAATATATTTTTGCCTTCATTTTTTAATTTATTTGCAAGTTTTGCTATGCTTGATGTTTTTCCAATTCCATTTATGCCAACTATTAACAAAATGTTTAATTTGTTATTTTCTAGAGTAAATTTTTTTATATTAATATAATTACTTAAAAGTTCTTTTAGTTTTTCAATAATAGTTTTTTCGTTTTTATTTTTTTCTTTTGTTAATTTGTTTATTATCTCTATTACAATTTCATTATTAATGTCTGATTCTAATAGAATGTCTTCTAAATTTTCAATAATATTTTCTTGTTGCTTGCTTTTAAATAAATTTTTTATTTTTTCTAAAATGCCCAAATGTTTGTTCTCCTATTTTATTGCTAATTGTTAAATCTATTCTCCTAGATTTGCTTCTTTAATATATTCTACTAAATGAGTTATTAATGAAATAAAGCTACCAATAGTTAAGGTAATACCTGCTCCAAATAGAAATTTTGCAGTCATTTGTTCTGCTTTTGCCATATAAACATCTTCAGCTGTTAATATTTTGTTGATAAAGTGATTGCCAGTTATTTTATAAAGTGCTTCTGCATTGTTAAGTAACGTTCCTGCAAAAATGGTTCCTATTGTGCTTAATGTAAAAACAGCTAGATTAATATAAAATTTATCTCTTTTATTGCTAAGTCTATTTTTGATAGTTTTTATCATTTCTATTTCTACTTGATCTTTTTCTTTATTTATTAACTTGAATTTATCTTTATATCCTTCAGATTTAAGCAAAATGATGTCTTGATTTTCTGGTTTTTCTATTTCAATTGGGGTTTCTCCCATAAATATGCCTTTTTTAAAAACTTTAGATTTCACATTGCTTTTAATTTCTACTTTTTTAGAGATTGTTCTTTTTAAGTCAATATTTAATATTATTGAATCTGCATTTTTTACTTTTCTTTTAATAGAGTAGTTTTCGAAATTTGTGCTTGTGATTTGTATTTCAATTTCTTTGTTTGGGATTTTAGAAATGTCAAAAATATTATTGTAATAGATTCCTTTTGAAACAAATTTTTCATTTATATAGATTTTTGCATCCGAGTTGTTTTTGACATTAATGTTGATTTTTAAAAATTCTCTACCTAATATTTTTTTGAAACTGTGTTTTGTTATTTTATCTGCAATTTCATTAACAGAAGAGGATGTTTTAAATACTGCTTTTTCAGTCTCAATTTTCTCGGGAGTAACGTTGCTAATTTCTAGTAAATAATAATTTTCTATTTTTTTAAGGTCAATATAGCTAATAAAAAATAATTCTTCTCTTATGAAAAATTCTTTATTTAAATTTGAGATGTTTGTTTGTTCTTCGATTTTTTTATATTTTACTTTTAATTTTTTTAAATTGCTAAAATATTCTGCAAATCTTTTTTTTTTGCTTTTAATATTTTGAATATTTTTTTTAAGCTCATCGATTTTAGTTTCAGTGTTATGCTTTTCTTTTGCGTTTATTATGTTTTGCAGTTTTTTTATATCCATTTCTTTTTTTAATTTGCTAATTTCAAGTTCTGTTTTTATTATATCTTGATTTATATAAATATCTTCAATAATATTCTTGTCATCGTTGCTTACAACATGCTCTGTTATTTTATCGTAGACTTTGTTTAATTGTTTTTCAATTCCTTTTTTAAGGTCAATATTTTCTTTTTTTGTATTAATGATATAGGAAAAGTTGTATTCAATATTACTTTGAGAATGTATTTTATATATTGTAAATATTAGCAACGGCATTACTAGGGTTAGTTTAAACTTTTCCATTTTAAATACTCTTCTATGAAATTATCTATATTGCCGTCCATAACCGAAGTGGTGTTTGAATTTTCAAATTTTGTTCTGTGATCTTTTACTAAATTGTAAGGTTGAAATACGTAAGATCTTATTTGGTTGCCCCAAGAAATTTCTTTTTTTACTTCTTGCTTGGATTTATTTTTTTTATCTTCTTTATTCTTATAGTATTCGTAAAGTCTTGATTTTAAAACTTTCATTGCCATATCTTTGTTTTTGTGCTGACTTCGGTCGCTTTGAGATTGAGTTACTATTCCTGTTTCAATGTGAGTTATTCTTACAGCAGAGGATGTTTTGTTGACGTGTTGCCCCCCAGCTCCCGATGCTCTATATGTATCAATTCTTATATCTTCTGGTTTAATTATTATTTCTATTTTCTCATCAATAACAGGGTCAACAAATACTGATGCAAAAGAGGTATGTCTTTTTTTAGCAGCATCAAACGGAGAAATTCTTATAAGGCGATGTATTCCAACTTCACTTTTTAAAAGTCCATAAGCATATTCACCTTTGATTTCTATTGTAATAGATTTAATTCCACCTTCTGCTTCAAGCAAATCAATCAGTTCTGTTTTATATTTTTTTCTCTCAGCATATCTTGAGTACATTCTGTAAAGCATTGCAACCCAGTCACATGCTTCAGTGCCTCCAGCACCAGAATGAATAGTTAAAAAAGCGCTGTTTATGTCAAGCTCTTCTTTAAAGTAAGAAATTGTGAGTAAATTTTTGTACTGTTTTTCAAGTACATTAAATTCGATTTCTAAGCTGTTAATATCTTTTTCATTTTCAACAATTTCACAAAGATCGCTTAAATCTTTGATTTTGTTTATTAGCTCTTCCCACGGATCAATTTTATTTTTCAAGATACTTTGAGCTTTTATAACTTCTTGGGCTCTTTTAGGATCATTCCAAAAATTTTTCTGGTGTATTTCTTTTTCGTATTTTTCTATTTTATCTTGAATTTCTTTTTTGTCAAAGCTTCCTCCAAATGCCTTCGGCTTGTTCAAACAATATATTTATTTTTTCTTTCATTTTTATTTCTCGCTATTATTTATTGTATATTAATATAATTATATTTGGAATTAAAGATAAAATAAACATTATAAAAAAATATATTGGTTCGTTTTCCAATATATTGATTTTAGGTTTTTTATCAAAGTTTTTTTTAATTGATATTATTGACATTAAAGCTATTAGTATGCCAAGTACAGACAGAATAAGTATTTCTAATCCTTCAAGAAATCCGTTGTTCTTATCAAGCGCAAAAAATGTTATTGCAATTAAACTGCTATTTGAAAGCATAAAATCGTTTGAATAATTTGATTTTTTATTGTAAACAATAAACATATCATTTAATACCTTAAATGATAATATCAGCATGTAAATTAAAATTACATAAAAAATTGGCATTAAAAACAATAAATTGTTCTTTTCAAGTAGTTTATAGAGATAGAATGATATTGAATATATTAATAAAGAGGTAATTGTTATTATGACGTATTTTTTTATTAAGATTTCATTATTTTTTATTTTTATGTCTTCAAATCCAACAAAGTGTATTAAAGTTAAGTTGTTAATAATTAAGCATGTAATCAAATTATTAGTCATAATTTTATTATATCCTTTTCATCCTCTTGAAGGGGTTTGAGTGCTTTTCCTTTATTTTTTTTTAAAAAATGCATTATTTTTTTAATTTTAAAGGTTAAGCTATATTTTTTTATTAAGTTTGAGCTTGCTTGTAAGATAAAGATAGATATTATGACCGATAAAGTTTCAAAAGGAATATAGCTTAATATTAAAAAGTATATAAATGCCAATATCGACCCGTAAAGGATTTGCTCAAATTTGAAGTGAGGTGTTATTTGCACTTCTGTTGCCATTGTAAATATTAAGAGCATTGGTATTGGGGAAATAAGCAATGTTAACATATCTGAGCTGATGTGGCTTAGCATTCCTATATTATGTGTTATGTATGAGATTGTCATTAAACTTATATAAAATGACAATGGTATTAATTTGTTAATTATATATTTACCAACTATCAATAAGAGTCCAAAATAAAGCAAGATTGGAGATATTGTTTTTTCATTATTAACTCCTAAAAGACTTTCAATATGAAATCTTGTGACAATTATATTAAAAACGGAAAAAATGTTTTTATTTACAAAGTTTTCAATTGCATCGATGTTTTTATTTTCATATCTTGTCAAGGTATTTAAACTTTTAAAATTTTTTATGTTTGGATTTGTGCTAATTATTTCATTCCAGGTTGGAATTATTGGGGTTGAGTTTTTAAGCTCTTCTTGATAGGTTTGCTTAAAACTTACTGGAAAATTTAATACAAAAAACATAAAAGAAATTAATATAGGATTTGCTAAAAATGCTGATAGCCTGAAAAAGTAAAAGAATACTAAAAAAGTAAACAATAAGGAGGCTATTTTTAGTGTAATTGCTAAATTTAAAGGCAATATAATGCTTATAATTAAGGCATTGTAAACAAAAAAAGACAAACATTTGTAATTAATTTTTAGCATTATTGGTACATAGATTGCTACACTAATAAATATTAGCAGTAAAGTGTCTGTCATGAATTTTGTATTATTTAAGAAAGAAAACATTAAACTAGGCAATAATGATAGTATGATAGCAAAGTATATATCTTTTAAATTGTTTTCAGTGTATATTACCTCATTTATTAGGCTTTCATTTAGAATTTTACCTTTAATTTCTTTTTGAACTTTATGTATTTCTTCTTCTACTTCTTTGTCTGTATATTTAAATATTTTTAATTTGCTGTTATCATTTATTTTTTCATTCTTTAAGTATGAGAAAATAATATCTTCCATTTGTAATGGCGAAAAGCTAGATATAAACAATGCTCTAATTTTGTCATATATTGACTTTTTCTTTAATATGGTGATGCTATAAATATCCCTTGTTATTGGTATGTTTAATGTTTCAATTTTTATTTTATTGACCGGATTGTTTAAAAAAATTTCATATTTTTTTGTATCAATTTTTTCGTTTATTACTTGGCTGAAAGAAGTTCCAATTTTTACTTTTAGTATTCTACTTTTTATTTTTTTATTTCCATTTATAGCTACAAATTTTTCTTTATAAGGATTGTTATTGTTTATAACAATATTTGTATTATATAGATCTTCAATATTTACTAATAAAATATTGTTGAGAGGGTTTATGTCATCTTTTGCATTTTTATTATTGTATAAAAAGTGCATTATCATTTCGTGATTTGTATAAGGATATGCATTTTCTAAAGATTTAATTTTTATTTTTTTGTTTTTAAAAATATTTAATTTTTCGAATGCTTTTTTCAGTTTGTCTTTATTTGATATTATTGTGATTTCTTTGAATTTAAATATTTTGTCGATTATTTGGAATCCTGAAAGAATATCTTCTAATTTTTCTGCCATCAGTGCTTCTGAAATATTTGTAAACACATCTTTTCCATTTGTTAATAAAATCATTTTGTCTATTTTTTTACATTTGTTTATGAACTGAAATAAAGAATTTTCATTAAACCAAGGAATTCCTAGTTGAATTAATTTTGCTAGGGTCTTTTCTCTTGATATTTCATCTTCAATTGGGGTTTTTTCGGTTTTTATTTTTCCTTGAAATTTGATTAATGCTGATTTTAATTTTTTACCATCTGGAAAGTTTGCTGTGTATATTTTTTCCACTATTCCAGATATTGGGGAGTATGTATATAGTTCTATGTTTGAATTTTTAGATAAAATTTGATTTTCTTCTATTTTTTGTTTTTCAATTATGTATATTATAGATTTTGAATTTTCTGTTTCAAGGGGTATGAGGGCATATTCAGGTATTTGAATCTCGTCAATGTTTACCTCGTATTTATTATATTTTTTAAAAATTGTTTTTACTTTTTCTAAGTCTAGCATTAGCTATCTATCCTTGAATATATTTTTTATAGGTTTTTTCATTTATATTTAAAAGAATTGTAAATCTTATTGCTTTAAATAGGAATAGTAATACAAAGAAAGGCAAAGAGAATAAGAAGAGCATTTTGTAATTTTTTTTATCTATATTGATATTATCCTTATTTTCTTTATATATTAGTATTGGGTTTTTATTGTTTAAAAACAGACTTGCAAGATCTTTTTTAAGAGCCTCATCAATAAATGATTTGTCTACTTCGTAAACGGTTTTAGGATTAATTTCTATCTTGTTGTTTTTGACTTCAAAGTAATTTTCTTTTATATTTTTAGGAATTTTTCCATATTTAGCAGTAATATTGTATTTTAGTTCGTTTTGATAAAGAATATGGGATAGATACCCTACAATATTGGGCATGTCTTTATTATATCCTAGCATTATATAAATATTGTTAGGATTTAAATAATCGAAATAATTTAATTTTTTACTGTAAAGGTAGTTGATGTTTTTATAAGAATTTAGTATATAGCTTGAATAAACGAATGGCATCAATGAGAGTGTAAATAGCAGCAGATGTATTGCTATTTTAAATTTTAAAGTTTTTTTTTCTTCTTTTTTTCTCTCTTTAATTTCGATCGGGAATAAGAATGTATCTTTAAAATTGCTTTCTGTTTTGATCCAGCTGAAAATTAAAAAAATGCAAAGGGCTGGTATTGCAACAAATGCAATAAAAGTGGGATCAATATTTGTAGTAAAAAAGGCCGTGATTGTAATGAAATATAGAGTTGCGAATGTAAAGAAAAATAGTAAGTGTTTTATTTTTGTTATTAGTGTTAAAAAATTTATTTCTTTTAAATATATTTTATTGTAATTTTTGTTAAAATTATTGATTATTGAAAATAACAAATAAGAGAGAACTGTAAATGGATAAAAATACATTATTTCTTTACTTATTATAAAAGTAAGTGATGAGATTAATAGAAAAATTAAAGTAAATATAGAGTTTGCTGGATTTAAAAAAATTAATAAAATTATTATGATTAAAAATATTATGCTTGAAATAAAATTAATTTTTGTTTTGTAGTCAGCAGAATGCATGTCGACATTGATATTGAGCTCTTTTTTTAGGTTTTTAAAATTTATAGTTTTAAATCTGTTTTCAACATAAAGAAGTTTTTTATTTTCTATGTTGAAAAGATTGGGAAGTTTTTTTAAAAATATATTTTTTCTCAAGTCAAGATTGTTAAGTTTGTTTGTTTCATTTATTGTGATTTTTTTATTTTCGGGAAAGTCTAAAATGTCAATTTTAGTTGTGTATTCTGAGATTGTTTTGTATCCTAATGAATTTATGTATTCATTAGCAGTTTTTAGGTCTGCTTCATTTGTGAAGTATAGGGGTTTATAATCTCCAAATTGAGCTACATCGCATGAATTGATAAGTGGCATTGTTGCAATTAAACACAAAAGACTTAAAAAGCGCAACATTTATTTTTTCCCTGTACTATAAATAGCACACAATATATGCAGAGACTATTCCTATTATTATGCCCGTTAGAACCTCTTTCTTTTTGTGTCCCTTGACCACTTTTATTTCTGTGGGGCCAATTTTTATTTCTTTTTTTAATTTTTCTGACAATGCATTCAAATATTCTGCCTGAACCCCAGACATATATCTTACTCCGAAAGAATCTCTTATTGTAATAAGAGCAAAGGCAAGAGCTATTATAAAATTGTGCCTTATCCCTTCAGTTATTGCAATTGAGGTTGAAAGCGCAGTGACTGTTGATGAATGACTGCTTGGCATGCCCCCTGTTTCTAGAAAAATTTTTTTTAAAAGATGCACTGGAGTTAGTTTTAACTTTCTTGTTTTTACAGTTTGGATACCATATTTAATTACTTGAGCAGAAATTCCTGATACAAAACAAGATAAAAAAAGATCGTTGGTAAGCAATGCCCTTATCATTATTAAACCCCCTTTTATATTGCAAATTTGCCAGCCTTTATTATCGCGTATTCTTTTTCATTTTTATCTACACCAATGACATCCAAGTCATCGCTTCCAATCATTAAATCTGTATGTATTAATGAAACATTGCATCCGTAATTTAGTTTATCTGTGTCAGTTTTTAAATCTTCTTCGTTACTTAAACAAGATGGATATGCAGCTCCTAGTGCTATATGGCAACTTGCATTCTCATCATACAATGTGCTGTAAAAAATAAGATTGCTTTGATAAATAAGGGAACTGCTGTCAACTAGTGCTACTTCTCCTATATATTTTGCTTGAATGTCGGTTTCAATGTGTGATTTTAATATTTCTTTTTGTTTCTCATCACTACAGCCAAAGTCAACAACTTTTCCATTTTCGAATTTTAACCATATTCCAGATATTAATGTTCCAAGCACCATGACAGGGCGGGTGGCATAAACAATTCCTTTTGTTTTTTTATAGTTTGGAGTTGTAAAAACTTCTTCTGTTGGCATATTGGCATTAAATTCTATTTCTGTTTCTTTGATTTTTTCGCTTCCACCTGTCCATAGGGAAGTTTCAAGTAGATATACTTCTAGGTTTGTTTTTTCGTTTTTAAAAATTACCTTTTCTAGGTTAAGTTCATTTAATATTTTACATCTTTTGTGAAGTCTTTCTCCATGGGATTCCCATTCTTTTATTGGATTTTCTCTATCAAGTAACAATATTTTCTTTTGTATTTTGAAAAATTCTTCTAAGGTTTCATTTCCTTCTTTTTTATTTAAAACCTTGGAAGCCCATTTTGGACCTGGCGAACAAACAACACACCAAGCTATTTCGTTGCTCATTATTGCTTGTGATAAGGTTTTACTTGCCAGATTTAATGCTTTTTGATAAATTGACATTTTTTGACCAATGCTCTCTTTTAAGTCTTCAAAATTTTCTGTATCATCGACGTTTATTCTTGCCCATTTATCTTGAACCATTTCTTCTAAAAAACTCTTTTCGAAATTTGGAATAAATTCTAAGCTTTTCTCTTGTGAAAATTTTAACCTTGATTTTAAAATATCAATGTCTTTAATATTTAGTTTGACATACTTAGCTCCATGTTCATAAGCTTTTTTTGCTAATATTTTCAAAAAATTGTAATTTTCGATTGAACCTTGAATTAGAACACATTGATTTTTTTGTAAATTAATTCCCTTTAAAATTATAAGTTCTGCATATTTTATTAAATCTTTCTCCATTTATTCCTCCCGAATAGGTTCTTCTAAAACGTTATCATTAATGTAATTTGCAACAGCCTCTTCATCATTTGTCCCTATTACTTCTAAGTAAGGTAGCATTGCTTTTAATCTATAATTTGAATTTCTCATTAGTAATCCCTTTTTTACATTTTCTAGCATATCAGTATCATTAAATCCATCTCCAAAAGCTATGGTTTCGCTTAAATCAATATTGATGGTTTTAAGAACTTCTTTTAATGCATTTCCCTTTGAGACTTTATGATCTACAATTTCTAGTGAATTTGGAGTAGAAAGGTATGCATTTATTTCTCCTTTGTATTTATCTAAAATCATCGCTTCATATTCTATTAAACTTTCTTCTTTGCCGGCTAATATTATTTTTGCAACATTTTCAAAATTTTCAAGCTCATTAAAGTCTTTAATTTCTTTAATTTTATTGACTGGACTGACTATTTCATGTCTTAAGAGATTAGATTCTTTTCTAAATTTTTGGCATTCATCAATTGCAATTTTAGTTTTGATATCAATATTTAATTGGTCGTCGTATTGATCTGCTTTATGTAAAAAATGAGGTATGTGACTAAACTTTTTGTCTCTTAAATTTAAAATTTTCTTTATCACTTTAGGAGATAAATTATGACTTTTTATTAATTTCCATTCTTGGTTGTAAACTTTTGCTCCGTTTAATGTAATGAAAAATGAAACTTGCAGTTGATCTATTTTTTTTGTAATTTGAATGATTTCATTCTTGCTTCTTCCTGTTGCTATTATGAATTTCTTTTTTTCTTTTGTTAATTTTTTAATTACAAGTTCTGTAAAGGCTCCAATATAGCTTTTTGATACTAAAAGAGTACCATCAAGATCAGAGGCAACTGCCTTAATATTTTTCATATTTTATCCTTTAGGAGTTAATTTCAAGCTAAATTATATCAAATTTTTTTTTTTTTTTAAATTGATAATTATTTGGTATACTAGTATTAATAGTTATATAAAGGGGATTTTTTTGGATATTAATAAAAGATTAGCTTTACTTAGAGATCATATGAGGAAAAATGGAGTTGATGCTTATTTGGTAACAGGTTATGATCCTCATTTTAGCGAATATTCTCATGAAAGGTATGGTGCTCGCAAGTTTATTACAGGTTTTTCTGGTAGCTTTGGCACGGTAATTATAACATTATCCAAAGCTGTTCTTTTCACGGATGGTAGATATTTTTTACAGGCCGATCAAGAACTTAAGGGAACTCAAGTTACATTAATAAAGCTTGGAGTAAAAGGATATCCTGATATTTTTACGTATATAAATTTAAATTTGCAAGAATCAAAGCTTGGAATTTACTCTGATGAAATTAATATAAAGTTTTATAAAGAGTTGTCTAGAAAATGTAAAAATACACATATCGAGGTTTTAAATCAAGATCTAATTGATTTAATTTGGGAATCTAGACCCCAGCTTGAGTTTAGCCATGTAGTTGAATTGATTGATACTGAGAAGAATAATAAAAGAGTTGAAAAAATCAAATCTATTTATTTAACTCTAGAAAATAATTCAGCAGATTTTTATGTTATTACTGCTCTTGATGAGATTGCTTGGATATTGAATTTAAGAGGTTCAGATGTTAAAGAATCTGCATTGTTTTATTCGTTTCTTTTAATATCTAAAAATCAAGATCGAAAAAACGTTCTTTTTATTGATACAAAAAAACTTGATTCAAGTGTTAAAGAAGCACTTGAAAATGAAAATTTTGAAATAGAGGCTTATAGCAATTTTTATTGTTATTTGGATCGAATAAGACATGAAGGTAAATTTTTTGTTTCACTTTATACTAATCTTAGGGTTTTAAAGCTTCTTGGCGAGAACAATGTCATTTTGGGAGAAAGTATTATAGGCGATCTTAAGGCGGTAAAAACTGATTATGAACTTCTCAAAATGAAAGAAGCGCATGTTATTGATGCTATTGGCTTGATTAAATTTTTACATAAGTTTAAAAGTCTTAGTAAGGCCGAATTGGCTGAGTTAGATGAAATAGACATTGCTGATATGCTTTTGCATTTCAGGAAATTAAATAAAGACTTTTTTAGCTCTAGCTTTGACTCAATAGTTGGTTTTAAAGAAAATGGGGCTCTTCCGCATTATAAGCCCAAAAGAGGCAAAAAAATCAATACCAATGGTCTTCTTTTGATTGATTCTGGTGGTTCTTATTTTGGACTTGGGACCACAGACGTTACAAGGGTTTTTCTAATAGGGAATGCTTCTGGTGAAGAAAAGCATGACTATACTTTGGTTCTTAAGGCTTTTATTAGCCTTGCTTCTTTAAAGTTCCCATATGGATCTTCAGGGGCTTTTCTTGATGGAATTTGTAGATTGCCGCTTTTAAAAAATGAATTGAATTTTATTCATGGCACTGGGCATGGTGTTGGTTTTTTTCTCAATGTTCATGAGCTTCCAGTTTCGATTAGTCCTAATTCTAACTATCCTTTTAAAGGATCCGAAGTGGTTTCAATTGAGCCTGGTCTTTATCGAACATTTAGTCATGGGATAAGAATTGAAAATTTAGTTTTTGTAAGGCAAGCTTTTGCAAATGATTTTGGAACTTTTTTAGAATTTGAAAATTTAACTCTTGTTCCTTTTGAAAAGGAATTGATAGTAAAAGAAATGCTCTCGGAGGACGAGTTAAATTATATCAATAATTATCATGAATGTGTGTTTTTAACTTTAAAAGAACATTTTAATGATGAAGAGGAGTTGAAATTTTTAGCAAAGCTTACAAGTAGAATATGAGATTTATAATTGCATTTTTAATGATTTTAAATCAAGGATTTTCAGGCTTGTTTTCTTTGCCGGAAGATATTATTTTTGAGAGTTCTTATGAGATTGCAATTAAAAAAGCTCAAAAATTGGATAAAAATGTTTTAATTTTGGTTGGTAGAGATATTAAAGAAAATCTAATAAAAGATTTTTTAAATTCTTTTAGAAATGATGAAATTATTCACACGGTATCTAAAAAAAATGTTTTTTTAGTTATCGATAAGGATAATGAAATTTTTAATAAAATTAATCGACAAAAAAGCCCAACTATTTTTTTTGTAGATTCTAAAAATGAGCAAATAAAAGCGGCTTATGCGGGAACTGTTTTAAGTGGTGTTCAATTCGACAAGGATTTTCTGAACTATGTTATTGGGACTATAAAATCAGCAAGTGTTCTAGAAAAGCAAAAAAATTATGAAATCAATACTATTAATGAAAGGATCTTTTTTTATAAAACATTAAAAGGTGATTGGCGATTAAAGCTTAACGGTAAAGACAAAAAGCTTGTTCTTTTTGATACAGATCTTAAAGAATTTTTAGTTTTTAAAGATATTGATGAAAACAAGCTTTATGCCATTCCTAAGTCTAGGATTGGTAATATTTATTTTTCATTAGCAGGAAATGAGGAATGGAAGCTTTTTGGAAAAATAAAATAAGTGTCTTTTTCTGTTTGAAAGGGGGATGGATTTTTATGGAAATGGTATTTTATCCTAATGATTTGCTTCGTGTTAAGACAAAACAAATTGATAATATTGATAATAAAATTAGGGATTATGCAAAAAAGATGATAGAATTGATGGATATTAGTGGTGGAGTGGGACTTGCTGCTCCTCAGGTAGGCCTTGATTTGTCACTTTTTGTAGTTAGAGAGAATCGAATGGCAAGACCTTTGGTTTTTATTAATCCTTCAATAACAGAAACTTCTTATGAGCTTAATTCTTATAAAGAAGGATGTTTAAGTATACCAGGAGTTTATTATAATTTAATGAGACCTAACGGTATTGTGGTAAAATTTTATGATGAGAATGGAAAATCTTTTACTATAGAAAATTCTGATTTTTTGGCAAGAATTATTCAACATGAAATGGACCATTTGAATGGAATTCTTTTTATTGATTATTACGAAGAAAGGATCAAAAATAAATTGTTAAAGCCTTATATGAGAGAAAGAGGTTTTAAGACAAAATGAAAATATTTTTTGTAAGTTCTTCTTTTATTGCTTTAGAAGTTTTTAAGGAGATTTTAAGGCATTATGAAGTGGTGGGGGTTTTAACCCTGCCTGATAAACCTAAAGGCAGAGGACAAAAGTTAAGTCAAAATGTAATAAAGGTGGAGGCTATTGCTAAAGATATCAAGGTTTTTGATCCCTTGATTCTTGATAACAATACATTAAATTCAATTAGAGATTTGAATCCGGATTTAATGTTGGTTTTTTCTTATGGCAAGATATTTAAAAAAGAATTTTTAGATATTTTTCGAATGGGATGTATTAATGTTCATCCTTCTCTTTTGCCTAAATATAGAGGTGTTTCTCCTATTCAATCTGCAATTTTAAATGGTGATTGTGTTAGCGGTATTACTATTCAGAGTATGGCTTTAGAAATGGATAGTGGCAATATTTTGGTGCAAAAAAAATTTAAAATAAGATCTTATGATACAAGTTATGATATTTCAAAGCTTGTATCAAGTCTTAGTCCAAGCCTTGTTTTAGAAGCTTTGGAAAAAATTAGTAAGGGGTTTTTAGGAATTCCTCAAAAATCGAGCGAAGCTACCTTTTGTTCTTTTTTGAAAAAAGAATTGGGCTTTATAGACTTTAATTTAAGTTCATTTGAAATTAAAAACAGAATTAATGCATGCAATCCTTGGCCGCTTGTAAGGGCTAAGCTTGATTATAGTGACATTATTTTTCATCGTGCTGATTTTTGGGAAATAGATTTATATAAAGAGAGAAAAGTAGGAGAAATTGTTGATTTTGATCCCGAAAGAGGATTATTTGTTAATACTGGTAAAGGAATTCTTTTCCTCTTAGAAGTTCAAAGACCCGGAAGAAGGGTTTTAGATTTTAAGTCTTTTTATAATGGGAGTAGGCAGCTAATAGGACGAGTGTTTTCTTCAGTAGGAGGAATATATTAGTTTTAATAATAATGACAATTTAGAAAATAAATTTTCCAATGGAGAGGAATTCTTTAAAGATAAAATATATATTCCTCAGAGTGGCGAAAATTGCAATAATGAAGTATTAATTTTGCCTAAAGCTACAACCAGGGCATTGCTTTTAGTTATTTTTGGATCTTTAATTGTTTCTTTTGCAATTTTTTTTATGGTTTTAGAAAATAAGGAGATTGCAGTTGTTCCAAATCTTTATTCTCTTACCCTTGAAGATGCTATTATTGAATTGCAGAGAAAAGAGTTAATTCCGCATATTGAATTTAAATTTTCTTCAAGCGCTCTTGACAAAGGAAAAGTGATAGAGCAGGGTCCAAAACCAGGAACTGTTTTAAGACATAATAATAAGGTTATAATTTTCATTAGCAAAGGAGCTATAATAAACAGAGTTGATAGCTTTATTGGCAAAAACATTAATGATGTTATTATCAATTTAAAGGCCAATTCTTTTGATAATTCTAAATTACTTTACCACATTGTTAAACCTCTTGAGGTTGAGAGTGAATTGCCAAAAGGGATAATAATTCGTCAAAATCCATCACCGGGGAGTCAAATATCAAGTTTAACAGATCTTCAATTTTTAATTAGTAAGGGCAAAGATCATTTAGACAAACATATTAAAAATTATATTGGAATTTATTATAAAGATGCGATTGCGTCTCTTTTGAATGATGGGATTAGCTTTGACCTTGATTTGGCAAATACGGGCGATTTTGGAAATGTTGTTTTTCAGTCTATTCCATCTGGAACCAAAATAAATGAATCAGATAAAATTTTAATTACTATTGCAAAGCCCAAGGTTGACAATAAAATTGTTTTTGGAATTTTGACTTATAAATTAAGACAGCATCCATCTTATGTTGATATATCGGTTAGACTAAAAGGCTTGGATGGTGAAAATTCTTTGATTTATTCCTTTAAGTCAAAAGGAGGTCTAATTAAATTGCCTTATGAGGTCTACAAAGGCTCTATGATTGAACTTTATATATATGATAAGCTTATAAATCAAACAGTTATAAATTGATTGTGTTTAAATGGATTGACTTAAAGTAATAAAAAAACTTTTAATATAAAATCACACATTAATTAGTTTTGATGCAGTAATAATAGATGCAGCAATGATGGCTGTTTCTGTTCTTAGGATGTTTGATGATATGCTGCAAGGGGAAAAATTATATTGCGTTATTAATTGTTTCTCTTTTTCTGTAAATCCCCTCTCGGGTCCCACAATAATGGTTGCGTTGTTTATTTGCTCTATATCAATTAATTTTTTTTTACTATCTTTTTCAAGCAATATTTTTATTTCAAAATTTTCTTGTTCAATATATTTAAGGCTTTCCTTTAAATTTTTCATAATTTTTATTTTTGGCAAATATGTTGTTCCTCCTTGCATTGCTCCGGCTATTAAATGTTTTTCGTAATCATTATTTTTAAAGATTTTAGAATTTAAATACGACTTTTGAGTAAGCTCAGTGTTAAAAAAAATTATTTCGTATATTCCAATACTAGCAAGTTCTTTTATGATTCTTCTGGCGACAAGTGGTCTTATCATCCCAATTAGTACATTTAATTTTTTGAGTTTATTAGATTCTTCTATTTTAAAGATTTTCTTGAAAAATAGTTTTTTATCTTTTTTGTAAATGCAATGGTAAATGTTTCTTTCTCCAAGAATGCCAAATTTAAATTTGTCGTTATCTTTTAATTTTAAGATTTTAACAAGATGCTCTGCCCTGGTGTCATTTAGTGAAATTCCTGTTTTAAATTCATTAAAAGTTATTAACATTAGATTCATTTCTTATAATTCCTTATTATTAATATTGTATTTGTGATATAATTTTAAGTCGATAGGGGGGCATGTATAATATATGGCTGTTTCTTTAACCAAAGAAGATTTTGTTGCTAAAGTTTTTGATTATAAGAATAATAAAGAGTGGAGTTTTATAGGCAAGAGGCCTGCAATAATTGATTTTTATGCTGATTGGTGTGGTCCATGTAAAATGCTTTCTCCGATTTTTGAAAAATTTTCAAAAAAGTACGAGAATAGAATTGATTTTTACAAAGTAGATACAGATAAAGAGCAAGATGTTGTTTCTGTGCTTGGAGTTAAAAGTCTTCCAACTATTCTTTTTATTCCTGTTGATGGCAAACCAAAGGTTTCTGTTGGCTTTTTACAAGAAGATGCTTTTGAAAATATAATTAAGGATTTTTTTGGTTTTTAGTTTGCAAAATAAAATAAATTAATGAATTACTATAACGATTAATTTGTTTTTGTAAGTTATATATGGATTATTCTAGGGTATAGTTAATTTGTCCAAATCTGATTTGAATTTATTGGTAGAAAATATTAAATTTGAACATCTTAGTGTTTTTCATGATTTTATTTTATCTGTTTTAAATACTCTTTCTATTAGTGATTTTGAACTTTCAGTTATTCTTTGTGATAATGTTTATATACAAAAATTGAACAATAAATTTAGAAATAAGAACGAGCCAACCGATGTTCTTTCTTTTAATTATAATGAACTTAACGAGGGTTTGGTTGGTGGTATAAATTATAAAATACAAGGAGATCTTATAATATCTTTTGAATATTTAAAATTTAGTGCTCAAGAGTTTAATGTTGAAATTTATGAAGAACTTCAACGTGTCACTATTCATGGGATTTTACATTTAATGGGACATAATCATGAAACTAATGATTTTCAAAAGGAAGGTATGTTGATTCTTCAAGAAAATGTCTTAAGAAAAAATAAAAGGGTATTTTAGATGTTGGGATTTTTTAATTTTAAAAACAAAAAGAAGAAAAAAGGAAACCCAAAAAATGATCTTGAAGATAAGTCGAATATTGAAACTTCTTTGATAAAAAATTTCAATGCTCTTAAAGAGACTATTGTAAAAGAGATTATGATTCCTAGGATAGGGGTTATATTTGTTGATTATGCTAAGAGTAAGGACGAGCTTTTAAAGGTTGTGACATCTAGCAGTCATTCAAGATTTCCTGTTTATCATGGTACTATTGACAATATTGTTGGGATAATTCATACAAGAGATGTACTATTGCATATGTGTAAAAAAGATTTCTATGAAATAGATTTAAAAGATATTATGCGAAAGGTTATGTTTGTTCCTGAAAGCAAAAAAACAGACTCTCTTTTAAAAGAATTTCAAGAAAATCACGTTCATATTGCAATTGTAGTTGATGAGTATGGTGGTGTTTCAGGGCTTGTAACTCTTGAAGATATTCTCGAAGAGATAGTAGGCGACATTCAAGATGAATTTGACAATGAGCTTGATGAAATAGTTCGTCTTGATGATGGATCTTATCTTTGTGATGCGAGAATTTTGATAGAGGATTTAAATGAGAAGCTTAATTTAAATTTACCAAATGGAGACTTTGATACTCTTGGTGGTTTCGTTTATGATCTTTTTGGGAGGATTCCTTTGAAAAATGAAAAGGTTGAATACAATAATTTAGTTTTTTCGATTAAAAACATGCATCAAAGAAACATTAAGGTGATAAAGATTTCCGAGAAGGAAGGCTTATGAATTTTAATCGATTTTTAATGTTATTCCTTTTTAACTTTAGTGTTCTATTGGGCAGTGATACTACAGCATTAGGACATTATCAAAAGGCTCATGAATATTATTTATCTAAAAGGTATTATGATGCTATTGATGAGCTTGTTGAGGCTATAAAAATTAATCCCAATTATTATGAAGCTTATAAATTTATTGCATCAATTTATTATTCTCTTAAGATATATACTCAAGCACAATTTTTTATAGAAAAAGCTTATAAAATGTCTAACGAAGACATTGAGTATAAAATTCTTTATGCAAATATATTATTAAAAAATAATAAAATTGATCAAGCAAAAAAAATCTATTCTGAGGTTTTAGTTAAACAGAGAAATAATATTAATGCTTTAGTTGGTCTTGCTTCGATTTTTGAACAAAATGGCTTATTTATAGCTGCCGCTAATTATTATTTATCTATTCTTGATTATAGTCAAAATAATTATAGTGCGTTTGAACATCTTATTGATATTTATCAAAGACTAGGAATGCATGACAAGATTAGACATTTGATAAATAAAGTCAGAGTAAATTTTTTATCTTTTCCAGATTTTCATAAAAGAGTAGCTGAATTTTATATTAGCATTAATAATTTAGGGCTTGCCGAAAAGTATGCTTTAAATTATTTAGCTTTAATTGAAAGTTCTTATAAAGATTTTGGAGTTGTTGGTGCATATCGATTACTTGCGCTTGTTTATCTTCATGAATTTAAATATGAGGATGCAATAGAATCATTACAGAAAGCTATTTTGGTTAATAAAGACTCTGATGAACTTTATTACTTATTGGGATATTCTTACTTAAAATTTGGGAATATTGAAAAGGCTATTTTAAATTTAGAACGAGCTAAAAATCTTAAAAAAGATTTAGAATTTTATAGTATTGCTCTTGAGGAGAGTTTTTTTGCATCGAATTTTAGAAATTTTTTGAAAAACAATTCCAATGCTAAAATTTCTAAGCATTATGAAAATGAAGGATTTAAAGCTTTTAAATCTTTGGATTTAAACAAAGCATTGTTTAATGCAAAAAATTCTATTGATATTTGGCCTGATAATGACAGCGCCAGGTTTTTGCTTTCAAAAATTTATAAGCTTATGAATTTAGATATTATGTCTTATGAGCAGCTTTTTTATTTAGTTAAACAGAGAAATTCCACTGATTCTAGAATTTTGGATTTTTATGATGTTGTGTCTTTTGATGTTAGAAAGTCTTTATTTTATAAATATGGATATAAAAGCATTGCTGATTTTAATAAACTTTACGATGACAGAACGGTTTATAGAATGGCTATTTTTACTCAAAGTGAAAATAAATTTTTTGGGGCAAACGATTTGATATTAAGATACGCTGAAAGGGTGCTTGAGCGTAATTTGAATATAGAAATAGTTAACTATAATTTTGATTACAATAAAAATAGAGACTATTTGATTAATAATTTTTCCGAAGGATTTTCTTATTCAAGGAATAATAATTTGGATTTATTTTTAATTTTTGATTTTAAGGCAGATATTTTGAAAAATACAGCTACTTTATTAGTTAATGTTTTTTCGGGAAAAACAGGAATTAAGGTTAGTTCTTTCTCTTATGATGTGGGGGGTGTTAATTATTTAAGCAATGCTTTAAATTCCTTTTCTAAAGATTTTCATGATTATTTGCCCAAAAAGGGGAAGATCCTTCAAATTAAAAATGAGGATGCTCTTATTAATCTTGGTCAAGTAAACGGTGTTTTAAAGGGTGATATTTTTTTGATTCTTAAAGAAGGCGCTTTAAACGGTGAAACTAGAGATTCTAATTTTATTGTTTATAAAAGATCAGATATTTTGGGGGAGATTTTAATTGAGGATACAAGTGATTATATTTCCAGAGGTACTATAAAATCTTCCACCTTTTTAAAGGATTATATTCAAGAGGGAGCCACTGTGCTTGTAAAAAGATAGTTTGACACTCGTTATTAATTTATGATTTAATAAATCTAGTAAGAATAAAATCAAAAAAAATTGGAGGATTTTGTATGAAATTGGCTATTAATGGTTTTGGTCGCATTGGTAGAAATGTTTTTAAGATTGCTTTTGAAAGAGGAATTGATGTTGTGGCAATAAATGATTTAACAGATCCTAAAACCCTTGCACATCTTTTAAAGTATGATTCGACTTTTGGAGTATATAATAAAAAAGTTGAGTCAAGAGATGGCGCTATTGTTGTGGATGGAAGAGAAATAAAAATTATTGCCGAGAGAGATCCAAAAAATCTTCCTTGGGCAAAGCTTGGAATTGATGTTGTAATTGAATCAACAGGTGTTTTTTCATCAGCAACTAGTGATAAGGGGGGGTATCTTGATCATGTGAATCATGCTGGAGCCAAGAAAGTTATTTTAACAGTTCCTGCTAAGGACGAGATTAAAACAATAGTTCTTGGTGTAAATGATCAGGATATTAATTCTGATTTAAAGGCTGTGTCAAATGCTTCATGCACAACTAATTGTTTGGCTCCTCTTGCAAAAGTACTTCATGAATCATTTGGAATTGAACATGGACTTATGACAACTGTTCATGCTTATACTAATGATCAAAGAATTTTGGATCTTCCTCATTCTGATCTTAGACGAGCAAGAGCTGCTGCACTTTCTATTATTCCAACTTCAACTGGTGCTGCAAAAGCAGTTGGACTTGTTTTGCCTGAACTTAAGGGAAAGTTGAATGGGACTTCAATGAGGGTGCCTGTGCCAACAGGTTCAATTGTTGATCTGACGGTTCAACTCAAGAAAAAAGATGTTACCAAAGAAGAGATTAATTTTGCTCTCAAGAAGGCATCAGAAACGCCCGAACTTAAAGGTATTTTGGGGTATACAGAAGATCCAATTGTATCTTCAGATATAAAGGGAAATTCTCACTCTTCTATTGTTGATGGTCTTGAGACAATGGTTCTTGAAAATGGGTTTGCAAAGGTGTTGTCATGGTATGACAATGAGTTTGGATATTCTACAAGAGTGGTTGATCTTGCCCAAAAATTGGTAAAATAAGTATAACTATTTGTAAGGTAATAAAATGTCAATAAAAACAGTAAAAGACTTTAATAGCTTTGCGGGCAAGCGAGCTTTAGTAAGATGTGATTTTAATGTTCCCCTAAAAGAGGGGAACATTAGCGATGATACTAGAATTAAGGCTGCATTGCCCACAATAGAATACCTGAAAGAAAAAGGAGCTAGAATTGTACTTATAAGTCATTTGGGTAGACCAGAGGGCAAAAAAAATCTTAAATATTCTCTTAAACCTGTTGCCAATAAATTGTCAGAGCTTTTGGGCCAGGATGTCAAGATGCTTTCTGATTGCATTGGAAGAGAAATTGTAAATAATACTTTACAAATGAAAGATGGTGATGTTGTATTGCTTGAAAATGTAAGGTTTTATGCGGAAGAAGAGAAAAACGATAAAAATTTTGCAAAAAAACTTTCTGAGAATGGAGATGTTTTTGTAAATGATGCCTTTGGTGCAGCTCATAGGGCTCATGCTTCAACGGTGGGGGTTTCTGATTATTTACCATCTGTTGGTGGATTTTTAATGGAGAAAGAAGACAAATTTCTTGGAGAAGTATTAAAAAATCCCGAAAGACCATTTGTTTCGATTATTGGTGGGTCTAAGGTTTCTTCAAAGATTGCAGTACTGGAATCACTTTTATCAAAGTCAAATGTAGTTGTGATTGGCGGTGGAATGGCCTATACTTTTTTACATTCCAAAGGATATTCTATAGGCAAATCTCTTTTAGAGAGCGAATATATTGATATAGCTTCTTCTTTTTTAAAGAAAGCAAAAGAGTTGGATGTTAAAGTAATTTTACCGCTTGATCACATTGTAGCGGACGATTTTAATAAAAATTCTACTCCTGAGTATATTGATTCCTTTGATATTCCTGAAAATAAGATTGGCATGGATGTTGGAGGTAAGACTTTAAAAGAAATCGAAAAGGTTATAAAAACTGCTAAGACTATAATTTGGAATGGCCCTCTTGGTGTATTTGAATTTGATTCATTTTCAAAAGGAACTGCAATGGTTGCCGAAATGGTAGCATCTTGCGCAGGTTTAACTATTGTTGGTGGTGGAGATTCTGTTGCAGCTGTTAATAAATTTAATTTATCTGATAAGATCACTCATGTTTCAACAGGTGGCGGTGCATCACTTGAATATCTTGAAGGAAAGATTTTACCAGGTATTAAGGTTTTGGAGAAGTAAAGTGAGAAAAACGTTTTTAGCGGGAAATTGGAAAATGCACTATACAAGCACAGAAGCTTCTATTGTTGCAAAAAAAATCGCAACTGAAGTTAAAACTTTAAAGGATGATTTTGTAATAATGATAACTCCTCCATTTACGGCTTTGTCTAAGGTTTCAGAATGTATTAAGGGTAGCAATATTCTTCTTGGTGCTCAAAATATGTCTTATATGGAAAGTGGAGCAAGGACTAGTGAAATTTCACCTTCAATGCTTTTAGAATTTGGAGTAGAGTATGTTATACTTGGTCATTCCGAATGCAGATTGTATTTGGGAGAAACAGATGAAATAATAAATAAAAAGATTCTTACGGGGCTTAAGCATCCTTTTAAGTACTTAATTCTTTGCGTTGGAGAAACTCTTAATGAGAGAGATTCTGAAAAAACTTTAGATGTTGTTTTAAATCAGGTTAAAAAGGGGCTAGATGGCGTTTCTGAATCAGATATTAAAAGAATAATTTTAGCTTATGAACCTATTTGGGCAATTGGAACGGGCAAAACTGCAACTAAAGAGGAAGCAGAAGAAGTTCATAAGGCAATTAGACTTGAGATTATGAAGCTTTATTCAAAGTCGGTTTCGGATAATGTTATAATTCAGTATGGAGGCTCTGTTAATTCAAGCAATGTAAAAGAGCTTATGAATGAGCCTGATATTGATGGTGCTTTAATAGGCGGTGCATCTTTGAAGGCCGAATCTTTTTTATCTATAATTAATAACGTTCTTTAGTTAAAGAGGTTTGTTTTGGATTTAATTAGATTTTGTATTTTTATAATTTTTGTTATTGTTTCAATTTTTATTATCCTTTTAATTCTAATTCAAGATGAGCAGGGTGATGGAATAGGCGGTGTTTTTGGGGGCGGTAGTTCTTCTATATTTGGTGCAAAGTCTTCAAGCGTTGCTGTAAAAATTACTGGATTTTTTATAGCATTCTTTTTTATCTTTGTAGTTTTATTATCTTTTATGAATACTAAAAGAGCAGACAATAGCTTTCTAAATGATATAAAGACGGAAAATAAGAATAGTTCAACTTTCTGGGATAATGAGAATAATGAATCAGATACTAATATTAATAAAAGTAAAGAAGAAGATTTGAAAGAAAAATAATTTAAATTGATTACTGTTGTGCTATATTATAGCACTCTTTTACGCAAAGAGTTGACTCTTTACGTAAAAGAATTTTAAATCATAACTATTATTAATTTTATTGAAAGTTTATTTTATTTTTATTGTGTTGTTTTAAATAATTTAAAGCATCGCTAAAATGGTTTGATCCTAAAAATCCATTGTTTGCTGAATATGGAGATGGGTGGCTTGTTTCAAGAATTAGATGCTTTGTTGGGTTTATGAGCTTTTTTTTACTTCTTGCTAAATTGCCCCAAAGCATAAATACAATATTTTCCAAATTTTTCGAGATTATTTTTATTACTTCATCTGTAAAAATTTCCCACCCAATATCTTTATGAGAAGAAGGTTTGCCTTCTTCGACCGTTAAGATTGTATTTATTAAAAATACACCTTGAATTGCCCATCTTTTTAAATCTCCGTTTGGGAGTGTTTTTATTTTTAAACTTTTTTCTATTTCTTTAAATATGTTTTGCAAAGACGGTGGAATTTTGATTTCTGAATCCACAGAAAAAGCAAGTCCATTTGCTTGGTTTTTTCCATGATATGGATCTTGTCCAATTATTACCACCTTTATGTCTTTAAATGGCAAAGAATCAAAAGCATTGAATATAAGTTTTGGAGGAGGGAATATTTTACCTTTTTTTGTTTTATATTCATGTTTTATGAACTTCACAAGCTTTTTAAAGTATCCTTTATTAAATTCATTGTTTAAAACTTCTTTCCAAGATTCTTCAATTTTTACTTTCATTTTTGTATTATATAAGAAATAGTTTTTAATTTGAAATGTATTGAAGGTAAGACTTTACTATTTTTGAAATTTGATTTTTATTATGGATAATGATGTATTAAAAAGAATAGAGGTTTTGTCTGAATTTATTACGGATAAAAAAAAAGCTAGAATTGAGGAAGTATTAAGTCGTCGCACCAATTACTTAACATTTGTGCTTGAAGATATTTTTCAGCCCCAAAATGCAAGTGCTACCATTAGAACAGGTGAAATTTTAGGATTTAGTGATGTTCATATTATTAGTAAAAGGAATAAGTGCACTTTGAATCCAGATGTTACTTTAGGATCTTCCCAGTGGATAAATTTAAATAGGTATAACAATACTAAGTTTGCACTTGATAGGTTAAAGTCTGATGGATATAGCATAGTGGCCACATCTTTGGATGAACAATCAATAAATCTTGAAGATTTTCCAATTAACAATAAAATGGCAGTATTTTTTGGGACAGAGTTAACAGGGCTTAGCGCAGAAGCCTTTGAAGCTGCCGATTTATATTTAAAAATACCTATGCATGGATTTACTCAAAGCTATAATATTTCTGTAGCTGTTGCAATAGTTATGTATTCTTTATCGATTCGTTTAAGAAAAAGTAGCATTAATTACTTGTTAGATGAAGCTGAGAAATCAAATTTGAAATTAAAATACTATAGACAAGTTGTTAAAAATTATCAATTTATTGAAAATCTTATTAATTCTTAAACTTCTCTTATTTTTTTCCAAGAATTTAAAAATAGATAAAAAATGGTATCGATTGTAATTATCATTAATGTAAAAATTAGAGAACCTTCTATAAGTTCGATATTTTTTACTTCAGGGTAGAATTTAAGTATTGTAGTTATAGATATTGAAACTAGCAAATTAGCCAGATATCCAGAAATTAGCCTTGATAGAGGATGAATGATCCATAAAGATTTTATTTTTATTTGTTTAAAGTAATCATATAGCAAGATGTTTATATATTGCGATAGAAAAAACACATAAGTTCCAATTAATATTGTTAAAATGTATGTAAAGTTGTTGAATAAAATTTTAAAATGAATATCTGAGGTGTCTAATTTGTTATGATTGAATACTATCATAAAATTAATCATAATTGTAAAAGTTATGTTTAACAAAAGACCCAATATTACAGAATTTGTTGCTTCTTTTTTATTATATTTTTCTACCATTAAGTTTAGGGAGAATAATGCTGATAAAAAAGTAATGCCTGATAAATTTAAGGACATTCCAAATGTTTTTACATTTCTTAGTATTATAATATTTGATATTGTTGAAATAATTGCATTGAAACAAAAAAGGCCAGATTTTCCGAAAAATCGGTAAAGAATCCCTAATGTTATATATGTAAAGAGAAGAACTCCTATCCACAAGCTTAAATCAAACATATCTTTACTCATAGGATTTAATTTTACCAGATTAATTATCTTAGATAAAGTTTTTCATTTATTCAAATTAACTTTTTTATTTTTGAAGTTTTATATATTTTGCAAAATATATAAAGGGTGTTCCCAAAATTCCCGCAAAACCTTTAATTAGGTATGTGGAAATTACTATATCTAGGAAAGCCTGCTTTGGGAATACTTTAAAATAGGTTGCTATACTTACAAAAATTAGTGTATCTATTAAGCCACTTATCAATGTTGATCCATTGGTTCTGAAAAATAAAAACTTAGGAAATTTTTTTTTGATAAATTGATACAGGTATACATCGTTTAACTGGGATACTAGGTATGCGACAAGAGAGGCCAATAGTAAAGCTGGTATTGAGGAGAAAATGTTTTCTAAGCTTTTAAAATTTTCTTGAGTTCTATTTGACATAAAGTGAATTTGAGCATTTGTTAATACTGCAAAGACAATAAAGCTAATAAACCCAATATAAACGGCTTTTTTTGAAGTTTTTTTTCCATAAAATTCTGATAGAATATCTGTTGCAATGTATGACGATGCATAAATAATGTTGCCCAGTGTAGCATTAATTCCAAATATTGTAATTTGTTTTAAAACTTGAATGTTTGCTATAATAATCGCTACTGCAACCCAAGCGAATAATCCGTTTTTTTTAAAAAAAACGGATATAATAATTAGAAATGAATAAGTAGTAATTAGCATAGCAAACCATAAAAATTCATTAAACATAAAATTCTCTTTTAGTATATTGTTGGACTTATTATTATAAAATTTTAGCTTAATTTTTGCAAATAAGGCAGTATTGTTGTTTTTTTGAGACTATGCTAAAATGGCACTTATAAGGGGATGTTTTGGATTTGACTGAAAATGCTAATATTGTAAGTTGCAGGCAGAGGGAATCTCTTAAAACTTCTAAAATAAATGCAAAAAATAATAACTTTACAAGCTCAAACCTTGTAATGGCTGCTTAAGTTAGCAGAGAGTTTCGTTGAATTTGGCTTTGAGGTTCACTTATACTCTTTTCGACATCGAAGCTTGCTTAAAAATGTTTTCAAGTTAATTTTTAGGGACTTTTGTACTTGAGAGCAATTTGGTGGTTTGCTAGTATTTCCAAACCATATTGCTTAAGTAAAATGCTAGATAAGCTTGTAGAAGCTTATAATATTGTTTTTAGGACGCGGGTTCAATTCCCGCCATCTCCATTTATTTCATTCTTTTATTTATTCTTTAAACATAAGTCTTAAAAAGCATTGCTAAATTTGGAAGGTTTTTAATTATTATTTAAAGCGTCCTATCGGAATCGAACCGACATCATTAGCTTGGAAGGCTAAGGTAATAGCCATTATACGAAGGACGCAAGACAATAATTTACTTATATAAAAAAAATCAATTTATGTCAATAAGATTTATTGTAATGTTATTTTTGGCTAGCAATTTTTTTTTTAAATAAGTACAATTAATTTAACTTAAATGTAGTCAAGTATAAAAACTTGTGTGGAGGAAATTGATGGGAGAGAGAGGGGAAGTATACTCTGATAAGCTATTTACAGAGTCTGAGAGAACTTATTTTTTTAATATCAAGGAAAATAGAAAAGGGGATTATTTTTTAAATATTGTAGAGAGCAAAAGAAGTCCAAGTGGAGATTTTGAAAGACATTCTATTTTTGTATATGAAGAAAATATAAGTGAGTTTGAATCCAATTTGCTTAAGGCAATAGCTGTTATTAAGAAAAAAGTGTCTACAGGATCTGTTGATCCTTCTATGAGGCATGATAGGGGGGGATATGGAGAGAAATCTAAATTAGACGATTCTAGATTTCAGAATAAATCTCATTTATCAGGCGGACGATTTAAAAAGAAGG
This sequence comes from Borreliella bavariensis PBi, assembly GCF_000196215.1. NCBI lineage: Bacteria > Pseudomonadati > Spirochaetota > Spirochaetia > Spirochaetales > Borreliaceae > Borreliella > Borreliella bavariensis. Next base: position 45,873 of record NC_006156.1, on the reverse strand, counting down.
ATTATTGATTTTTATTATTTTTTTAAATTAGTTTAAAATTTCTTCTATGAAGGCTTAAAACCCCATATTTCTTTATTGCATTTTTATGTTCTTTTGTGGGGTATCCTTTATTTTTTCTGAGCAAATATAGTGGATAAATTTTATCGTATTCATCCATCAGTTTATCTCTTTTAACTTTAGCAATAATTGAAGCAGCTTTTATTTCGTCTATTATTGAATCTCCTTTAATTATTGCTTTAACAGTTTTTGCTGTTATTTTTGGGACAAATTTACCATCTACAAATACTAAACTGCAATTTAATTTTAGGTTTTCGTATGCAGTTTGCATTGCAAGAAGAGTTGCGTTGTGAATATTTATTTTTTCTATTATTATATTTGAAATTTCAGCGAATGCATAATATGAGTTTTCAAGTATTAATGAAGATAGGTACTCTCTTTTTTCTTTTTTTAGTTTTTTAGAATCATCCAATTCTTTTATAAAGTTAGGTTTTTTTTTGAAAACTACAGCAGCACTGAGAACAGGTCCAAAAATACAGCCTCTTCCAACTTCATCTATTCCGCAAATCATAATGAACCTTTTTATAAAAATATTTTTATTTATTATAATATGAAATTGTAGATTTATCAGTAATTGTTTTTTAATTTTAATTGGGAGTTAGTTTGGTTTTAAAAAAAATAGTACTCTTGGGATTTAAATCTTTTTTAAATAGACAAGAGTTTGAAATAGATGGAAATTTGAGCTTTATTGTGGGTCCTAATGGATGCGGAAAGAGTAATCTTATTGATGCTGTTCGTTTTTGTATGGGAGAAGATAATTTAAAATTTTTAAGGGTTGAAGATATTTCTGATTTAATTTCTGTTTCAAAATCAGGAAAATCAAATTTTTCAGAAATAACTCTTTTTTTTAGTAACATTGATAGTGAAAAATCGACTTTAAGGGAATTTGGGGAGAATTTTTATATTCGCAGGCGTCTTTATAAGGACGGTTCAAGTGAGTATTATTTTAATAATAAAATTTTAAATTTTCAGGATTATAATAAACTTTTGAATAGGTTTCAGTTTAAAAAATCGCCTTATATGTTTATAACCCAAGGCAGGGTTGAAGACATTTCTTTGGGAAGAAATGTAAATCTTAAATCTTTAATTGAACAGGCAAGCGGAATAGATGTTTTAAAAATAGAAGAAGAAGAGGCCCTTAAAAATTTTAAGCAATCTAATCAAAATTTATCGTCTTTATTAACCTTGCAAGAAAATTTAAAGCAAAAGTACAATAACATAAAAAATGTTTACCTTTTGAGAAAAAAACATCAAGATTTAAGTCAAAAATTAGAAGCTTTAGAAAAAACAATAATATTAAAAAAGCTTTTCAATATTAATTTTGATATTAATGTCTTAAAAAACGAATTAAATTTAGACGGTTTGAGTAAATTTTTGTCTTCTAGTTTTAAGGAAAAGTTAGAATTTTATTCATTTAGAGAAAAAAATGTTGTTAATAATATTCAGGCATTAGAAAAGGTCCTTGAGCTTGCAAAATCTAAAATTCTTGGACTAGAGATTAAGATTCAAAAATTAGAGCAAGAAAAGAGTGTAAAGATGAATTTGGAAGATAAGCTTGTCAAGAGTAAATCTAATTTTGAGGAGAAAAAAAAATCTATAAATAATGATTTACATCAATTAAATAGTTTGCTTAAAGAAAAGAAAAATGAATTTTTTTCTTTAAGTGATGAAATTAATAGATATACTAAAAGTTTTTTTGAACTTGTTGATTTAATTTTATCTGTATTAAAGAGCGCTAAATCAGAAGAGTTTGTTTTATTAAAAGAGAATATATTAGACTCTCTTAAGCTTTTTGAAGAATCATTAAGTATAAAATATATTAAAGAGATTAGAGTAAATTTAATCAAGTATATAGGCAAAGATGAAAATCTTTTTGCTTTATTGAAGGATAAAATTGAGCCTATTTTAGATCAAAATGTTGATTTAAAAAAATTTTTGCTTGAAAAAAACTCTTTAAAATCAAATCTTGCTAAAGAGATAACAAATATCGAGAGATTAATCGAAGAAAAGACGCTTAAATTAAATGATGCGCTAGGGGAGCTTGAGTATATAGAGCTTTCTAAATTTAAAAATTTGGACGAAATCAAACTTATAGATGGTAATTTAGAATTTTTATCTGAATCTAAGAATAGTCTTGATGAAGAGATTAAAGATTTGTATTTAAAGCTGGACAATTTAAATTTAGAAAAGAGTGATATTCAGCTTAAATTAAACAATCTTGTTGGTGCTTCAAAATCCAATAATGAGCCTTTTAAGGAGAAAGATTTAAGCTCTTCAGTTTTTTTTAATAATTTTAAAAAAACTAATTATTATGAATATATAAAAAAACAGACAGAGTATGAATTTCTTTTGAACTCTAATTTAAGCATTAAGAATGAAATAGAAAATTTTAATATTTCTAATAAAATGTCTGATAAATTTAGATTGGAAGAGGACATTATAACCAGAGAGCTATTACAAAAAGAGATCAATGCAATCAATTTAGGCGATTATGTATTTTTCAATATTGATAAAGAGTTTGATGAAACCAAGGATCGTTTTGAAAAAGTAAGTTTACAAGTAGAAGATTTAAAGCTTTCGAAATATTCATTGCAAAAGCTTCAAAAAAAAATAAAGAGTGAAATTTATAAAAAATTTAGGGAATCATTTGATGAGATTAATAAAAATTTTTCTTACTTTTTTAAAAAAATTTTTAAAGGAACCGCCATTCTTTTTTATAATGAAAATACCGATAATGTTGAGATTAGAATAAATTTTTCAAACAAATTTGTCAAAAACAATAATATGCTTTCAGGAGGAGAGAGTACTTTGGTTAGCATGGCTTTTTTATTTGCACTTTATTATTATTCTCCTGCTTGTTTTTGCATGCTTGATGAAGTAGATGCAGCTCTTGATTTTGAGAATAGCAAAAAACTTTCTTTACTATTAAAAGAATTGGGCAAAAAAATTCAACTCTTGGTAATAACCCATAATGCATATGTTTCTGAGGGTGGTGAAAATTTGATAGGCATTACACTTGATAATGGTGAAAGTAAGGTGTTTAATATATAATTAAGTTAGATTTAAGGAAATTAACATGCAAGATGGAAAGTTTAGCTTTAGAAAATATTTTTTAATTTTAATATTTTTAATTTTTATTGTTTCAGGTATTACTTATTTCTATTCAACACAAATGTTAGAGAAATCTCAAAGGTTTGTTGAAGATAATTTAGACGCTAAGGTTAAATTAGTTGACATGGAAGATTTTTATTTTGATTTAAATGAATCTCTAAATATGGATGATTTTTTTATTCCTAGGCCTGATTTTTTAAATGAAAATTTAAATAAAAATTTAGTTATTGATGGGTTAATTAAAAATAAATTTCTTGATGAGAATTTTTTTAAGGATCTTTGGATTAAAAAGGAAAATTTATTTAACATTGATATTGAGAAGGAGAATGAAAAATTAATAGATAAGATTTTAGAATTTTCCAAATGATTAAAAAATATTTGATTTATATAAGTTTGCTATTTGTTGTTTTTGAAGTTTGCCCTGAGTCAGCTTTTATAAGTCAGAGTGATTCATATGAGCTTGATTTTAGCAGTAGAGAAGTAGATATTAATGTAAATACCAATTCAAAGTTTAATCTTTCTTTTAAAGATGAGTCTTGGATTTATATCAAAAACAATGAAAATAGAGGTTTTATTAAGTTGATTGGAGAATCTTACGAGAATGGTGCTATTTTTGCTTTTCAAACTTTTAAAAAAGAAGGCAAGATTAAGTTGCTTTTTAGCTACCAAAATGTTAACAATTCAATTGAATTTAATAAAATGATTATCTTGAAAATTACAAATAAGTTTGAAATTAAAATTCCATCTAGTGGTGGTGTCTCTGATGAAAATAAGGATATTATAAGTAATAATAGCCTTGAACTTGGAAGGGACAGTATTAATATAACCCCCGAAGAGGTTATTGCCGGGGCTTTGAATTTATCTTACATAAATGATTACAAAGGAGCAATAGATTTGCTTAATAGGTATAATTTTAATGATGATAAATATATTTTATTGAAGGCGGAAATTTATTATAAAAACAGGGATTATTTGAAATCGTATGAAAATTATTTGAAATTGAAGAGCAGATGCTTTCAAAGCATTGTTTTTGATCTAATTAAGCTTGGCATAGAGCTTAATATTAAAGAAGAGGTCTTAGAGAACGCTAGGTATTTAGTTGAAAATAATATTGATTTTCCTGAGAGTATTTATCTTGAGATTTTTGAATTCTTAGTAATAAAGGGAGAGTATGAGTTTGCTTTAAATTTTAGTTCTCTTTACTTTCCTAAGTATGTTAATTCTATCTTTTTAGATAAATATAGTTATGTGTTGGGGAAACTTTATGAGTCTGAAAGTAAACATAAAGATTTTTTAAAGGCTTTGCATTACTATAAATTAGTTATTAATAATTACCCCTTTAGTTATTATTATGAGAGAGCCAAGATAAGATATTTGTTTTTAAAGCGGTTTTTTTAGGAGATATTATATGATAAGGAGAAGGCTTACTAAACAACTTGAAATAATAAAAGATTATCTTTGGGATATGAAGGAATGTGTGCTTAAAATTATAGAAGACTCTTTAATAGCCTTAGAATCTAAGGATAAAAGTTTAGCTAAAAAAATAATCAATGAAGATGAAAAAATAATAGATGATTATCAATATGATATTGAGGATTTGTGCGGAAGGATAATTGCGACTGAGCATCCTGTTGCTACAGAACTTAGAGAAATTTTAGCAATTATTAAAATAATAAGTTCTCTTGAAAGGATTGCAGACCATGCTACCAAGATTGTAAGAGTTGTTCTTCTTCTTGAATCAGATTTGGATGATTTTGATTTTCTTAATCTTTATTTTAAACCTTTAAGAGAAATGGCTGATACAGCTAAAGAGATGTTGTCTGATATTTTTGACGCATATTTTGATGGAGATTTTACTAAAATATTAAAGATAGTTAAGTATGATAATATAATAGATAAATTATTTTCAAAGCAAAAAAGCATTGTTATTGATGCAATGAAAAAAAATCCTGAAAATTTAGATTATCTTTTAAATATATTATTTTTGAATAGTTTTTTAGAAAGAGTAGGCGATCATGTAGCTACAATTGGTGAATTGCTCTATTTTATTAGAATAGGTGAGAAAGTAAACTTAACTTAGCGGCAGCATTTTAAAATTTTTAAAGCCAAATAAATTTTATATAATGGAAAGTTTTTATAAAAAGAATTAATGATTATGATCATTAATTCTTTTTATAAGTAGCAGGCATTATGTATTCAAGATTTTTGTTTCCTCTTATTGTTTCTGAATGTCCAATTAAAAGATAAGAATCATCTTTAAGATAGAAATTCAATTTATTGGCAAGGTTGTTTCTAGTTTTTTCATCAAAATAGATCATGACATTTCTGCAAAATATCAGGTCAAATTTTTTGCTAAATGGAAATTTCTCATCCATTAAATTTAATTTTTTAAAGTAAACCATTTTTTTTAAAATTTCTTTAACTTGAAATTTATCATCTTGAAGTTGATTTAAATATTTAGTTTTTAAATATTTAGGCAAGTTTATTATACGATCTTCAGGATAAATTCCCTCATGAGCCTCTCTTAGAACGCTAATTGAAATGTCTGTTGCTAAGATTTTGACTTTAAAATTTGCTTTATTATTTTCCATGTATTCTTGTAGTATCATTGCAATTGTATACGGTTCTTCACCACTTGAGCATCCGGCTGACCATATTCTAATTTCTGGGTTTTCTGATTTTAATATTTTTTCAGTAAGGTTCGGCAATATTTTGTTATTTAAAAAATCAAAATGTTTAGATTCCCTGAAAAAATAGGTATGATTTGTTGATATTTTGTCTACTAATTCAATTAATTGAATGTTTCCAGTGCTTTTTTCTAAAAAGTTAATGTATTCAGTAAAATTTTTAAAACCTTTAACTTTGAGAAGAGATGATAATCTACTTTCAATTAGCATCTTTTTTTTTTCGCTGAGATTTATTCCAAAATTGTTGTAAACTATTTTTATTAATCTTGAAAGTTCGTCTTTAGTTATATTTATATTAAGATTGAATTTGTTTTGATTCATATTCATATACTTTTGATTTTATTCTCCTTTTTGATCCAGAGTGATTTGTTTTAATATTAGAAATGTAAAAATTTCTTTTTTAGTTCTATAATATTTAAGCGTACAGCTTAAGTTAAATATTTCAATTGCAATAATTTTTCAATTGTGATAATTTAGTAGTTAAATTATTAGTATGCTTACTTATTAAAGGTTGTTTTATGCGAAAAAGAAGTAGAAAAGTCAAAAATGATTTAGTTGCGCTTGAATCTAAAGAAAAAAAAGTTGGTATATGGGGTGTTTTTGCTCTTATTTTAATTGTTTTAGGATTTATTATTGCACCTTTACTTCCAGGGATCTTTGACAATTCTCATTCATCTGGTTTAAAATTTGGTTCTTATAAAGGTCAACCTATTTACTATAAAAAAGATAGTAAGTTTGCCAAGTATGTTAATTATTATTCAAATCTTTATTCTAGATTACAAGGGAATGCTAAAAATATTAATATAGATTACAATGCCTGGTATTTGGCATTTATGAAATATGTTGAGGATATTGCTTTTTTTGACTTGGTAAAAAAATATAATTTTTATATCTCTAAAGAGATGTTGAATAAAAATTTACTAAGATCCCCTGAGTATCTAGACTCTAATGGGAATTTTAGTTCTAAAAGATATATTAAAGCTTCTGATTATCAAAAAGTTAAAATTTATGATGATATGGTAGAAAATATACTGTTTTCTAATGTAAAAATTTTTTTAAATAGTAATTTAATATTTCCCGATTCTCTTTTTAATCTGATAAAAGATATGAGTACTGTAGAAAGGCATATTTCATATCTTTCTCTCTCTTATCAAGATTTTTCTAATAAAGAAGCAATATCTTATGCTGAAAAAAATTTAAATTTATTTAAACGCTTATCGCTTGCGTCTATTCGTTTTAAAAATATGAATGACGCTAAGAGTGCTTATGATAAGCTATTAAACAAAACTCCATTTGAAGAGCTTGCTAAGCTTTATTCAGATGATATAGCTAATTTTAAAGGTGTTGTTTCTTTGGATAAGTATTATTTTGATTTAGATCTTAATATTGAGAAAAAAGAAGATCTAAATTCTATTTTTTCTTTAAGAGATAGTGAATTTAGCAAGCCTATCAAGATTAAAAATAAAAATGAATATCAAATATATAAGGCATTTGGCAATGTTCATGATTTTGATAAAAATTCAGATCGTGATATTAGCTCTGTTAAAAATTATATTGAAACTTATGAGCCAAGTGTTATTGAAGGTTATTTGGAAAATAAACTAAATAATTTTCTTAGTGATGTTAAATTTAGTAGTTTAAGCCAAGCTCTTGAAAAATATCGGTTTAGTTTAAAAGAAGAAATTGTTAATTTATCTTATAATGTTAATATTTATCCCAATACTTTAAAAGAGCTGGTTGAGTTTAATAATAGCAAATCTTTCTACAATGTTGTTTTTGGATTAAAAGAAAATTCTTGGTCTAAGCCTTTTGTAGCGAATAAAAAAGTTTATTTATTTTTTCTTAACTCAGCTAAAAAAAGATCTAAACCATTTAAAGAAGAGCTTAAAAATGAAAAACTTCTTGACAATTTCAACATTGCGAATAGCGGTTTGATTACAGATTTTTTATTAAATAAAAAAGATTTTGTTAATAATTTTAATGAGTCATTTTTTGCTTTACAAAACTTTAGTCAAAATTAAGAAATAAATGTATGGTAAAGGTTTTGATTGCTAGCTTAATTAATTTTAGTAAAGAATTAATTCGACTTTATAATTGTTTTTATATCTATTTTTGTAGATTTTTGTTTTTATTCTTTTTTTTTACATTTTTAGCTTGTTCTAAAGCAAGCAAAGATTTTATTGTTTTTAATAAAGATGTAAAATCTTCTCCCAAAATCGATAATCCAAATTCTAATGTTTTAGAAATTAACAAAATGGAAGATTTTTTTGGAGATATTATAGATTTAAAAGGCTATAAAATTCTTGCAGTTCAGCAGGAAAATTTAAATTTAGATGTTTATTTTGAACAGGTGGTCTTAGCTCAAAATTTTTCAAATCTTAATGCGTATTTGTTTATTATTGGTTTTGATCCTAAAATTAAAGTCGGAACGATTCTTTTCAAAACTCAAATAGATATTGACCCAAAAAATTCTTATAATATGTATCTTGAGGATATTACAGGTGATTATGATTTTAATATAGTTGTTCAAGGATTTTTAAAAGATAAATCCGTTTTGTACGTTTTTCAAAAATCTGTTTTAAATGATGTATCTTCTTATAAGCCCATATTTTTTGATAAAGTTAATGGTACTGTTCTTATCAATAAGTATGCAAGATCTTCAGCTTATGAAGAAAATAGGTCAAGAGAAAGCTATCCTATTTCTTTAGAAAAATATGAAAAAGTAGGAGAAGATTTAATAATCAGTAAGATTGAAAAATATGAATATTCTCATGTTCAGGGCAAATATTATCTTTCTTCTGTGAGTGAAAAAGTTGGCAAGATTGATAATAATATTTACAAAACTTTAAAGAATTTAAGCAAAGATGAAGTTTATAGATTTTTGCATGGAGTTTGGTACGACGCCTATAATTATAATAAAAAACAAGGCAAAGAGATTGATGAAGTTTTATTTTTGTCTTTTGGAAGACAATCAAGCGAGATTAATCTTTTTAGAAAAAATTCTCAAGAAGTTGCAAAGATTGAATATATTTCAAAACCGGCCTACAACACTCTTAATGTTAGTGCGAAGTCTCTTTTTTCAGATTTGATAGTTTACAACTTTTGGATAAAAATTGTAGATAAAGAAAATATTGAAATCAAAATTGACACCAGTACAAATTCTTATGATAATAGTGGATTTTCAGGGTCATTTAAGAGATTCGATGAAAATGCCTCAAACGTTGTTAAAAAAAAAGGTAATAATATTTATTTTATTCCTAGTGGGAATTACGCTTATAAGGACAAGATTTATGATTTTTCTTATCCCCATTTAACTTATATTGATGAGAATAAAATTTATTATGGCATTTTTAATATTTTCCCTTTAAAAAATAATTTTGTTCTTGAATATGAAATTGATATGGGTAGTTACAAGCTTATTGAATCTTTTTTTCTTGAACATATCGAGAGAGTTGTTCAAAAGCAAAAATTTTCTACAATTATTCTTAATCCTATTAAAATTTTAAAAGATGATGTAAGCTTAGTTAAAGGACAAAAATTAAAACTTGAGCGAATAGAAAAAATAGGATAATAGTTTTTATGAAAATATTGAGAAGTGTTATAACTTATTTTAATCTTTTATTGTTCTTTTTGATTTTGATTTTTTTTTTGTTTCCTTTCTACTTGATTTGTAATATTTTTTCACTTGAGCGTTATGTTATTAGATTTAGCTTTATTCTGATGCGAGCTTGCATTAAGATTGGTTTATGGCTTGCTGGAATTAAAATTATTGTTACAGGTTCTGAGAATATTCCCCCAAAAGGCAATGTAATAATAATGGGAAATCATATTGCAGCTATGGATCCTTTAATTTTTATTTATACCTTTGTTAATCCATTTGTAATATTAGCAAAACATTCTTTGCTAAGGGTTCCTTTTGTGAATCTTGTTTTAATTGTTATGGGCGCTATTTTTGTTAATAGAAAGAGCATAAGATCTGCTGCTGCTGCTGAGGCTAAGGCAATAAAAGTTATGAGAGAGGGTAGATCTATTGGAATTTTTCCTGAAGGGACTAGAAACAGAGGGGGGGATACTAAGGTTTTTAAAAAAGGTGCAATTAAGATGGCATTAAAGACAGGAACATCTATTCTTCCCGTTACTCTTTATAATACTAACAACTTTTTCATTAAAAATATTATTTTTAATTCTGGAGTATCTGTTTATATTCATGTCCATCCTTTGATAGATGTTTTAAAATTAAGTGAATATGAAAAAGAGAATCTTACTAGTATTATTAGAGATCAAATAGTTAAAAAGCTTGAAACTATTAATATTTAATTTATAAAGCAAGGATTTAGATGAAGACTCAAAATTATGATGAAAGTAAAATAATAACCCTATCTTCTCTTGAACACATTAGATTAAGATCTGGTATGTATATTGGACGTTTAGGAGATGGTTCTAATATTGATGATGGTATTTATATTTTAATTAAAGAGATAATAGACAATTCAATTGATGAGTTTATTATGGGTTACGGAAATGAAATTTTTATAAAAAAAGAAAATAATCTCATTGCTATTAGGGATTATGGAAGAGGAATTCCTCTTGGGAAAGTTGTTGAGAGCGTTTCAGTTATTAATACTGGAGCGAAGTACAATGATGATGTTTTCCAATTTTCTGTAGGACTTAATGGGGTTGGAACTAAGGCAGTTAATGCCTTAAGTTCAAAATTCCTAGTAAGATCAACAAGAAATGGTAAATCTTTTGAGGCTTTGTTTTCTAAGGGAAACTTATTAGAATCCAGAGAAATGGAATCTTCTGATAAAGACGGTACTTATGTTGAGTTTTTAGCGGATTCAGAGATATTTGGAAAATATTCTTACAGCGAAGATTTTCTTAAGAGAAGATTTTTCCATTATGCTTGTTTGAATAAAGGACTTATAATAAACTATAATAATCAAATTTTTGAATCCAAAAACGGTCTTTTAGATTTTTTGAATTCAGAAATTAAAAGTGATGATTTGCTTTATGATATTGTTTACTATTCTAGCAAAACTTTGGAGTTTGCTTTTTCTCATACAAATAATTATGGGGAGACTTATTTTTCATTTGTTAATGGGCAATATACCAACGATGGAGGTACCCATCAGACTGGTTTTAGAGAAGGCTTTGTAAGAGCTATTAATGATTTTCTTAAAAAAACATATTCGTCAACAGATATTAGGGAAGGGCTTGTTGCAACTCTTTCTGTTAAAATTAAAGACCCAATATTTGAAAGCCAAACTAAGAATAAGCTTGGGAATATTGAAACTAGAGGTAATGTTGCAAGGGAAGTGCAAAAGATAATTTCTGAGATTTTATATAAAGATAAAATACTTGCAAAATTGATTGAGAAAAAAGTAGTTGACAATGAACGACTTAGAAAAGAACTAAGTAGTGTAAGAAAAGAGGCAAGAGAGAGGGCAAAAAAAATATCTTTTAAAATTCCCAAGCTTAAGGATTGTAAATTTCATTTTAATGACAGCAGCAAGCAGTCAGAACAAACTATGATCTTTTTAACAGAAGGGGACTCTGCAACGGGTTCAATGGTGTCTTGTAGAGATGTTTATACCCAGGCTATATTTTCTCTTAGAGGCAAACCTCAAAATATGTTTGAAAAAAATAAATCTGAAATATATAAAAATGAAGAGCTTTATAATATGATGGTGGCTCTTGGCATTGAAGAATCAATTGAAAATTTAAGGTACAATAAGGTTGTAATAGCAACTGATGCAGATTTTGATGGATTTCATATTAGAAATTTGTTGTTAACTTTTTTCTTAACTTTTTTTGAAGATTTAATTTTAAATGGCCATATGTATATTTTAGAAACTCCTCTTTTTAGGGTTAGGAACAAAAAAATCACAATCTATTGTTATTCTGAGGAAGAAAAGAAAAAGGCTATGATCCAGCTTAAGGGGGGATATGAAGTAACAAGGTTTAAAGGCCTTGGTGAAATTTCCCCAAATGAATTTAAAAGTTTTATTGATATTAATAACATTAAACTTACAAAAGTAGATCTTTTTAATATTAAAGAAATAAAAGAGAAATTGGGTTTTTATATGGGGCAAAATACCCCTGAGAGGCGGAATTTTATTATGGAGAATTTGATTTAATGGATATTAGAAGCGTACTTAAAGATAATTTTTTGCAATATTCATCTTATGTTATTAAAGATCGTGCTATTGCTAGTGTTGTTGATGGATTTAAGCCGGTTCAAAGGAGAATTATACATTCTCTTTTTGAAATGCATGATGGTAATTTTCATAAAGTTGCAAATGTTGTTGGTAATACAATGAAATACCATCCTCACGGTGATACGTCAATTTATGAGGCTCTTGTTAATATTGCCAACAAGGATCTATTTATTGAAAAGCAGGGCAATTTTGGTAATTTGTTTACAGGTGATCCTGCTTCTGCTTCTAGATATATTGAATGTAGATTAACCCCTTTAGCTTTTGATGTTCTTTACAGCAAAGAGATAACAGTTTATGAATCTTCTTATGATGGAAGAAATAATGAACCTTTGCTTTATCCTGCAAAAATTCCTGTTATTTTAATTCAGGGAAGCGAGGGAATTGCTGTTGGAATGGCAGCCAAAATACTGCCTCACAATTTTAATGAGATTTTAAGCGCAGTAAAGAGTGAGCTTCTTGGAGAGACTTACGATATTTATCCTGATTTTCCAACAGGAGGAATAGTTGATGTTAATGAATACGCTGATGGTAACGGCAAAATTTTAGTTAGAGCTAAAATTGAAACTCTAGATGAAAAAACAATTGTAATAAGGGAATTGCCTTTTGGTGAGACTACTGAGAGTTTGATATCTTCGATTGAGAAAGCGATTAGAAAAAATTATATTAAAGTTTCAAGCATTAATGATTTTACTGCTGAAAATGTGGCTATAGAACTATCTTTGCCGCGGGGTGTTTATGCAAGTGAAGTGATTGAAAAGTTGTATCATTATACAAATTGCCAGATATCAATTTCTGTTAATTTATTGTTGCTTAGTGAGAGGTATCCTGTTGTTTATACTATTAAAGATCTTATTAAGTTTCATGCAGACCATCTTCAAAAAATTTTAAAAATGGAACTTGAGTTGCAAAAAAGCAAGATCCTTGAAAAAATATTTTATAAAACACTAGAACAAATTTTTATTGAAAAAAAGATTTATAAACTTCTTGAAACAATTTCTAAAGAAGAAAATATTGTAAGTATAATATTGTCAGAGGTTTTGAAGTATAAAGAATCTTTTTCAAGGGAAGTTTTAAAGGAAGATGTTGAAAATTTGCTTAAGATTCCAATTAGAAAAATAAGTCTTTTTGATATTGATAAGAATTTTAAGGATATTAAAATTTTAAATAAAGAATTAAAGAGTGTAAATAGCAATATTTCTTCAATAAGAGGGTACTCAATAAACTTTATTGATTTATTACTTGCAAAGTATTCTAAAGATCATCAAAGAAAGACTGAAATTTCTTTAATCAAATCAAAAAATGTAAAAGAAATAGCTACAAAGAATATGAAAGTTTATTTGAACTTGGCAGAAGGTTTTGTAGGAACTAGTCTTTTTGATGGTGAATTTATTGGAAATGCTAGTTATTATGATAAAATATTGATTTTTAGGGAAAATAGTTATGTTCTTAAAAATATTGAAGATAAAGCATTTATAGATAAAAAGAATATATGTGCCTTAGTTTATGATATAAATAATTCAAAAGAACAAATATTTTCAATAATTTATCTTAATAAACTTGACAAATTTTATTATATTAAAAGATTTAAAATAGATAAATTTATTACAGATAAAGTCTATGAATTTTTAGGAGAAAATGATGAATTTGTTGATTTTTCATTGAATCCCAAATTTGTAGAATTTTCAACAAATAAAGATATTGTTAAAAGAATTGAAATTGCTAATTTTATGGTTAAATCAAGAAGTTCTATTGGTAAGCGAATTTCGAGTAATAATTTGAAAAAAGTTAAATTTAAGTAGCTTCAAAATCCTTTTTTAAATTTCATTAATATGCTACCATAGTACTAGTTTTAATAAAGGGGTTTTTATGAATAAATTTTTAATTTTTATTTTGGTAACCTTTTGTGCTTTTTCTAGTTTTGCTCAAGATGATTCTAAAAGCACTTTTAATCTGGGAGTGGGGGAAAAATTTTTGGTTTATGAAACTAATAAGAAAGATTCTCTTGTACCATTTTTATTGAACCTTTTTTTAGGGTTCGGGATAGGTTCTTTTGCTCAAGGAGATATCCTTGGAGGTTCTCTTATTCTTGGATTTGATGCGGTTGGTATAGGGTTAATACTTACAGGAGCTTATTTGGACATCAAGGCTTTTGATAATAATGCTAAAAAAGCTGATTTTAAGTGGACTTGGGGTAAGGGAATGATGTTGGCAGGTGTGGTTACTATGGCTGTGACAAGATTGACAGAAATTGTTCTTCCATTTACATTTGCTAATAATTATAACAGGAAGCTGAAAAATAGTCTTAATATAGCTTTGGGAGGATTTGAGCCTAGTTTTGATATTAACATGGGCCAAGCTAGTGCTCTTGGGTTTGGACTGTCTTTCAAAAAAAGTTATTAATTTTATTTATTATGAAAATGAGTGATTGCAATTTTGTATTGTGATTGCTCATTGTAGTTGAAAATTAGAGCTTTTATTTATATTTTATTTCTCTACTAAGATCTTTTTTTATGCTTTTTTGTTTTAGTATTTCTCTTTTATCATACAATTTTTTTCCTTTGCATATCCCAACTTCTACTTTAATTATTGATTTTTTTAAATAAAAACTAATAGGAATTAAAGTGTACCCTTCTTTTTCTTTAAATTTTTTTAGTCTTTGTAGTTCCTGTTTTTTGATTAGAAGTTTTCTGGGTCTTAATTCATCGTGATTAAAAATATTTCCTTCTTTATATTTTGATACGTGCAAGTTTTCAAGCCAAAATTCTTCTTTTTTTATGCTTGCAAAGCTATTATTAAATGACAATTTTTTTGCCTTTATTGATTTTACTTCAGTTCCTTTCAATACTATTCCACAACTTACTTTCTCTTCAATAAAGTAATTAAATTTTGCCTTTTTGTTTTCAAGAAGTAAAGTGTTTGTGTTCAAATCTATTCCTTCTATTCCTTTGATACAATCAATCTAAAACCAATGTTTGGAGAACTCCAATTTTTCAAAAAAGAAGCTTTAGTTGATGGATTGATTAAATTATTATTTTTATGGGAGTATGTTCTAACTTCTGTTACTAATGAATAAAAATTTGAATTTTCGTTATAAAAATTTTTTTCATTTTTGAACATTGCAATATCGTTAAAAGACGAATTTTGCATTAAATTCCAAAATCCAACTTTTTTTGATATTTCATTGATATTTAATGATTTTTTGTTTGGTTCTTTTTGGTACAATTCCCATTCTTGTGATATGGGGAGTCTTGCTTTAAATCCTTTGGGAAGTTTTTTAGAGTACCAGTTGGCATATTCCATTGCTGAGAAATAAGATATTCCCGTGATAGCTTCATTTAAGCCTATTTGATTAAAATTTTTGAGATAATTTTCGTCTACAAGTTGTTCTTTTATTAAATTTTCTTTGTTATTTAATGTCCATTTTGGATTTTCTTTTAAAAAATCTTGATACTCATATTTTGTAACATTTTGTTCTTGAATAAGAAATTCTTTTATACTATAGGTAGATTTTAGTGAAATATTTTTTGAATCTAATTTATAATTTTGAATTTTTTCGATTTTATTTGAATTTATTTTTTTAAATCTAGGTAACTTTATATTAATTTTTTCATTTTTAGAAATTAATTGAATGTTTTCATTGTCTAGAGTTTTGGTTAATTTTTTAATCCAAGGCTTATTTTTTGTTAGTATTTTGAGATCTTTATCTAAATTTTCTAAAAACAAAGGATTAGCCCTATTTTCTAAGTCAAAATTTGTTTTTAAAGAGTTCCATATTTCTTCTTGATTACTATTGCTTTGGTCTATTGAATACACTACTTTATATGAATCTAAAAAATCCTTAAACATTTCTATTGAATTTAAGTAAGGTATGGAATCTTTTAGAAATTTTTTAATGTATTCAGGATGTTCTTTGAGTTCACTAGATATTAATGAAAATACAGGGATTAATTTTGTATTTTCATTAGTATTTTTTATTTTTACCATTATAGAAAGTTCTTTTTGTCTTTGTTCAATGATCTTTTCAGGATCAACCAGTTCTAAATTTATTTGTAAATTATAGCTTCCAAAAAATTTGTTGTGAATTTTTATGTTTTGTTCGTAGGTTTTAAATCCCATCCTTTTCGCTTTAAGGATTCCTTCAGTGGTATTTATATATTTGTTAAGTGGAGTTCTGCCGATATATTTTTCGTTTAAATAGATATAAGTGTTTTCAATGTTAGAATTTATTTTTAAATATGCTCCTGGATTTTTAAACTTAGGTATGATAATTAAAATTGATACTAAACTTAAAAGTAATATTATTGTTGTAAGAAATACGTAAACTTTGGGAACTATTCCTAGAATTGGCTTTAATTTAACTTCAAAAAGATCAATATTTGAATTTTCATCAATTTCCTTCATCTTTTAAAGTATAGAAAAGTATTTAAATAAGTGTCAATATTTTGTATGATTTAATTCTTGAGGTTAGATTATGTCTTTAAGAAGATTGGATAATTTTGCATCTTTTTTGGTATATTCTGTTGAGAAATACTTGACATATCGAAAAAGAAAGAAGTATTTTTGCAAATTAAGAGCTAAGAAACGAGGATTTTTGCTCAACTTTTTATTTGATTTTGTAGCAGCGGCAATTTTTGTACTGGTAATAAATCAATATTTTGTCCAAGCTTATAAAATACCGTCAGGTTCAATGGAAAATACTCTTCAAATAGGGGATTTTTTATTTGTAGATAAATTTTCTTACGGCCCTGAGCTTTTACCAGGATTATTTAAGATTAATGGTTTTAAAGCCCCAGAAGAATCCGATGTTATTATTTTTGAAAATCCAGAGTATAAATCAAAGGGTGTTTTTTTTGATATTTTCCAAAGAATACTTTACATGTTAACGTTATCTTTTATTGATCTTGATAGAGATGAGTATGGTAATCCTAATGTTAGATTTCTAGTGAAAAGAGGTGTATTTGCAGACGGAAAAATTGTTAGATTTAACAGCGGTAAAGCCTACATTAAAAGAGAAGGCGAAGAAAATTTTATTTTAGAAGACTCTTATCGGGATTTGGTTGATCAAAATTTTAATATTAAGAAAATTGTGGCAAATGAGGACTATGGGATTTATGGTGATTTTGCTATGTTTGTTGCTTTGAGTCAGTTAAATATAAATTTAAGCAGCATTCCCGATTTCTCATTTTTTGATGTTAGAGTGATCGATAGGTTTGAGTTTGAAAGATTAGAATATAAGTATTTATCTGCTTTTATGCCATATGTTGATTATTATATGGAAAAAGCTATAATAAGGGATTATGGGATTTATGTTCCTTATGGATATATTTTGCCAATTGGAGACAATAGAGATAATTCTCATGATGGTCGATTTTTTGGCGTAATAAATAAGAATAAAGTGCTTGGAAAAACCTTAATAATATATCTTCCATTTTCTAGAGTAGGATTTATTTAAAGTGGCCCCATATTTAACTTTCGAACAAAGACTTTTAAGGAAAAGGCAAAGAAAAATTTTTTTAAAATATGTTTTAACATTTTTAATGCTAAATTTTTTTTTCACAAAGTTTATTTTGCAAATTTTTATGATTAAAGGTAATGAGATGTTGCCGACCATAACAAAAAATGCTAGTTTATTTTTTGTTGCAACACATATAACCTCTTTTTTTATTCCTTTAAAAATGAATGATATTGTTCTTTATGAAGATTTTAGGTTAAGTAATAATTTTTTATTAACTTTAATAAAAGATTTCTTTTTTTTAAATAAAATTTTTAAAAGAGCAAGCTATAAAGTATCAAGAATAGCAGCTGTTCAGGGCGATTATGTTTATGTTAGAGGTTTGAATGTTTTGGTAAATAAAAAGGATACAGATTTTTTTTATTTGAATGGCAATTTAGTTAGCTATTATAAGTTAAATAATTTTTTCAATACAGATGAAGTGGTTAAGTGCTTTATTTTAAAAAAAAATGAAGTTTTTTTATTAAATGACAATTTAAGTGTTTTGAATGATTCTAGAATATTTGGACCTATTAATAAAAATGCTATTGTTTCTTTTTTGGCCTTTAGGGTGGTGGACTATAAGATTGTTAAATAAAATTTTTGTTGATGCTGATTCTTGTAATTTTAAGATAATAAAATTTTTACAAAAATTTATATTGCATAATAAATCAAAACTTATTGTAGTTTCTAATAAGTTTTTGAGTTTAGAAAAAACAGAAAATGTTTTTTTAGAAGTGGTAGATGATGTTGATGCATTTATTTTGAATTTAGCAGATAGGTATAGCCTTGTGATTACTCGAGATATTTTTTTTGCTAAACTTCTTTTAGATCTTGGGGTTAAGGTTATGAATGATGAGGGTCAAATTTTTAATATAAATAATATAAATTATTTATATTTTAGATCTAAGATTAATCTTAATTTTCAAATTAAGATTAAAAAATATTATGATGTAGATTTTAATAAGTTTAGATATGAGAAATTTATAACAAATTTTTATTCTTTATTCTTTAGTTAATTTTTTATTTTCCAATTTCCACAAACCTTTGCCCTGAGTTAATATGTAAATTGTGTTGTTTGATACAGGAATAATATCATTAAGACCCGTTTTGCTTAGGTGGGAACCGTTATAAGCTCCAGGTTCTACAGACTTTGAAGGTGCTTGTAAAGCAAAAATTCCTTCTTTATTTTTTGTAAATTCTGCAAATCCATTATTACTTCCGATTAATATCACATCATTAAATTCCCTTGCAAAGTATCCGCTAAATTCACCTACTTCTTCTTGAATAAATATTGGCGTTGTGTAATTATTTGCATCCGAATACATTTTAAATTTTGTTTCTAAACTATTATAACCGCCAGTCATTACTAAAATTTCAGAAAAACCTCTAATGTTTGTTTTAATTATAGGCATTATTTCTTTGGCTTGTTGGTAGTCTATGTTTGTGTATGTATTATTATGTATTTGCCATATTTTAAGTGAATTTCCTGTAATTAAGTTGCCTTCATTTGATATTTGATAAAATTTGTCATTTTTAGTAGCTTGTGATGGTGTTTTGTCGACTCCTTGTAGATTAAAAATTCTCTCTTGATTATTTTTATCTATAGCTAAAATATATGCTTCTTTTATGCCATCGTTTCCCACAGATTTTAAGAATTTATACGCTTTTAGTGGTTTTTTAAATTTTAATGCCCAATCTTTTCCATTTAGTTCGCAAACTTCTAGTTCTGCTTTTTTGTTTTGGGCTAAAAGATAGGTTTTTCCAGATACATTTACAATGTCGTTTATAAACTCATAAGAATCGCTCAAGTCAATTTTTTCAACCTTGCCGTTTTCTTTTTTAAATAAATGCATGGCTGCAATATAGAGAGTTTCTCCTACTAGAGAAATTCCTCTTGGACTTGAACTGCCTAAAATGTTATATTCATGTTTTATTTTTTGCAGATTTCCTAGTTGGGAAAATATGGATTCGCTTGAGCATGTCAGTATTAAAAATATTAATAGGTTTAAAATTATTTTTTTTTTAAAATAGTTTTCATATTTTTGTTTCATTTTTGTCCTACAATTTATTTACATTTACTGTAACTGATAATGATATAAGTGCAAAATGTGCCATTTTTGCAGAATTTCCAAATTCAAACATCATCCACCAGGATGTTGTTGCTCCAAAAGACCATTTATAGTTAAAGTTCCATAAAATTCCAGATCCAAAAGCGATTGTAGGGAGTGCATCAAAAGTTCTTAAATTTGTAATATTATTGTTTCTATCTCCATATGTATTAAGAGAAAACCCTATATTTGTGAAAACTGGGATTTGGAATAATTCTCCTACGTCAAATATATAGTTTATTGAAAATGTAATAGGCACACTATAAAAAATTTTACCTACACTTGAATCTGGATTTAATATATTAAAAGAATGGTTAATATCAAAGTTAAACATATATCTTAGTTCAAGTCCAATTGCTAAATTGTTTAAAATATGGTACTGATATTTTATTGCCCCAATGCCTCCTGGATATAAATTTGTAGGATAAGCTCTTGATAGGTCGTTGTAAAAAATAGGCACCCCAACGCTTAAATCTATTCCCAAAGTAGAGTTTGTATGCCTATCAATGTTGACTGCGGCTTCAATTTTTTTTATGTTTACACCAATTAGCAAGACTGCAATTAGCGTTATAAAAAAATACTTTTTCATTATTCTCCATTCTTTTAAAATTACTATCCTTGTTTATTATAGTTGAAAATAAATTTAATTACAATTTGAAATTTAGTAGCTTAGCTTTTCTTATATTGAGAATCTAAGTATAATATTAAGGTAATCTTATTTAGGTTTAAGAGGCATGTTTTGAATACTGTGTTTAATGGTAAGGATTTTGCGAATAAGTATTATTTAATATTGAAAGAATTCTTAAAACAGCACGATTTGAGAGATAAAATTGCATTAAAAGTTGTTTTAGCAAATAACGAGCCTGCAAGCAAGCTTTATGTTTCAATTAAGAATAGAGTTGCAAAAGAGATTGGTTTAAATGTTGAAGTAATTAAATTTTCTGCGAATTCTGTTCAAAGCGATATTCTAGAAGTAATTGATAGAGAAAATAAAAATTTAAGTACAGATGGAATTATTGTTCAATTGCCCCTTTTGAGGCATATGGATTCAAATTCTATTTTAAATAGCATAGTGTATTCAAAAGATGTTGATGGCTTATCTTTTGTTAATTTAGGTAAAATGATTTTGGGTGATAAAAAAGGATTTATTCCTTGTACAGCTCTTGCTGTATTAAAGATTTTGCTAGATGAAGGAATAAGAACATCAGGGAAAACGGTTGTTGTAGTTGGTAGAAGTCCTCTTGTAGGAAAGCCCATTTCAATATTACTCTCATCAAAGCCTTATGATGCAACTGTTATTGTTTGTCACAGTAAAAGCATTTATTTAGATGTTTATTTAAGGCAGGCAGATATTGTTATTTCTGCTGTTGGTAAGCCTAAGTTGATAGATAAAAGCATGTTGTGCGGGGAACCTTATGTTATTGATATTGGTATTTCTGAGATTGAGACTGATAACGGAAAAATTCTCTCAGGTGATACAGATTTTGACAATATTAAAGATTGTGTTAAATTTATTACTCCTGTTAAGGGAGGAATAGGACCTGTTACGGTTCTTATGTTAATGTTTAATACAATTAAAGCCCATTTAATCAATAATAATATGTTTGACATTTTAGATCGGTTGGAAAAATTAGTGGAGGTGTAAATGTCTGGTCATAGCAAATGGTCAACAATAAAGAGAAAAAAAGGTGCTCTTGACGCAAAGCGTAATAAAATTTTTACAAAACTAATAAGAGAAATAACTATTGCAGCTAAAATAGGCGGGGGAGATGTTGAGTCTAATCCAAGACTAAGGGTCGCTGTTAATAAGGCTAAGGTTGCCAATATGCCAAAAGATAATATTGAGAAGGCAATAAAAAAGGGTATTGGCGGCAATGAGGGGGTTGAATATTTTGAAATAACTTATGAGGCTTATGCTCCTTATGGAGTGGCTCTAATGATTAAATGCTTGACAGACAATAAAAACAGAACCTCTAGTGATGTAAAAAGTGTTCTTGCAAAAGGTGGAGGGTCTCTTGGTACTCCAGGTTCAGTCTCATATATGTTTTACAGAAAGGGTCTTATTGTTTACAATTTAGAAAAATATCTTGAGGATGAAATAATGGAATTTGCGTTAGAAGCTGGCGTTGAAGATATTTTGGTTTCAAACAATGAAGCGGAAGTTATAACAAGTCCTGATGATTTTGATAAAGTCTTATCTTTTTTAAAAACTAAATTTAAAGAAGAGATGGCAGAGGTAGCTTTAATTCCTGAAAATAAAATTTCCTTAAACAAAGAGCAAGCAGAAAAAATAATTCTTCTTATTGAAAAGCTTGAAGACTTTGATGATGTTCAGGAAGTAATTCATAATTTGGAGATTCCAGAAGAATTAAGCTGAGTTTATAGTTTTATTTAAATCTTTTCGTAGTAGACTCTGTAGATTTTATTTCCAAAATCATCTGAAAAAAGAATTGAGCCGTCATAATATGTGATTATATCAACAGGGCGTCCAAATTTAGAGTTATCGTGCTTTAAAAATCCAGATAAGAAAACCTTGTAATTTTTTGCTATTCTTTTTTTGGGATCAATATCTAGCGTAGTTATCCTGTAGCCAACAGGAGAGGATCTATTCCATGAACCGTGTTCTGCTATGAATAATTTATTTATATATTCTTTTGGAAAGTTATTTCCTTGGTAAAAGTGTATCCCAAGTGGAGCTACATGTGCAGGAAGTTCATAAATAGATGGGCTAAACTTAGTGTTTTTTGGTGCTTTGTTATAAAAATTGTAATTTTTTTGGTTTTTCCCAAACATGTAGGGAAATCCAAAATGTTCTTTATCTTTGATTATTAGGTTTATTTCATCTGGGGGAATGTTGTCTCCCAATCTGTCTTGGCCATTGTCGCTGAAATATATTTCATTGCTAATTGGATGAAAATCAAATCCAACTGAGTTTCTTACTCCAAAAGCTATTATTTCTTCTTTTTTTGTTTTTAAATCAATGCTTAGAATTATTGCTTCTTTTTTTTGGGGAATTTTGGCATTATGTTGGGATCCTATGTTTACTATTAATTTGTTATTTTTAGGATCCACTTTAATGTAACGTCCAGCATGCATTTTGGTAGTATTTTTTGGTAAAAGTGAAAAAATTTGCATTTTCCATGTATAGTCTTTATTCGCTTTTATGCTTTTATTAATTTCTTCTTTTACATTTTTAACTACATATATTTTATCTACAGAAGATATATACAATTTATTCTCCCAATAAGCAATACCAATAGGTTTTTTTAGGGTTTTTGCTATGGTATAAATTTTTTTGTTTTTTGTTACAAAGTATGCAAAAGTACTCCCAGATCCTATGAATATGTTTCCATCTTGATCGCTTGTAATTCCTCTTGGTTTTTCAATTGTATTGTTTAAAAAAATTTCGACTTTAAATCCATTTAGAACTTTTAGTGCGGTTGTTGTTTCTTCTGCTGCTATAGTTATAGATGAGATTAAAAAAATACTTGTAATTAATAGAAAATAGCTATATAGAAATTGATTTTTCATTTAGTGTCCTTTTTTTATTTAAGGCTTTTGCTTTAAATTGAATGTTTCTGTGTAATATAATTTAATTATATGATAAATAAGATTCATGGTAAAGTTATAGAAAAAAAAGAATCTAGTTTGGTTTTAATGACTACTGTTTTTGAATTTGAGCTTTTAGTTAGTGCATTTTGCCTTGCTAATTTTAAGTTGTCAGACAAAGTTGAACTTTTTACTTATCTTTATGCTAGAGAAAATGAATTAAAGCTTTTTGGGTTTCTAAATTCAGATGAAAGAGAGACTTTTAAAAGTCTTATTGGAGTAAGCGGAATAGGGCCAAGGGCTGCTTTAAGAGTGCTCTCTAATATAAGGTATAATGACTTTAAGGAGGCTATTGATAGAGAGGATGTTGAGCTTGTTTCTAAAATCAAAGGTATTGGCAAAAAAATGGCTGGTAAAATGTTTTTACATCTTCAGGGTAAGCTTTTGATTAATAATGAGCTTGAATCTAGTCTTTTTGGATTTAAAGAATTAGAAGAATCGATTGTTAGCATGGGTTTTGACAGAAAAATTGTAAATAGTAAGCTTAAGGAGGCTTGCGATCTAATCGAATTTTCAAATTTAAAAGACTCTGAAAAGGAGCAGTTTTTATTTAAGGAGGTTTTAAAAAGAATGTCGAATTAATTATTAGTTTTTGATAGTTATAAAATAGTCTTTGAGAGGTGTTTATGAAAGACGAAAATAGTATAAACTTTTTGAGTTCTAATGAAAGTTATTTATATGATAAGAGTGAAAATGAGCTTAGGCCTAAAGTTTTTGAAGATTTCAAAGGTCAGGTTAATGTTAAAGAAACCCTTAGTATTTTTATAAGAGCTTCTAAAGAGAGAGGTGAAGCTTTAGATCATGTTTTTTTAAGTGGTCCGCCGGGACTTGGAAAAACTACTCTTGCAAGTATTATTGCCTTTGAGATGAATGCTTCGATTAAGATTACTTCAGCTCCGGCTTTTGATAAACCCAAAGATATTATTGGAATTTTGACAGGTCTTGATGAGAAGAGTATTTTATTTATTGATGAAATACATAGACTTAGACCAATAATAGAAGAAATGCTTTGTATCGCCATGGAAGATTATGAGCTAGATTGGGTAATCGGGCAAGGAGCTAATGCAAGAACTGTTAGAATGCCACTTCCAAAATTCACATTGATTGGAGCTACTACTAAACCAGGAAAAGTAACATCTCCACTTTATGCGAGATTTGGGATTACTGCAAGATTTGAACTTTACAGTGAAATAGAGCTTGTTGAGATAATAAAGAGGAATTCTATTATTTTAAATATTGAAATAGAAGAGGATGCTGCATTTCTTCTTGCAAGAAGTTCAAGAGGAACTCCTCGTATAGCAAATAGATTGCTAAGACGAATAAGAGATATTGCTCAGGTAACTGGAAGTTTGGTTGTCACAAGCGACATTGTTTCAATTGGGCTTGAAATGCTTAGAATTGATGGAGAAGGTCTTGATGAGCAAGATAGAAATATTTTAAGAAGTTTAATATTGAAATTTAATGGGGGACCTGTAGGCGTTGATACTTTGGCTATTTCTGTAGGGGAGACAGCAGATTCTCTTGAAGATTTTTATGAACCTTATTTGATTATGAAAGGATTTATTAACAGAACTCACAGAGGTCGTAAAGCTACTGAGTTCGCGTATCTTCACTTAAACTTAGAGATGAAAGAGGAGGATATTAGTGAAAACCAAAGAGTTTCATTTTAATTTACCCTATTCTTTAATAGCTCAATATCCAAGTGAAAAAAGAGGATCTTCAAGGTTAATGGTGTTAGATCCTAAATTGCAAAAAATTTATCATGAAAATTCTGTAAACAATATTTTAAAATATATAAATAGCGATACTTTTATTATTTTTAATAACTCAAAAGTTAGAAAATCAAGAATGTATGCAGAATCAGAGTTGGGTAATAATATTGAGTTTTTAATTTTAGATAGAATTGGCACTGATTTGTTTACTGCGTTGATTTCTAAGTCCAAAAAGCAAATTGTTGGCAATGTTTACAAATTCCCTGAAGGACTAATGGGCGAAATTTTGTCAAAAAATAATAGTGAAATTGTTTTAAAATTTGATAATAATGTTGATGAAGATTATTTTGAAAAACATGGTTTTGTCCCTATACCTCCTTACATTAAGAGAGATTATGATAAAATAGATGAAGATCGATATCAAACTGTTTATTCTAAGTATGTTGGGTCGGCAGCTTCTGCAACCGCAGGTTTGCACTTTAGTAGAGATTTGTTTTCTACTTTTGAAAAGAACAATATTGAATATGATTTTATTACTCTTCATGTGGGGCTTGGTACTTTTCTGCCTGTAAGATCGAAAAAGGTTGAAGAACATAATATGCATTTCGAAACTTTTTTAATAGAAGATTGTGTGGCTACTAGGTTAGAGAATGCGAAATTTCTTGGTAAAAAAATTTTATCAATTGGCACTACAACGCTTAGGGCCCTAGAGTCATCTTATGATAATAAACTTAAAAAATTTAAAACAGGTCAGCAAAGTACAAATCTTTTTATTTATCCTGGTAAAAATTATTGTTTTAAGTTTGTTGACATGCTTTTTACAAATTTTCATACACCACAATCTACTCTTTTGATGCTGGTCTCTTCATTTGCAGGCAAAGATTTTGTGTTTAGCTCTTATGAAGAAGCTATAAATAAAGGTTATAAATTTTTTTCTTATGGTGATGCGATGTTAGTTTTAAATCATATATAGATATTAGTTATGAATTATTTTAATATTTAAGTTGTGATAGACGCTCAATTTAATTTAATTAATTAGGAGGAAAATGTATGAATACTTCTCTTTTTCAGCAAGAAAGGAAAAAGTATGTTCCTAAATTGCCAAATATTTTAAAAAAAGATTTTAAGAATATTAGCTTGGTTTATGGAGAAAAGACTGAAGCAATTCAAGATAGACAGGCTTTAAAGGAATTTTTTAAGAATACTTATGGATTGCCAATTGTAAGTTTTACCGAGGGTGAGTCTTCTAATTTATCTTTTTCAAAAGCTTTAAATATTGGAATTATTCTTTCTGGAGGTCCTGCTCCTGGGGGGCATAATGTTATATCTGGCATTTTTGATGCAATAAAAAAATTTAATGCAAATTCAAAGCTTTTTGGATTTAAAGGGGGCCCTTTAGGCCTGTTAGAGAATGACAAAATTGAACTTACTGAGAGTTTGGTTAATTCTTATAGAAATACCGGAGGCTTTGATATTGTATCTTCTGGAAGAACAAAAATAGAAACAGAAGAGCATTATGATAAAGCCTTATTGGTTGCCAAAGAAAACAATCTTAATGCAATTGTTATTATTGGTGGTGATGATTCGAATACTAATGCTGCTATTCTTGCAGAGTATTTTAAAAAGAAGGGAGAAAATATACAGGTTATTGGAGTCCCAAAGACAATTGATGCTGATCTTAAAAATAATCATATTGAAATTTCATTTGGGTTTGATTCTGCTACAAAAATTTATTCTGAGATGATAGGTAATTTATGTCGAGACGCTATGTCAACTAAAAAATATTGGCATTTTGTCAAACTTATGGGCAGGAGTGCCTCTCATGTTGCTTTGGAATGTGCTTTAAAAACTCATCCAAACATTTGTATTGTGTCTGAAGAGGTTTTGGCTAAAAAGAAAACTTTATTTGAGATTGTTGATGAAATGGTGTTTGTTATTTTAAAGAGATCTTTAAATGGAGATAATTTTGGAATAGTTATAGTTCCTGAAGGCGTAATTGAGTTTATTCCAGAAGTTAAGTCTTTAATGGTTGAATTATGCAATATTTTTGATAAAAATATAGTAGAGTTTAAGGGACTTAATATTGAAGGAATGAAAGAAGTTTTCGTTGCCAAGCTTAGTGATTATATGAAGAAAGTTTATTTGTCTTTACCTTTGTTTATTCAATTTGAACTTGTAAATTCAATTTTAGAAAGAGATCCTCATGGGAATTTTAATGTTTCAAGAGTCCCTACTGAAAAATTGTTTATTGAAATGGTTCAAGCAAGATTAAGCGAGATGAAAAAAAGGGGAGAATATAAGGGAAGCTTTATCCCAGTTGATCATTTCTTTGGCTATGAAGGTAGAAGCGCTTTTCCTTCTAATTTTGATAGTGATTATTGCTATAGCTTAGGATATAATGCTGCTATTCTCATTTTAAATGGTCTAACAGGCTATATGTCTTGTATAAAAAATTTAAATTCAAAACCAACGGATTGGATTGCAGGAGGAGTGCCCCTAACAATGTTAATGAACATGGAAGAGAGGTACGGAGTGCAAAAGCCTGTTATAAAAAAAGCCCTAGTTGATTTAGAAGGAAGACCATTTAAAGAGTTTGTTGAAAATCGTGATAAGTGGGCTTTTAATAATTTGTATTTATATCCAGGTCCTGTACAGTATTTTGGTTCTTCTGAGATTGTTGATGAAATAACTGAGACTTTAAAGCTCGAATTATTGAAGTAGAAAATTCATGCTTATTGGAAGCTTGTTGTTGTTTTTTAGTGTTTTGAATGTTTATTCAAATTCACTTGATTATTCTAAACTGAATTTCAATTATTTAAAGTTAAGTATTGCTAAAAGTTTGCCATTGCAAGACAAATTAACTTCCAGTGGCAATTTTGCTTCTCAAAAAAAAAATAATATACCTGTTTTTGATAAGGACGATTCTTTTCTTTATAAAAATATTCAAGAGAATAAAGCTTTAAATCTTGAAAATGATCTTGAGTCAAAATCAGCAAAAGATTTGTTTAGGTTTTCAGCTATTAGTATTGGATCTTTTCCAATAGTTTTATTTTTAAGCTTGTTTTTTTTTGATGTAGGATATTATTTTTATAGCGGAATGAATGCAAATTACGTTCCATATCCTTTTTCAAATGGCCCTAGTTTTTCAAAAGATGAAATTTATAAAAAATTTATTATTTCAGCTTCCATTGGGGCTATGGTTGCATTGACCATTGCTTTGATTGATTATTTGCTTCAGTGATATGATAAGACTTAAGAAAGAATTTACTGTTAAAGAAAATGCTTTAAGATTGGATCTTTACTTATCAAATAATTTAGAAGTTTTTACTAGAAGTCAAATTAAAAGAAGAAATGTAGAAGCGTTCAAAAAGAGTAATGGAAAATTTTTTAATATAAAATTGTCTAAGCCTGTTTTAAAGAATGATGAAATACTGATTGAATTTGACGAAGAAGAAAGTAGTCAAATTGATTATCTTAGGCCCAATAATATCCCTATTACTATAATTTATGAAGATTCTAATATTATTGTTCTTAATAAACCACAAGGAATTTTAAGTCATCCTGGAATATCGCATTGGGATGATACTGTTGTGAATTTTCTTTTATACCATATAAAAAGATTGAAAATTAATTTTAATGAAGAAAAAGTTAGACCTGGAATTGTTCATAGATTAGACAAGGATACTTCTGGTGTACTAATTTGTGCAAAAAACATTAACACTTTGAGTTTTTTAGCTCAGCAGTTTAAAGATAAAAGGACAAATAAAGTCTACATTGCAATTGTTAAGGGCAATTTTAATAGTTTTTCTGGAAGTATTGAATCTTTTATAGATAGAGATAAATACAATAGAAAAAAATTTAGTGTTTCTAAAGATAGGGGTAAAAAAGCATTAACAGAATATAGATTGTTGCTCAATTTTAGAGGATATTCTCTTTTAGCTTTAAAACCTAAGACCGGTCGTACGCATCAATTGAGAGTTCATATGAAATACCTTAATTTTCCAATATTGGGAGATGAGGTTTATGGTAGAGTAGATAGCAGTTTTAAAACAGCAACTTTAATGCTTCATTCTTATAAGCTTGAAGTTGATGTTGGAAAAAATTCTTTCAAGAAATTCATTTCTGAATTTCCCAAAAGATTTGTTATTTTTTTGTCAAATTTTTACAAGAGCGATGAATTGAATTTGATTATTGATAATTTGGTTCTCTTTTTAAAAGATTTTTAATTTGAAATTTCTTGTTTTGATGAGATTGAATCAGGTATTATTTTGCCCCCAGTTATTTCATTAGTGTTAATAACAGTTATGAAACAATTTGGATCAACTTTTTGTGATATATACTTAATTCTTGACAAACGCATTATTGGAACTACTATAAATACTATGGTTTTTTCTGTTCCTGCCCAAGCTCCTTTTCCGTCTATTAATGTAGCGGCTAATTTTAACTTATTTGTAAGAAGATAAGCAATTTCTTTTCCTTTATCCGAAATGATTAATATTGCCTTTTGATTGCCAAATCCGGTACTTGTTTTGTCTGTCATGATAGATGTTACAAATGATGCTATTAGTGTATAAAGGGCTATTTCAATATTAAAAAAAAAGGTTGCAAGTATTAATACCGCTAAGTTAACTATGAAGTTTGTTGTTCCAATGCTAATTGAATATTTTTCTTTAATGATCATCGCAATTATATCTGATCCCCCTGAAGATCCTTTGCCTTTAAATATTAGTCCAAGTCCAAGTCCAGAAATAAGTCCGGCTAGTATTGATACAAGCATCATATCGTTAAGATGTATTTTATTTTGTAAAAACTGGGAATAGTTTATTACAATAGAATATAATCCCATTGCAATCCAACTTTGAATAATGAATGTTATATTTAGAAATTTTATTCCAATAAGAAATAATGGGATGTTTAATGCAAATATTGTCCATCCTAAATTGAAGCTTAACAGGTAATGCAGCATTAATGCAATTCCCCCAATTCCTCCACTAAGAAGTCCATGAGGAATATATAAAACATTTGTAGAAATTGCCATTAGTGCAGAGCCTAAAGTTATTTGTATTGTGCTGTCAAATATTAGTTTGGGATTTTTAGTTATAGTTTTTATTTTTTTTGCTACTATTATGAATAATAGTTTGAGTTTTTTTTTAATTCTGCGACTACTTATCTTTTTTTTCTTTTTCATCTTAACTCTAAAGTTACTTTTAAGCTATACGTTAATAATTCATTTGAATTCTATATTAATTTTGCAAAAAAAACAATTTTATTCCCTTTTTTTATTTTTTTTGATATTATGTTCATGAAAACTATGGCGATGAATTATATAAAATTTATAGTATTAATAGTTCTGCTTTTTTTTTATATTTGGGTTTTTATTATCCTTAGGATGAAAAGGGTTAATCTATTTTTGTTGGAAAAAATCAAAAATGGAGCAAAAATTTTGGATATTCGATCTCCCAAAGAATATAGTAAGTCTCATTATTTTAAATCGATCAACATTCCTTTTAATAATTTATTTGCTAAAAAAGATAAATTGGGAGATTTTGAGTCCCAAATAATTGTTTATGGCAAAAGTTTTAATAAATCTTACGAGGCTAAAAAAGTTTTAAAAAGCATGGGATTTAAGAATGTGTTTGTAGCTGGTACTTTGAAAGACATGCCACAAACTAAAAGAGAAGAAGTTAGTTGATGGCTAAGATTATTGGGATATCTGGTGGTTCTGGAAGCGGAAAAACTACAGTTGTAAGCAAGATTAGTGAGTTTATTCCAGAGTTTGTCCTTATTTCTCAAGATAATTATTATAAGAGTGTAGGTGATTATGAATATGAGTTTTCTAAGGTGAATTTTGATCATCCAGATGCTTTTGATAATAATTTATTTTATGAGCATCTGAAAAATTTAAAAAAAAATAGCCCAATAGATATGCCTCTGTATGACTTTATTAATCATAAAAGACAACTTAAAACGGTTATGGTTGTTCCTACCCCTGTTATTATTGTTGAAGGTATTATGATTTTTGTTGAAGAGAGAGTAAGAAATTTAATAGATCTTAAAATATATATTGACACTCCAAATGATATTAGATTTATTAGGCGTTTAAAGAGAGATATTTCCAAAAGGGGACGTACTTTAGAGTCGGTTATTGATCAGTATTTAAATACCACTAGATGGGGTTATTATAGATTTATTGAGCCTACCAAAGAATATGCTGATCTTATTATTCCCGAAGGAGGTCACAATGATAAAGCTCTTTATGTGCTTTCAACGTTTCTTAAGTCTTTAAGTAAAGAAGGTCTAGATTTTGTCTAAATTAATGATATTGGATAATAATCTATTTCAATGTAAACAGTATTTGTTAGTTTTACCTTTTCTCTTGTCTTGTTGACTAGTTTTTCAAGTAAGCCATAGGATTTTGACAAGTATATTATATTGTATCTATAATTTTTAGATATTTTTTTCATAATAGCTTCTGATGGGCCTAAGTGCTCAATTCCTTCTTGCAAAAATTCTTTAGATTTTTCAAAGAATTCCCAACATTTTTGTTTAGCAGATTCTTCATTTTTGCTTCTAAATATTATTCTAATAATTTTGTTAAACGGAGGATAGTTTAATTTTTTTCTTATATCTAGCTCTTGCTCGTAAAATTCTTCATATTGGTTCTTATAAGCACATTTTATGGCATAATAATTAGGATTTTTTGTTTGTATTATAATTGTGTTATCATCTTTAA
The DNA here is from genome assembly GCF_000196215.1 of Borreliella bavariensis PBi. Lineage (NCBI taxonomy): Bacteria > Pseudomonadati > Spirochaetota > Spirochaetia > Spirochaetales > Borreliaceae > Borreliella > Borreliella bavariensis. Next base: position 14,144 of record NC_006156.1, on the reverse strand, counting down.
ATCTTGCGGCTCTTCCCATAATCTGCGAGAGTGTTGTAAAAATTCTTTCGCTACTTCTAAAATCAGGCAATCCTATTCCAATATCTGCGTTTATTATACCTAGTGTTTTTATATTTTTAAAATTGAATCCTTTTGCAATGATTTGTGTTCCGATAAGTATGTCTATTTCTTTGTTTTCGAACTTAATTATTGAATCTATATTTTCTATTTTTGTAATATCGGAATCTATTCTTGCAATTTTTGCATTTGGCAAAAATTTTTTTAATTCTTTTTCAACAAGTTGAATTCCATAAGTTTTGTATTTAATGTCTTTTGATTCGCATTGAGGGCAATTACTTGCTGTTTTTGTTTTATAACTACAATAGTGGCATAAAAGTTTGTTTTCTTTTTTGTGGTAAATCAGACTAAATGAGCAATTTGGACAATAAATTGTATGTCCGCATTCGTTGCATTCAAGATTTTTCAAATATCCTCTTTTATTAATGAAAATTAAAGATTGTCTTTTTTTATTTAAACTTTTTTGTATGCTGTATAATAGTTCTGATGAAATTGTGCTAGGTTCTTTTTTCATGTTTATTATTTTTATATCTTCTATTTTGCTTTGAAAGAATTTATTTTGCATTATTATTTTTTTTATTTGGTTATGTTTCATTGCGTGGTATGCTTCAAGAGAAGGTGTTGCACTTCCCATTATGAATTTAGCATTAAATTTTTTTTGCAAAAAAAATGATATGTGTCTTGAGTGAAATCTTGGAATATTTTCAGATTTGTATGTAGTTTCGTGTTCTTCGTCCATAATTATTAATTTTAATTTAGTAAAAGGCAGCATTAGTACACTTTTAATGCCAACAACAATCAGACTTTCTCCATTTTTGACTTTATTCCATATTAAATTTTTATTAGAATTTGAAACTTTAGAGTTATATTCATAAATTTTATGATGCATATTTAATGCATATTTTATTCTTTTTATTATTTGATATCCTAATGATATTTCAGGAATCAAGAAGAGTACTTGTTGTTCTAGTGTTAAGTAGTATTCACACAATTTGATAAATATTTCAGTTTTTCCAGATCCAGGTATTCCAAAAAGGTAAAAAACATTATTTTTTTCTGACCCAATAATTTCTTTGTAAATATTTTGTTGTTCGTTGTTTAGTTGCAGGTGCTTTTTATGATCCGGATACTCATTTATTGAAGGCAATGTTTGATTTTTTTCAGATTTTGAATTTTTGGGCAACCCAAAGAATAAAGTTTCTCCAAATCCCGAAAATGTTTTTCTACTAATCCAATGTGCTAAATCAATGTTATGTTCTGTTATTATTTTAGTTTTATCTATTATTTTAATAATTTCTTTTATTTTGAATTCAAATTTTTCTTTGAATTCGCTTTTAGGATATTTTTTAGTAATTATTCCAATTTTATTGGAGCCATTAAAATTAACCATTACTCTTATTCCAATTTCTAGATTCAAGTTAGACCTGTAAATAAAAAGTTTATTTAAAGGAATATTTATTGCAATTTCATAGTAATAAGTTGAATGATAATGTTCATCCATATTTTATTATGCCTTTGATTATTTTTAAATCCTGCCATATTTCTTTTTTTAATTCTGGATTTTTTATTTGATTTGTAGGAAGGTATGTAAAAACCAATGGAATGCCTTTAAATCTTAGTTCTATTCCTCTTACAATTTGAATTCTTAGCGGTTGATTTAAGAAAAAATCTATTTCTTCGCAAGATAAAATTGCTTTAAGGTTTTTGTTGCTGATTTCTAAGTTAAGTGATTCAATAGTATCTATTATTTTATAATTGTGCATGTTTATGCTTTTGCACCATTTTACTATAATATCCCTTGAAGGTTCGTCGAGATAGTTTTTGTTTACATATATTATGATATAATCATTGATACTTTTTTTTTGTAAGCTACTATTTGATAGTAAGTTTGTTAAATTTTTGTTTTTTGTAGATATTTCTGTAGTTGCTTCGCTATTTTCATTTTTTTGATAAATTTTAACTTTTTCTATTTTTTGTTTAATCTCATTATTTATTTTTTCAAAATTTTCTGTAATTTTGCCTTCGATATTATTTGTCAAAATTTTAAGTAGAAAAAGTTTTTTAGTTAAAATATTGTTACTCATAGTAAACTTTGTCTAAAAATAAAGCATTTGCGGGCGCAGTTGTTCTTGCAAGGTTTCTATTTTTTGATTTTAGTATTGTTTCAAAAGTAGAAATTGATTCATTTTTTATTTCGATATCCAGCATTGTGCCTATTATTGATCTTACCATTTTCCACAAAAAAGAAGATCCTATTATTTCAAAAATAATATATTTCCCTCTTTTTTTAAATTTGGCCAAATAGATATGCCTAAATTTGGATTTGCTTTTATCTTTTATGCATGAAAATGTGGTAAAATCATGGTTTCCAATTAATATTTTAGCCATTTGGTTTAAATTGCTAATGTTTAGTTTTTTATTTACATAGTGAGCTTGATAGCCTTCCCAGGGATAGTAGTTATTACTATTTAATATACGGTAGCTGTATTTTCTTTTTTGGGCGTTAAAACGTGGATGAAATGAATTTTTCATATACTTGAGTTTTAGTATTTTTATACTATTCTTTAATAATATTGCATTTAAAGCTTTTTTTAGATTGTTTAGCTGAATATTGATGTTAATATCAAAAGTTATTATTTGTTTTTTTGCATGAACTCCTTTATCTGTTCTACCAGATGAATGAATCTTTACTTTTTTTTTGTTGATTTTCATTAGAGCTTTTTCGATTTCTCCTTGAATAGTAGGCTTTGTTGGTTGTATTTGAAATCCATGGTATATGGATCCGTCATAAGTGATTTCAGCTAATATTTTTTTCATTTATTTAAGATTTTTCATTTCCTTTGATATTTTAAAGTATACTTCTTTGATTTTATCTAAAAGTATTGAAGGCTTTTCTTTTGAAGATTTGCCCATTCCTGCTATTTTAGAGAGAGTGGTTTTTATATCGTTTAATTGTTTGTATCTGTATTCCTTATTATCCTTATTTCCATAAAAGTATTCTAGAAGACCTGATAAGTAGAGAACACTGTCATAGCCATAATTTTTATCTGTATCTGGACCAAATATGGTTGATGCGCTAACAGGTTCTGAATTGTCTTTGTCTTTTTCAATAACTAGTTTATAAAGATATGCAGCTTTGTGATAAAATATTTTTTGAAGATAATTATAGTTTTTGTTCGGCTCTTCTTTTTCAAGGTCTTCAAATGTCCAAGCGGCTCTTATTGCTGATTTTGCTTGATTTAAAGTGGGATTATGATTCTTTTCAAGATGTTCATAACATAGCATAGCAAGAATGTAACTTGCAGCTCCCTCTTTTAATGTTCTAGATTTGCTGAAGTTAATCATGTCATCAAAAATAGCATTTATTTTTTTTCTTTCGGATTTTTTATTTTGCAAAATTTCTTTTTTGTTTTTAGGGATTGAATTAAATTCGCTTGGAAATGTTGCAAAGTAGCATTTTGGACATACTGTTATAGAATATATTCTAGGATAAATATTGCCATATTTGTTGTTTTTTATATATTCTCTTTTTAGATCAATTTTCAACTCACCAGCTATTAATCTGCTACTTCCAGTCAAAAGCTCTTCTTTTTGAAATTTAAAAGAGCATACAGGGCATTCAATTTTTTCTTTTGTAAAATAAGATATTTTTTTCATGAATTAATTTTCTACCATTACAAATGCAATAGCGTACTCCTTTTCATGGGATATTGTTAGGTATATCTTTAAATTCATTTTAATTGCAAATTTTTCAATTTCATTATGTAAATAAAACTTTGCATTTCCTTTTAAAGATTTTATTACCTCAATATCTTTAAGACCATAATGTATTTTATGTTGCAACAGTGGACTTAATGCTTTAATTAAAGATTCTTTAGCTGCAAATTTTCCAGCTAAACTTTCTATGACACTTCCCCCTTTTAATTTAAAATTTTCAATTTCTTTATGTGTAAAGAATCTCTCTAATTTTTTTTTATTTTCTAAAAAATTTTTGAATCTTCCAACTTTTATTATATCACATCCTATTGACTTCATGGTTTGATCTCCGAGCTTTCGATTATTTCTAGTTTTATTTTTTTTGGTTCATAATCATATATTTCTGTTTCATTGATATTTTCTTTAAGAATTATATTTGTGGTAATGTTGTAAATTCCGGGAGTTTTTATACTTGATAAATCAAAAGCAAGGCCTATGTTTTGATTGTTTATATGGGTTTTAATTTGTTTTTCAGAAAGCCTTGTTTTTATTTTTACAAACATTTTGTTTTCTGAGTTTATTATTTTTTCTATGTCTTTAATCGCAAGACCATTTTTTAGGTTATTAAAAATAAGGTTAGGAGATTTTATTGTTGTGTTTGAATATTTTTTGTTTAAATAAATATTGATCACAACATGACTTTTTTCAAGCATAACTAGGGGATTTGGGGGAACTACTTCAAGATAATCTGATACAAATAATGTTCTTGTATCAAACTCTTTTACGTTGGTTTGAATAGTGTTTATTTTTTTGAGTTCTTGTTCGGGTCCATATACTAATAAATTTTCAGGTAATATATTGTATTTTGCAATAAAATATTCTCCCTTACTATCTTTTTCTATAAGTTTAAACTTGGGCTCTATTTTAACTGATTTAGAGATTTTGTTATCAAGATTTAGCAATACATTTGTTTTTGAAAGTTTATATTCTGCAATGTGTATTGAGTTAAGATTTTTTATTTTTATTGGTAGTTTATATTTTCCAGGAATCTTTATTTTTGATGCTTCAATAAATAATATTATTTTATTAAGATCAAGATATTTTAAGTCATCTTTGTTGACTTTTATTGTAATCTTTACTTTGCTAAAGTCGGGAACTTTCCCAAGAGCTATTTGATCATTCAAGATTATTTTGAATTCTTTCTCAGTTGTTATTGATTCTATTTTATTGAAATTAAACGCTACAAACATTAGAATAGCTATTAAAATGGCAATAGCTTTATTTTGCCAATCATCAAATAGTAACTTTATTATATTTGTTATTTTTTTGCTTATTTTCATTTATTTACTCTATTAGTTCGAGATTCAATTTATTTCTAATTTCATTTAAGTTTAAATTGTATTCCAATTTCGCATTGACTGTAATAGAAATAGACCCGGTCTCTTCGGAGGTTATTATTGTTATTGCATCAGAATTTTCAGAAATTCCAAGTCCTGCTCTATGCCTTGTTCCAAATGCTTTACTAATAGAATCAACATTAGATAATGGTAAAAATGAGCCTGCATATTTTAATTTATTTTTACTAATTATTACGGCTCCGTCGTGAAGAGGAGTTTCGCGCTCAAATAGTGATATTAGTAGCTCACTAGATATTAGTGCATCAATTTTAGTTCCTTTGTTTATTATTTGCTCCAGCTGTATTTTTTTTTCAATGCATATTAGGCTGCCAGATTTGTTTTCAGACAGGTGTTTAACTGCTTTTAGGATTTCAGAAATAACTTTTAAAGTTTCTTCTTTTTTATTTGAAAGCTTAAAAGCTAAATTGAAATTTCCAATTTTCATTATTATTTTTTTTATTTCTTGATTAAAAAGTATGACTATTGTTATTGGTAGTATATTAGCTATATAATTTAACAGCCAACCAATGGTATAGAGATTTAAATAATATGAGATAATTCCTATAGAGGTGATGATCAACATTCCTTTTAGTAGATTTGTAGAATAAGAATTGATTACATTTTTATATATGTAGTACACCAGGATGCTAATTAAGCTTAGATCTAAAATTCTTGAAAAAGTATCTTTTATATGATTTAAATCATTTATGTCTATCATAAATTTTCTACTCAATGTTAAAATGCTGTACTTATTAACCTATATTAGTATAATATAAAATATATAAATAAGCACAGTTTATAATTAAATTAAATTGTTTTTGAATTTATGAATGAAAGAGAAAATATTATAGCTTTAATATTTGATTTTGACAATACTCTTATTTATGGTAATATGCAGCAAGTGCTTTTTGATGAGTATTGTGTTGATTCTTGTTCCTTTTGGAAAGAAGTTGAAAGCTTAGAGCATGTTTATAAGCAAAACGGTTATAATATAATTTCTAATGAAATGATATATTTATCCCATTTTCTAACCTATGTAAGAGAGGGGTTTTTTAAAAGTCTGGATAATAGAGCGTTATTTAATTTAGGTGCTAAGTTAAGATTTTTTGAAGGGGTTATTGATTTATTTGATGAGATATCTAAAATAAATAAGAAGTTGGAAAATAATAATTCGCAGATTAAAATTTATATTGTTTCAAGCGGGTTTAGACAAATGATTTTGGGAAGCAAAATTGCGCCTTATTTGAGCAAAGTGTGGGCATGTGAGTTTATAGACTCTTATTTGATGCCTTTTTATGAACTTAGAGATGAAAAATTTTCTAAAAATAAAGTTTTAAGCAGTGTTTGTTACTTTGTAGATCATACAATAAAAACCAGAGTTATTTTTGAAATTAATAAAGGTTCTTATGAGAAGATTAATGATAGAGTTCCAAAGAGTAAAAGAGAAATTCCTTTTAAAAATATATTTTACATTGCAGATGGATTTAATGATATTCCGGCATTTGAAATCTTAAATAATATTTTGAATCATTGTAAAAATACCTTGACAGTGTATCATGGAAATGATAAGAATGCAAAAAAATTGTTTTATGAGAATAGAGTTGGAGATTTTGCTGAGGCTAATTACAGTAAGGGCACTAAACTGTATAATTGGATAATGGAAAAAATTTGTTTGAGCTGTAATTGATTGATTTATTTTCCTTTAGTTGATAAAAGCAGTAAAAAACGAAAAGAGGGAATATGTTTAAAGATTTAAATACAAATCAAGGGTTAAGGCCTTGGAGAGTAGAATCTGTTTTTTATTTTATTGTCATAGTTTTAATATTTATTGGGGCTTTTAAAATAGCAGAAGCCGTATTTAAACCTTTGGCTATTTCCATAGTGTTGGGATTTTTAGTTTATCCCGTTTATACTTTTTTAGCACGATTTAAAGTTCCAAAATTTTTAATAGTTTTTATTATATTTTTTTTATTATTTTCTTTTTCTTATTTGATTTTTATTTTTGTTTATTACAGTGTTACTGTTTTAATGAGACAATTACCCTATTATCAAAATCAATTGGCATTTATTATGAAAGATGTGCTTAGTCGCTATAAAGTTGATAGCTCTGTTATTAATGATATGAATTTTTCTGGCTACATTTATCCTTTTTTAACAAGAGCTTCTAATGAGATTATTGGATTTACAAGTAGTTTAGTAGTGGTTTTTTTGTTGTTGTATTTTTTGCTTTCAGAAATCCATGTTTTTGGAATGAAACTTGATAAAGTTTTTAAAAAGCGAGTATCTACTAGATTTATTGGGGCTCTAGATACGATTAATAATCAAATTGGCAAATATTTGGGCATAAAAATTCTTATGAGCTGTTTAACAGGTATTTTAGTGTTTATTGGATTAACTTTGTTTGGACAAGACTTTCCTCTTGTTTGGGCAGTTCTTACCTTTGTTTTCAATTTTATTCCTAGCATTGGATCTATATTAGCTGTGTTTTTTATTGTAATAACATCTTTAATTCAATTTTATCCAAATTTAAACATAGTGCTTTATATTTTTATATACAATACTTCCGTTCAAATGTTGATTGGAAATATTCTTGAGCCAAAAATGCAGGGGAAAAGACTTGATATCTCACCATTTTTGCTCTTATGTTTTTTGTTTTTTTGGGGATGGCTTTGGGGCATTGTGGGCCTTTTAATAGCCTATCCTTTTACTGTGATTGTAAAGGTAATAGTTGATAATGTAAGTTGGTTAAAGTCTTTTTCCGTATTTTTAGGTGGTTCTGAGATTTTAAGCAATATTAGTCATGTTTCAGGCAAAGATAAGGAGATTTGATTTTGAAAAGAAAGGTTATGCTTACGGGAGATAGACCTACTGGCGCTCTTCATTTAGGACACTATGTGGGATCTGTAGTAAATCGACTAAAATTTCAAGAAGAGTATGAAACGTATTTTATTATAGCCGATTTGCATACTTTGACTACAAAACCCGATTTAAAAAGTATTAATACAATACCTTTTAATGTTAGAGAAATGGTCTTAGATTATCTTGCTTGCGGTATTAATCCTAATAAGGTTAGTATATATTTGCAATCAGCCATACCCGAACTCTTTGAGCTTTATTTAATGTTTTCAATGATTGTTACTGTTGCGCGTTTGCAAAGGATTCCAAGTATAAAGGATATGAGCATTGCGGCTGGACTCAAAGAGATTCCTTATGGTCTTTTGGGATATCCTGTTCTTATGAGTGCAGATATTTTAATGGCAAAGGCGAATTTAGTTCCCGTTGGGCGTGATAATGAATCTCATATTGAATTTGCAAGAGAACTTGCAAGAAGGTTTAATCATTTGTACGAAAATAATTTCTTCCCAATACCCGAATCTGTTTTTACAGATTCTCGTCCTTTGGTGGGTATTTGTGGTAAAAATAAAATGAGCAAGAGTCTTGATAATGCAATTTTTTTAAAAGATGATGAAAATTTGTTAGAAAAAAAAATTATGTCTATGTATACAGATCCAAATAGAATAAGGGCAGATATTCCTGGTAATGTTGAAGGCAATCCTGTTTTTATTTATCACAGTATTTTTAATAGTAATCATGAAGAAGTTGAAGATCTTAAAAGTAGGTATAAGAAGGGAAAAGTAGGTGATGTTGAGGTTAAGAAGAAATTGTTTTTAGCTTTGAATAGCTTTTTAAAGCCAATCAGGGATAAAAGAAGTTTTTATGAAGCCCAAAAAAAAGATTACATTGATGAAATTATTTTTGATGGTACAAGCAAGACAAGGTTTATTGCAAATAAAGTAGTAAAAGAGGTTAAAGATTTAGTAGGACTTTCAAAAACTTGGAATGGAATAAAATATAGTGTTGAAAAATAAAAAAATGAAGAATGAAAATTATTAATTTTATGATAGACTTATAGCTGTGATCAACTTATTATTTAAATCAAACAATATTAATTATTATAGTAGATTTGCCTTTTTTATTAATCTTTTATTAAATTCTAGTAGCTTAAACAAAGCATTTCTTTTTGTATAAATAACCTCGCTAAGCACCCTTGTTACTGGTTCTGTTTTTGAGATTCTCATCCATAAGGTTGCAACGATTTCTTTATTAGTTTTTAATAATACCTTTAATCCTCCCGAGGCATCTCCTGTTCTAATCTTAGATTGTATTTTGCCTTCGTAGTTAATGATTTCATAATCAACTATTGATAATTCTTGAAATAATTTGTTGCTTTTTATCTCTTTAATCAATAGATTTTCGTAATTGCTTTTTAAAATTTCTTGGTTTTCTATTTTGAGATTTGTTAAATTGGCTTTCTTGGATGATACTATTACATTGCTATAAAAATTTGTTGTATTTAAAATATCTTTTAAGCTGTATTTTTCTTTATAGTAGTTTTTAGACAATTTGCACCATATTTGGTAAAGTTCTTTCATTTTTAATAATTTTACGATACTAAGCAGAGTGGTAATTGGGTCTCTTACTCTTGAAGGATATATTATGCAACCCCCATTTGATCCCTCTCCTGAGATTTTTACAGTAAATCCCTGGGCTCTTAAATCATCTGCCATTTCTGTTAGATTTGCTTCTCCAACTTCTACTCTATAAACTTTGGCGTTGAAAAAATTTGCAATTTTTTCAATATTTAGAGATGTTGCATCATTGGTTACTATTGCTATGTTATTTTTTATTCCTGTATAATAAAGATAGCTAAGCTCTGAAATTACTACAAGTGCAAATATTTTTTGTGCTTCGATAATGCTTGGAGTGTTTGTGACTTTGTCTATAAACACCAGATTACCTCTATCTCCATCACAATCCGGTACATAGCCCAGCTCAAAAGAATTGTCTTTTATATATTTTTTTTGTAGTAGCTTTTTACATTCATTTAAAGATTTTCCTTCAGGAATAATATTGTGCTTAAAAATGCCCATTTTGTCATTATGTAATTCTATTTTCAATCCCAAAGATTCTATCAATTCTTTATCTATTGAATTGATTCTAGAGCTTCCATTCATTTCTGCTATTATTCCAATTGGATTTTTTAGTATTCTTTTCTTTAAAATTTCGATATTTTTATTGTTAATATCGTTTTCATACGCTATTTCATGTATTAATGATTTATAGACTTCGTAAGATTGGTTTTTATTTTCTTTTTCTAATTTTATTGTTTTTTTATAATATTCTAAATGTGATTTATCTTCATCAAATTTGTTCAGGGTATTAATTAAATGCTTTATTAAATTTTCATTTTGGCTATTATTTTTAATTTGTTTTATTATTTCCTGAGTTTTTGCAGAATTTAGTACGCCACCATCGTTTAACCCTATTTTTATTCCATTGTAACCTGCTGGATTATGGCTTGCAGAGATATAAATGAAGCCTTTTGAATCTTTGCTGTTTTTTGTACAAGCTAAAATTTCAGTTATTGGAAGTATGCCAAAAAACTTAATCTTTTCTTTGCTTGTTATTAATATTTTTATTGTTATTTCTGCAATAATGTTACCAGTTGGTCTTGAATCTAATCCTAATCCAATATAGGGTCTGGATTCAATTTTAAAATAATTTGATATTGTGAAGAATATTAGTGCTATTAGTACTTTATCTTCATTGGCTATTTCATTTTCTGTTGAATCTTCATCTTTTGATTTGGCAAAAATTTTTCTAAATCCCGAAGCAGAAAATATCATCTCATCAAAAGCTTTTTTAAAATTCTTCATGTTAAGTGAATATTGTTTAAGCATTTAAATTTCTTCTCATTGATATTCTAGTCATATTATTGCTATAATAATCAATAATATGTCACTTATACCATTATACTTGAAAATTTGTTTTTTTGCTTATATTAATAAGCTTTATCTTTAAGGGTTTTAGTTTTTATTGATGAATGTTAAAGTTGATAAAATTTTTTCTGAAATGATACTCGAAAAACTTAATTCTGGTGAGATAGGAATTAATAATTTTGAATCCATCAAATATTTTCCTTGTGATAGTCATGAAAATATTTTTAATATTTCAGATAAAATTTTAAAGTTTAAGCTTAACAAAAATTTGGTTGAAGACAATTTAAAAAAATATTTTTATGATTTTTCTAAATTTTTGCATTCAGAAGAAGGTGATTGCTATATTTTTTCTTCTTGCGATCTTGAAAATTTGGGACTAATTCTTTTCCCATATCTTTCTTTTGGAATCTTAAATGGGGGCTCTGCAACAAGTTATTTTGATTTAGCTAAAAATAGGGAGTTGAATAAGGATTTATATATTCTATATGAATCTAAAATACTTGAATTTAAAGAAAAATTTGGAGAATTACCAAAGGGTATGACCCCAGCTTATATTAATAAAGACGGCAGTTTGGGATTTTCATTTTTTGCTTTGAAAATCAGACACCTTTTAATGGTTGCCAAAAAATATGAATCTTTTTATGGTAGAATGATTAAGCCTTCAATATTTCAAATGACTAGTTGCAAAACGGATGAATTTATTTCAAAATTTTTGGAGCATTTATTTGCAGATAATTTGATTAAAAGTGTAAATTTTTGCAATTTGAAAAAAGAAGATATTCTTACAGCTATTCAACCTTTAATTTATTGTTATGAAAAACTGAATGGTTCTAAGTATCAATATTTTACTTTCAAGGATAATAAAAATGATTATTCTATTTTAGCTTGCCCTGCTGGTCATGGTCAAAATTTTAAAATTTTAAAAGATTTTTATTTACAGCTTTATGAATCTGGAAAAAGATTCGTATACATTGGTAATGTTGATAATATGGGCTTTACAATTAATTTTAAAGCACTTGCTATAATGGCTTTAACGAATTGTTCTTCTGGATTTGAATTTAGTTTTAAAAGTAAGACAGATTTTAAGGGAGGGGTATTGGCAGTAAATAGTGAGAATCGTTTAACTTGTGTTGATATTGGTGGAGGTATTTCTTCAGAAATTATACAAGAGTTTGAGAATAAGGGTAATAAGCTGTTATTTAATTGCGCTACCGGGCTTTTTAATTTAGAATATTTGATAAAAAACATTGATAAAATAATAGAAAAAATGCCCATTAGAATTATAGAGCAAGATAAAGAAGTTGGTAAATATATTTCGGTTGAGCAAATAACGTGGGAAGTATTAAAATTAATGGAAAATCCATTGATTTTAACGGTTGACAGAAGTAAAAGATTCCTTCCTGCGAAGTTATTTATCGACATGTTGCTTAATAGTAATTATCTTGAAGATAGGTACAAATATTGTTGTAGAAAGAGAGTTGGTAATTCTAATGCTACTAAAGATTTGTATTGTTCTCTTTCTACTTTGTTATCAAAAGATTATGGATTGCTTAATGGGTGTTGTAGATGGGCTTTTTAAAAGCTTTATCTTTTATCTTTTTTTGTTTAAATTTATTTGCGATAGAATCTTTGCCAGAAATAGATTATGAATATTTTAATAAGGATAAATCAGATCTTGTAGATTTAATTAGGTTTTTAGGTGAATTTGATTTTCAAACTATTTTAAAAGATAGAAGATTATTTATTGGAATTAGAAATTTAACAAATTTTAAAAATGTTCAAGGACTTAATGCCGATGATATTAATAGAATAAAAAAGATTAATCCGATTGGTATAATTTTATTTAGAGAAAATTTAAAAGATGCTGAGCAAACAAAAGGATTGATTAGCGCAATAAAAAGTCATATTGGACATGATATTTTTATTGCTATTGATGAAGAGGGAGGGATAGTTAGTAGAGCTAGTGAAAATAAAAAAATGGGAGTTTATAATTTTCCGGCTATGGAGTATGTAGGGAATGTCAAAGATTTGCATCTTATTTATAAAATTGGTGAAGTTCTTGCTAAACAATTGCGTAGGTTGGGTATTAATTTAAATATGGCTCCAGTTGCCGACATAAAATTTATACCACATACCCCTTTACTAAATAGAACATTTGGGGGATATTCTGCTTATAATATTGGGCTTATGGTAGAAGCTTTTATTGATGGCATGCAGAATCATGGAGTATTTTCGGCAATTAAGCATTTTCCAGGATTAGGGGGAATAACCACAGATACACATAAATATTTGGCTTTTTTACCTTATAGTAAAAGCTTTTTAATGTTAAATAATTTTGTGCCGTTTGTTTTTGGCAAGACTTCTAAATTTATCATGATTGGCCATGCAAATGTTCCTAAAATTTCTAAAGATATAACTAGCATGTCTAAAAGTATTGTTAATATTATAAGAGAAAATTTAAATATTACTAGTATTATGATAACAGATTCTTATAATATGGGAGCAATTACAAGAAGTTTTTCTAATATTGAAAATGCTATTAAAAAGTCTTTAAGTTCAGGTATAAATATAGTTCTTATTCCTTAGTAAAATTGCTTAAAAATTTGTTTTTAGTCTTTGTCAGTTTATTATTTTTTATATTTAGACAATTGGATAGTCTTTTGTTAAAATATTTCAAAAAGAAGAAAAATGTTTAAAATTTTTTATGGTATAAATATAGAAATTCCTAGATCCAAAAGAATAAATTCTTTAAAAGAAGTTGATAATTTATAGTAAATGCTATAGTTATTAGGTATGAAATCAATTTCAAATTTTAAGGTAATTAGGGGAAGGATTGGATAGAGAAATGCATTAGTTGTTTTTCCTATAAATATACTAGTTCTTAGAGTTAAATCGACTTGGGTTCCAATAAAGAATTTTATAGTAAGTGTATCGGCTAAAATTGAATATTTAACAATGTAAATAGTGAAAGCTAAATTAAAATAAGCATTTGAAACAAAATCTTGATTTATTGGGATAGTAAAAAAATTTATGGGACTGAACTGTATTTCAATCCATTCATTATAAGCTGTTAATATCCCGATAAAGGCAATATATTTATAGTTTTCATTATAAAAGATAGGATTTATATAATTATGGTAAATTATACCTATTTTCATTTTTTTTTTAATTATATTTTCTTTAGGGAATTCCCATCGAGAAGTAGTTAATTTAT